>NZ_CABFVS010000001.1 GCF_902150025.1 Bartonella massiliensis
GGAATTGCACCTAAATTAAGGGGAACTGACATGGCACACCGCCCACCTACCATAACCCAACCAGCCATTGCACGCGCTTTAAGAGAAGCCAAAAAACAAGGTGCAGAGATTGTAGAAATAAAACCCACTGGAGAGTTACTCATTCATATCAATAAAACTGTAGAACCACCAACAACAAGGCATAATGCTTATAGTATTGAAGACTTTCCACCTCTTGAAAACGAACAAGAAGAATGTCGTACTCAGTCATCTTGTCCCTCTGTTGACGGCATAGAATTCTAACCATGCCTAAACGTCGTCCACCCTATCTTGTTCGTGAACGTACACGCCATGGTAAAATCATATGGTATGTCCGTATTGGTCATGGACCACGGCTTCGGATTGAAGGAACTTACGGAACGCAAGAATTTGTTGACAATTATACACTTGCCCTTAAGCATGCGCAAAATGGCTCTTCTAAAATAATAAAACGCACTAAGCTTACAGAAGGATCTTTTGACTGGTTATTGCATCAGTATTTACAAAGCATGCAATGGCATAATCAATCAGAGTCAACAAAAAAAGTTAAATATAGAATTCTAAACAATGTTTCTAAACATATTGGTAATCGCGCTTATAAAAGCATAGAAAAACAACATATTCTTGATGCCGTAGAAAGAAGACGCAATACTCCCGCAGCAGCAAGACACTTTTTAACGGCTTTAAATGGTCTTTTTAATTGGGCGGTTGATAATGCTCTTTTAAACAGAAACCCCGCTTTTAACATAAAACCGCCAAAATCCTTTAACGCAGAAGGCTTCACCCCATGGTTAGAAGAAGACATAGATAAATATTATCACAAATGGCATCATGGTACCCATGAACGCGTTTGGATTGATATTCTTTTGTATACGGGCTTACGCCGTGGTGACGCCGTTCGCATTGGCTGGAAAGATGTCAAAGATGATATTATTCATCTCAAAACAGAAAAGAGCCAATTTAAAACAGATGTTTTTCTTCCTATTTTACCAGAGCTTGCAGAAACCCTTAAAGTTGGTCCCGTAGGTGATGAAACATTTATTTGTGGAAAAGAAGGTAAAAAACTGACTAAGGAAAGTTTTGGCAACTTATTTCGTAAAGCTTGCAATGCATCAGGGATAAAAAAATCAGCCCATGGATTGAGAAAATTAGCAGCCACCCGCGCAGCTAATGCCGGTGCTACAGTTTCACAAATGAAAGCACTTTTTGGCTGGACTGAGGATAATATGGCATCTCTTTACACAAAGAGCGCAGATCGTAAACGTCTCGCAATAGAAGCAATTAAAAAGCTTCAAAAAAGTTAGGGATATACAGAAAATAAGTTAAAAGAATCAACGGAAATAAAATTCCCGCACTTCCTGATAACTCATTGATTTCATTAAAGTATGGCTGGGGTACCTGGATTCGAACCAGGGAATGCCGGTACCAAAAACCGGTGCCTTACCGCTTGGCTATACCCCAAAAAAATATGCCTCATAATTACTTTTGCACCTTATAGCGATTCCTGTGATTGGACGCAATATCTGAAAATCAAAGACTTTACTTTTTTATCACAAAATCTCCCTGCTGTGTGCAATATAATGCATCGATACCCATTCGCAACAGAAAGGGATAGACTGTTATCCTTCTAACACAAGTCATAAACCTTGATCCATCAATTATTTTGCTCTTTTGTTGATTTTCTAGAAATAGAAAATTTTATCGTTTACTCATGTCTCTAATAAATTAACATATGCTTTACTTTTTTTGATATATCCAAATCTCATCTTGCTCAATTAAAACAAAAGCTGTCACCATATTGAGAACTGACATAATGTATGATGACCGCTGTGCTCTTTCATTAAGCATAAAGATGATAATATCCAATGGCTTGTTATTCATAGATAGCGCTATCAAATGAGATTAAGCACATTGAGAAATGTCTCTTAAACATATGACTTAATTTTTATTGTAAATACTATGATCCGTGAATGGATTAGAAAAGATTTGCAAAAAAATAAAAGTATTTTATGTCGTATGTGAAAAAATATTTTTAGGTATAAGAACAAAAAATGACAGTTCTCTCCATTTACTTTTCATTCGCAAAATCATGATATTTTTGCCCGTTCATAGACATAAAAAATCTTCAAAAGCACTATTTATATAGATCAGAGTCTTTTTTTTGATTCATTAACATACATTTCCTAAAAGCTACTTTTACAACAAAAAGAAAGACATTAAAATTAATTAATATAAGCATTCAACATTTGCTTTTAGATGCTGCAAATGGCAAATTAGGCTTTTAAAGTAAGCTTAACAATTAGAATCGAGGAGATTTTTAAATGGCTTTTGAATTGGCTGCATTGCCTTATGATTACGATGCTCTTTCGCCTTATATGTCACGTGAAACGCTTGAATATCATCATGATAAGCATCACCTCGCTTATCTCACCAATACCAACAATCTTATAAAAGACGCAGGCTTAGAAAATGAAAGCCTTGAAGAGGTTATTAAAAAAAGTTTTGGAAAAAATATTGGTTTATTTAATAATGCAGCGCAATATTACAATCATAACCATTTCTGGCATTGGATGAAAAAAGATGGTGGTGGTCAAAAGCTGCCTGAAAAGCTAGCAAAAGCGATTGAATCTGATCTAGGTGGCTATGACAAGTTCCGTGCTGATTTTATTGCTACTGCTGGTGCCCAATTTGGTTCCGGATGGGCATGGGTTGTTGTTAAAGATGGTAAGCTTGAAATTATGAAAACGCCGAATGGTGAAAATCCCTTGGTCCATGATGCTCAACCTATCCTGGGTGTGGATGTGTGGGAACATTCCTATTACATTGACTATCGCAATGCTCGCCCGAAATATCTTGAAGCTTTCGTAGATCATTTGATCAATTGGGATTATGTTTTAAAACTTTATGAAAATTGCGGTTTGTAAACTATCTAGATAATTTTTTAGTGTCTATCAGACCCTATAATTCAATGAATTATAGGGTCTGATAAGCAAAGATATTATAGATTAACAACTGTCTTTTCTGCTATCTTTAGAATATAAGCATAGATATAGGCAACTTCTTCTAACTTTGAAAAACGTCCAGCTGCACCAGCATGTCCTGCGTCCATATTAATCCGCAATAAAATTGCATTATCATCTGTTTTTAACGCACGCAATTTTGCTACCCATTTTGCAGGTTCCCAGTAAGTTACACGAGGATCGGTTAATCCTGCGATTACAAGCATGGGGGGGTATTTTTGCGCTTTGACGTTATCATAGGGAGAATAAGAAGCTATAAGATTATAATCTTCTCGTGATTCAAGAGGATTTCCCCATTCGGGCCATTCAGGGGGCGTTAGGGGTAAGGAAGCATCGAGCATCGTTGTTAAAACATCAACAAAAGGCACATTCGCTACGATTCCAGAAAAATCTTGTGGCGCTATATTGGCAATAGCCCCCATCAACATTCCTCCTGCCGACCCACCGTGCGCAATAAGCCGATCATGAGCTGTGAAGTTATTGTTTACAAGATAACGCCCACACGCAATAAAATCGGTAAATGTGTTATATTTAAAACGATGTTTTCCTTTCTCATACCATTCAACCCCTTTTTCCTTGCCTCCACGAATATGTGCAATAGCATAAATAAAACCTCTGTTTACGAGAGAAAGTGCATTACTATTAAAACTCGCAGGAATAGAGATCCCATAAGCACCATAACCGTAAAGCAGACAAGGTGCACGACCATTAAGAGGTGTCGTTTTATGATAAAAAAGTGAGATGGGAATTTTTTCACCATCCTCTGCAGTGGCTATAATGCGTCGCGTTATATATTCATCTTTATTATGGCCAGAGGGAATTATTTGCGTCTTTAACAATGTTCTTTTGCGACTTTTTACCTCATAATCAAAGATTTGATCAGGCGTTGTCATCGATGAGTAAGAAAAACGAATGGACTGACTATTATATTCCGCTGCACCTTGCAAACCTAAAGAATAAACCTCTTCATCAAAAGCAATGGAATGGATTTGTTTTGTCGTACGATCCATAATTCTTATACGAGGAAGTCCTTCAAAGCGTTCGAGCCAAATAAGAAAGTCTTGATACGCATCATGAGATAGGATCAAACGTCCAAGCTGATGAGACACAAGCTCTGACCAATTTTCTGATTGCGGCGCAGCATACGGCGCAACCATCATTTTAAAGTCTTTTGCATTATCTATATTGGTAAGGATATAAAAGACATCACCACCTTCTGTCAGTGAATATTCAACACCTTTTTGCCGTTTTCGTACACATTGAGGAGCATTAAGAGGCGCTTTTGCAGAAATTAACCAGATCTCTGACGTTTCATGGTCACGAATACTCATATAAATAACATCATGAAGCTTAGAACCGCTTACATTTAAGAAAAAGCCTGGATTATCTTCATGAAAAATAAGTATATCTTGCGATTGATCTGTGTTTAAGCGATGATAATAAAGCTTAGAAGGACGGTGATTTTCATCTACTTTTGTATAGAAAAAACCTTCAGATTGAGCATCCCACACAATTTGTCCAGATGTATCAGTAATGGTGTCCATAAAATCAGATAATGTGTCTAAATTACGAATTTTAGCTGTATAAAATTCTGATCCTTTATCGTCATAGGTCCATACAACATATTTATGATCAGGAGATTCTTGAATGGAACCAAAATTGAAATATTCCTTACCTTCAGCCAAAAGATCACCATTAAGATAAACATGTCTTTCTCCACCATTCCTTAGTGTCCGAAAATAATGTGGTTGTTGCCCTCCGGTAACATAAGAAAAACCATAAGCAAAAGGTCCATTTTGTATAGGAACGGAACTATCGTTCTCTTGGATCCTGCTTTTCATTTCGCTAAAAAGCAAATCTCGTAATGGCTTTGTATCAGCCATTTGAGCCGCCTGATAAGCATTTTCTTTTTCGAGATAATGTCGAATATTGGAATCAAGACAGTTAGGATTTTTTAAAACATCTTGCCAGTTAGACGCACGTAACCAATGATAGGGATCATCACGAAAAATACCATGATATATTTCCTTATGAGTGATTCTAGATGCTTTGGGAGGAATTACAAAAGTGTGGGTCATACACAATCCTATATAAAATATGTTAATAGCTTCATTTATATGTTAGAATCACAATTATTGATGCAAGCGCAAAAATATAAATTCTACTTAACTGCAAAAATAACGTCGTGATAATTTTTACACTTAATATCCTTCTATTCATTAGCTGTCATAGCTATTGTTTTTTAAAGATGGAATACCACTTTTATAATAGAAGTGACTGGTCAGACAATATAAGTCATAAGAGGAATAATTGATTTTTTTTGAAACAGTATAAATTTATAGTTTTATAGCAGTAAAATAAATATATCTAATTTTTTTGTCATCATACCATAAAAAAATAAATAAATATTCTATCAAATATCGATAAATAGTTTATACTATAAACAATAATATATTGTCATATTTATAGTTATATTTTTATAATTCCTAAATTTATTTTACATTCTCAAAAAAAATCAATAAATTATCTTATATTTTTTTATATTTGTGATATGCTATATATTATGCATAACATGTTATAGAATAGAACTATATTTTAACATGTAAAAAATTTCATTTTTCTTATTGTATATTATGACAAAAAAGAGGTATTTATTTGATTTTTTGTGATTTTGGCAATTTTATAGAATAATTGAATTGACAAAAAGATTTTTGTACAATATGAAGCTCATGTGCATGGCATCTTTGTATTATGAGTATATGCACTATATCTCGATTTTGAATTACTCGATTTTAAATTAAAGGAAACAAGAATGGAACATCGTGCAGTCTTAGAGACTGAAAGCAATTTAGTTATTACATTGGTTGCTGATATTGTTGCTGCCTACGTGAGTAATAATTCTATTCGACCGACTGAAGTGCCAAGTTTAATTGCTGATGTCCATGCTGCTTTTCGTAAAGCAGGGAATCCAGAGTTAACGGAAGTCGAAGTTGAAAAACAAAGGCCTGCCGTTAATCCAAAGCGTTCAGTATTTCCTGATTATCTCATTTGTCTTGAAGATGGAAAAAAATTTAAATCTCTCAAGCGTCATCTCATGACACATTATGGAATGTTGCCAGAGGAATATCGTGAAAAATGGCAGTTAGACAGCTCTTATCCTATGGTGGCGCCTAATTATGCAAAAACACGATCAGCTTTGGCTAAAGAAATGGGGCTTGGACGCAAAAGCAAACGAAAAAAAGCTAAATAAGTCATATTTTGCGAGAAAATGATTCGTATATAAAGTTGTTTTTTATTGTATGTGTTTTTTGTAGAGTTTTTATGTGTATAGTCCTCTCTGCAAAGAGGATTATACATAACTTTCGTTGCGAATCCGTTTAATCATTGATTTTAGACCGTTTGATCGTTGTGGTGTGAGATTTTCATTTAAGCCAAGTTTTTCAAAAAGATCTTGAGCATTAGAATTACGAATTTCAGAAGCTTTCTTGCCTGAATAAAAAGCCAGAAGAATGTAAATGAGTCCACGTACAATATGAGCATCGGAATCGCCTTGAAAGGTTAATATTGGATCTTCCGAATTATTCCGTGAAGATAAAAGCCATACTTGGCTAACACAACCAGGAACTTTGTGGGCTTCGTTTCGAGCACTTTCTGGAAAAGGCGGTAACTCATGACCAAGCTCAATGACATAACGATAACGATCTTCCCAATTATCCAAAAGCGAAAAGTTCTCTATAATATTATTGATTGTTTCTGTCATTATCTTGGTCCTGTTTTATCTGAATAATCATGTTAAGTACATTTATTGACAGATCAATATTTATTTTCCTAACATAATGAATATGAAGTGCGTTAAAAAATATTATTTCAGGATAACATTGTACATTTTTGTAAGAACTTTTGTATTTCCATTTTGCGAGAAATATTAGAAGAATTCTCTATATTATTTTTGTTTCCTAATATGTTCCCTAAATATTCATAAGCAGCTCTTGCACCGTAATATGCGCGTTCGCCAAGTAAACTTAAAAAGGACTTACCTACTTTGCAGGCTTCTATATTACGGTCACAAAATGTTCCTAAGTCACTTAAAGCTTCCTTAAAAGCAACAATCACATCGCTCGTTGTTGTCTCATTATTTTGGGAGCTAGGAGAATGGTTACTACTTGGATTTGCGACAAAAAATGAAATAATGATAAAAATAAAAAACAAAAAAAATGATAATTTGATTAAAAAACGTATCATAGGCAATCACTGTACCGCAGTGGTCAACACAATAAAAAAAGCATTTTATACGCCGCTTCTTTATAAAAAATTTATAAAATGAGTTTTATAGAATTGAGTCTTCATTTCTTTGATCCATATCATTGGTTTTTTTATAAATAATATAATGCCGCGGCATAAAAATTATACACTTACAGGCTCATTATATATAATGAGTATACGGAGAGATATAATTATGTTAGTGCATAAGGAATAGAGAATGTACAGCATATTGATTTATCATAATAACTTATCAATGCCTATGTTGCATGAAAGACCTTAAGATCGCAAGATCATCTCATTGAAAGTCTGTTCATATTGAAACAATCAAAACTATTCATTTGCACATTACAAACGAGGAGAGCTATATGGATAAAAGCCTTATAAAAAACTAGAAATGCTTCTTATTGAAGAGTTTCAAATGGTAAGGGCCGTTAAAAACGTTGAACGCTGGAGAAATGTGTGATAGTGTAGCTTACTGCTTTATAAGCGCAAAGATAAAGGTGCTCAATAAATTTACCGTTACAACACAGCTCTGCAACTTTTTATTCCACAAAAAATGCAACAATAAGATAAGGATTAAATATATAGTCCAATTTCTTTCCTATGTTGTCTATATATTTATTTTAAATAATAACGCATCATTTTAATCTTAGCTGCAAAGTCTAAAAAGAGTTAAATTCTGTTATTCTTATTCTCTTATCGATAAAATCTTTACATTGCCTATAAAATTTTACTTTATTCATGAATTTTTTACTGGCACGTCATGACAATAATCAACATGTCGATAAAACATTAAAAAAATAGATACATTTCTTATAATTCCATCTAAAGGAGAAGTTTTTCTATAATATGTAAACATCAATTTCATTAATCCTTATACAAATTATTGAATATGCGTAGAAGGCATTTATACGAAAATATAACACTATTAAGAGATCATTTCTCTTCTTAAACCCTTTACAGAACAGTACCCCTTCTATATGTAAATTATGAAAAATATATATAATGGTTGTCTTTTTTGAGCGTTATAGACAAATAGTCTCAACTTAATTTTAAATTATAGGCAACTTGCAAAAACCAAAATAACCTTGAATGTTAATTCATTCAACACTTTCTTTATACATATTAAAGATTTTTAAAATATAAAATTAATGAACGTTGCTAAGAGCTCTTGTTGATTTATCAACGTATAAATTGATATAATGAGATTGCTTATTTCAGGAGTTTGAAAGGAAAAAATCAATAATGTAAACACACTCTTCTCTGGCTAAAAGTAAGAACTAATTTACATTCGTTTCTTTTTTGAAAAATAAACGCAACTGAAAATAAAAAATAATGACAGCAAAACGAAAGACATCCCGAAGAAAAACTGTGAAACATCGTAAATACCAGAGTAGTATTGTTATCACACTTATTCTTATAATTTTTCATGTTATTTTTTGGATAGGAAAAACTCTTTATTTCTATACACGAAAAAATACTTTATTTTTTGTTGGATCTCTTCTTTTTAGCATCAGTTTTTTATTTGTTTCATTTAATGCTTTATTTTCACAAATGACAACGCATCAAAATATTTTAACTCAAATGAAATTTTCCTCCGCTCAAAATATAGGGCAAACCCCTCATTTATCTGAAAAGACAGTAAAATCACAAAAACTCTCTCGTGTAGATTCTGTAAATTTTCCAAATCATCCCCATACAAACTCATCTTTTCCCTCTCAATCAGCAAGAATGCTGGAAAAGCAAAAAGCACTAGCAGAATTGGGACTTTATGATGGACCTTTAGATGGACTGGAAGGACCTAAGACGCGTCATGCTATCGCTTTATGGAAACAACAAACGGCTCAGAAAATGCCAAACAATATTTCACCTAACTCTCAAAAAGATGAAATTGCAATATTAATTAAACAGAGCGAAGTAGAAATAGCAAAGACAGAAAATATGGCGCACTCAAAAGAAGCTGTTTTAGAGCCTTCTGTCGAAGATATTATACAGGTGCAAAAAGCTTTACATATTTTTGGTCATGAAGAGGTTATTGTCACAGGAATAGAAGATCAAGAGACAATAGAAGCCTTAAAACAGTTTCAAAAAATGTTTGATCTTTCTGTAACAGGTAAAATTAACCACACAGTTTTGATGAAAATGCGTGAAGTTGGTTTATTAAATTAAAAGCTAATCATCTATATTATAAAAACAAGCTATGGATCGATAATGATAATTTATCATCTTCTTGTTTAATGCCCTCCAAATACAAAAATATTCCTTCCCCGCAAACCCTTTTATATTAAATAATCAGAATGGTTTTCTTATACACATTCCATATTGAACCATACATTTTTCTGCAAACAACTTATGACCGGTTGCAGAAAAATCATTGTGAGAAAGCCAACGCCCTTATTTTAAAAACTTTATTGCTTCTTATGATAAAAGAACGCGAAATTCTGTTGTAGTATCACGCTTGCCTTTCATATTCTCTAGCCAGCAATGATCCATTTCTTATTGTCAATTTGATTTTATGCATATGACGCAAAGACTATATACGAACAGCTATAAGAATCAGTAGATGAAAAGCTAGTTGTGTTATAATTTTTGTTTTGCAAAGTATTTTATAAAAGGACAGCACATTTCTCTAATTCATGACTGGAAAAGTTTTGTATTTTATGACGTTGTTTTCTAAAAAATCCTATGCTTTTTTGTTATCTGTAAATCAATATTCAATCCTCATTCAATCGCATGATTGTGATAAAGACCATGCATGTTTTTTCTGCTGTTGTGGCTTTTGCATACCAAATGGATACAAGCGCATAGTGTATCTCGTTTTGTGTAATCTCTTGAAATAGAGAGGCAGCTTGTAATTTGAGCAGAATATAAAATTTTAAGGGTAGAAACCATCTTCCCATTTTGCCCATTTCTTTTCATTCGGCTTTACGGCTTTCAAAGATATCTAAAGGAGTGACTTCTTTTAAATAATGGCGATTATTGCCCTACACTTTTTTAACACGTGTCTTTTTAGGCCCCCCCTCATGGAAAACAAAACATCCTAAATGGAATATACTTGGGTTGCATATTCACGGGCTTTCTTTCAAGAAACATCTCTCAAAATCCCCAAGCCCATTTCACAACAACACCCATGAATAATATACCCCTCTGGGGCTATCTATCATCTTTACACTTGTAAATAAGTAAGCAGGCACCATTACACACTGTGCCTTTCTCCAATGTTGCGATAACTCTTAGCACTTGAGCAATTTATAAGAGATATATCCTTGCTTTAATTTTTTTATTCATCTTGCTTTCCCCATCTATAATGCGCAAAAGAAATAGTTTTGATTGATTCAATTATAAAAGAAGTTGAAGTGAGAAAAATTTCGCGATACTCAAAGCTCTCACTCAATATAAGAAATGAAAATTATCATTATAAATCAATATGTTATATAATTATAATATTCCTTCATATGTGTAAAGTTGGTCGCACGTAATGGATTTTTAAACTCTAGAGGGAATTTTATAAACTTACAAAGAGTTTTACATAGCCCCATTCCACAGCTAATAACATGAAATGGGTTAAGAGACATTTGTTCAAAATAACAAATAAATCCGCAAGATAAAGACATTCCTTTAGAGTGTTCTGTCTTTGTAAGACAACACATTGATTTATAAAAATAATCTAGTCTTATTCATATTGAATTAGCCCCTCGAATAATGTAAGATTCTCTCATTTCCAACTTGTTTATATTGAATCAATTAATGTCACTTTCTTGCACATCAAAAGCGGGGCTGGTGTGTGGGTAAAAATTGTATAAGAAAGGTGTAAAAATGGTTTTTCATGAATCGTCTTAAGTGCCAAGGGTTGGTCCACAACATTTTAGGGCTGGCAAATATAACGAGGGTGCCGGCTTTCTTCTCCGCAGACGTAAAAATGGCGGTGCTCAATGGCTTTATCGTTATACTCTTCACGAGCGTCGTCGCGAAATGGGTTTGGGTGCGCTTTGAGAGATGTCTCTAAAAAACAAATCCGTGAATTGGCAACAGGGTGATGTTCTATTTTATGTGAGGGGTGTGCCCCTATTAAAGAACGTGAGAAACAAAAGCGTGAGGCAATAAGTAATCTTCATGATTTAAAGGACATTGCTTTAAATGCTTTTGAAAGTCGCAAAGCTGAATTAAAAAGAGAGGGTGAGGCTAGTGATTGGTTTGCATCTTTACAACTTCATATTCTCCCCAAATTAGGCTGTCTACCGGTTTCTGAGATTACACAAACAGAAATACGCAATAGGTTTGCCCCTATTTGGCATACAAAAGCTAGAACTGCTCGGATAGCATTGGTGCGTCTTAATCTTTGTCTCAAACATGTGGCTGCCTTGAGTTTGGCTGTTGATTTACAAGCAATAGAGAAAGCATGTGCTCTCTTAAGGAAAACAACACCATAAAACGCAAAACATGCCAGCTATGGATTGTAGAGATATACCAACTTTTTATAAAACACTTTGTGAAGCATCCACCATAACACAGCTGGCTTTGCGCTTGCTTATTCTTATAGGTGTTCGTATATAGTCTTTGCGTCATATTCATAAAGATCAAATTGATGGAGATACCTAGACTATTCTTAACTCGAGAATATGAAAGGCAAGCGTGATGCTACAACAGAATTTCGCGTGCCTCTATCATCAGATAACATTAGAAATTTAACAACAAGTACGCTTGCTTTCTCGCCATGATTTCTTTTTTTATATCCAGTCGCGGTCTCCTTACTGCAAACTGTATAGCTCAATATAGAAGCTCCCCCTATAAAATAGCAAGCGTATGAATTAACTGCACAATGGCACACCCTGCTCTATCAAGAATATACTTTTTCTCATGATATAAATTATAAGTGCATTATAGAAATGCTTTTATTTTCTTTAAGGAAAGAAATAAAAGAGTGTCCATAAAAATTTATTGCAGTGGTAACGATATAATAAAAATATTAAACCTGTTATACCCTTTTTGCTATTGCGGCTTGCGCTGCTGCTAAACGAGCAATTGGAACTCGAAAAGGAGAACATGAAACATAATCGAGGTTATTTTCTTCACATAAAGCAATAGAAGCAGGATCACCTCCATGTTCACCACAAATTCCCAATTTTATTTTTGCACGCTTTGAGCGTCCACGCTGTGCAGCAATGGCAATCAATTCTCCTACGCCATCACGATCAATCGATACGAAAGGATCTTGTTCCAAAAGGCCTTTTTGAAAATAGGTTGCCAAAAAAGGAGCAGCATCATCACGAGAAATTCCAAAAGTAGTTTGTGTCAAATCGTTTGTTCCAAATGAAAAAAACTCCGCTGTTTCAGCAATTTCATCGGCTCGAAGCGCTGCTCTTGGAAGCTCAATCATTGTCCCAACCATATACTGAATAGTACTTTTCTTTTCTTGCATCACGTCCTTAGCAACCTGATCAATACGCGCTTTTACAAAATCGAGTTCAGATTTAAGCGCAATAAGTGGCACCATAATTTCAAGCATAACAGGAGAGCCAGATTTTTGGGCAGCTTCTGCTGCTGCTTCAAAAATCGCTCGCGCTTGCATTTCAGCAATTTCAGGATAAGTAATGGCTAAACGGCACCCGCGTAATCCAAGCATAGGATTAAATTCGTGCAACTGCTGTGCTCGTTCAGAAAGCACCTCAGCCGAAACGCCCATAGCTGTTGCAACTTCAAGAATTTCTGCATCGGTTTTAGGTAAAAATTCATGGAGTGGCGGATCTAACAAGCGAATGGTCACAGGCAAACCACACATAATTTCAAATAATTCGCTAAAATCTGAACGCTGCATTGGCAAAAGCTTATCTAACGCTTTGCGACGACCACTTTCATCATGACTTAAAATCATTTCACGCATGGCAACAATACGTTCACCAGAAAAAAACATATGCTCTGTACGGCAAAGACCAATACCTTCAGCCCCAAAAGAACGCCCCATACGCGTGTCAGATGGTGTCTCAGCATTAGCGCGAATCCTTATACGTCGCATGCCATCAGCCCATTCCATTAACGTTGCAAAGTCTCCGCAAAGCTCTGGCTGCAACATCGCAACCTTCCCTTTGAAAATTTCTCCACTTCCACCATCAATCGTGATAATGTCACCCTTTTTAAAGCTTTCTCCCGAAGCAAACAGCGTATTTGTGTTATAATCAATTCGTACACTACCAGCACCAGAAATACATGGCTTTCCCATCCCCCGCGCGACAACAGCAGCGTGGCTTGTCATGCCGCCACGCGTTGTTAAAATTCCTTCAGCCGCATGCATACCATGAATATCTTCTGGGCTTGTTTCTACACGGACCAAAATAACTTTGCGCCCTTCTGCCGACGCTGTTTCTGCCTCTTCTGAGGTAAAAACAATTTCACCCGTTGCAGCTCCAGGAGAAGCTGGTAAACCACGTCCTATAACAAAACGTTCTGCTTTTGGATCCAGTGTTGGGTGTAAAAGTTGGTCAAGTGACTTTGCATCAATACGCATCACAGCCTCTTCACGACTGATGAGCCCCTCCTCAACCATTTCAATTGCCATTTTGAGAGCGGCACGAGCTGTGCGTTTTCCTGAACGAGTCTGCAGCATCCATAATTTACCTTTTTCAATGGTAAATTCGAGATCTTGCATATCCCGATAATGCTGCTCAAGCTTCTGTGCGATCTGACATAACTTCAAAAAAGCTTCAGGCATGATTTTTTCTAAAGACGGCTTATTTGAACCAGCAACAATACGCGCATTTTCTGTAATATTTTGAGGCGTTCGAATACCCGCTACAACATCTTCCCCTTGCGCATTAACTAAAAATTCACCATAAAGTTCTTTTTTCCCCGTCGACGGATTGCGTGTAAAAGCCACACCTGTTGCCGAATCTTCTCCCATGTTACCAAAAACCATAGCCTGCACATTCACTGCTGTTCCCCAATCTTCAGGAATGTTCTGTAAACGGCGATAAGTCACCGCACGTGCTGTCATCCAACTTGAAAAAACAGCCCCAATCGCCCCCCATAACTGTTGTTCGGGCTCTTGAGGAAAAGGGATTCCTGATTTTTCTTCAACATAAGCCTTATAAGAAGTAATAACATCCTTCCAATCATCAGCTGTCATTTCTGTATCAATAGTGTAACCATTGCGTGCTTTTGCTTCATCAAGAATCTCTTCAAAATACGAATGATCTAATCCCAAAACAACATTAGAATACATTTGGATAAAACGCCGATAACTATCATAAGCAAAACGTTCATTATTGGCTTGTAAAGCAATTGCTTTTACGGTTTCATCATTCATACCAAGATTCAGCACTGTATCCATCATCCCAGGCATAGATGCTCGTGCTCCTGAACGAACAGAAAGCAAAAGTGGTCTTTGCTTATTCCCAAATTCACGTCCTGTTTGTTCACAAATGCGTCTTAGTGCTTTTTTAACAGCTTCCTGTAACTCTTCTGGATATGATTTGTCATGGGCATAATAAAAATTACAAACTTCGGTTGTCAAAGTAAAACCAGGCGGTACCGGCAAACCAAGATTACTCATTTCTGCCAAATTAGCGCCTTTACCTCCTAGAAGATTACGCTCGCTTGCACTTCCTTCTGCGTTGCCATCTCCAAAACTATAAACCCATTTTTTCATTGTACAAATCCTCCCATATCAGCATCAAAACATTATTCAACCTAGGTTCATTTAAAAGCAATGATTTGATTTAAAAATCGAACAAACAAAATAATACCGCTTCATAAGTGCATAAGACCAATCCTTCCAAAAGAGATAATAACCACAAGTACCACTATCCATCTTCTGGAAAATTAAAAATCAGTTTTTAAGATAACGATCAATCACCGACAAAAAGTCTTCTACGTTCATAGCACCTTCATATTTATCACCATTGATAAAGAAAGTAGGTGTTGCTGTAACACCAAGTTCTTTACCACGCTCAAAAGATGCATTCACTTCATCTAAAATGGTCTGGTTTTTCAAACACGCAGTAAAACTTTCATCGCTAAAACCTGCCATTAAGCTAATTTTTTTCAATGGTGTTAGAGCGTCTTTTCCCCAAACCCAATCATTTTGTTTTTGAAATAAAACCTCTATCAAAGGAAAATAACGATCTTCTGGCGCACAGCGCGCTAACATAAAACCCGCTGTTGCCCGAGGATCAAAAGCATAATCGCGGAAAATCAGTTTTACTTTTCCTGTTTTGATATATTTCTTACGAATTTGAGGAAGTATATCATTATAAAAATGCGCACAATGCGTACATGTTAACGAAGCATATTCAACAATGATCACTGGTGCATCTGCCTCTCCCTCAAAGCGGTCCTTTACTTTACCTGATTGAAGAAGTTCAGCCATATCCACCGTTGCAACGGGTTTGGGACCACGCGCTAAAGCAACTGTTATACTGTTTTGTACAATCGTTATGAAGAGAAAAATTATCCCGAAAAATAAAAAAGAACGACACTTTATCATAAATATTACTTTTCTGTTGTTATTAAACGAATAGGAACCCAATGCTTTCTCATATACTATAAGGAAAATATATAAAATATCTTTCTATTTATTATTTTTTTCCGAGAAAATGCAACAGCCAAGTTTGTAAAGTGATTGGCGTAAGCTTTTATCTTCAATTCCTTCAAGCATTTTTTCCACGCATTTTTTATCCTGTTCACTCAAAATCGGCTTGAAAGACACATGCTTCATAAAAATCGACATACTCCTTTGCTCAATCTTGATACGATCAACAGCAATATAGCCAAAAAATCCATTAATTCTATGAAGCAATTCCTCTGTTTCATGCATCAATTTTAACGCAGAAAATCCTTCACATGCAACAATAAGTGTTGCTGGCTGAAAAACTTCATCTTGATCCGCGTGACGTTTCCAAATAATTTTAAGGGGCATTGTATGTTCACTGATATCATAGCCCGCAATTTGTGGCCAATGCTCTATTAGCGCGACATTGAGCCCTGTCCGTTTGCGTAAAACTGGATCAAGTATTTTGAATACCGTCTCAGAAAGAGAATGAAAAGCATGTTTTTTTAGTTGTTTTCTCATCTTTAGATCATTGTTCAACTGTTTATCCAATTAAAATCACTTGTTTCATCTAAAAAATATTTCTTTTCTAATTTATAAAATATCAACAAAATAGAAATTTGTCTCCTAACCAGAGCCTCGATAATAAAAGAACAAAAACACATGAATTCCCCAATAAATGCTTTTTTCTTTTGCATTTTACCTCTTCCTATGCTTGAAAACAATTATGTATGAAATTTCTTCGCACCTCCTTTCTTGGTACGATCAAAAGCACAGACATCTCCCATGGCGGATCACTCCTGAAGAGCAAAAACAAGGTATCCGTCCTGATCCTTATCAAATTTGGCTTTCTGAAATCATGCTTCAACAAACAACCGTTGAAACGGTTAAGCCTTATTTTAAAAAGTTTCTGAAACTTTGGCCTGATCTTTCTTCTTTAGCAAAAGCCTCACAAGATGACATCATGAAAGCATGGGCTGGGCTTGGTTATTATTCACGTGCACGTAATCTTAAAAAATGTGCAAGACAGCTTGTTGAAAACTACGCAGGACAATTTCCACAATCTGTAAAAGCCTTGCGAACTCTCGCTGGTATTGGAGATTATACAGCCGCGGCCATTGCTGCAATTGCTTTTAACCACCCTGTAGCCGTGGTTGATGGTAATGTCGAACGTGTGGTCGCCCGCCTTTTTGCTATCACTTCAATATTGCCAAAAGCAAAAGCTGAAATCAAAGAAAAAGCACAAAAAATTACTGATTTAAACCGCCCTGGTGACTTTGCTCAAGCAATGATGGATTTGGGAGCAACAATTTGTACTCCACGCAAACCATCTTGTTATATCTGCCCTCTTGAAATTTTATGCAAAGCAGCAAAGATGCAACAAGCGGAATCTTTTCCAGTCAAAGCTCCTAAAAAAGAACGTCCTTCCAAAACAGGTATTGCTTTTGTAGTTCTTAATAAAAAGAAACAAATTTATTTGGAAAAACGACAAACGCAAAAACTCCTTGGCGGAATGACTCAAATTCCTAACAATATTGGCATAAATAATGAAAATGGACTCCAAAATGCACCCTTTACTGCCAATTGGCAATTCAAAGGACAAATTACCCATGTTTTTACTCACTTTTCTCTAAAACTCGATGTTTACTATACTGAGGAGGTTCATGAAATGAATTGTGAAAATGGTTGGTGGTGTAACATTCAACATCTTGCCGAAGAAGCGCTCCCTACTGTTATGAAAAAAGCCATATCCATAGCACTTCCCAATGCTTTCAAATTTAAATAACCGTTCCTATTCGTGAAAATGCTTTCTAATAGAGAATTTTGCATCTCTAGAAACCATTTCTTCCTCTGTAAAAGAAAAATTTAAGAACGTTAAATAATAAGTTTTTGACAGATAAAATTTAAAAAGGAATCAAGAAACTTAGAAATCTTAGATTTAAATTTCAAGATTTATCCTTTTTGTGCTTATGAAAAAACAGCACCATCTCATACATTTTGTCAGCCCTCTGCAACAGCCCTTGGCACTTGAGACAGTTCACGAGAGATATTTAATTTTTTCTTGTAGGCTTTTATCCATACGCAGCTCCGCTTATGACACGCAAGCCTAGTAATTTTAATTGTTGCAACACGGAACAAGTTTGAAATGAAAAAGTCTTACAATATTCGGGGGGTAAGTTTAATAATGATAAATTATATTTATAAATCAATGCATTGTATGTAATTTATAGATGTATGTTTGCCTTTAAAAAAATATTCAATTTTGAGTTTCTGAATGAGCCTTTCTGTTATTTTATTTGCATAAAAGTATATCGATTGAGAATTTGACTATTTTGGAACTTAAATGAAAGCATAGAGTAAAAATTTCTCATTTTAATTTTTCTATAAAAAACATAAAAACACGCGTTTACCGCTTACAAGCGAGATTGTTATATTGAAAAAATGCCTCGGACAAAGCATAAAATGCTCTCATGTTCACCTAAAATCATGCAGCATATTGACTTATAAAGATAATTTAGAGTTATTTAATTTAAATTAGAGCCTAAAATCACGTAAGATTTTTTCATTTCAGACTTGTTGCGTGTTAAATCAATCAAAATTATTTGCTTGCACACCAAAAGCGGACTGGCACATGGGTAACAGCTCAACAAGAAAGAACTAAAATGTCTCTCATGAATTGTCTCAAATGCCAAGGGTTGTTGTAACATAGAAGTTGGCAAAGTGTGTGGTAACACCCGTTTGCCCCTTCATAAGCATAAAAATCGGAATACTCTATAAATTTTATACATGTCATAGGACTTTACCATTACATTATTCATGGATGTCATATATGCCATCGCGAAACGAGATTGAGTGCATTGAAAAATGTTTCTTTTAAAAAGCACATCAATCGGCAACCCAATAGCATTGTGTTTTGAATGAAAGGCGTAACTCTATCGAAAGCAAATTGGTGATCAATAAAATAAAACAAGAATGATGCGATCAGCCTAGTTCATAAAACACCCGTTTTTAACATTTGTGAACGTATGATCATTCTTAAATGATCTATAGACTTTAACCGTCCGTTTTCCTCATAATACCAAAAGGTCCAACCGTTACAACTCTGGGAATCTTGAGCCTTTCTTCCCATTGCGTGAATTGAACCTGCTTCACCACCATGCATGATCGTACCATCAGCTCTTACAATAGCAGATACCTGCTTCTTGCGATCATAAAGAACTTCTCCAGGATAGAGTAAACCGGCTTCAAGCAAACTATTGAATGCTACGCGCGGTTCTGCTTTTTTTCTATCCAAAATCGCCAATTCTGGTTGCGCTAAAGGTTTAACCGCCGCAATTCTCTCACATGCTGCATCAATATAATCTTGCTCGCGTTCAATCCCAACAAAATCACGCCCTAAAAGCTTGGCAACAGCACCTGTTGTTCCTGAACCAAAAAATGGATCAAGAATAACATCTCCAGGTTTACTAGAAGCCATAATAATACGCGCTAATAACGCTTGTGGTTTTTGTGTCGGATGTAACTTACGCCCTGAATCATCCTTTAAACGCTCAGCACCAGTGCAGAGAGGAAAAAGCCAATCTGATCGCATTTGTAAATCTTCATTGGCTGCTTTCAAAGCATCATAATTAAAGGTGTACTTTTTATCTTTTTGATCTCGCACAGCCCAAATGAGTGTCTCATGGGCATTTTGAAAACGGCGCCCTCTAAAATTAGGCATCGGATTATTCTTGCGCCAAATGATATCATTAAGCATCCAAAAACCTAAATCTTGTAATGCCGTCCCAACTCGAAAAATATTATGGTAGGATCCGATCACCCAAAGCGTTCCGTTGGGTTTTAACACACGACGACACGCAAGCAACCATGCACGGGTAAAAGCATCATAAGCAGCAAAACTCTCAAACTGGTCCCATGCATCATCAACCGCATCAACAAGCGAATGATCCGGACGGTATAAAGCACCATCCAATTGCAAATTATAGGGGGGATCCGCAAAAATCATATCTACGGAATGTTTTGGCAATTTTTCTAAAACGGCAACACAATCTCCTTTAAAAATTTTATTGCGCCATGGCATCTGTGAGGGAGTACGAATGAAATCTTTTTGAAGCTGAATAACTGTCATGAAAAACCCAACAAAATGAACTTAATTTGCCCTATAATCAATCAAAATAGTTTATAGGCCCGCATTACCAATCCATATTTACAAAATAGAGTAAACGTATCGTTAAAGTTCTGCAAAATTGATATTCATTTTTATTTTTTTAAGTAAAAGAACTTTCATCTGAATGAATGCTTATTTTTCTTTCTTTAATGTACTATTCCCATATCTTTTATTTCGTAAAAGAATTAAAAATCATTTTCAAAGCATATTTTTATGAAATAAGGTCCTCTTCATATTGTTTTCATGAAAGTTATCCATCTCGTAACATATAAAGGAATATCTTATGCCTCAGATAGATCTTATTATTTTTGATTGTGACGGCGTTCTCGTCGACTCTGAATATCTTGCCGCAAAAATTGGATCCCAATTGCTCAAACAAACAGGATATGAAATATCACCCGAAGAATTAAGTGAACGTTTTTCAGGGCTTATCTTTCGCGATATTCTTAAACACGTTGAACAGGAAACAGAAAAACCAGTTTCTGCTCATCTCATAGATCAGATGTCCAATATTTTTCGTACACAAATAAAAACTGAATTACGGGCTATTAATGATGTAAGAGAAGCCGTAGAAATTATTCAAACGCGCTATCCCTACTGTATCTGCTCTAATGCAAAGAGCCTAGACATAAAAGAGATGCTCACGACGGTTGATCTCTATGACCTTTTTGAAGGAAAAATATTTTCAGCACCTGAAGTTGGAACAAAAAAAACGAAACCTGCCCCTGATGTTTTCCTTTTTGCCGCACAACAATTACAGGTAGAGCCTCAAAACACGATTGTTATAGAAGATTCACTTCATGGTGTGCATGCTGCCATAGCAGCAGGTATGCGTGTTATCGGCTTTACAGGAGGATCCCATAGCTATCTTGGCCACTCTAATGCACTTGCAGAAGCTGGTGCGGAAACGGTTATCGCAAAACATGCACATTTAGGAGAAGTCTTAGAAGCAATGGCAGTATGGCGCGATTTATTATAAAAAAACTCTTGACTATATCAGTTTGTAAACTCTTTTAAGAGGGCATTTTACCCCAAATGTCCTCCCCTTCTCGTTTCTTTCCTTTTATAATAACTTCAAGAAATACGCGATTCACAATACGGAATAACTGCATCTCAATGTGAAGAAAAATATGGTCCCTCGTCCATAAACCACGAGTCTAACCATTGCACATGCTTTAACAGAAGCAAAAAAGTAAGGATATGAACCCATAAAATCCAGCCTCTTGGAAATCAAATCTACCGGTAAACGACTTATCTCTCTCAAATCCAATAGCCTAGTCTCACCATCAGTCGTCCATCCCGATAAATGGTTAGATTTGTCAAAAAAAGAATATTATGCTACCTTATTCAATAAGATATAAAAATTGCTATGCTGAAACAACGCCCCCTTAGCTTATTCAATACATGACCCAGCATGATAAAATTTTGTGGTATGTGCGTATTGAGCATAAGGGAACACATTAAAATTCACGAAATCTATAGATTACAAAAGTTTGTTGAAAACAACAAAAGAACTTTTGCTGGGTTACAAGATTTTATGCTTCCTCAAACCAAATCTCGTAAATTTGTTGAAGAGTTATTGATCTTACTGCTTAAACAATCTTTTGACAACATCGATTGGTGTAATCTCTCTAAGATTATATAAAAACTAAGAGAATATATCTTTGATAAAGATATGCGCTTTTATAAGCAATATTTCTTACCAAGAAACTGATGATCAATATATTGATTTATAATGATAATAATTGATAATCTAGCCTTATTTAGATTAAGCAAAAAAATGAATATCGTAAAATTCTCTCCTTTCAAATCTGGATATGTTAAATCAATTAAAGCAATGAATAAAAACGCCTCTTCATGAAGCATCTTAAAAACCAAGGATTTGCATAACATTCAGAACGAGAAAGGTGTGTGATAGTGCCATCTTTTCCTGTATAAACATAAAAAAGGCAGTGCCCTATGAATTTGATATTATGGAGCTTTATCATTACACCTCTCACGTACATCATTGTGAAATAAGCTTGTGTACCTTGAGAAAGATTTCTTTAAAACAAAAAAGATTAACATAAAGCATATAATAATATTGTAATAATATTGAATAACGAAAGAGATATGCGCAAACGGCTTAAAATTTTCTGAAAACACTTAATAAAATTTAAAAATAAGCAATGAAACCAGATCTTTCTATCGTAATTTAACTTTAGAAAAAATACCCTTTTTAAAAAACAAAAATGGCTTTTCCATTTAAACAAAGAATATAGAAAAAATTATCCAATGCTCATTTTTCAGCATGCGTAAATATTGTCTGAATTTATGTTCTTCATACACTATCCGCGGTCATGCTGTTCACATTAATGAAAAAGATAATAATATTCATCTCTATCCAACTCGAGGTCTATTTCACTATCAAAAAATGTACATTTTTTAGCATCTATAAAACAAAAGGAAATATAATTAAGCGTAAAGTAATTAATATTAATATATTATCATGATATAATTAAAAAAATTGTATAATAATTTATACCATCTATAGAACACACACTTTATAATAAAAACCATCATAGCAAATAAAAATTCAGTGCTTCACTTCATATTTATTATTGATAAGATCATTATATATTATTTTATAAAATAATATATATTAACTTATAAATTAAATTTTAAAAATATTTTTCGTAACTATTACTGTTACTTTTTTTGCAATATTTTATAAAAAAGTATATCTATATTTTTTAATATGTATTTTTAATATTGACTAAAAATACATAATGATATATCTATACTCATTATAAATGAAGTTATATACACATACTGTTATATTTACTAATATATAAAAATTAAAATATTTGAGGTAAGTTATGGTAAAATATTTAAAAGTTATGTCTTAAGTGTTTGTATAGCGAGCGCTTTTTTTCTTTCACAAACTATAAATGTTAATGCAAACTATTTGAGAACCAATACCCCAAAAGAGGAACTTTCTGTTTCTTTCATCGAGCACGTAAAGAATGCAAAATCTGATGCTGTTTCTACAACTGCTTTCTATGCTCCATCTGTAAGTTATCAAACAGAAAATGAAACCAATGCAGACGGAAAAGTTGAAAAAGTCCTTGAACCTGTGACTTTAGGAATGGGACTATTATTTGCTGGATATGCAGTGAGTTTTATAGGATCGATCATAGGTTGGATAAAAGACATCGTAGTGATGTTTAAATATTAAATCTAGTATAACACGAGAATAATGGCTTCATTATGTATTATTGGATTGTTGTAAGTAATTACATAATGAAGCTACTTTTACTAACAATATAAACGCTGTAGAATACATTTAAATATCCAAATACCAAATATCCAAATTATAAATGTACGCATATATATTGAATAGTATAAAGTATTTGAGGTAAATTATGATTAAGTTTTTTAAAAGTCATATATTAAGTATTTTCATGATATCTACCTTCTCTCTTTCACAGGTTGCAAATGTCCATGCAAGCTATTGGCAAGAGAGTACTCACCGTGAAAATATTTTTGTTTCTGCAATAGAACAAAAAAGAAAGGATGCAGTCCATCTCGTTTCTCTCTATACACCAAATATAAATCGTAGTGTAGGAAATGAAATTACCCTTGAGGGAAACTTTGAAAAGGTCGTTGAATCTCTTAGACTGGGGAATTTTGGTTTGGGAATGGCACTTGGATATGCATCACATGCGGTAGGCATGTTGTTAGGATGGATGATCTTTAAAATGATATGCTATTTTAAATCTTGTTAAAATTGAAAATTCATAAGAATACAATTTTATTTTATAAAACATAAACTATAGATACACCCTGCTTTTATCCATTGTTGATGATAAAAGGTGAATGAATTATCCCATTAAGAATAAAAAAAGCTTTGAATGCTTCTGTTTTTCTTAATGTACACTCATTTTGTTGATGTATCTATTCAATTCAGATTAAAATAAAATTATTGGTGAAATGATGATTAAGGTATTGAAAACTTATGTATTAAATGTTTTTATAGCAGTTGCTTTTTTACTTTCACAAATTACAAATGTTCATGCCAATCATTTGAAAAATGATACTCAATGGGAAACGATTACTCTCATGGAACAAGCAAAGAAAAAAGCTGTCAATATCGCTACTTTCTATATCCCTAATTTCATTCATGGAGCAAAAAATGAATCTACCATTGAAGGAAAAGTAGAGAAAGTCTTTGAACCCATTACTCTAGGCGTTTTTTCTACAGTAGGTGCTTTGGGTTTTGGATTCCTGACCGGATCTGTTATGGCTATGTTTAGTGCGGTTATTGGATACGCCATAGGGAAAATTAAAGGCGAACAAGCTAAAGAGGCTCAATTATTTTGGCCATTTGGATACGCGTGTTCGCGTTAAATAGGAATTTACAGCCTGCTTTGCATCATTTAGCAGGCTGTTTTTATGCTTTCTATGAATAAACTTTACATGACCACCCTGTGTAGCACAAACATAATATCTATTCTGATAATACTTTGATTTATAACGATAACCTAGCGTCATTCAACTTGAAATAAGAGTCCTGAATATCGTAAGATTTTCTCATTTCAAACCTGCTCCATGTTGAATCAATAAAAATCACTTGCTTGCACGTCACAAACGAGATGAGTGTGTGGATAAAACTGTATAATAAAAATGGCTTTTTATGAACCGTCTTAAGTGCCAAGATCTGTCGCAACACTCAAAGGTTGGCAAATAGTATGATGGTGCCAGCTTGTTACTCCATAAGCGTAAAGATGGGGGAGATCAATGGATTTTATATTATTCTAGGGGGGCTTTACCGTTATACCATTCACAGGCAGCATCGTGAAATAATGTGGTGTGTGCTTTGAAAGATGTTTCTTTAAAAAAGCCCGTGAATGTGCAAACCAATGGCACTCTATTCTTCGTATATAAGCAGAGAAATTAAGCTAAACAAAGATTATTAAAAATATATTTGCATATGAAATGCCCTAAATTTACCTTATAAATTTTCCAGTATGAATTTGAGGAGGTATCACTTCAATATTCATTTTAGCGAACTTAATTGTCACAAAGTATTCAGAGCATAAAATAGCTCTGAACAGTTGAGTTTTACAGAAGAGATCTTCAATAAATACTATTTTATCTATTTGATTTCATGATTTAAAAAGATACATTAAGTGAAGATATGCTATAAATTTCAAGTGAATGAATAATAGAGAGAAAATTTTCAGTTGTAACAGATTTTTTGTAAATATCTGAGTTTATAGCTCAAAAATAAACTTCTATGGAATTAATAATTTAAATATTATGAAAAACGTGAAATAAATAACTTCACCAATTTGCTAGAAATAAAAAAACAGAAATAAAAAAAGGATAAAACTTATGAAATATATCAGCACGAGAGGTCAATCTCCTGCTTTAAACTTTACAGAAACCATCATGACAGGACTGGCAAGTGATGGTGGACTTTACCTTCCAGATAAATTTCCGCAACTATCATTTGATGCGTTACGCGCACTTCGTGGTCAGTCTTATACCACAATTGCTAAAACACTTCTGTGGCCTTTTGTGAATAATGAGATCGAGTATACAGCTTTTGAAAATATGGTTGCTGAATCTTATGCAACCTTTCACCATCCAGCAATCTGCCCGTTACGACAAACTGGAACAAATGAGTTTATCCTTGAACTCTTTCATGGGCCCACTTTAGCTTTTAAAGATGTTGCCATGCAGTTTCTTTCTCGATTGATGGATTATGTTTTAACTGAAAAAAACAGATGTGCAACAATTATTGCTGCAACATCGGGTGATACTGGAGGAGCTGCGATACAAGCTTTTGCTGGAAAAAAACACTCAGATATTTTTATTTTATTTCCTAAAGGACGTGTATCGCCGATTCAACAACGACAAATGACAACCAATAAAAATACCAATGTTCATGCCATTGCCATTGAAGGAAATTTTGACGATTGCCAAGCTCTGGTTAAAGCAATGTTTAACGATCATGATTTTCGTAAAAAAAGAGCGCTTTCAGGTGTTAATTCTATAAACTGGGCGCGTATCATAGCACAAATTGTTTACTATTTTTCATCTGCTCTTTCTTTAGGTGCTCCTGATAGAGCTGTTTCATTTACTGTTCCTACTGGAAATTTCGGTGATATTTTTGCAGGTTATGTCGCTGCTCGTATGGGACTACCCATTGCTCAACTGATTATAGCAACCAACGATAATGACATCCTCGCTCGGACATTGACCAGCGGTACTTACAAAACACAACCAATCGTCCATACCACATCACCTTCTATGGATATTCAAGTCTCTTCTAATTTTGAACGTTTACTTTTTGAAAGTAGCAATCGTGACCCAATGTGGATTCGCAATGCGATGGAAAACTTGAAAAAAACGGGATCATTTACTCTTGATGAAAAGCAACTCAAAAATATTCGTTCCCTCTTTTCGGCTGGAAAAAGTAACATAGCTGAAACAGCACAAACAATTGATCGTGTCTATAAAGAAAGTGGCTATCTTATTGATCCACATACAGCCGTCGCCCTTAAAGTAGCGCGCGAAAATAAAAAACCGCATATTCCCATGATCGTCCTTGCCACAGCTCATCCAGCTAAGTTTCCTGATACAATCAAAAGTGCTTGTGGACTTCATGCCCCATGGCCATCTCATCTCAATGATATCATGGAATGCGAAGAACACTTCATAAGCCTTGCTAATGATGAAAAAATAGTAAAAGATTATATTTCTTTAAAATCACGTGCATCTTATTAAAGTTAGCTGCATTAATTTAAATCAAGAATATTCTAATACCCTTAACAATGAGGTGTGTAGCTTGTTTAATGGAGTCGTAAATACATGGATGTAGATGTTAGTCGTCTTAGTAATGGTTTGACTATCGCCACACATACAATGCCACAGATTGAGAGTGTTGCACTTGGAATATGGGTTAAAGTAGGCTCACGCAATGAAACCTTCACACAGCATGGTATCGCCCATCTGCTTGAACATATGGCTTTTAAAGGAACCGAAAACCGTACTGCTTTTCAAATTGCAACCGATATTGAAGATGTTGGTGGTGAAATCAATGCCACAACCAGTATTGAAACAACAGCTTACTTTGCACGTGTCCTTAAAAGCGATATACCACTTGCTATCGACATTTTAGCCGATATTTTGATGCATTCAAAGTTTGACGAAGATGAACTAGAACGAGAAAAGCAAGTCATTTTTCAGGAAATTGGTGCCGCTCATGACACGCCTGATGACATTGTTTTTGATCATTTTACTGAAACAGCCTTTCGTCATCAATCCCTTGGTCGTTCTATTTTAGGAACAGCTAAAACTATTCAATCATTTACATCTGCCGATCTTCATGATTTCATCAATAAACAATATAGTGCAGATCGTATGATTGTCGTTGCAGCAGGAGCTGTAAAGCACGAAAGCTTTCTAAAAGAAGTTGAAAGTCGTCTTGGCACTTTTCGCTCTCATTCAACCGCCTCCCTTACTAATCTTGCAAATTATGTTGGTGGCGACTTTCGTGAATATCGCGATTTAATGGATACACAAGTTGTTTTAGGATTTGAAGGACGTGCTTATCACGCGCGTGATTTTTATGCGGCCCAAATTCTTTCCATCCTCCTTGGTGGGGGGATGTCCTCACGTCTTTTTCAAGAAATAAGAGAAAAACGTGGATTATGCTATTCTATTTATGCTTTCCATTGGGGGTTTTCAGATACTGGGCTTTTTGGTGTTCATGCCGCAACTGGACAAGAAGGTCTCAAAGAACTTCTGCCTGTGATTCTTGATGAACTTTCCAAGGCAAGCAACAACATTCATGCCAATGAACTCCAACGAGCACAAACGCAATATCGTTCTAATCTCATAATGTCACAAGAAAATCCTTCTAGTCAAGCACATCTCATTGCGCGCCAAATACTTCTTTACGGTCGCCCCATTCCAATCTCAGAAACAATTGAACGTCTCGATCTCATCACGCCTAAAAAGTTAACTGATTTAGCCCATCGTCTTTTTACAAGTTCCACACCAACACTCACAGCTGTAGGACCTGTAGGATCCCTCATGAATTTTGATGATTTAACATCAACTCTTTCACACAAGTTAAAGTAAAAAACTGCTTTTCTAAAGCCGCATCACAATAATATACACCAATATACACATACTTTATTTTTATCATAAAATTTACTACAAAGACTCTCCTCATTAAATAAGTTTTGGAAATATTGGACAAAGAGGTATACAAAACTATCCAATTCCTCCTTCATGTGATAGAGATCCTAATGAGTAAAAAGATATATCTGCGAAATTTAGCGATTCATGGTTTAACGTTGCCCTTTTAAAATATGAGATTCCATCCACTTCAAGTTTTATTGAAGCAAATGGGTATATGATCTATTTATAGATAAAATCATATAACTTTAAGAGAAAGTGATAACAATTTATTCTGTAAAATGATAAAAGGTGGATGTTTTTCTCAAAAATCTAAATGATATTAAACATCTTAAAATATTGAGAGTGGGACATTGTGAAGAGTTTGCGTAAAATAATTGACATCATTTTCATTATCGTCTTTAGTTCTCTTGTCCATCTTACATCAGCATATGCCATTGAGCCCGTTAAGATTTCTTCTCAGGATGCTGCTCTTGATCTCTCAAAAGCAATTGAAATTCATCATACAAACAACGCTATTTTTCAAACAAGTACAGCGCCAGGACCAGATGGTATTGTATGGCGTATTGAAGTGCAGGCAAAAAGTAAAAAATTTTCTGGAAACTGGGCAGTTTTTTCTCTTGCAAACCCAACAGATGAACAAGTCGATCGTCTCATCGTTGCCCCCCATTACCGCATGGCGCATTCTGGATTTTTTTGGCCAGACCTTGGATCAGAACGGATTCAATCTATAACACCAAGTGAAGGTTTTTCTCTTGATCGTCAACCTAGTGCAAGTTCTGATATCTTTCGTATTACCCTTAACCCTGGTGCTGTTGTTACATTTGTAGCCGAACTTAACTCTGCAAATTTACCGCAAATCTATTTGTGGAAGCCTGAAGCTTATAAGGATGCTATTAATTCTTATACGCTTTATCATGGTATTCTTCTTGGAATATCCGGTCTCTTAGCACTTTTGTTAACTGTTCTCTTCGTTGTCCGTGGGACAGGCCTATTTCCTGCAACAGCCGCTGTCGCTTGGGCCGTGCTTTTTTATATTGGGATTGACTTTAATTTTTTAAATAAATTTTTTTCCGTTACCCTCGCAACACAACCAATCTGGCGTGCTGGTACAGAGGTCGCACTTGCGGCAACACTCTTTATTTTTCTTTTTACCTACCTCAATCTTAATCGCTGGCATTATCACTTTAGTTATGGTGCTATTGCTTGGATCATTGCCTTTTGCAGTTTAGGAGCCTTTGCTATTTATGATCCGATCAGAGCAGCAGGAATTGCTCGTCTATCATTTGGCCTTACCGCAGTGCTTGGCATATTGCTAATCTTCTATTTTTCAATCCGAAATTATGACCGCGCCATTATGCTTATCCCAACATGGTTGCTTATTAGCTTTTGGTGTGTTGGAGCCTATGCCTGCATAGAAGGACATTTAAACAATGATATTATCCAGCCAGCATTGGCAGGAGGATTAGTTCTCATTGTTCTTCTCATTAGCTTTACTGTCCTGCAACAAACTTTTTCTAATGACGCTTTCCATGAAGGAATATTTTCCGACCTTGAACAACAAGTTCTCGCAGCAAAAGGAGCTGGAAATATTATTTGGGATTGGAATATTGAACGTGATCGTATTGTTGTTCATCCAAACATGACAACCCTTTTTTGGTACTGAAAGCCACAACCTCAATGGAACTATGCGCAACTGGATTTCAGCTTTGCACTACGATGATCGTGAGCGCTTTCAAGCCGTATTGGATATCATTCTTAAAAATAAAAAAAGGACGCATTGATCAAATTTTTCGGCTTTCTTCTGGTGGAGGTTATTATCATTGGTTTTCTCTTCGTGCACGTCCAGCTATGCAAAAAGATGGGAAAATCACGCGTGTCATTGGAACCATTGTCAACATTACAAACCATAAAAAATCTGAAGAACGCTTATTGCATGATGCAATCCACGACAGCTTAACCGGCCTTCCTAACCAACAAATTTTCTTTGATAGGCTACAAAATTATACCTCTTTGGCGAAAGCAAATATCAAAATTAGACCCACGGTTTTTATGATTGATTTTGACAATTTTCGTCAAATTAATCGTAAATTAGGCATAGCTGTTGGCGATACTGTACTCCTTATAATCGCCCGTCGTTTAAATCGCCTTATTAACTTTCAAGATACTTTATCGCGCCTTTCAGCAGACCGTTTTGCAATTATTTTACTCAGTGAAACTGAACCACAAAAAATTGCAGCATTTGCAGATCATTTGCACAAAACAATTTCAGCCCCTATTTCACTTTCAGAAAATAAAATAGTCCTTTCAACGTCTATCGGATTGGTTACATGGAGCGAAAGCCGATCGACAGCGAAAGATATTTTTAATGATAGTGAATTAGCGATGATTCGTGCAAAACAAATGGGTGGAAACCATATTGAACCTTTTCGTCCTAATTTTCGCACTTTGGGTCTCGAACATAATACGCTGGAAAAGGATGTCCACTATGCCATAAAACGCCATGAGATGAAAATCCTCTACCATCCTATTCTTAATTTATCAGACGGACATATTATTGGTTTTGAAACAATTTTAGAATGGCATCATCCAACTTATGGAAAATTAAATGTCTCTGATTTCATAAAGATCGTAGAAAACGAGAAAATCGTTATGGATTTGTCACAATTTATTATCGATAATGCTATTATCGATCTTATAAATGTACAAGAAAAATTTTCCCAACAGCCTTTCTTTATTTCAATTAATTTACCAAGCGCAGAAATGATTCATTCTCGTTTTATCAGTCAATTGCGTGCCGCTCTGCTTCGCAATCCGCTCCACAAAGGGCATTTGATGATTGAAATATCTGAATTTGTTTTAAGAAACAATCCTGAACAATCTGCACACTTTCTCGAACAAATTAAAGCACTTGGAATGAATCTCGCACTTGATAATTTTGGAACTGGTTATTCATCACTGACCTATCTTGTGCGTTATCCATTTGATATGGTTAAACTTGATCGTTCACTTATCTCAATTGACTCACTCAAAAAGAAACTTGTTCTTAAATCTATCATTAATATGGCAACAGATCTTAACTTGCAAATTATCGCAGAAGGTGTTGAAAATGAAAAAGAAGCGATCTTCCTCCGTCAAGAGGGTTGTAAATATGTTCAAAGCACACTTGTAACAAAACCTATTGCCATAGAAGAATTAATCACTCTCGTTCAAAGCCATTTCCCTTATAAGACAACATACTGATTTATAATGATAGTTTAGCATTATAAAACTTGAATGAAAATTCTGAATACCATACGATTTTCTTACTTCAAATCTCTCTCATGTTGAACCGTTCGCTTGGTTCATCACAAAGTGAGGAGAGCCGTGTGGCTCAAAAACTATTAAAAAAAAGAAGTAAAAATGCCTTTTTATGAATCGTCGAGAAATGCCAAGAGCTTGTCTGCAATATTTTAGGGCTAATAAAGTGTGTGATGGTGCTACCAGCTTATGGCTTCACAAGCATAAAATGAGGACTTAATGGTTTTACCATACCATTCACAAGCATGCCCCATCGCGAAATGGGTTTGGGCGTACTGAGAAATGTTTTAAAACATAAGGAGTAGAATAACGTGTACAGTTAAAAAGCTCAAAAAGCTCTACGCATGTCCCATTTCAGACGCAAGATAAGTTGGATCAATCCCCATGCGTGTTAAACTTTTATCATATTTGCAACTTAAATCACTTTCAAAAAGAAAACTAGGTGATGTCGAACTGATTAACCAACCGTTTGTAGAAATTTCTGCCTCAAGTTGCCCTGCTTTCCATCCGGCATAGCCTAATGCTACCAACGCATGCTGTGGACCTTGTTCACAACTGATCGCTTTTAATATATCAATTGTTGCAGTAAAGCAGACCTTATCTGCAATAAAAACAGTTTCTTCACAAACATAATCATCTGAATGAAGGACAAAACCACGCGAAGGATCAACAGGACCACCATAGCGAACTGGAAACTGTTTTATTGGTTCAGAAAGACATTTTTTTTGGCCACTATCTATGACGCCAAGATGAAGCAAAAGCTCTGGAAAATCAATATGATGCAATCGATTGAGAATAATGCCCATCGCACCGGCATCAGAATGCGCACAAATATAAATAACAGAACGAATAAAGCGTTTGTCATTGATCCCAGGCATTGCTATGAGTAATTGTCCGCCCCAAAAGCCATTACACTGCTTCATTAATCTGTTATTCTCCATAATTTATACGATAAAAGTTTGTTCATTTATTACAGTAGGAAAATAAAACTCCAATGAAAAAAAGTTACATATTTACAAATTTACAAAATATCTCAAATTTCTTTTATAAAAAGATTTTCGTTACTTTAAGCTTAACATTCATAATTTTAGAATTACTTAATATTTCTGTAAAGGCTCAAACAGAACAAAAATTCCAGCTTTTTCCAACCTCTTGGTATGAATCAGAGGGCGGTCGTATTCGATTGGCAATCACAGAACCTTCTCTTAGTGGAATGAGAGAGGGCTTTATTGAAATTGTGCTTACACCAGGATGGAAAACGTACTGGCGTAATCCAGGTAATTCAGGAATGGCACCCTTTTTTAATTTCAACCAACAGGTTTCTTATGAAATCTTTTATCCTACTCCACAACTTTTTGAAACAGAAAATGATTGGTCATTAGGCTATAAAGATAAAGTGATATTGCCCTTTAAGCTATCTTCTTCCAGCAAAAATTTAAGTGGTACTCTCACTCTTGGATTATGCCATGAAATCTGCCTTCCATTGACTGTTAACTTTGATTTTTCACCATCTGCTCTAAAAAACAACCCTCTTCCCGCTTCCTTGTTAAAAAATGCCCAAGATTCTTTGCCGCGCATGATGCACAATGCTTTAAAAATAAGTGCCGAAAAAAATAATAATACTCTCCTTATAAAAATACAAAATAACAACAAAACTAAGCCTTTTTCTCTCTTTTTAGATGGAGGAGAAATGCAAATTGGAGTCGCAAAAAAGATCAGTGATAACGCAGAATATACACTCTTTAGCGCTCCACTCTATTTCGTACCAGAGGAAACAGATCAAAAAATTTTTTATACAGTTTCTTTTAAAGATCATGCTTTAAGTGGAACATTTATATTCCATACACAATCATCCCCTCTTGCTATCCCATGATAAGAGAGAGAAAAAATTCTTAAAACAGCAACTACGTTGCGCCCCCCCCATTTTCGCGGTATTGAGTAATTGCTTTGCGAGCAAGAGCATCAGCGCGTTCATTGTCTGGATGTCCTGCGTGCCCTTTTATCCAGTGCCATCTGACTGTATGACAAGAACAAGCATCTTCAAGAGTCTGCCATAGTTCCATATTTTTCACAGGACTGTTTGATGCTGTGCGCCAATTATTCTTTTTCCAACCTTCAAGCCACTGAGATATACCGTTACGCACATAAACTGAATCTGTATAAAGATCGATTGAACAAGGCTCTTTAAGCGCTTTTAATGCACAAATTGCCGCCATGAGTTCCATTTGATTGTTTGTTGTGTGGGCCTTACCACCATAAAGCTCCCGTTCATGACCATTCCAGCGTAAAATTGCTCCCCAACCTCCGACTCCAGGGTTTCCTGAGCACGCACCATCTGTATAAATTTCAACGATTTTTTGTTGAGTTGCCATAAAATTTAAAAACCTAATTCACTGAGCGAATTTACATGACTGAAAAAACAAAGCTTATGCCAATATTCCCATGGATCTTTCCTAATAACAAAGCTATCAGGCGGTGTATAAAACCAATCATAAAGACGTGTGAGTAAAAAACGTAAAGATGCGCCACGAGCCAATAAAACAATCTTTTCCAATTCTAAAGGGATCAATGGTCTTATTTTTTGATAATTTTCTAATAACTTACGTGCTTTGGTAAGATTATAGGAATGATCAGGCTCAAAGCACCAAGCATTTAAACAAATCGCTAAATCATAAGAAAAAAAGTCATTACAAGCAAAATAGAAATCTATTATACCAGAAAGATGATGATTCACAAAAAAGACGTTATCATTAAATAAATCTGCATGGATAATACCTGTTGGTAAATTGAATGGCCAATTTTCTTGTAAAAAAGCCAATTCTAACTCAATTTTTTGTCCAAATTCTTTTAACAATGCATCTTGTGTGTTTTGGCAACGTTGCCACAATACTCGCCAATCCATAACAGAAAGCGTATTTTTACGACTGAGTGTAAAGTCCTGTCCTGCTAAATGCAATTGTGCTAATCCTCTACCGACTTCGCTGCAATGAACTATATCGGGCTGTCGGATCCACTCTCCTTCCAGAAAGGTAATAATAGCAGCAGGACGCCCTGCTAGTTCACTGATCATCATTCCATCATTTTGAATCACCGGTTGTGGACAAGAAATCCCACGCTGCCCTAAATGCTGCATCAAGCGACAAAAAAAGGTAAATCATCTTTTGAAATACGCTTTTCATAAAGTGTTAAAATAAACCGCCCTTGTGTTGTTTCCAGCATAAAGTTAGAATTTTCAATCCCCTCTTCTATCCCTTGATAAGACAAAAGTGATCCTATTGCATAGCGTGTTAAAAACGCTTTTAAATCGTTTGAGTGAATATTTGTATAAACGGCCATTATTCTGCTTTCGTTGTAGACATATCTGTGTTCTGATTTTCATGTTTTGCAGTATTTGCGCGACCATTCACAAATGCCATATCTTGGGATGTTAAAATGACGTCACGTAATTCTCGACTCACTAAAAATCTTTCCGTTTCCACCAGTGTCTCAGCTAATTCTATTGTTACCTCATAACGCGCACGAAATGCTGAGATAATTTCATCAATAATAATTTCAGGCGCCGAAGCCCCTGCTGAAAGACTAACAACAGAAACAGAAAGAGCTTTTAGTTTTTCAAAATTAATTTCATCAGCGCGCTGCACTAAAATGGCCTGCTGCGCACCAGATTTTTGGGCGACCTCTACCAAACGTCGTGAATTAGAAGAATTGGGTGCTCCAACAATCAAAAACAAATCACTCCCCTTTGCTGCTGCCTTAACCGCATCTTGTCGGTTTGTTGTAGCATAGCAAATTGACTCAGCTGCTGGAGCTACTAATGTAGGAAAACGTCGTTGTAATACATCCAAAATTCCTGCTGTATCTTCAACAGAAAGCGTTGTTTGGGTAACAAACCCTAATTTATCTGGATCATTGGGATGATAATGCAAAGCATCTTCTATCGTTTCAATGAGCGTCACAGCCCCTTCTTCAAGCTGTCCCATTGTTCCTATAACCTCGGGATGACCAGCATGACCAATCAATATAACATGACGACCGTGGCGTTGATGCCTTATTGCTTGTTTGTGAACTTTCGAGACCAACGGACATGTTGCATCGAGATAAAACAAATTATAGCGTCGTGCCTCTTCTGAGACAGATTTTGGGACACCATGGGCAGAAAAAACAACCGGTTGATTGCGATGTTCTTCTGGAATCTCATCAAGTTCTTCAACAAAAACAGCACCCCTTTGCTGTAATCCCTCAACTACATAGCGGTTATGTACAATTTCATGACGAACATATACGGGAGCACTGTATTTTTTTAATGCAAGGAGAACAATCTGGATAGCACGATCAACCCCTGCACAAAATCCACGCGGCCCACAAAGACGTATCGTTAAAGGGGGAAGTCCAGACATACACCATCCTTAATCTCTATAGCTTTAGTCTCATATTCAAACAACCTATCATTATACACGAATAAGTAATGTAAAAAAAATGCGCAATACCATCTTTTTCATAAGAACACACTCTATAGTGTTTTCTTGCAGCAAGGCTCTTTTAAAATTCGCTTTTTTTATTTTATTAGCCTAAAGGTCGATAAAATGCCAAACAAGGGATTCAATCAAAAGAACGCCAAAGAGAGCTGCCAAATAAAGTAATGAAAAGAAAAATGTTTTTTTGGCCATCAAAATAGTTTCATCATGTGTATCAGCTTTCAACAAACGATAAGCAAAATGAATAAAAATAATGCCTAAAATTGTCGAAAATATACCATAAAAAATTCCACCAAGACCTGTAAAGCAAGGCGCCACAGCGCAGAGCACCATCAAAATAGTATAAAATAAGATCTGTTTTTTTGTTGAGTATTCACCTCGTACATTAGGCATCATTGGGATACCCGCAGCCTCATAATCAAGAGATGAAAATAAAGAAAGTGCCCAAAAATGAGGAGGAGTCCACATAAAAATGATTAAAAATAATAAAAAGCTATCGAAACTCACTGTTCCAGTTGTTACAGCCCATCCAATCATTGGTGGGAAAGCCCCAGAAGCACCACCAATAACAATATTTTGTGGTGTAATACGCTTTAACCAAATTGTATAGATAACAACATAAAAGAAAATTGTAAATGCAAGAAAAAATGCCGCAAACCAATGAATAAAGCTCCCCATAACCAATACCGAAAGCAGAGACAAAACCATACCAAAAATAAATGCTCTCCGGGGGCTGATTTTACCCATAGGAATAGGACGCTTTTTGGTCCGTTCCATCACGGAATCAATGTCAGCATCATACCACATATTCAGTACTCCCGCACCACCGCCACCAGCAGCAATACATAAGATTGCCAAAAAACCATACCACGGATTGATGGGAACAGGAGATACCACTAAACCAACCAATGCTGTAAAGACCACGAGTGACATAACACGTGGCTTTAATAATGTGATATAATCAATGATACTGGATTTTGGTGGCGTTGATTTACCATTCGCAACCGATAACTCTTCTGAAACAGACATTCCACTCAAAACCCTTTTTCATTTCTGTCATTTACAAACAAATATTATTTGGCAAATATTATTTGGCAAACATTATCTAGCGTATGGTAATGACCAATTAAGATCCATCGTATTTTTGAGAAAATATGGCATACTGTTCTTGTACCCCTTAAAAATAGGGAGGAATATTTGCAACAAAAATACACTTTTTCAATTAACACGCTCTCTCTATATTACAAATGTATCATAAAAATGTATCCTACCTAGCATCATAAAGCCATGCTGAAAATTTATCTCCTATAAAATGCTCTTGTCTCTCATTTCTCTTTATTTTCTTGCATAGAAATGAATATATTTTGGTAAATACTGGTTTTGTGTTATAGTTTTTATGTGAAGAATTCATTTTTTTATGCAAATCTATGCATGATTGTGTGTGTGTTGAGTCGGATAGGATTTTCTGTGATATTTTATAAATTACTTAAAAAAACTTTTTTTATTGGTGCTGTTCTTCACATACTTTATGGTGCTTTGATCAGTCATGCTTTTGCACAAACATCCTATGCGCAAAATGTGCCTGCGCCACAAAACTATGGTGCATGGACAAAGGTTTGTGCTCTACCACCAGGGACACCTAATATGCAATGTGAAGCTGTACAAAACGTCCACACACAAGGGCGTCATGATATTACCTTGCGCATTACATTTTATAAACTTCCTCAAAAGCAAGGGACTTTAATGCGTGTTTTTGTTCCAAGTCGCGTTGAGTTACGTCCCGGTGTTGGAATTAAAATTGATGATAAAAATATGGGAAGAATGGAATATCGTCGTTGTCTTGGTGATAATTGTGTTGCTGAAGCTTTTCTTAAAGAAGACATACTGCAACTCTTTTTAAAAGGAAAAATGGCAACCTATTTTATCTTTACAACCCCTGAACAAGGAATTGGAGGTCTCGTTGATCTTCAAGGCCTGAATGAAGCCTATGCAGCCCTCCCTACATGAATGGAACCAAATGCATATTGGACGATTAAAATCTCAACGCATGTCTTAAGAGCTTCTTAAATTAGATCAATAAAAATCTTCTGAACCCTCAATAATAACAATAGGATAATTCTTATGAAATCGCTGATTGATCATTTTGATGTTGCTTCCTCTAAAATTCAGTCTCTGGTACAGGAAACGCTTCATCATGCTGATGATGGCGAGCTTTACCTCGAGTATAAAGAAAGCGAAGCTCTTTTATTTGATAATGGACAGCTTAAAAACGGCTCTTTCCATCAAGATATGGGGTTTGGTCTGCGTGTCGTTGCTGGAGAAGCGACTGGATATGCACATTCTAGTGAATTATCTGCTGCTGCACTCAAACGCGCTAGTGAAGCAGCTAAAGCTGTTACCTATAATAATCATGGAGGGCCTTATAGCATAGCTCCTCAACAAACAAATAAGAGACTTTATCAACCGCAGAATCCCCTTGATACGCCGTCTTTTGAAGAAAAAAGTGCTCTTTTGCAAAAAATTGATGCCTATTTACGGGCTAAAAATGATAAATTGCACCAAGTGACTGTTTCTCTTTCTGGTTCACTACAACATGTCGAGATTTTACGGGCAGATGGACATTTGATTCGTGATATTCGTCCCCTTGTACGGCTTTCTATATCTGTGGTTGCTGCTGAAGGCAATCGACGTGAAAATGGCTTTTATGGCTGTGGGGGGCGACAAGCATTTGACCAATTTATTCGTGAAGACAATTGGAAAAAAGCCGCAGATGAAGCCTTACGTATGGCTTTAACAAATTTAGAAGCAGAAGCAGCACCTGCTGGAACATTTGATGTTGTTTTAGCCAATGGATGGCCTGGCGTTATGCTCCATGAAGCCGTGGGGCATGGTTTAGAAGGTGACTTTAACCGCAAAAAAACATCTGCTTTTGCTGGACTTTTAGGACAACAAGTTGCAGCAAAAGGTGTTACAGTTGTGGATGATGGAACAATTCCGCAATGCCGTGGTTCACTTACTATCGATGATGAGGGGACCCCTTCAGGATATAACGTTCTCATTGAAGATGGAAAACTCGTTAGTTTTATGCAAGATCGGCTTAATGCACGGCTTATGGGGGGACAATCAACTGGAAATGGACGGCGTGAATCCTATGCACATGCCCCAATGCCACGAATGACCAATACAATTATGTTAGGAGGAGACAAAACACCGGAAGAAATCCTTTCTTCCCTAAAAAATGGTATTTATGCTGTTTCATTTGGTGGAGGACAAGTGGATATTACTTCTGGAAAATTTGTCTTTGAATGTACTGAAGCATACCGCGTAGAAAATGGTAAAATTTGTGCACCCATCAAAGGAGCAACTCTTATCGGAAATGGTCCGGATGCTATGAAACGTATCACAATGATTGGAAATGATAGTAAATTGGATAATGGTATTGGGATGTGCGGAAAAGCAGGGCAAAATGTTCCTGTTGGTGTTGGACAGCCTCATTTGCGAATCAATAATATGACAATCGGTGGAACTGCACTGATAAATGAATAAACTTGCTCATTTCTTCCAAAGGTTTTCTCCTTCTTAATCTATTAAGGCGGTTTGTAAGGGGGTGCATTTTTTATGCAACATATTATTTAATAAAGATCGTCTAGCGTTGTTTAACTTGAATGAAAACCTCGAACCGTAGAATTCTCTTATTTTAAATCTGTGTATATTGAAGCAATAAAAATCATTGGTTTATATGCTATAAGCGAAGAGAGCTGTGTGGCGTGAAACTGTATAAGAAAAACATACCTTTCATGAATTCTTCCACATGCCAAAGGCCGTCATGATATTGCAAGGTAGTAAATATAAAGGTGGTATCGACTTGTTTAGGCCCCCTCAGACATATCTTTTTCATAATATGTTCGTCTTTTGTGTGGCAACACATTGATTTATAATGATAAATCATTCTTTTTCAACTTGAATCATAGCTCCGAATATAGTAAGATTCTTTCATCACAAACCCTCTCATATCGTATCAATTAATATCACTTGCTTGCATGTCAAAAGCGGGGCTGGCGTGTGGGTAAAAACTATAGAAGAAAGGACTAAAAATGCCTCTTATGAACCGTCTTAATGCAAGATCTGTCGCAACATTGGGGGCTGGCAAATATAATGATGGTGCCGGCTTGTTACTCCATAAGCGTAAAGATGGTGGTGCTCAATGGCTTTATCGTTATACTATTCATGGGCGTCGTCGCGAAATGGGATTAGGCGCGTTGAGAAACGTCTCTTTAAAAAAAGCCCGTGAATTGGCAAACCAATGGCGTTCTGTTTTACATGAGGGTCGTGACCCTATTAAAGAACGTGAAAAACAAAAGCGTGAGGCAATAAGTAACCTCCATTATCTAAAAGACATTGCCTTAGATGCTTTTGAAAGTCGTAAAGCTGAATTAAAAGGAGATGGCAAGGCTGGGAACTGGTTTCTACCTTTACAACTTTATGTTCTCCCCAAATTAGGCTGTATTCCCATTTCAGAGATTACCCAAACAGAGATACGCAATGTACTTGCTCCCATATGGCATACAAAAGCTGCAACAGCAGAGAAAGCAATAAATCGTCTTAATCTTTGTCTCAAACACGCTGCTGCATTAGGATTGGATGTTGATTTACAAGCAACAATAAAAGCACGCGCTCTGTTAGGGAAGCAACGCCATAAAGCACAAAATTTACCTGCAATGGATTGGAAAGATGTGCCTGCCTTTTATCAGTCACTCTGCAAAACAACAACCATGACACAACTGGCTTTGCGTTTACTTATTTTGACTGGTGTTCGTACTCGCCCTTTGCGTTATATGCGTGAAGATCAGATTGATGGGGATATATGGACTATCCCTGCTGAAAGTATGAAAGGACGACGCGATGCTACAGAAGAATTTCGCGTTCCTTTATCATCAGAAGCACTAAAAGTGATTAAACAAGCACATCTGCTTTCTCGTAATGGTTTTCTTTTTTCTGCAACCGGTCGTGGTCCTCTTGCACAAAACAGCATGCTACAATACATGAAAAAAATTGGTCTGGAAGCTTGTCCCCATGGTTTTCGCTCTAGTTTACGCGATTGGCTCGCAGAAACAACCGATGCTCCTTATGAGGTCGCAGAAACCATTCTAGGTCATACGGTCGGGGGTAAAGTGGAACGTGCCTATCGTCGTACAGATTATTTAGAACAGCGTCGCATCTATATGGATAAATGGGCTTCTTATGTCACTGGTCAAAACAATAAAAGTTGTGGATAGCTCTATCTCTTTTTTCATATTTAATCCATAATGAATAGTATAATCACAAATTATGGCTTATTTTGAATAAAAAATCACAAGATATTGTTTTTTTGCTGGAAAAGTTTGCTACGAATTGCTATTTATATATAGCAAATTGATGCTGATTCGATCATTTAAATAGAGAGGGGATTCCGTGATTCCAAATGAACCACTTCTCACGGTACGTGAGAGTGCAAAAATACTTAATATAAGCGTTTCAACACTTTGGCGGCGGGTCGCTGATGGCTCGGTGCCAAAACCTTTAAAGATTGGTTCCTTAGCGCGTTGGTTAAAATCCGACCTTGACGACGTAATCGAAAAGGCAAAAAACCAACGCAGCAACGACGCCGCCTAAAGAAAACTTCGCCTTATAGGACAGACAAAGTATTTCGACTTTCACAAATCCTGAAATAACAGAATCTGTCCTGTAATGCAAGTAGCAGGAAGGGATTTTATGCATTTTACAAATGCTACAACAAGCAATGCTTATGCATTGCATACAACAGCTCGAAAAATTACTTGTGCATTACGTGGAGTTTGGCATGGACGTTATGGAACAGCCCGTTGCCCTGCTCATGATGATAGGCTGCCTAGTTTATCCATTACCAATGGACTTGATGGGCGTCTTTTACTCTATTGTTATGCCGGTTGCTCTTTTAGAGAGATCATACAAGCGCTTAGAAGAATTGGCTTGCTGGAGAAACAAGCCTTTGTTGATAAAACTTATGATCATACGCTTTCTTTCTCAAAACAGTTTTGTGCTGATTTCAAAAGAGCAAAACAGAAAGCAGAAAGAGCAAAAAAGATTTGGCAACAAAGTCAACCGATCAAAAATACTTTAGCAGAAACCTATTTACGCATGCGGGGGCCCACATGTGAATTGCCTGCTGATTTACGTTTTCACGATAAATGTCCACATCCATTAGGAATGACACTGCCCGCGTTGGTGGCTCTTGTTAAGGGGGCTGGCTCTTTTGCCATTCATAGGACCTTTTTAAAAGCCAATGGCTGCAAAACAGATCAGAAACCAGCCAAAGCCATGTTGGGTTCTGTCATGGGCGGTGCTGTGCATTTAAGTCAAGACAATCCCAAACATCTGGTTATTTGTGAAGGCATTGAAACGGGGCTGTCTCTGCTGTCTGGATTGTTATCAGAGCCCGTGAATGTATGGGCGTCTCTTTCTACCAATGGCATGATGCGTGTGAATTTACCCCCGATAAAAGGGCGTCTGACAATTGCAATGGATGGCGATGATGCGGGTCGTAAAGCAGGTTTTACCCTAGCAAATCGTGCTTATAGACAAGGCTTTGAGGTCTTTATGATGCAAGCCCCAAAAGGAATGGACTTTAATAACGTATTAGTTTCTAGAGAAAGGAAAATATGAAAAATAGTAATTTACAACACAATAATAAAACTGCTCCCGTTAATGATAACGATCATGCCTTTTTAAATGATAATACTTGTTTAAAAGCTATTCCTTATGAACAAGCCTTGCAACAAAACGGTTGGGGGGAATTACAGTCTATTGATAAAGCTCTTTTACCCGTCGAGCCTTTTAAAGTATATCTGCTCCCAACACCATTAATAGACTATGTTTATGACGTTTCTGATATGCAACAATCTTCTATCGACTTTGTTGCTATCTCTGCTTTATGCGGTTTGGCTGCTGTTATTGGAAATGGCGTGCGTATCGCTCCAAAACAATATGCCAATTGGGAAATTGTTCCTAATCTCTGGGGCGCCATTGTGGGGCAACCTTCAACCATGAAAACACCTACCATGGAAGCTGCTTTAGCCCCTCTCTATGCTTTTCAAGAGGAATGGCATCAAGAATGGATAAAGCAGAAAAAACAGCAAGAAACAAAAGATATTCTGATTGAATTAGACAAGAGAGAAAAGAAAAAACAAGCCTACAAAGCACTCAAAGATCAAGACGAGGAACACGCCCTTGCTCTTCTTTCTCAAGCTCTTGAACACAAAGAAAGTGACGATGATGACACGCTTAATAAACGACGTCTTATCGTCAATGATGTCACGGTCGAAAAGCTTGGGGAATTGTTAAAAGAAAACCCCCGTGGTCTGTTGTTGGTTCGTGATGAATTATCTGGTTTTTTAACCAATCTAGAAAGAAAGGAATATCAATCAGACCGTTCTTTCTATCTAACAGCTTTTAATGGCAATAAGCCATATACCTATGACCGTATCGAGCGTGGAACCATTCATATTCCTAATGCAACTCTTTCCGTTATTGGGGGCATTCAACCTTCACGAATTATTCCAGTCATTCAAGCAATGCACCGTGGAATAAACGATGATGGTTTATTGCAACGATTTCAAATGCTAGTTTTTCCCGATGAACGAAAAGAACGTGAATGGGTTGATAAACCTTTCAAGCAAAAGGCATGGGAAAATTATCAAGAAGTCTTTCGTTCTCTTTACGATAAACCTTTAGGATCACCAAAACACCCCATTACCATACGTTTTTCTGCCGAAGCCCAAGAGATGTTTCGTGAATGGTGGGAAAATTTTCAAAAAACAACCAAAGGGGAAAATTTCTCCGAAAGTTTACAAGCACATCTCTTGAAAATGGATAAAACCATACCAACCCTTGCGTTGATTTTTGAACTGTGCGAAGGGGGGCGTTTTGAAATCAATAGAAATGCTCTTGAGAGAGCTTTGTATTGGGAAAAATATCTGATAAGTCACGCAAAACGCCTTTATGCGGCGCATGATACATTAATAGCAGAGCGTGCAAAATTAATTGTTGAACGCTGTGATTATTTACCCGATGGTTTTACTTCACGTGATGTTTATAAACGTAATTGGAAATGTTTAAAGGACAATGGAACAGTTAAGCAAGCTTTAGAGCTTTTATGCTGTTGTAACTATATTCGTGAAATCTCTGGAGACAATAACTCTCAAGGCGGTCGACCTACCATACGCTATGAATGGAATCCTTTAATAAAAAGTCATAAAACAACACAATAGGCAATCTGGATATCTTATAAAACATTAAACCCTATAACCTTGTATTATCGAAGAGAGCCTTCAAAGCATTCCGCATCTATTGGTTTTGGGGGTTTTGGGTGTTCTTTTTACACCCCTTCTATATATTTTTTAAATCAAAAATAAAAGTTATTATATTTCAATATGTTAATGTTTTAAATAAACAACCTATATTAAACACAACACGTAAATACAATCTTTAATATATATTTAAGAGGGTTTTGTAGGGGTTTTGGGTGTTTTAAACACCGTCAAAACCTATCTATTAAATTCGTGATAAAATGCTTTAAAATAATCATTATGATATTTTAAAAGAACGTATTGCATCTGTCTTGATTAACATATCAAACGATAAGCAAATTTCACTATTTTGCTGATCTGATCTTTCTCATAGGCTGTGGATAAGTCCCTTTAAAAACACCATTTTGAAAAAATTTATCCATTTTTTCGCATTTTTCTACATTTTTTTCTCAATTCACTCAAAATGGATTTAATAAGCTTCATTTCGATTCTTTTGAAAAGAATTGACCATATCATACCAAAATGGAGCTCTGTTGTAATATGCTGCAATCTATTAAGTCTGATCATGAACAAGTCACTCTACGCTCTCTGTTGGACTATTATCGTAAACGAGCAAAATCACCCCGTGAATTGGGAACTCTGTTTGAAAATCTTGTGAAGGATTATCTGTCTGAAGACCCCTTGCAAAAGCAAGAATACGAAAAGGTTCAAACTTATTTGGAATGGGCTGGGGAGCATGATGAAGATGGGCGTGATATTGGCATTGATCTGGTCGCTACAATCCGTGATGACGGAGGCTATGCGGCTATTCAATGTAAATGCTATGATGCTTCTCACATCATTAAAAAAGAAGATATTGATAGTTTTATCGCTGCCTCTGGGAAGAAAATATTCACACGTCGCATATTGGTTGATAGCACTGAAAGCAATTGGAGTGATAATGCGAACAACACATGTGATGGTCAAGAAGTTCGTATTCAACAGATTAATCTGTTTGATTTAGAAAACAGTCAAATTGATTGGGGGGCTTATAAAGAAAGAGGACAAGCCGTCCTTAAAGAGCAACCGAAAAAAAAGCTTTTAGATCATCAAAAGGAAGCACTGAAAGATGTCTGTGAAGGTTTAACAGAAGCAGACCGTGGCAAGCTGATTATGGCATGTGGTACGGGGAAAACGTTTACTAGTTTGAAGATAGCAGAAACTCTCGCCGGAAAAGGCAAGCGTGTGTTGTTTTTAGTGCCTTCTCTTGCTTTGATGTCACAAACGATACGCGAATGGACCATTGATACAGAAATTCCTTTACGTTCTTTTGCGGTATGTTCTGATACACAAGTAGGAAAACGTCGTAAAGGGAAACATGATGATGAATCTGGTCTCGATGCTTCTGATCTTGTTTTACCCGCTACCACGGATTCACAAGAGCTTGCACGTAAAGCCAATAAAACCTCTCTTGATGTGATGACCGTCATCTTTTCAACCTATCATTCCATTCAAGTGATTTCGGATGCACAAAAGGATTATGGGTTACCCGAGTTTGATCTGATTATTTGCGATGAAGCTCATAGGACGACGGGGGTTGTATTGGGAACAGACAAGCATGAATCTGAATTTATCAAGGTTCATGACAACAGCATCATTGGCGGCAAAAAACGTCTATATATGACAGCAACGCCTAAGATCTTTGCTGACAATGCTAAAAAACAAGCTCATGAAATGAATGGCATTCTGGCGTCTATGGATGATGAAGCGCTTTATGGAAAAGAGCTTTACACCTATACATTCTCAAAAGCCGTCCAGAATGAACTCTTAGTCCCTTATAAGATTATTATCTTGGGTGTTAATGAAGAAGAAGTGAGTGAATCCATTCAACATCTGATGACCGATGAAAATTATGAACTTACCCTTGATGATAAGACTAAGATTATAGGCTGTTATCAAGCTCTGAGTAAAATAGATCTGAAAGTTGATTTGAGTGATGACCCTAACCCTATGCGGCGGGCTTTGGCTTTTTGTAAAGATATCAAGACCTCTGAACGTATCCGTGATACATTTAACTCTCAAGAAATCCAGAAAGAATTATTAAATCTTCATAAGCTCTATAAAGAGACACCGCCTCTTCAGTGCACCTTTGCGCATATTGATGGAACACAAAGTGCCAAGAAACGCAATGAAGCCCTTGATTGGTTAAAGGAAGATGCGGGGGAGCATGCGTGTCGTGTGTTGACCAATGTGCGCTGCCTATCTGAAGGTGTCGATGTTCCTGCTCTTGATGCGATTATGTTTTTACACCCGCGCAAAAGCCAAGTGGATGTGATACAGGCGGTGGGGCGTATCATGCGTCGTTCCAAAGGCAAGAAGAGAGGTTATATCATTTTACCCGTTGGGGTACCTGCTGGGGTTTCTGCTGAAGAGGCTTTAAAATACAACAAGAGATACAGTGTTGTCTGGCAAGTGATCAATGCGTTGCTTTCCCATGATGAGAATTTTGAAGTAACCCTTAACCAGATGATTTTAGGTCAAGACGTCAGTCATACTTTAGAGATTGCTGCCTTAAAGAGTATGACGACGGTTGAAGATAAACTCCATGTTTATGAGAAACCAGAAAGCACGGGTCTTGATATTGGAAAAGCAGCCTATGAACCACAAAAATACATTCATAGCGTAACCGGAAGATTACCCTTTTATAAAGAGTTTCCTAATGCCCTTAAAACTCTTCTGGCTAAGAAATTTACCCTTGCGGATTATTGGGGCATATGGGCTGGCAATGTTGCTGAGATTGCGCAAAATCATATCAATCATCTTAAAGATATCCTATCCGATGAAAGCAGTGAAGCCTATCATGCTTTTGAGAGCTTTCATAAAGAACTAAAAAACAACTTAAACAGCGACATCAAACAAGAAGAAGCTCTAGAGATGTTAGGACAACATCTTGTAACGCGCCCCGTGTTTGAAGCTTTGTTTGATGGCAATGAATTTGTGCAAAACAATGCCATTTCTCAAGCGATGGAAAAGATCTTAGCTGAGTTGGATAAAACCAATATCCAGCAAGTCTCTAAAGAATTACAAGAGTTTTATGACAGTGTAAAATTCCGTGCCTCTGGAATTACAACCCCCCAAGCAAGACAGAACCTTATTATCAAACTTTATGAAGACTTTTTTACCAAGGCATTTAAGAAAACCACGGATAGGCTTGGAATTGTTTATACCCCCGTTGAGGTTGTTGATTTTATCATTCACTCTGTTGATGATGTTTTACGCAATGAATTTGGCAAAAGTCTAGGATCACGGGGTGTTTCTATTCTCGACCCTTTTACAGGTACTGGAACCTTTATCACACGGTTGTTACAATCAAATCTCATCAAACCAGAAGATATGGAATATAAGTTCCGTCATGATATTCATGCTAATGAGATTGTCTTGCTCGCCTATTACATAGCCGCGATTAACATTGAATCGACCTATCATAGTCTTATGAAAGGTGATTATATCCCATTCAAGCATATTGGTTTAACCGATACGTTTCGAATGCTTGAAGAGAAAGATCTTATGGAAGGTATACTCAAAGAAAACAGTGAATATTTAGAACATCAAAAGAAACTGGATATCAAAGTTATTTTTGGTAACCCTCCTTATTCCATAGGACAAAAAAGTGAAAATGATAATAATGCTAATATAACCTATATTGCACTTGATACAAGAATTCGTAATACATATGCATCAAGATCTCAAGCAACACTAAAAAGAAATCTGTATGATAGTTATATCCGTGCTATCCGCTGGGCTAGTGACCGTATAAAAGACCGTGGTGTTATTGGTTTTGTTACAAATGCAAGTTTTGTAGATGCAAACGCTATGGCTGGCTTACGAAAATGCCTCGTTGAGGAATTTAGCAGCCTTTATATTTTCCATTTACGGGGGAATGCACGAACGTCTGGAGAGCAGCGTAAAAAAGAAAGTGGGGGAATTTTTGGTGAGGGATCTCGAGCCCCTATAGCTATTTCCATTCTTGTAAAAAATCCAGAATCTGAACAACGTGGCAAGATATATTTCCGTGATATTGGAGATTATCTTAAAAGAGAAGAAAAACTTACGATAATTGAATCCCTTGGAAGCATTGATGGCATCACACGGAGTGAACAAGGTTGGAAAATAATTACACCAGATAAGCACGGTGATTGGATCAATCAACGTGATGAAAGTTTCAAATCATTTTTAGTGTTAGGTGATAAAAAGGTTGGTAATAAAAAGCTTTTTGATACTTTTTCTTGTGGTATTGTAACAAGTCGTGATGCATGGGTTTATAACTCAAGCCGTGAAGCTTTAGCGAAAAATATGAAATCTATGATCACTTTTTATAATAGTGAAGTGGAGCGTTTTAATGATACTTATGCACATGCTGAACGTAAATCACGTGTAAAAGTTGTAAATGATTTCGTAAATTCAGATGTGAAAAAAATTAGTTGGAGTTTTAGTATTAAACAGCAATTAATTAGAGGAAAGGTTTTTGACTTTGAAGATACATGCCTTATGCAAAGTTCATATCGCCCTTTTACACAACAATGGCTCTATTATAATCATACCTTTAATGAAGCAATTTATCAAATGCCGCGTATATTCCCAATAGGGCAAGCGGTTGATAATAAGGTGATACAACTTACAAGTACAGGAGCAACAAAAGACTTTTCTGTCATCATGATTAAGAAAGTACCTGATTTTCATGCAATAGATACTAGCCAATGCTTTCCACTATATATTTATGAAGATGTTACAGCCTTAAAAGATAATAATCAGTCTTATTTATTTACGAATTCTATAGAGAAAAGCAAAAATACTGGTTTACAGAGGCGTGATGCCATTACTGATGAAGGACTAGACCATTTTAAAGCTACTTATCCGAATGAAAAAATTACTAAAGATGATCTATTCTATTATGTTTATGGGATCTTACATTCGGAAGATTATCGTACCCGTTATGCTGATAATCTCTCTAAAGAATTACCTCGTATCCCTTGTGTAAAGAGTGCTGATGATTTTTGGAAATTTGTTACAGCAGGGCGTGAACTGGGTCATTTGCACGTAAATTATGAAGATGTAGAGCCTTATCCAGTGACCTTTAAAAAAGGCAATCCAAAACAGACAGATATTTCTAATCCAGAAGAATTTTACCACGTTAAAGAAATGAAATTCGCAAAAGTTAAGAATAGTAAGGAAAAGGATAAAACAACAGTTATTTATAACAGCAATATCATCATAACAGATATCCCTCTTGAAGCTTATGAGTATATCGTAAATGGTAGACCCGCCCTTGAATGGGTTATGGGTCGTCAATGTGTAAAGACTGATAAAAAGAGTGGTATTGTGAATGATGCCAATCGCTATGCTGTTGAGACCGTTGGAAACCCTGCATACCCTCTAGAATTGTTTCAAAGGGTTATTACCGTAAGTTTAGAGACAATGAAAATCGTGAAAAAACTACCAAAATTAGAAATTAAAGAAACTGAATAAGCTTATTAAGGTATGCTCATATAATGGGTATGCTATCTTATAAGGGGTATAGAGTCTTATAATCATAATCTATACTTCTTTTATTAAGTTAATTAGATACAATCTTAAAAGGAGTGTTTATATGTGTTCTTCTAAAAAGAAATCATTTGCACTTTTAAACACCCTTATTTGTATTGCTTTAAGACTTATAAGAAATCCATTCTTAAATAGAATACGCTTCTTTTGGATTACCTTTAAAAGGTTATACCGTAATCTCAAATGATAGCTTTATTGTTTTCATAAGCTTTGTTTAAAGAGAATTTTATCTATAGGTTTTGACAGTGTTTAAAACACCCAAAACCCCTACAAAACCCTCTTAAATATATATTAAAGATTGTATTTACGTGTTGTGTTTAATATAGGTTGTTTATTTAAAACATTAACATATTGAAATATAATAACTTTTATTTTTGATTTAAAAAATATATAGAAGGGGTGTAAAAAGAACACCCAAAACCCCCTAAACCTCCAAAACTCATAACCATAATAATTTTAATAGCATTTCTTATGATTATACCCCCTTTCTATTGAAAGGCTTTAAAGGATCACATGCTTTCATAAGACATGTTTTAATCACTCACTAAAATGATCACTTTTGTCAGTTCAATTTACTGACACATAACTGACATATATATATTATGGATTGAATTTATGGTTGTGTTGTCGATATAGGTTGTATCATTAAAATGCTAATATATTGAAATATAATGTTTTTAATTTTCTCTCATTTAAAAAAAAAAATAATAGAGGGTCTAGAGTTAACTGACAGCACTGACAAAAGTCTATTAAAAGGGATTTTGCTCATCTCTATAGTTATCAATCTCTCTTTAGATGTTTTCATAACAAGCTATAAATCACAATTATCCTATTTATAATCTCTCTTATGAAAATGAAAAATGATGCGGTGGCTATAAAGCAGATAAGAGCTATAGAGAATGCGTGAAAAAAGCAGGTTTTATAATCAAAATGCAAATGAAAGCATTGGTTATAAAGACAGTTCCTATAAAAATCTGTTAAGTTGCAAATGTGTTATTAAAAGAAATTAACAGAAATCTTTAAAACCATTTAGTAAAAAACAAGATAGGTTATAAAGTTAAAAATACGCATGATGAGAGCGTTTCTAAATATTATAAATGTATAGATTCAAAAAATAACGCAATCGCTTAATAAAGCCCATAATATATCTTTAAAAGCACATAATACAAAAGAAGAAATTAATAAGCATATGATAAATATTTATACACAATGCATTAAAAAAATCATAAAAAATATCAAAAAAGATAAAATATTATTTGACAATAAATACGTATTTTGTTATATAAATACTCAAGTGATCAAAACACTAAACTACTAGCGAATAGGTTACGAAATAACCTTTCCAAAGTATTTAAAATACTAATTGTCTTTTATGCTTTTATTAGTATATAGAGATTTTTGTCGGGTGTAGTTACACCATACAATACTCTTTTATGAGAAAAGTGTAACAACGGACTAGTAGCCGTGTTTTGAGCGCCCGGCGCCTTTATAGGCTGTCAATTTCAAAACTTTTTAAACTACTAGGAAATATTCCAATGAAAAAATACGAATTTACGAATGAAACTAAGATTATTGAAGGATTTACCTTACATCGCATTAAAGCCATTAGAGATTTTGCTGATATCAAAGCAGGTACTTTAGGTGGCTTTATTGAAAGTGAAGATAACCTTTCTCATAATGGGAATTGCTGGGTTGGTGATAATGCTTATGTTGTAAAAACTGGTCGTGTTTATGAAAATGCAAGGGTTTTTGGCAATGCTGGTGTTGGTGGCTATGTATATGGTAATGCCAAGGTTTATGATTTTGCCAAGGTTTTTGCTCATGCTCATGTTTATGATAACGCTCAGGTTTTTGACAGTGCAAAAATTATCAGTCATGTGCATATTTATGAAAATGCTTGTGCTTATGGCATGGCTATTGTCACTAAAAATGCCTTTGGTGATACAAGAGAGAATGTTTATACAGAACGCCTTTCTCCTTATGGTGAGATCTCATTTGTGATGTGTAGGCCCATAATAAAGCAGTAATAAATAAACGCGGGCGCGGCGGGGGCGCCCCCTCTTTAAAACATTTCATTTCATTTAAAAATTTATCGAATATTAGATTAGGAGTTACCTATGACCAGTACAATTGTATCTAAAAAATATGAATTTACTAATGAAAGTTTCACTTTTGATGGGATTACTTTATACCGCATTCGTGCTTTAAGAGATTTTGATGATGTTAAAGCCGGTTCTTTAGGCGGCTTTATTGAAAGTGAAGATAACCTTTCTCATAATGGGAATTGCTGGGTCTATGATAATGCTGCCGTTCTTTTGAATGCAACTGTTTATGAGAATGCTAAAATTTATAAGGAAGCTAAAATCTTTAGAGGTGCAAAGGTTTATGGCAATGCTATCATAAATGGAAAAGCTTTGGTTTTTGATACAACCGCTCATATTTATGAAAATGCAAAAATTCATGATAACGCTAGGGTCTGTGGCCATGTTTATGGCAATGCCGTGATCAGTGATAATGCTACCATTTCTAATGATGCCTATGTTTATGACAATGCGCATGTTTATGAAAGTGCTCATGTTTGTGGCTATGTTTTTGGCAATGCTTGTGTATATGGCAAGTCACGTATTTATGTCTTTGCACGGGTTTATGATAATGCCCATGTCTTTTGTAATGCTTGGATTAAGAATTGTTCTAGTATCTATGGCAATGCTAGGGTTTCTGGCTCGGCGCGTGTTGGTTGCTTTGTGAGAATTTATGATGATGCCCATGTATATGGTAAATCCAATATTGATCATCACGTGCAAATCTATGGCAATGCTGTTGTGAATAGCGGTGCAAAAATTCGTAATGATATTTGTGATAATGATCAGTCTATAAAAGACGTTGCTTAAATAACAGCGGGCGCGGCGGGGGCGCCCTCTCTTTAAAACATTCTATTTCAAATTTTATCCAATGTTTATCACATTAGATTGTGAGGGTATCCTTATGTCTAAAAAATATGAATTAACCAATCAAATAAAACAAATTAAAGACAGATTAACAAAACAAATGACAAACCTTTATCGCATTCGGGCTTTAAAAGATTTTGATGATGTCAAGACTGGCGATCTAGGTGGCTATATCGAAAATGAAAGCAACTTATCACACTATGGCAATTGCTGGGTTTATGATGAGGCTCTTGTCTATGGCTATGCTCATGTTTCTGATCATGCTAAAGTAAGGCATCTTTCTCATGTGCGGGGGCGTGTCTATGGCAATGCTGAGGTTTATGGCAAGGCTGTAATCACTCGATATGCGAAAATTTATGACCATGCTTGTGTCTATGACAGTGCTCATGTCGCAGGCAATATTTATGGCAATGCGCATGTGAGTGGTGGCGCCCGCGTTTATAGCAATTCCCATATTTATAATCATGCGCGCGTTTCTCATAATGCTTTTGTTTATGATCATGCAAGGATCTATGGTCATTCAAAGGTTTCTGGGTCTGCTTGTATTTACAGCAGTGCAAAAATTTATGGACAAGCTGCTATCAAAGGCTTTGCAAAGATTTATGGCAAGGTCTATGGCAATGCGATTGTGAGTGGTCGTGCCGCGGTTTATGGCTCTGTTTATGGGAATGCAAAAATCTCTGGTTATGTCAAAGTCTGGGGTCGTGCCTATGGAAGAGCAAAAATAGATACACAAAGTAAGATAAAATTGGTTCCTGATAATTATGAGGTCTATAAAAGCGATGAGGTTGTAAAGATTGAGAAATAAAACAAATAATAGTGTGTGAGTGCCTTCTTTATGGCTATAAACGCATTATAAAATACATTGTTTAAAACGTATCATAAAAAAGAGAATTCAAAAAGAAAGCCGTGCCAAGTGATATGACGCGGCTTTTTAACGGAGGTATGTAAAAATGATTCATACAAATGAAATCAATAATGAATGCCTATATACAAAACGTATCATATTGCAAGCGCTTTATTGTCTTTATGAAAACTTATCAAAAGAACCTTAAATGATGGCTATAATTTTGATAGCATGCATTTGAATGAGAGAGTGAATTTAGAGCCTATAAACGCTTTTATGACTATCAAACGTATTAATCATAACGCCCTTTTCTTTAAAGAGATTCATTTGAAATAAAGCACATTGTCAAAACGCTTCTTTAAAACGTTTTAATATGCTACTAAGCTCAAAATTGAATTGAGTAAATTGAAATAAATGACATTCTAAAATCAAATTTATAAAACAAATCAAAAGCAAATATGTATTAAGTGAAATGTCTATAACAAAACCCGTTTTTAATATTTACAAGCGTTGGTTTTTAAAAGCAGCTTTTCATAAGACAAATAAACAAATGCTTTTTTTATAGAATGTAAAGATTTCAAGATTTGCTCTGCTATAAAATCTAGATCTTTGTTTTTTCGTAAATGAAACGTTCTTAAGAGAAAATGATAACTAAGTGATAACTGTTATAAAAAGTGTTTTAAACGTTTCTTATAAAGATCTCATTTTATGTTTCAAAGTTTAAACATTCACTTAAAGAGGTTCTCATAAGCGTATTTTAATTTTGCACTCAAACATAATTTCTTTGCAAATTAACCAGCTCAAATTTGATCTCGTTATCTTTAGATAAAGCATTCTTTAAACATTATAGCTTTTGACTCAAAATTGAGTAAAATCCTATGTATTGAGATTACAACGGTTTTGAATTTTGCTTGCTTATCTTTGTCTTAATAGGTGCCCCCATTTGACTTTGTATTTTTAAACGATAACTTTTAAAACGTTTTTTGATAGCTTGCTTGCATACGTCAAAAAAGGCTTTTGATTTCATAAGATATAACGTTTTGAATTTCATAGTTGTTATAATGCATGATGGTAGTGTCTGTATAATTATCTGCCTATCATTTTCTAAATTTTTAGAAAGCGCTTTAAAAACGATTTTGTCTTTAAATCTTTTTATGCGCCTTTAATGAATGAAAACCTATAAGCTTATAACAGTTTCAAACGATTATTCCTTTTAAGTTTCGCTCAAAAAAGAGCAAAATACATACCATTCTTTAAACGCATGAAATTATGTTATCGATAATTTAAAACGACTAAATTTTAAAACAATGCGATTTTTGAGTGATAAAAACGTATCATAAAATTTATAAACTGTTATGAATGATAGCTGCTTTTCATTTCATTCGAATACACACATGCGTTATAATATTTACATCATGATTTGCTTTTTATGCTCTATTCATACGTGACAATCTTATATAAAAAATGGTCAAATGAATCACGTATAAAAGTGTGGATTCCTAAGTGGATTCATATAAAATAAATTCACATAAGATACTGAATTTACTATGTTTTTATGCAATAAATGTTTCCTTTGTGTGGAGTAACACTGTTTTTTATATTTCATAATAAAAAATCTCAAATAAAAAAGCTTCCGATATTTCGTGTTCTTCATTCCATGAGAAAAAAGTCATTATTATCGATAAATTTTGGAGATATTTTTATAATAATACTCAACGAGACTTTAAAAAATCTTCATGGCGTAAAAAAAACTTCAAGCTAAAGCTTCCAGCTCTTCTTCTTTTTCTTTTTGCTCAAAACAGCAACAACTTCAACATGGGGGGACCATAAAAATTGATCGATTGGTATGATTTTTTCTATCATATATCCGCCTGCAACAAGAAGAGATAGATCACGCGCAAATGTAGCAGGATTACACGAAATTGCTACAACGCGTGATACTGTTGCCTTCGCCAGTTCACGGACTTGTTCCTCTGCCCCAGAACGAGGAGGGTCAAAAACAACACTCTCAAAACACTCAAGTTCCTTGACAGAAAGAGGATGACGGAAAAGATCACGTTTTTCACACGTGACTCTTTTCAAACCAGTTGCAAAACGAGCGGATGAGTTTAAATTTCTTAATGCACCTTCATTATTTTCTACAGCATGAACATTCATCTTTTTTGCCATACGCAAAGTAAATGTTCCTACCCCTGAAAATAAATCAAGAGCATTCTTTGCTTTTTTTAAATGAGTTAAAATAATATTGTCCATTATATTTTCAGCTTCGCAGGTTGCTTGAAGAAAACCACCAGAAGGAAATTCAACACGGACATCTCCAAAATAAATTACTGGTTTTTCTCGTTCGATCAAAACTTCACCAGCAACAGATAAACGTGTTATCCCAGATGAAAGAGCGACATTGATCATCTTTTGACGAAGTGATTGGGGTACAATACAACCGCTTAACGCAACATCTAAACCATTTTTAACGCGTGTTATCGTGACATGAAACCGTTTAACAGAACTGCTTAAAAAAGCACAGAGCTCTCTGATATTATGCAACTGAGAAATAAGTTCTGGATGGCTTACTGGACATTCCTCAAAAGCGACAATCTCATGAGAGAGATAACGGTTAAAACCAACTTTTTGACCTTGTGGGGTCATGGATGCAGTGAGAGTCATCCGCCGTCGGCTATAAGGTTTACATTCTATTAAAGGCGCAACAACGCTCTTAATTCCATAGTTTTGAAGCGCATCAACAACCAATTGTCGTTTCCATACGCGATAAGCATCAGCACGCCAATGCTGAAGAGCACACCCTCCACATTCTCCAAAATGCTGACAAAGAGCATCAATGCGTTCTGATGATTTTTCTTTTAATGCGATACATGTCGCATATTTTCCGTGAACAATAATTTCAGCATGCTCTCCTGGCAAAGTAAAAGGAACATAAACAAAGTCGTGCGCTGTCTTAGCAACACCACAACCATTTTCTCCTATATGGTTGATGATGACATTGTCACTCACTGTTGTTTTTCTCCGAATAGTAAATATTCCACATTGCCATCCCCACCTGTAATAGGGGAAGGAAGTAAAGCTTTTGCACGCCATCCCGTTTGTATATTGAGCCAATCAAAAAGATTTTTAGCAGTTTCTCTAGCCCTTGATGGATCTTTTAATATCCCCCCCTTACCAAGGTATTGACGGCCAACCTCAAACTGAGGCTTTACCAATAAAACAGCTTGAGCCCCTTTTTTGGCTAAGGATAAAATAGGAGGCAATGCAAGTTTGAGAGAAATAAAGCTAACATCTGAAACGATAAGATCAATTTCCCGCCCACCTAAATGCTCCTGTTGAAAATCTCTAACATTCAAGCCTTCTAATAAGGTTATCGCACTGTTGCCCAATAAACGTTTATCAAATTGATGATGCCCAACATCAACAGCAATGACATGCACTGCTCCACGCTCTAAAAGAACTTGTGTAAAACCACCTGTTGATGCACCAATATCAATGGCTGTCACTTTATCTGTTACAATCGGAAAAGCATCAAGTGCAGCAATCAATTTTAATGCTGCCCGTGAAACATAATTTTGCGCTGGATCACAAACAACAATCTCTGCGTTATCAAACACTATTTGCCCCGCTTTAAAGACGATTTCACCATTAACTTTAACAGTTTGGCGCATGACAGCATCACGTGCACGGGAACGTGTCTTAAAAAAGTTTTTTTCAACTAAAAGAATATCGAGCCTTTTTCTAGAAGCCATCTCATATTTGAATTTTCTATTCCATGCGAATCTCGCGTCCCAAAGCCATCAACACCATATTGACAATACCCATAGCATCAAGCCCAACAGTTGAAAGAACTTTTTCTGGTGAACCATGATTCAAGTATTCATCAGGAAGTTTTAGTGTACGAACTTTTAAACCATGCTCTAAAAGCCCTTCTTGTGCTAAAAATTGTAATAAATGTGCTCCAAATCCACCAATTGCCCCTTCTTCAATAGTTACCAGTACTTCATGCTCACGTGCTAGACGACGCATTAAATCCTTATCCAAAGGTTTTGCAAACCGTGCATCTGCAACCGTCGTCGATAACCCTTTAGCTCCCAACATATCAGCAGCGCGCAATACTTCTGACATCCGTGTTCCGAAACCAACCAGAGCGATCCTATTCCCTTCACGCAGAACACGTCCTTTTCCAATCTCTAATACCGCACCACGTTTTGGTAAATCGATACCAATACCTTCACCACGCGGATAACGAAAAGAAATGGGCCCCTGATCATAAGCTGCAGCTGTACGCACCATATGCATCAGTTCAAGTTCATCTGAAGGCGCCATAACAACAAACTGAGGAAGTGTCGCCAAAAAAACAATATCAAAACTGCCGGCATGCGTTGCGCCATCTGCCCCCACAAAACCTGCTCTATCAATGGCAAAACGTACCGGTAACTTTTGAATTGATACATCATGAATAATTTGATCATAAGCACGCTGTAAAAAAGTAGAATAAATTGCAACAAAAGGCTTATACCCTTCACAAGCAAGCCCTGCTGCAAAAGTTACGGCATGTTGCTCAGCAATCCCAACATCAAACATCTTTTCAGGAAACTTTTCTGCGAAAGCATCAAGTCCTGTCCCTGTTGGCATCGCTGCTGTTATGCCAACAATCTTATCATCATGGCAAGATTCTTCTATTAAAGCTCTAGAAAATACCTTGGTATAGGGTAGAATATTGCTTGATGCTTTAACCTGTTGTCCTGTTGTAACATTAAAACGATTAACACCATGATATTTATCAGATGAAGCTTCTGCAGGCGGATATCCCTTCCCCTTATGGGTTACGACATGAACCAAAACAGGACCATGAGGACATTCACGAACATTTTTTAAAACAGGCAATAAGTGCCCCAAATTATGCCCATCTATGGGACCAACATAATAAAAGCCAAGCTTATCAAATAAAGTTCCCCCAACCAAAAGGCCACGCGCAAACTCCTCTGAACGACGTGCTTTATCCAAAAAAAATCTTGGCAACTTTTCGCTCAATACCTTTACGCGTTCACGCAAATGACGATAAGAAGGACGAGAGACTAACCGTGCAAGATGCGCACTCATAGCACCTGTAGGCGGTGCGATAGACATATCGTTATCATTCAGAACAACAATCAAACGTGCATCCAAAGCACCAGCGTTATTCATTGCTTCATAAGCCATGCCGGCAGACATTGCACCATCACCAATGACAGAAATGATATTGCGTTTTGTCTCCGCTTTCAAAGCACTCGCCACCGCCATACCAAGACCTGCCGAAATAGAAGTAGACGAATGACCCGCTCCAAATGGATCATACTCGCTTTCTGAACGTTTTGTGAAACCTGATAGCCCCCCCTCTTGACGTAATGTACGAATTTTTTTTCTACGCCCCGTTAAAATCTTATGCGGATAGGTTTGATGACCAACATCCCAAATAATCCTATCTTCTGGTGTATTAAAAATATAATGTAATGCAATCGTAAGCTCAACAACACCAAGTCCTGCCCCAAGATGACCACCTGTTACAGAAACAGCATCAATTGTTTCAGCCCGCAACTCATCAGCTAACTGTGCCAAATCAGACTCGGGTAATGCCCGCAAATCTTGCGGAAAACAAACACGGTCAAGTAATGGTGTTAAGACCTGAGACAAAAAAAATCCTTCCTATTATCTTAATTCAAAAGAAAGCAACGATAAAAATATATCTTTTTTAATCTTTTATTGAAAGCATTGCATCTTTTTTACTGAAAAATACTTTTCTCTCTTTGAGGTGATTGATGATTGTTTCTGTTTTTAACTTATTTTATAAAAAAGAAATCAATAAATTTCATTCTCTATAAACTAGGATTATTGCATCTCTTCAGTCCCACAATTTAAATATCCAAAAATATTTAATATTATTGAGCATCAAGTGGTTCTACTCCTTCCGGAGAACCTTCCTGTGAAAGCTGAATTTTTTCAACTTTGGCTTCAGCAACCTTCAAAAGTTTTTCACAATGTTTTTTCAGCGCTTCACCACGTTCATAAATATCAATAGATTGTTCCAAAGGCACATCGCCACGCTCTAATTTTTCAACAATAACTTCAAGTTGCTTAAGCGCTTGCTCAAAGCTTAAAGTTGAAATATCCCCCTCTTGTATCTCTTTTGTCATATGAACCTCAAAAAATATCTGTTCTGGATATACGAATTCCAAAACCTTCTAAACCTACATAATGATGCTCTTTAGAAGCATAAACAATAACAGAGTCTATTCCTAAATATTTTAAAATTTGTGATCCTAAACCAATTTTACGCCATTCTTCTTCGCGTTCAATCGCCTGCACATGGTTTTCTGAACTCTCTCTTGCCATGTTTTGAATGCCAAGAGTTGACTTTATAACAGATCCTTCACGCAAATAAACAAATACACCGCGTTTTTCTTTTTCCATCATACGCTGCATCATAACCATGAGATCTGAAGATTGACAAAAAACATCATTTATAATGTTTTCATAATGTAAATGCACAGGAATATCCTTACCCTCACTGATATCGCCAAAAATAATGGCAATATGCTGAATGGTTTCCCAAGGGAGTTGATAACTTTGAACAATAGCGGGACCAACAGGTGTTTCAATCGGCATTTCTCCGACATGCTTGATTAATATTTCTTTACGCTGGCGGTAAGCAATTAAATCTGCTACCGTTATGGTATGCAACCGATGTTCTTGTACAAATTTTTTAATCTGATCACCATGTTTAACACTACCATCATCATTGACTAACTCACCAATAACACCAACCGGCGGTAAACCAGTTAATTTACATAAATCAACAGCAGCTTCCGTGTGACCTGAACGCATGAGAACTCCCCCTTCATGCGCAATCAAAGGGAAAACATGTCCTGGACGAACAAAATCATCCGCACTTGCATTTAAATTTGCAAGATTACGTACCGCTAATGTACGATCGTGCGCTGAAATCCCTGTTGTTATGCCGTGTTTATAATCAACAGTAACCGTAAATTGCGTCCCGTGTGCAGAGTTATTATCTTGTACCATAGGAGTAAGATTAAATCGTTGCGCTTCTTCTTTTGGCATAGGTGTACACACAATACCTGTTGTGTGACGAAGAATAAATGCCATCTTTTCTTCTGTACAATGGACAGCAGCAACCGTTAAATCACCTTCATTTTCACGGTCATCATCATCTGTTACCACAACAATTTTACCGCGTTCAAAAGCTTTAAGTGCAGAAACAATTTTTTTTTCATCATACGCCATTATTCACCTTCTCAATCACCCAACTTGACCGCGATGTCTTAAATAATGGTCAGCAAGTGCACAAGCAACCATCGCTTCACCAACAGGAACGGCACGAATCCCAACACATGGATCATGGCGACCCTTCGTTATAACGTCTACATCATGACCATCAACATCTATAGAGCGACGAGGCGTTAAAATTGATGACGTAGGTTTGACAGCAAAACGTGCAACTATCGGCTGTCCACTCGATATTCCCCCTAAAATACCACCAGCATGATTAGATAAAAAAAGTGGTTTTCCATCATTTCCCATCCGCATTTCATCAGCATTTTCTTCTCCCCTCAAGCGGGCTGCCGCAAAACCATCACCAATTTCAATCCCTTTGACCGCATTAATGGACATAAGGAAGGATGCAATGTCTTGATCCAGTTTTGCGTAAATAGGGGCTCCTAAACCTGCCGGAACATTTTCCGCAACAATCTCTACAACCGCGCCAACAGATGTACCATCTTTACGGATTTTACGGATATAATCACTAAAAATCTGAACCATCTCTGCATCAGGTGTAAAAAAAGGATTGTTCTCAACTTCTGACCAATCCCAACGATCACGATTAATGTTATGGGGACCAATGGCGACCACGGCTCCTCGTACAACCAAACCAGGAACAATTTTACGCGCAAAAGCACCAGCCGCAACACGCGCTGCTGTCTCACGTGCTGAAGCGCGTCCTCCTCCTCGAAAATCACGAATACCATATTTAACATCATAAGTATAATCGGCATGACCAGGACGATATTGATGAGCGATTTCTCCATAATCTTGAGAGCGCTGATCTGTATTTCGAATCAACAGAGAAATTGGTGTGCCCGTTGTAACGAATGTTATTCCGTCGTCCTGAACAACCGCTCCTGAAAGAATTTCTACTTGATCTTGCTCAAGACGCTGCGTTGTATATAAGGATTGCCCAGGTCTACGCTTATCAAGATAAGCTTGAATTTCTGCACGCGTAAAAATAATTCCGGGGGGACAACCATCGATGACACAACCAAGAGCAACCCCATGGCTTTCCCCCCATGTTGTTACACGAAACAAATGACCAAATGTATTATGCGACATGAAAAAAAGATCCGTTTCTTTGTCAAATATACACAACGACAACGCATGTTGAGCTCTACACAAAACAGCTCTTTACGCCAAAATATTCTTGGCCGATTTAAATTGGTCAAATCACCGCTGTCCAATACAATCTTATAAACCAAACTTTATTCTTTAACGACGGAAATGTCTGGTGCATCAACGGCTTTCATACCGATGATATTATAACCCGAATCAACATGATGAACTTCACCGGTAACAGAACGAGACAAATCCGAAAGAAAATAGAGGGCAGAATCACCCACCTCTTCAATTGTTACCGTACGACGTAAGGGAGCATTATATTCATTCCATTTTAGAATATAACGGAAATCACCAATACCTGAAGCCGCTAACGTTTTGATGGGTCCAGCAGATATTGCATTAACACGAATATTTTGGGGGCCTAAATCTACCGCTAGATATTTCACGCTCGCTTCAAGAGCTGCTTTGGCAACCCCCATTACATTATAATTGGGAACAACCTTTTCTGCCCCATAATAGGTCAGTGTTAAGATTGAACCACCATCTGGCATCAATTTTTCTGCACGCTTTGTCAAAGCCGTTAGGGAATAAACGGAAATATTCATGGTCATCATAAAATTTGATTCGCTGATATCAATATAACGACCACTTAATTCATCTTTATCTGAAAAACCAATAGCATGAACTAAAAAATCGAGTTTACCCCATTTCTTTTCTATGGTTCTAAAGACCGCATCAATAGAAGCGCTATCAGAAACATCACAATGTCCAAAAACAAGCCCCTTTAATTCATCAGCCAAAGGCTCAACACGCTTTTTCATTGCGTCACCTTGATAAGTGAAAGCAAGCTCTGCCCCCGCAGCGCTCGCTGCTTTAGCAATTCCCCAAGCGATGGAGCGATTATTGGCCAATCCCAAAATTAAACCACGCTTACCGCACAATAAACCATTACCCTTAGCCATTAGCACTGCCCCATTGTTACTTAAAATTAATATTATTCATCTGCCTATGACACAGGTCAACTTTTTCTTCAAGTAATTGGATTAAAATCAAACAAAAACGACGCTTTAATATATAAAAAAATTTAAATTAACCTTTTTGCGTCTGCAAAAACTGTTCTAGCGCAGCATTTTTATCTTCCGGCAACATAATACGAACATGCACATAAAGATCATCTCTTGTACCATTTTTTAAACGAAGCCCTTTTCCTTTCAACCGCAAAACGCGATCAGAACTTGACCAAGCAGGAATCGTTAAAACCACACGTCCCTCCAACGTCTTAACTTCTTCTTTTGCCCCCAAAACAGCATGTTTAAGAGAAACCGGTAAATCAAGATGGAGCGCCCTTCCTTCAACTCGAAAGCGAGGATGTTTTTGAATCTGAATGGTTATCAACGCATCTCCTGCTTGCCCATGAGGCACTTCTTCTCCTTGACCTTTTAAACGAATAGTTTGCCCATCCTCAATATAATCTGGAAGTTTAATTTTTAATTTTTTTCCATGAGGAAAAACAGCTTCCACCTTTTCTGCGCTAACCATCTGCTCTAATGTTATGGTAAGATTAGCGCGGATATGGGCTCCTTGTTGAGAACGGTTATAGTGTGCGGAATTTGAAAAGCTACTGCCTCCTCCAAACAGATCGCGAAAGATATCACTCGCATCAAAACCTGCCCCCCCTGAAGAAGAAAAATCAAATCCTTTCGCTCTTCCTGAAAAGGGATTTTGTTTATTGCTAAAATTTTCACCAGCGCCATAAGCTTGATAAAGCGGTTTACCTTCCATATCAATTTCACCGCGGTCAAATTGTGCTTTTTTATCTTTATCACCTATAATCTCATAAGCTTGATTAATTTCAGCAAACTTTTCTTTAGCCTTTACATCATTTTTATTATGATCTGGATGATACTTCTTTGCTAATCTTCTAAATGCCGATTTAATCTCTTGCGGTTTTGCGGTACGTGCCACACCTAGAATCGTGTAGGGATCACGCATATTTGTCCTCTTTCAATTGTTTCGTTTTACAAATATCAACAGATACGTTGCTCAGTATTCCTTACAGATTTATCAACCTATCCTAAAGAATAATTTCTTCTTTTCTTTATATGTCTATCAAAAAACTAAAATACCAGATAAAATGAGATATTTATTTAATATAGTTCATTATCATCTATGCTAAAGATAAAAATAACGCAGACACCATAAAAATACTCATGAAAAATATATGCAGACATTCGCTTTTTGGAAATAAGAAAAAATGCTACCTTACTTCTTGATAAAAAAGTAAATGAAAAAATGCCCATGTTTACTGACATTTGGAGAAACTATGAGCGATAAAATACCAACAGATGATCATTTTATGCAAATGCAAAAACCTTTTGAACTTTTTGCAAAGTGGCTTGAAGAAGCAACGATAAGCGAAATAAATGATCCAAATGCTATGGCACTCGCAACAGTTGACGAAACAGGGCTCCCGAATGTTCGTATGGTTCTTCTCAAAGACTATAGTCCTCAAGGCTTCGTTTTCTATACCAATTATGAAAGCTGTAAAGGACAAGAAATTTTAAAATCAATGAAAGCATCCTTAGGATTTCATTGGAAATCGCTCCGTCGTCAGATCAGAATAAGAGGAATTGTTGAAAAAGTCAGTCAACAGGAAGCCGATGCCTATTTCCAATCGCGCCCTCGTGGCAGCCGAATTGGTGCATGGGCATCGAAACAGTCTCACCCCTTAGAAAATCGTTTTGTGCTCGAAAAAGCAATTGCTCAATATACGGCGCGCTATGCTGTAGGCAATATTCCACGACCACCTTATTGGTCTGGCTTTCGTGTTAAACCCCTTTCTATAGAATTCTGGTCTGATCGCCCTTTTCGTTTACATGATCGGCTGCTTTTTACACGCGACTGTGTTGAACATAGCAATTGGAAAAGACAAAAACTCTACCCTTAAATCCTTCAAGCTTCATCATTCTGCGCTTTTTCCTAACAATGAAATGATTTTTTTATTGGTAAAATTCTAAAAAGAGATGATTTATTTCATTTAAAGAAGCATTTTATTTTTACGATAAACGTTGGTTGATAATATTTTCTACCGCTTGATAGCTAGGTTAACGACAAATTTATTTTAAAGAGAAAATTCTGTATCAGCAAAAATGATGATTTGACTTTTGCACTTATGATAAGGAAAACGGTGATATTTAAATGAAACCTAGATTAATAAAATAGTCCTATATATTTTGATTCTAATGAATAAATAGAAAGTGCACTTTCAATTAAAAAAATTCATCCCTCTTAAAAGTTTATTTTTATTTCAATAAAATTTGATAAAATCATTCTTTCTATCCAAAAAGCTCTGAAACAAAACTCATCATAAAATACAAATAAACTTTGAAAATTCAAAAGAATTATAAACTTTAAGAAAATATCTTTGAGTTTTCATTTCTCTCACCATCATTACAGAATATGTGACTTTATCCAACATGTTGTTAAACTTTAGGATAAAATATCATCCATAGACCACCACAGACTAAACCAGCAAAAATCACAAAACCAATCAATGAATTAGATTTAAAAAGCCTAAGGCATTGTGAACTATTATCGATATCGATGACTTTAATTTGAATAAACATATGGATGCTTGCCACAAAAATTCCCAAAAAACTCAATAGAGGTACTTTCGCCAAATAAAATGCTAAACTCACGAATAGGACAAAACCACCATACAAAAAGACTAAAGCTTGCTTGGTTCCATTACCAAAGAGAAGTGCTGTAGAACGGACACCTATCGTCGCGTCATCTTCTTTATCTTGATGTGCGTAAATTGTATCGTATCCTATCGTCCATAAGATTGATCCCACATAAAGTAAAATGGGTGCCCAGCTTAAATTTCCAAACACAACAGCCCACCCCATTAATGCCCCCCAATTAAATGCAATCCCTAAAAAAAACTGCGGCCAATAGGTTACGCGTTTCATAAAAGGATAAAGCGCAACAGCGATCAATGATGAAATACCTAGAAAAAAACTAAACCTATTAAATTGTGATAAAACACCTAAACCAACCAAACATTGCACAAGTATAAAAATTTTTGCTTGAAACCGACTCACATGACCTGTCGGTAAGGGACGAGAACGTGTCCTCTCTACTTGAGAATCGATTTTATGATCAATAAGATCATTCCAAGTGCACCCTGCCCCTCGCATAGCAATGGATCCCAGAAAAAAAAGAAAAAGATACCAAACCCAATGAAACAACATTGATAAAAGAGACTCATAATGCATGTCATAAGAGAGAAAAGCCATTGTTGTTGACCAAAAACAAGGCCACATCAACAATTGCCATCCGATGGGCCTATCCCAACGCGCCAATTGAGCATAAAACCATAAAGAACTGGGAAGAAAATTATAGACCCATTGTTTAGAAGATGCATCCATAACCCGTCCTTGACTATCATAGGACTGAACATGAGGAATATTTTTATTTTTTTTCATCAAATGATTTACCTTTAGTCTTGCGATAGAGACATTTCATTCTTATGAGAAGAAGATGAAATTAATCATCTTTTATGAGAGGAGCAAGCAATGAATATTCTTCTTATTGGCTCAGGTGGACGAGAACATGCTTTAGCGTGGAAAATCGCAGCGTCACCACTGCTCACAAAATTATATTGCGCTCCTGGAAATCCTGCAACAACAGAATTTGGTGAAAATATTAATTTAGATATTAATGATCACCCCCTTGTTATTGAATTTTGTAAAGCACATTCTATTGATCTTGTAATTGTAGGACCAGAAGCACCATTGGTTGCCGGTATAACCGACTCTCTTAATAGCGCTAACATCTGTGTCTTTGGTCCTACTCAAAAAGCTGCTCAACTGGAAGGTTCAAAATCTTTCGCAAAAGATTTATGCCGCAAGAATAACATTCCTACAGGAAGTTACCAATGTTTTAATGATGCAGCTCAAGCCAAAGCTTACATTCATCAACAAGGTGTTCCCATTGTCATTAAAGCGGATGGCTTAGCAGCTGGCAAAGGTGTCGTGGTTGCAACAACCATGGAAGAAGCATTGAACGCCATTGATGCTTGTTTCAAAAGTGCCTCCTGCGATGCAGAAAACAAAATTGTTGTAGAAGCCTTTCTTGAAGGTGAAGAAGCAAGCTTCTTTTGTCTTTGTGATGGTAAAATTGCCCTTCCCTTTGGATCTGCTCAAGATCATAAGCGTGTGGGGGATGGAGATACGGGAGCAAATACTGGTGGAATGGGGGCTTATTCACCTGCACCCATTATGACCGAAGAAATGGTAAATCGTACCCTTAAGGAAATTGTTGAACCCGCTTTAAAAAGCATGAATGAAATGGGCGCCCCCTTTAAAGGCATTCTCTTCGTCGGATTAATGATAACACAAAGGGGCCCCGAACTCATTGAATTTAACGTACGATTTGGCGATCCTGAATGTCAAGTTTTAATGATGCGTCTCAAAGATGATATTCTACCGATATTTCTTGCCGCAGCTCAAGGAAGGCTCGAAAATAAACCTCTTCAGTGGTCTGAAAAAATGGCTCTCACTGTTGTTATGGCCGCAAATGGTTATCCAGGTTCCCCCCAAAGAGGAACTGTTATTCGTAACGTTGATAAAGTAAACACGCTTCCCGATGTGAAAGTTTTTCACGCTGGTACCGCATTGCGCAATGGAGAACTTATTGCAAATGGTGGACGTGTTCTCAATATAACAGCAACAGGAAAAACGATTACCAACGCACAAAAATGTGCTTATGAAGCTGTTGATTGTATTGATTGGCCAGAAGGCTTTGTCCGTCGTGATATTGGATGGCGCGCTATTGCACGAGAAAACTAAATCTTTTGCTATTCTTTTTGCGATTTGTTTCTTTCTCTTAAGAACGTGAGACACAAATTTTCTCACCGTTTTATGTTGACCGTAACTTTGGAAAAAACAGTATATTTTCCTTTTAAAAATAAAATATTCAAAGGAAATATCGACTTCTGTGAAAAGAAGATTTTTTTGAAAGTGCAATTGTAATAAAAACTGATTATTTCACTCTTTTATAGACTTTAAACGCGTTTTTTACCCATTTTATAAAAATTTTTTTCTTATTAAACCTTCAAGATAAATATCATGCATTTTCATTTATCGCATTCTTACTACAATTCTACCTTCTTCAGACAATAAAATGTTCCCCAAAAACGCACTTCATGTTAGTTGCGCAAAAAGCAATAGCTTTCATGCTCTTTTTCCCATTTCACGCTATTAACCGTGAAGAGTATAAGTCCATTCTGCTCTCTTTATTGAATAAAAAAAGATACCATCATTGTATCCAACGTCCAATGTGACGATAACCCTTGTTATCTAGAAAATTTATCAGAGAGTTTTTGCTCTGTTTTAATGGTCTTCATCCACATGAGTATCCCCTCCTTGTTAACGTGCAAGGCAATCATTTTGATTATTTCTAAGAGGATTTTAAATAAAAAAAGCCTACGATATTCATATCTCTCATTCAATAAGAAAATGATGAGGTATCTTTTATAAATCCATAAACTTGATTTATAAAAAACAAAGTAAAAAAATACTTACAGAAATCTGCTCCTGCTTTAATGATGTGACAAAAACAAAAATTTATACTGCCAACAAATTATCCTATTTGTTGCAAAAACTCCCCGACCTGAAAAAAGCGTTTCGATTTTTACAACAAAAAATGGATATATAAATTGTATATTTTCTGAAAATGGTACTGTCAAAATCTCTCATTTACAGTTAATTACAATCACTAACTTTCTCACCGCCTTGAAGAATAAAAACGCCTACCCTATTCGATTTGTAAAAAGTTAGAATCTCTTATTGAGTGGCTTCCTTTTAATTCTCACCCATGTACTTCACTTACACAAGAACCAATAACAAAACTTAACGAATATTCACCACATCTTCTAAAAACACTTCATGCGCAACACTTGCATGACTTATATCACCGCACTAAATAAGAGCATTTTACGGCCCAACAAAATCAATGCTTATGGTCGTATAAAAATGAATGCATATGAATGTTACTGAAGTGCAATTTGATTTGCAATAACCAAACGCAAACCTAACGGATTGCTATAACGAAGTAAAAAATGCTTTTGTTTAGAATGACGCGTTGTGCAAAAAAATCGATGTAAATCAGAACGATCTTTTACAACAACAATGCGATTATCTTCATTAATCATCAGCATGGGGAGACCATAAGTGTCCGCCCATAATCGCCAATCCAAAAGAACATTATTCAAATCTCTAGAAACCAAAAGCGGGATACAAGATTCTTCATCTGCATGAAGTAACTCTAATGCAACAGCTCTTTCTCCTGAACGTGTTTTTACGGTACGTGCTGCAATTCCTTTAAAATGATAAGGAGGTATTAAATGCGATATGCTTGAAGGTGTATCCGTTTTAAAAAAAACGCCACGCTCATTTAACGAACAAATAACCTGATTGCCCGTTTTGGATGAAAAATATGTCGTTGTTTGTGGCAAATGGCACGGATCTAACCGAAATTCAAGCACCGCTTTTGCCTGATTAAAGCATTGATTAGCCATATATAGTGTCCCAATTGATCTTAAATACATACCCTTTTAGCAGCTTTTCCTCATTGAATTATTAAAAGTTTGAATAAAAAAACAACTGGTTTCTTTTTTGGTTATTAAAATCTAAACAAAAACACATGATAAAATTCATTATTCTTGAATCATAAGACTTTTCCAGGATTCATTATCCCTAAAGGATCAAGTGTTTTTTTAATCCCTTGCATAATATCCAATGCGACAGGCGATTTAAAAGAACGAAGTTCTTCACGCTTAAGCTGACCAATTCCATGCTCAGCAGAAAATGCACCTTGATAGTCCATCACTAAACGATGAATGTGATGATTCATTTTTGACCATAATTTCAAAAAGACTTTAGGATCAGCACCAATAGGCTGCGTAATATTATAGTGCAAATTTCCATCGCCCATGTGTCCAAAACAAACCACCCGTGCCCCTGGAGAAATCTCTTCAATAATAAGCGCTGCCTTAGCAATAAAATCAGGCATGGAAGCAAGTGGTACGGCAATATCGTGCTTAATAGACCCTCCCGCTAACTTTTGTGCTGGTGATATGCTTTCTCGCAATTGCCAAAAAAATTCTTGTTGTTTTAAAGATTGCGCAATAACTGCATCTTCTATCATCGCATTCTCTAAAGCTTTTTCTAAAATAACACTCAACACAGATAACGCCTCATCATTACCTTGCAACGATGAAATATTCATCAACACATACCATTCATGTTTCTGCTGGAGAGGAGACTTCTCACACATCTTATAATCTAAAGCCATTTGCAAACTGAGATCTCCCATAAGCTCAAAACTCGTCACCATCCCTCCTCCATATTCTTGAGCCAGAGATAAAAATTCTAGAGCCTTTGCGGGACTATGTAATCCCACCAAAGAAACAGCTTTTCCTTTTATTTTTGGAAAAATCTTTAAAACGGCTGCGGTTATAACACCCAGCGTGCCTTCCGCACCAATAAAAAGATTTTTCAAATCGTAACCGCTATTGTCTTTTTTAACAAAGCGCAAATCATCCAAAAGTCGGCCATCGGGTAAAACAACTTCCAAACCAAGACAAAGATCACGCATATTGCCATAAGCTAAAACAGCTGTTCCTCCAGCATTCGATGAAAGATTTCCCCCTACTTGGCAAGAACCTTCAGATGCCAAAGAAAGAGGAAAAAAACGACCTAATTCATCCACTTTTTTTTGTAAATCCTGTAAAATAACTCCAGCTTCTACAACAACAAAATTCCCCTCAAGATTTGTTGCTCTAATCTTATTTAATCGCTCCATGGATAAAATAACACTGTTTCCGCTATCATCTGGTTGTTGCCCCCCGACAAGACCTGTATTTCCACCCTGAGGTACAATTGGTGTACGTGTTTGGCTTGCGAGCTGCATAATTAATGAAATTTCTTGCGGTGAAGAGGGACGTAAAAGTAAGGGTGTTCTTCCATGAAAAAGCCCTCGCTCTTCAAGCAAATAGGGTGCAATCAAGGATTGATCTGTTATCGCATGCTTGGCACCAACAATTTTAGTAAATTTCTCAATTAACTCCTGCTCCATGTTCATTTCTCCTTTGGAGCCGCAGCACGTATAAGACGATCATTGATCGCCTCCCCTAATCCATATGATGGAATAGGTTCTACGGCAATACATCTCACTTTCAATGAATCCAATTCCTTCATGTATTGAAATAAATGAGAAGCTGCCTCTTCCAACTTTCCTTCCTCACTAAGGTTTAAAATAAAAATGGCATTTTCAGCCCCCATAACGCGCTTTGGACCAAATGCTAAAAGCGCTTCACCATTTTCCACCTTTTCTACATTCAAACGAATCGCAGTATTGGGAGCATAATGTGACTTTAACATCCCTGGAGCTTCAATCGCCGCCCTTTGATCGATCCGTTTTAAAGGCTTTCCCAAAACTCCTTCAATTTTATCAGCCGCAAGCCCCCCTGGACGCAAAAGATAAACATTTTCACCACAAATCTTAATAATCGTCGATTCAAGCCCTATTTGAGAGGGTCCTCCGTCCAATATCAAAGGAACAGCTTCCCCCAAAGATGCAAAAACAGCTTCAGCCGAAGTAGGACTAAGACGCCCCGATTGATTTGCACTAGGCGCTGCAAGTGGACGGCCAAAACATTGTACAATTTCCGCAAAACGACTGTCTGGAAAACGAATAGCCAATGTATTCAAACCAGCAGTCGTTAAAGGATGGATATTATGTTGTTTCCTTAAAGGTAAAACCAATGTCAAAGGACCGGGCCAAAACGCTTCCATTAATTGGCGTGAAAGAAAATCAATCTCAACATAGTGCTCCGCCATTTCGATACCGTTAACATGCGCAATAAGAGGATTAAATTGCGGACGCTTTTTTGTAGAAAAAATAGAAGAGAGTGCCCTTCCATTGGTTGCATCACCCGCTAATCCATAAACAGTTTCCGTTGGTAACGCTACCAACCTGCCTTGTTCAAGAAGCGCTATTGCTTCTTTTATCGAAGCTCTATTGAGAGGTCGAATCGTCATGATACATCATTCCTATAACGCTCTTTGAGTGGCGCAAAACTATAACGATGTAATCCTAAAATTGGACCATTTTTATCAAGAGCTGTACGATGAACGAGTGTCCCATACCCTACATGCTTCTCAAAACCATACCCTTTATAAACTTGCCCTGCACATTCCATCATCCGATCACGCGTTACTTTCGCAATAATAGATGCGGCTGCAATTGAAACCGACCGCTGATCCCCCTTAATTAACGCCGTTGCGGGACAGAACAGCCGAGAGGGGATATCACGTCCATCAACAAGGACGTAGTGAGCTGGAACAGCTAACCCAGTAATACAACGACGCATTGCTTCTAAAGCTGCTTTTCTAATATTAGATTGATCAATTGTATGGGCACAAAGACTAGCAACTGAAACCGCTAAGGCACTTTGCAAGATTTCATAATAAAGCCTACTCCGTTGAAGAAAAGAGAGCTTTTTTGAATCATTTAACCCATCAGGAATATACTCTTTATCCAAAATAACTGCGGCCGTTACCACGGGCCCCGCAAGAGGCCCCCGTCCTACTTCATCAACCCCTGCTATATGCAAAAAACCTTGGTTTTGCAAATCTAATTCGCACGAAAAATTTGGTTGAAGCGGCAAATTCAACATCTTTGATCAATCACAAATACAACAAATATCCATCTATTTCTGTAACCTGCTTATTTTTTGTAAATGTTACAGTTTTTAATAGCTCTTCAAGCATTCTGAAAATTCTTGGCACAAAAGATTAAAAAAATAGGTAACAAAGAGCATTTTAGCATGTATTTGTTTTATCTGAAAAACAAAAAAATACATTTCTTTGTTTCCCCTCCCCATTGGGTATAAAAAATCATGAAAAAATAAAAGCTTTTATCGTTATTTCTCAAATAGTCCCTAACGTCATAATCGGTTTTACAAACCAGTTTGGGTGCGTTGACTTGATAAAAAGAGCTGCCTGTTGCGCTGCTTGTTGACTTTTAAAAATGCCAAAGCACGTTGCCCCTGTTCCAGACATACGAGAAAAAAGCGCCCCACTCTCATTTAATACAGATAACACTTCAGCAAGCTGAGGTGCTATTTTAAAAGCAGGGGCAAAAAGATCATTTCGCGTTTCTTGTAAAGCTTCAACCAATGAATCAACACTCTTTAAAGCAACGGGATCAATTTTTAAAGAAGGATGATGACGCTTGTCTAACGCTTTAAACACAGCTTGTGTTGAAATCTCTTGTCCATGATTAACCAAGACTAGCGCAAGAGAACAGGCTTCTTTTAGTCGTATAATCTCTTGGCCAATCCCTTTAACCAAAAGTGGCTGCTGATATTCCAATGCAAAAAGACACATAGGAACATCAGCACCAAGAATTAAGCTCATTTTTGCTAATTTTTCACAAGAGCAATCAAGATTCCACTGTTGACGTAATATACTGATAACCCCAGCAGCATCGCCTGAACCACCACCAATGCCTGAAGCAATAGGAAGTGTTTTTACAAGTCGAAAAAAAGCAGGTCGAGCACTTTCAGGAAAAGTCTTATGCATAAAATACCGTGCGCGAATAACCAAATTGTCTGAATGAGACACAAGCTCTTTTGCAAATGGTCCCGTTAAAACAAACTGATCACTTTCACAAGGTGCATAGTGTAGACAATCACCGCTAAGACTAAAATAAACCAAACTTTCTATTAGATGATAACCATCAGCACGTTGCCCTACAACATGCAGAGCTAAGTTCAATTTAATGGGTGTAAACACATAAGAATGTCTTTGAAACGAAACTTGTACATCCGGTATCATATAACGTCATATTCATTTTTACAGGGTGATTTTACAACAATCCCCCTTTGTACCCATATTAGTATCAGACCTATCAACTAGTTCGAATTCGAAATATTCTAACTTTTTTCTAAACAAACAATAAATATTATGGAGAGCTCTCACACAAAATAAATGGCATATTCTCATTCGTATCATTTCAAGCTTGTTTCTTCTAACATCTATTTTTAGATAAAAATCTTCCTTACTCGAAAAATTCTTTCCCTCACAAACCGTAACGCTGCCAAAGTGCCCGCTCTTCTGCTGCTATCAATGCACTATCAATAGCTGTATAAACCGTATGAGCCGTTACTCCTGCAGGGATTTTAGGGCCTAAAAAACTTTTTGGAGGTGTAATAAGTCGAAGTTTTGCCTCATTACCAAAACGCTCCTTAATAACAGAACGTACATCATTCAATCCGTCAACCAGACCAAGTTCAACACTTTTTTTTCCACTCCAAAACATTCCTGTAAAGAGATTAGAATCATCTGATAATTTTGCCGCACGCCGTTCTTTAACTAAATCGATAAAAGTTTGATGCACTTCAAGTTGGAGAGATTTCAAATGCTCAATATCCGCCTTTTTTTCCGGCTGAAATGGATCTAATGAAACTTTGTTCTTTCCTGCTGTGTATACACGACGCTCGACACCAATTTTCTTCAAAAGTTCTGGAAAACCGAAGGAAGCTGAAACCACCCCAATGGAACCCACAATCGAAGAAGGATCTGCAAAAATTTCATCCCCCGCACAAGCAATCATATAACCACCAGAGGCTGCGATATCTTCAATAAACACAAGAACCTTTTTATTTTTTTCTTCTGCCAAGTCACGAATACGCTTGAAGATAAAACGCGACTGTACTGGAGAACCACCTGGAGAATTAATAATAAGTGCAACAGCTGGTGCTTTTTTGTGCGCAAAAGCCTTCTCTAGAATATTTGCATATCTGCTAAGAGAAAGGGTACGCGATATAGATGCTGATGAATCCATAATGGCCCCTTGAAGGCGAACAACAGGAATTTCAAGTTTATTGGAAGAAAAACGCTGTGGAATAAAATTTTTGATAACATCCATCAAAACAGAATCTCCTTAATTTTAAGAATAATTAAATAGGCAAGAACAACAAAAAGGAAGAATACGATAGTATCCAAAAAAGCCAATCAATCCCCACATGAAAATCAGAAATACAATTTCCCACAAATCAAAATCTCCCTAGTAACAAAGTTTAGACTTTAAATAATAAACTGGAAAACACAAGAGACCATTAAAAAAGTTCCCACAAGCTTATATATCCATTATTAATTGCATCAATCTGTGGCGAAAAAGTATGGTCATTACTTTCATGGATAACCAATGCCGGTAAAATAGATAATGCAGCTCTGCTTCCTCGTTTTGCATAAAATAAAAGGCGGATTGCTGCTGTTTTGGCACGCGCATGCACAGGAATGATACAAATACCACCAAAACGCCCCTCTAAAGCACGTAAAATATCTGTCAGTGATTGTGGACGTGCAATGAGTCCTAAGTATCCCCCTGGCTTAACAATTGCTGCTGCACTGCGTAACCAGTTCTCAAACATCGCTTCAGGCATAACATGTGCTTCAGATTTTTGCTTGTCAGGTGTTTTGCGATCCGTAGGATTATTAAAAGGTGGATTCATAATTGCAAAATCAAAGCTATTGTCTATCAAACCTGCTTTTATACGCGCATTCCCTCTCAAGGTAACATCGGCTTCTAGCAAACAAATTCGGTCAGCAAGTTGTTTATTTTGTTTTAGCATAAGCGTTTTTTGAGCATACGATACCATAAAAGATGAGCGTTCAACCAATGTAACATGAACTTGCCAACAACGCGAAGCAACAGCCAACCCTGCCGCTCCACTACCTGCCCCTAAATCAACAACTTTGCCCTTTAAATGACTGGGAACCAAACTGGCTAATAACATCGCATCCATCCCAGAACGATGACCCTGTTTATAGGGTTGAACCAAATAAAATTTTCCACGATGAAAACTGTCTATTGTTTCACCACTCTGATTCGTTGTTTTATCCATTTAAAAGTCTAATATTCACCTTTATAAACCACCCTTTTGTCATTCAGCGGTTGTTTTAATTTTTTTATCATTTCATAACAATAACATTACACACGCTAAAGAACATTTCTTGCCAATACCATTCCAATCTTACATTTTAAAACGTCATCAAAAGCTTGAGTCAAAACAAAACCCCCTTTATGCTAGTCAATAAAATAATTTTTAGATATGTCCATTGCAATACTCTAGGAGTAAATATATTGAGTGTAGCTATCGAAACAGAACCAATAAGAAATAATCAAATTTCTCTGCAGTCTCTTGTCAATCTTACGCAACAAGATATGGAGCGCGTCAACCAATTTATTCTCTCTATGGCAAAATCAGAAGTTGAAATGATCCCTGAAATTTCTAATCATCTTATTTCATCTGGTGGAAAACGATTACGCCCAATGATCACACTCGCTTCTGCTCATATGTTCGGTTATCAAAGTGATGGGCATATAAAACTCGCAACAGCTGTTGAATTTATGCATACAGCAACATTGCTCCATGATGATGTGGTTGATGAAAGTAATTTGCGACGTGGAAAATCCACGGCACGGATGATTTGGGGAAATCAAGCAAGTGTTCTTGTGGGGGATTTCCTGTTAGGGCAAGCTTTTAAAATGATGGTTGATGTCGGTTCCATGGAAGCGCTTTCTGTCCTAGCAAACGCAGCAGCAATTATTGCTGAAGGAGAAGTTTTACAACTTTCTGCTGCAAACAATATCACAACTAGTCCTTCAGATTATCTCAAAATCATCAATGCAAAAACCGCAGCACTATTTTCAGCGGCAGCTGAAGTTGGCCCCATTATTGCTGGTTATGGAAACAAAGAGCGTTCTGCATTACGTGAATATGGAACATCTTTAGGTTTAGCTTTCCAATTGATTGATGATGCCCTTGATTATAGTGGTAGTGCTCAAAATTTAGGAAAAAATATAGGCGATGATTTTAGAGAAGGAAAAATTACAATGCCTGTTATTCTCGCATATGAGCGTGGGAGTATGGTGGAGAAAAAATTCTGGAAACAAGCGCTTGAAGACGGCAATAACAATAACGAAGCCTTTACACATGCACAAAACTTAATGGCAAAATGTGATAGCATTGCAGATACCATAGAACAAGCACGTATCTATGGAAAACATGCTATTGATGCTCTTATTCCTATGAATAGAAATCCTGCTTACAATGCTCTCGTTGAAACTGTTGAGTTTTGTATTGCGCGCGTAAACTGATTCTTTGCAAGAATCACAGTATTTCTCAACAAAGTAATGAGATATGATCTATAAACGACACAATCAATTGATTATCTTGAAAAGGATTAACTCCATGTGCTCTGTAACGGTAGTCCGACTTTTTACCCTCTTTATCGTGGGTATCATGCTGATGCCATCCCCTACCTACAGTAAAATAAGCACCGCGATTCATACAACCTCTTTTACAGGTGCATATCTCGCTGGAAGGGTTGCAAATCATGAAAATAAAATAGATCTTGCTATCGATTATTTTAAACAGGCACTCGTCTATCAACCTGATAACATTGAAACACAAAAAGAACTCCTTGAAGCTATGCTCTCGGTGGGAGATTTTAAAGAAGCTGTACAACAAGCCCAAAAGCTCAAAAAGCAAGATGTTATAACGCCCTTTGTTTCCTTAACATTGTCAATAGAAAGTCTCATCAAAAAAGATTATAAGAATGCCAAGCTTCTCCTGCAATTAAAAGAACCTCCTACAGCCAATAACCCAATACCTGAACTCATCGATGCTTGGATTACTTTTGGATCTGGACAAAAATCTCAAGCAATCGCTACTCTTAAAAAGCTCAAAGGTCCTGTCTGGTATGAGCTTTTTATATCTTATCATCTAGCACTTATGAGCGATCTTGCAGAACGACCACAAGATGCAAAAAAATATTTCATTAAAGCACTGAGTAACAAACAAGGAACTCTTATTGCTCCAAATACCTATGAACGTATTATTACAGCCTATGCCTCATTCCAATTCCGCCATAATATGCGCAACCAAGCTCTTCAGACAATCCAGCATGGTGAACAAATGTTGTCAACTCGAGAAGTCTTCACAAACCTTCGAGAAAAAATTGAAAAAAATGTTTTTTTAGAAAGGTTGATAAAAACACCTCAGCAAGGAGTAGCCGAGGTATTGTATAATTTTGGAACAGCTCTCAACTACAAAAACTCAGGGCGGATTGCACGTATTTTAAAACAATTATCTTTCACCTTATACCCTCAAAATGACGCAACACTCTTTCAGCTCGCACACATTTCTGCTAAATTAGATGATTCTCAGCAAGCCATTAAGCTTTATCGCGCTTTATCCCCTAAATCTCCTTATTATAAAGATGGACAACTTCATCTTGCATTTCTTCTTGCCAATAACAACAATTATAAAGAAGCAATAAAGTTACTCATATTGTTAAATAAAAAGTTTCCCAATGATCGTAGCATTTTGATAACACTCGTTGCTTTTTATATGCAGAACAATAATTTTCTGGAAGCCACGAAAACTCTAGACTATGCGATTGCCCAAATAAAAAACTTTCAGCAGGACGATTGGAAACTTTTTTATCAACGTGGTATTGCTTTTGAACGTTTAAAACAGTGGCCAAAAGCAGAAATTGACTTGCGAAAAGCCCTTGATTTTTTTCCAAACCAGCCGCAAGTTCTTAATTATTTAGCCTATTCCCTTGTAGAGAGAGGTGAGAAGCTTGAAGAATCGCTACATATGCTGCAAAAAGCTTCTACTTTGCAAGCTCATAATAGTCATATCCTCGATTCTTTAGGATGGGCTTATTATAAATTAAAAGACTATAACAAAGCAGTGCAAATATTAGAAAAAGCTGTCAGACTACAACCAGAAGACCCAACATTGAATGATCATTTAGGGGATGCCTATTGGAAAGTTGGACGTAAACGGGAAGCCATATTTCAATGGAACCACGCCATTGATGGAAAACCAGAAAATGCTAAACAAATTCAAGAAAAATTGAAATTTGGTTTGCAATAAATGATGCTTAACCGTAAACCACATAAAATAATAGATGTCATAGAAGCTAAGGTTTCTTTGGTTGCTATCTATATTGTTCAATATTTAAAGAGTATAAAGCGTGAAACTGCCTGAACACCTTGACCCCAAACGTTCTTTTCAGGGACTAATTTTAACCTTGCAAAATTATTGGGCCCACTATGGATGTGCGATTTTGCAACCTTATGATATGGAAGTCGGCGCTGGAACTTTTCATCCAGCAACCATACTACGCTCTCTAGGTCCACGGCCTTGGAATGTTGCTTATGTTCAACCCTCTCGACGTCCAACAGATGGCCGATATGGTAAAAATCCAAATCGTTTACAACACTATTATCAATTCCAAGTGCTTCTCAAACCTTCTCCGCCTAATTTACAAGAGCTTTATATCAAATCGCTACAAGCTATCGGGCTTGATACAAAATTGCATGATATTCGCTTTGTTGAAGATGATTGGGAAAGTCCAACCCTTGGTGCTTGGGGGTTAGGGTGGGAATGCTGGTGTGATGGAATGGAAATTTCTCAATTTACTTATTTTCAGCAAGTTTGCGGCATTGAGTGCGCCCCGGTTTCAGGAGAGATCACCTATGGTCTTGAGCGTCTAGCGATGTATATTCAAGAGGTTGATAATGTCTATGATCTGAACTTTAATGGTTTGGAAGAAGAAAACAAAATAAGTTATAGAGATATTTTTCTACAAGCAGAACAGGAATACTCATATTATAACTTCGAATTTGCTGATACCAAACTCCTCCACCAGCATTTTATCGATGCCGAGCGCGAATGCGATGCACTTCTTGATGCGGGAAGCCCCGATAAAGAAGGTACATTCCATCGCTGTGTTTTTCCTGCCTATGATCAATGTATTAAAGCAAGCCATATCTTTAATCTTTTGCAAGCACGTGGTGTTATTTCTGTAACCGAACGACAAAATTACATTCTTCGTGTTCGTGATCTCGCGCGCCGTTGTGGGGAAGCCTTCTTACTCACAGAAGCTGGACAAATATACACTGGAGAAGCCTAATGTCTGATCTTCTTCTTGAACTTTTCAGTGAAGAAATCCCTGCACGTATGCAACGAAAAGCGGCTGCTGATCTTAAAAAAGCAGTTACAGATCAACTTATAGATGCTGGGTTGACCTATAAAGCGGCTCGAGAATATTGGACACCTCGTCGGCTAACATTAGACATACGCGGACTTTCTATACGCTCAAAAGATATCCATGAAGAACGTAAAGGTCCCTCTACAAAGTCACCACAGCAGGCGATTGATGGTTTTCTGCGTGCGACGGGGCTTAACGATATTTCTGAAGCCCATATTGGACATGATGATAAAAAAGGTGATTTTTATATTGCTAAAATTGTAAAAAAAGGCAGAACAGCAGAAGAAATTATTGCTGATATTTTACCGAATATTATCCGCAACTTTCCGTGGCCAAAATCTATGCGTTGGGGAAAAGATTCGGCAAAAAGTGGTGCTTTAAAGTGGATTCGGCCTTTACAAAACATTCTTTGCATTTTCGGACCAGAAATTGGTGAAACGCATGTTATTCCGTTTACAATTGGTTCTCTAAAAAGTAATAATCTCACTTATGGTCATCGTTTCTTAAGTGATGGAAAGCCATTTCAAGTACGCCGCTTTGATGATTATGTGACGCAACTTGAAACCCATAAAGTCATTTTGGATGCTGAAAGACGAAAGAATATTATTTTAGCAGATGCCCAAAATCTTTGCTTTGCAAACGGTTTAGAACTGGTTCAAGACGATGCTCTCCTCGAAGAAGTTGCTGGTCTTGTTGAGTGGCCTGTTATCCTTATGGGTGATTTTGAAAAATCATTTCTTGATATTCCTCCAGAAATTATTCGCTTGACTATTCGAGCCAATCAAAAATGTTTTGTCACCCGTAAACAAGGAGAAAAAGTAAAACTTTCTCATCATTTTATTCTCGTTTCTAATATTCTTGCAAATGATGAAGGCAAAGAAATTTCAAAAGGAAATAGTAAGGTTGTCCATGCCCGTCTTTCTGATGCACTCTATTTTTGGCAAACAGATCAGCGTGATTTACCTGATATTCAACATTTAGAATCTTCTATAAAAAAATTTGATCTTGATATAAAGAAACCTCTCGATCAAAGAATAGCGCGACTTGATCATTTGAATGTAACTTTTCATGCCAAATTAGGAACGCAAGGTGAAAGAGTAGAACGAATTGCTCAACTCACACAAAAAATTGCCCCTTTGATACAAGCAGATCCTCTTTTAGCGAAACGTGCAGCAATCCTTGCAAAAGCTGATTTGCAAACAGAAATTGTCGGAGAATTTCCTGAACTACAAGGGATAATGGGGCAAAAATATGCCCTTCTTCAAGGGGAAGATCCTCGCGTAGCTGAAGCCATTAAAGAGCATTATAAACCTCAAGGACCAACAGATCATCTTCCGCAAGAACCTCTTGCTATAACCGTTATGCTCGCCGACAAAATTGACATGCTGGTTGGCTTTTGGCTCATTAATGAAAAACCAACAGGCTCAAAAGATCCCTATGCGTTAAGACGAGCAGCCTTAGGAATTATTAGGCTTGTCCTTTCGCAGGATTGGAAAATCAACCTTATGCCACTGTTTCAGTTGGCAACCAATCTTTTCGTACAACAAAAAAATCAATATGAGATCTCTCAAAGCGAAAAGCGACAATTGCAGAATCTGCTTCCAGAAAACACAGCGTATATTTTATCAGATCTGTTGTTCTTTTTTCATGACCGTTTGAAAATCTATCTCAAAGAGGAAGGGGCTCGTTATGATGCTCTTGAAGCCGTTTTAAACAAAGATTCTGATGATTTTTTATGGGTTGCACGTCGTGTTGAATCCCTTATCGCTTTTATCAATACTCATGACGGAATGAGCTTTGTCGCCTCTGTAAAACGTACAACCAATATTCTTGAAAATGAACTTCAAAAAAGCACAATAATAGTAAATGAAATTAATCCTGAGCTCTTTGTTGAGAAAGAAGAAAAGCAGCTCTATCATGCAATCTGTGAAATAGAAAACAAGATTCTTGACGCTATCAATGCAACAAATTTATCATTGGTACTCGATATTCTAGCACCACTTGGAAAATGGATTAATCTATTTTTTGAAAAGGTATTGGTGAACGATAAAAATCCTAATGTGCGCGCTAACCGTCTTGCTCTTCTCAAACGTACTTACACACTTACACAAGCGGTTGCAGATTTCTCAAAACTTGTCCTTTAAAACAAAAATCTTCTATTAACGGATAAAAATAATAAAGATAAATTGTTTCTTTGTATTTATGAATATTTCAAAATATTATAAAGAACTTCCCCATGAAATTTGCTCTTACTTTAAAAAGAAGTAAAATTTTTTATCGTCAATGGTACTTTATATTGAATAATAAACACTAAATATCGTCAATTTTTCTCATCATAAGTCCCCTCTTCTTTTAATTGAATCAATTTAAAATACTCCTCTGCACACCATACGGGGAATTCGTGTGTGGATAAAATATTGAAGAAAAGAGTAAAAGTGTTCTTCATGAACAGTGCCAAGTACTGTTGCAAAATTAAGAGAATGGATCAAATAGCATAGGTGCTATTGATTTTCACTTTTATTAAACAAAAAAATTCTCATGCCAAGTAGATTTTATACATTTTACGAAAAGGCTGCTACTCTTCACAAATATCGTCTTAAAATGAAGAAAGAATATATGCCTAAGAACTGTCTCTTCAAAACAAACGCATCAATGTGTAGCAACATAGGTATTGTGTAAAACAAAACGCTATTGGATAGCTTATTCATTGGCTTTCTTTAAGAAATATTTCTTAAAGAAAGCCGAGCCTTTTTCGCGATGGAGTCTAGGAATGATATCATGATCAAGCCATTGAGTACCACCATCTTTACACTTATAAAAAAAGCGCGCGAGTACTGTCACACACTTTTGCCCAATCCCAATGCCGATAACCTTTAGAAACTTGAGACAAATCATAAGAGATAATCCTTTCTTTTACAATGTTTGCCCACAAACCATTCCCACTTGTCACGTACAAGAAAATGATTTTGCTCGATTCAACATAGAACAGATTTGAAATGAAAAAATCTTATGATATTCAGAGTTCTCAACTCAAATTAAATAACACAAAATTATCCTTATAAATCAATATGTTGTATGGTATATTACCTGTTTTTATAAAAAGCATGCTTCCACTTAAAAACATTTCTCTGTGAATTTTGAGGTAACTTTTAAAAATTGTAGACTCTCAAGTGTAAATGATACTTTGTAATGATTGATTAAATCATCAAAAAACAAATTTTTATTGATTTATAATCATCAGCTTATCGCTTTTATCAATACCCATAACGGCATGAGCTTTGTAGCCCCTGTAAAACATACAGCCAATATTCTTGAAAATGAATTTCAAAAAAGCACCGTAATAGCGAATGAAATTAATCCTGAGCTCTTTGTTGAGAAAAAAAGAAAAGCAGCTCTCTCATGCAATCTGTGAGATCGAAAATAAGATTCTTGACGCTATCAATGCAACAAATTTATCATTGGACTCGATCTTCTAGCACCACTTGGAAAATGGATTGATCTATTTTTTGAAAAGGTATTGGTGAACGATAAAAATCCTGATGTGCGCGCTAACCGTCTTGCTCTTCTCAAACGTACTTACACACTTACACAAGCAGTTGCAGATTTCTCAAAACTTGTCCTTTCGAAGGATTGGAAAATCAATCTTATGCCACTATTTCAGTTGGCAACCAATTTTTTCGTACAACAAAAAAATCAATATGAAAGCTCTCAAAGAAGAAGGGACTCGTTATGATAGTCTTGAAGCCGTTTTAAACAAGAGTTCTGATGATTTTTTATGGGTTGCACGTCGTGTTAAGTCCCTTATCGCTTTCTCATATTCAATATTTCAATGAGAATATAGAATTAAATTTTCTTACCTAAAACTCTCCCCTCATGAATCTAACCGTCTTCATAAGAGGAATTAACAACAGATAAAAAGATCTCTCGAAAAATAAAAGAGGCGTTTTCCATAAAACTGCTAAACATAAAAGCAATTGCTCAATATAAAAATCGTCACAATATCTTAACTGATAACATAATCACAGTGCTTGCTTATTGCTTCATAAAAACAAAGACAATAAGACTGCCTTAATAATTTTTATAAATAGAATTAAAAGACGAATTTCAGCTAGAGAATACGGCTCTCTAAAGTCAATGCGTAACCAACTCAAGAACTCGCATCACAACATAATAGATTAAACATTTAATATTGAAAAAACTATAAACCTCAAGAAACAGTTTTTATCTCTAAAATACCATTAATTAAGATGTGTTTTCATTTTGCTCAATAACTCTTTCGAAAGAGCTTCTTTAACGAGTCCATCTTCCCTGTTAGAATCTAATTCCTTTGCAATAAGGATATGTGCCGTAGAAATTGCCAAATCGATAGCCGATGTAGAAACCATGCGTATTGCATCCGCTTCTGCTTGAGCGATTTTTTGCTCTGCCACTTTATTGCGGTTTTTTACATATTCTTCTGCTTTTTTACGCGCCTCAGCAATAACAGATTCAACCTCATGTTTTGCTGCTGCGATAATTTCTTGTGCATCTTTTTCTGCTTCTGCATGCTTACGTTGATATTCAGCTAATATTTCCTGTGCCTCTTCGCGAAGACGCAGAGCCTCATCGAGCTCATCTTTGATACGCTTCGCGCGTGCATCAAGATGGTGTATAATTTTCTGTGGAATTTGGAAATAGACTAAAAGAGCCAAAAAAAGAACTAACCCAACAAAAGCCCAAAAAGTATCACTCATCTTTGTCTTCCTCAATAATCCGCAGCTTTAACAACTGAACAAACGGCCTCTTTACTGATATCAACATCAATCAATTTTTTCACAATTTCAAGAGCGACTTCCTCAGCGATAGAACCAACATTTTGCATCGCTTTATCCCGAATTTCTGCTATCTGTTTTTCAGCATCTGCAAGTTTTTTTTCTAAACTCTCCTCAATTTCCTTTCGTTCAAGCTCTGCCTTTTGTTTTAATTCTTCACCAGCTGCCTGTGCTATCGTATGAGCTTTTAAATGCGCTTGTGCTAATTCACGCTCATAAGTTTCAACAACAGTATCTGCTTCCTGCTTCATGCGCATTGCCTGATCTAAATCAGATGCAATTCGATCTCGACGTGTTTCAATAACACCACCAATACGCGGCGCAATCACACGAGAGATAAACAGATAAAAAAGTCCGAAAGAAATTGCCAACCAGAAAAAATGCGAACTAAAATGAACAAAATCAAAAGGCGGAAACACACGATTTGCATGTTCTGCCACTTGTCTGATATGTCCCATCGACATTTCAGTATTCTGTGCATAAGCGCTGGAAACGAACATCTTCTTTCATCCTTTCAATAACTTAACCCTCTATAACTGATGATCAATCACATTTCTCAGCTTGAGAGCTAAAAGGGTAAATCTTTCCTCATAAGCGAGAACAAACATACCCTTTCGATAACGATCAGACCCCAAAAAGAAGCAATAAAGCAATGAGCAATGAAAAAATACCCAAAGCTTCTGTCACAGCAAAACCAAAGACGAGACGTCCAAACTGACTATCTGCTGCTGATGGATTACGTAACGCCCCAGAAAGATAGCTTCCAAAAATATTACCAAGCCCTAAAGCCGTTCCAGCCATACCAAAGCAAGCAAGACCAGCTCCAATATATTTTGCTGCAAGCACCATTTCCATATTATTCTCCTTTAAAGTGAAATTGCACTATCCGACGGAAACCCGCCAATTCTATTAATGTCCTGGATGAATTGCATCATTAAGATACATACATGTTAAAACTGTAAAGACATAAGCCTGAAGAAATGCAACCAAAAACTCAAGAGCCGTAATCGCTACAGTCATAATAAGGGGCAAAACCGAACCGCCAACACCTACGATTCCCACCCCAATCATTGAAACCACAAACCCCGAAAATACTTTGAGCGTAATATGACCAGCAAGCATATTCGCAAAAAGACGAAGCGAAAGACTGACGGGGCGTGAAAGAAAAGAGATAATCTCAATCATTGTTACGAGAGGCAAAACCACCACTGGAACCCCACTGGGAACGAACAGTTTCAAAAAACTAACCCCATGCTTATAAAAACCATAACCAATCACAGTCAAAATAACCACCATTGCCAACGAAAACGTGATCATGATCTGTGAAGTCACCGTATAAAAATAGGGGAAAAGACCAATAAAGTTAGCAACCAAAATAAAAGTAAACAGAGAAAAAACTAAAGGGAAAAACTGCATTCCCTGCGCGCCGGATGATTCGCGCAAAGTCGATGCTACAAACTCATAGGCCATTTCTGAAAGAGATTGTATGCGCGTTGGAACCAATCCACGACTTGATGATGAAAGGAAGAGAAAAATAGAAGTTATAACAACTGTAATGACTGTAAACAACGATACATTTGTAAACGATAAATCCATATTTCCTATGGAAATCTTAATCAGCCGTGAAACTTCAAACTGATGAATAGGATCTGGAGCGTGCGCCGTCACTTCAACCTCATTTATCGGACCTCTCATTGGCCCCTTTATTTTGTTTATCTTGGCGCAATACGCCTTTTTGCCCTAATTGACTGGAGGAAATAGTCCCCACAGACCGAAGAATACTCAATACACCAGCAGCAAATCCAAGGAAGAGAAAAAACACCAATCCCCAAGGCCATGAACCTGCTAACTTATCAAATCCCACCCCCAAAACAACACCAACAATAACACTTGCCAGAAACTCACTGGAAAGCTTAATTGCATCCGCCATTCTTCCTTGTGATTTTTCCTGCCTATCCTTATGCTCGCGCTCCTTTAATGCTTGTTTGCGCACTAAAGCCGCGCTTAAGTTCTTACTACGACATTCCAAATCCTCTGAATGGAAACACTCTCCTTGCTTTTTCTCTTCAGCCTCTCTGCGGCTTGTAAGGGATTTTTCGCCCATAGCCATTATTGGCTCCCTAATCAAAAAGCAAAGCAAAAATGCATCTCATAAAACCGTGTGCATCATATTGTTCTCGAATTTATTCGTCAAGACACTAAAAGAAATCTATCACCAATTTATCGTATAAATTTTATCACATAAATTGACGTATCTTTTAATTCATATGCTTTTTTACCAACGATATGTCTTAAAGTCCCTAAATTGATTTTACAGTATCCCCTGAGAACACATAAAATTCCGTGAAACATATAAAACTCATAAATTCACCATCATACTCAATATACATCTTTATACTCAATATAAAAGACAAGCCAACATCATTGTACACTTTGCTAACTTGCAATGTTGCAACAGCTCTCATCTTGAAAAAAGCATAAAAGGTATTTCTTTTCTTTCATCGTTTTTACGCACACATCAACCCTACTTGTGATGTACAAGAAAATAGCTTTAATTCATTCAATATGGACATGTTTGAAATATAAAAAGGCGTACGATATTTGGCATTATTAATTTTAGATAAAAAAATGATGATTTATGATCATAAATCAAAGGATTATAAAATTTATAACACTAAAAATTTACAGACTTGGCCATAAATCATTTTATTTTACAAACGAATATAATGCTGTCTTGCTTTCCATCAAAATTATATTTATGTCTCATGTCACTGCAATATTCTGAATATATAAATTCATTTACACAAAACATATAAAGTATATCGTGTAACACTTTGATAAAAGTTAATAAATATAACTGAAGTGTTATTCTTGGTAACATACTAAATACATATTCACTGGTTGTGAATCAATGATGTAAGCTTTATCCATTATGCGTTAAAAAAATGGATGCCAATGGAATTCTTATACTTTTTATGCAACACATTGATTTATAATAGTAATTTATAATTATTCGGCTTGAATAAGAACTCTGATAAGATATTCTTGCGTATTCGTATCGAAATAATCCAAGCTGTTTTTTGCATATCACAAGAAGGGGTGATGCGTGCTTAAAATTGAAAAAACGACCTTTTATATTTTCTTTCAAAAAGAAGATTGATAAAAATAAAATTGATATAACACTGAAAGCTGAAAAATAATATGAAAGCATGAGCTTATGCTTTTTTTCAAATAAACTTGCACTTTTTGTTTAAATGAAAATGCTCAATGGGTTGTATAGGATGCCATTCGCAAACTATTTTACATTATAGCTATTTACAGACACCACCGTGAAATGGGCTTAGAAGAATAAAGAGATTTCTTTAAGTACAAGATAGAATAAATTTAAAATTTTAAATAGAATACAATAAAACTTGAATATGACCACTCTACCGCCTTATACAATTTTAATCCATTTTTTGAATCTTACCCTTTACAATTGAACATCGCTCAATTCAGCAGATATTTTTACTATTTTATTTAGAATAAACCATCGCAAGCACAAGCGCTTATGAATACCCTTTATTTTTCATGAAAAGAGCATTTAAATTTTCTTTTCAAACGAGCATCCCATTGTATTCTCTTCTCCTCATAGCGCTTCTGTTTTTGCATTAAAATAATCCTTAAAAGAACTGTGTGCTCTTTTTTTTCTAAAATACCCCGATTAAATTCATCTCATAACATGAAAGCAAAGAATCTTTATCAAAAGATAATAAAAATGAGAAAATTCTATTCAATAACCCGATAAATCAAGACTTTAGCGAATAAAAATTTTTTCTTTTATAAAAATGAAGGCAATTGTCTGTTGCAAGTTATCATTTTATTTTTGATATTTAGAACATTATCATCATGAAAAAACTTATTTTAAAAGTTCTGTAGATTTCATTCACTCTAAAATAAAGAGATATCATTTCTTTTTAGAACGTGTCGCAAAAGGATTATCAGAGGTTCGTAATGATAAGCGAATTGGGATGCCAAGCATATCAAATGTATCACGTAATTCATTGACAAGATAACGCAAATACGACTGTGGCATAACTTGGGGTCGTGAGCAAGAAATCATAAATCCAGGAGGACGTGTTTTTACCTGTGAGATATATTTAACCTTAAGTCGACGCCCTGAAACTGCAGGTGGTGGATGATGTGCCACAACAGCTTCAAGCCATTGGTTCAATTTAGCCGTAGAAATGCGGCGATTCCATACACGGTGCATCATCATGACATTTTCCATGAGCTTATCAATCCCTTGACCATATTGCCCTGATAAAGGAACTGCCCTCAAACCACGAACTTGAGGAAGAAATCGCGCACATTTCTCATGCAAATCAATCAATGTGGCCTGACTATTTTCAATAAGATCCCACTTATTGAAAGCAATAACTGGAACACGCCCTTCACGAATCACAAGATCAACAATTTGTAAATCCTGCTTTTCAAAAGGTATTGTTGCATCAAAAACAATAACCACCACTTCTGCAAAACGAATAGCACGCAAAGTATCAGCGACCGATAGCTTTTCTAATTTTTCTTGAATTTTCGATTTTCGACGCAAACCCGCAGTATCAAAAAGTTTAATATGACGACCACGCCATTCCCAATCGACAGAAATAGAATCACGTGTCAACCCTGCTTCTGGTCCCGTTAACAACCGTTCTTGCTTCAACATGCTATTAATAAGGGTTGATTTCCCTGTATTGGGCCGCCCCGCAATGGCAATCCGAATGGGCTTACTTTCATCGTAAATAAGCCCTTCTTCTTTCGAAGAATTGATGTCATCACCACTAGATGCTGTCTGTATCATCTCTTCTTCTTTGTTGTTGCCAAAAGCGCGCTTTGACCCAACAGCATCTATAATGGCATCACGAAGATCGCTAAGTCCCAAACCATGTTCTGCCGATATTGGGCACGGCTCCCCCAAACCTAATGACCATGCCTCATATTCTCCCCCTGTTGCCGCTTTTGACTCAGATTTGTTGGCAACGAGAACAATCGACTTTCCTGATTTGCGAACCAATGAAGCAAAGTTTAAATCACTCGGTGTTATTCCGCTCTTTGCATCAAATACGAATAAAATAAGATCCGCTTCATCAATTGCCGCTTTTGTATGAGAACGCATACGCCCCTCAAGTGTATGATCCCCTGCTTCTTCCAACCCAGCCGTATCAATCACATCAAAACGTAGGTCTTGAAGTTTTGCCGCATGAATACGCCGATCACGTGTTACACCCGGCTTATCATCAACCAAAGCCAATTTTTGCCCAACCAAACGATTAAAAAGTGTTGATTTCCCAACATTGGGACGACCAACGATAGCAATGGTAAGGCTCATCAATTTATTCCTTATTTGCCTTGCCCTCAGCTTGCATAAGCTCAAGCATCATTCGAGCCCGATCTGTTATTTTTGATCCCATTGCACCGTCGTTAGAAATTTTCTGGAAATAATCAACGGCCTCATCAATCTTCCCTGCTTTATAAGCAGCTAAGCCTAAAGCTTCCCTCGCAGATAGACGCATAGGATCAATATCACTTGCCATATCTTTGACACGCTTTTTGACATCATCCAAGGTTCCTGTATCAACTAAAATATAGGCAGCTCGAATTTTTGCAACTTTCCGCAAAATCTGCGGTGCTTTCTCATCTCCTGCAACAGAATCAAAGATCTCCACTGACTTGATAAAATCACCTTGCTCCATACGTAAAGAAGCCTCCCGCAAGCGGGCAAGAAAAGGATACCCCCCAAAATTAGAGTCTTTAACACTCTCCAATTGCTTTATCGCTTTATCAAAATGACGTGTATCGGCAAAATTAAGGCTTTTTACAAATGTATCACCAACATGGCTGGCTTTCTTTATTTGCGTATGATGATAAATTTGATAAATAATTATCATGAGTATGAAAAGAATAACCGCCCCAATAATTGAAAAACCATAACGTTTCCAAAAAGCAAGCGCCTTTTCCTGACGAAATTCAGCATTAACTTCAGCAATAAAACTATCATACGACATATAATATACCTTGTAAAAAAGTTTACTTTCTACACTTTTACGCATAAATGGACAAAGATGGTAGCCCTAAATTGACGAAAAATCTCTAAATTGTTCGTTTATTTACTTCAAATCAGCATGTAACAAAATTGATTATATTTTTGCAACTATCTTAATCAAAAACGATGTAAAAGCCCTTTTGATTTGCATTACTGCTTTTACATCTCTTGATGCCTTATAAAAAAGATCACGAACTGAATGTCTCTAACATGCTTTTTGATAATGTTAACCCTTCTTTCCTAATTTAATGTATACGAAAGACAATTTTTTAAAGTCCTTAAAAAAAACTGATAGCTTATCTTCGGCTTTAGAATTGTATTCAACATGCGCAATCTTTACAAAAAAATAAAGCTAAACGTCTCTGCCTAAAATCAAATAAACAAATTGTCACCAAGTAGAAAAAATACTGAAGCGTTATCAAAAGTACATTCCCCAAGCTTCAAGATTTTTTTTACTCAAAGTATATCCCTTCAACTTAATCTTCATACGATTAAAAACTTTTTGTCATCAATCCTTAAAGATTTAAAAAATATCCTATTGTAATGGCCAAACCCACATAAGCATGGGAACAGCAACAATAACGATCAACACCGCCAATGGAGCCCCCAAACGCGGATAATCACTAAAACGATAGCCTCCTGGCGCCATCACGAGCATATTGCTTTGATGTCCAATAGGTGTAAGAAACTCACACCCCGCACCAATGGCAACCGCCATCAAAAAAGCTTCAGGCTTATAATGAAGAGAATGAGCAAAACTTGATGCGATGGGGGCGACCATCATCACTGTTGCCGCATTATTCAAAAATGGTGTAACCAACATAGCGGTTACCAACATCAGTGCTAGAGCACCAGATGGCGGGAAAAATATTGCTAGTTGGCTCAGCCATTGACCAATGAGATCCGTACATCCTGTTTTCTCTAACGCTTCACTCACCGGAATAAGAGCTGCTAATAGGACTAATATTGGACCATCTAATGCCTGATAAAGATCACGCGCAGGCAAAACGCGAAAAATAACCATTGCAGCGGCTGCAGAAAAAAAAGAAAAAGCAACTGGAACAATATGAAAAGCTGTAAAAATAATGGCTACAAATAAAATCGCTAAAGATATAAGACCATATCGTAAATTTCCAAACACAATATTTCGTTTTGCTAGGGGCAAACATTTCAATTCTCTTAATAAATTTGGAATAACCACATCTTGTCCTTGCAAAACAATCACATCCCCAAGATGGAAGATAATATCATTAAGTCTTCCTCGCACCCTTTCATGTTGACGACTTAGCGCAAGTAAATTGACATTATAGTGATCAAATAAAGAAAACTCTTTCGCACTAATACCAATAAGAGGCGAGTTATGCGTGATGACCGCTTCAATAATATCAATATCACTGTCCTTATCACGTGTAGAAAGCGTTTTCTCCTTAGAAAACTCTAAACGTGCAGAGTTCATCACACTATCTATTCCTGTGTGCGATCCTTCCAGCAAAACAATATCGTTTTCAGACAAGACAAAATCTGGCAATGGTGAAATCGATACTTTGTTTCTAATGATTTGAATTACCATAACATCACCACTTGATGGCTTAACCAAATCAACAACACTTTTCCCCACAATCGGTGAATTTATTGGAATATGCACTTCTGCAACATAATTACGAATATCAATGGCGTCATCAAATGATCCCCCTGAACGCACACGTACAGGCAAAAGCCAATAAAAAACGACCAAATATAAGACACCAACCGTCGCAACAACCGCACCAACTGGTGTAAAATCAAACATCGTAAAAGGTGTTCCGGCTAAACGTTCTTGCATCGCTGAAATAACAACATTGGGCGAGGTTCCTATCTGTGTCATGAGTCCCCCTAACAAAGAACCAAAGGCCATGGGCATCAAAAAGACAGAAGGAGAAACTTGAGAACGACGCGCAAATTGAAAGGCGATTGGAAGCATAATCGCCAAAGCACCAATGTTTTTAACAAACATTGATAATACGACAACAGAAAGAACCAAAAAAGCTAATTGAAGACGCACCGATTTTACATCTGGCCATATCCGTTGAATAACAAATTCCATGATACCAGAGCGTGATACAGCCGTACTGACAACAAATACACTCCCCACAATAATAACAATATCATTACTAAACCCGCTAAAAGCTTCCTTCGGACTGACAAGACCAAGAGCACACGCTGTTAATAATGTACAAATAGCAACAAGATCATAACGAAATCGATCCCAAATAAAAACAACCATCATGAGACCAATGACCAAAAAGGCCATTATTTGATTTTCTGTCATAACACTTAGCTCTCCCCATTAAATTATCATGAACAAAAACATATCTTTATATGTTTTAAATATTCCTATAAACAGCAGCAAGATAAAAACAGACATAAGAATATTTTAGGATAATTTAAAGTGATAAAAAATATACTGTGCATAAATTCACCTCTCTTTTATTATGCGTATTTATTATGCATACTTTCTCTATAAGATGCTGAATTCAAAGAAAATTGATAAAAGTTGATAAAGCTATATTGCAAAAAAGATGAGAATAACTCTAATATAGAAGGGTGATGGCTGTTGAAACTGGTACACGCTATATTTTAACCTTTGTCGTTGCTTAAATGTGAGAGTTTATCTTCACCCTCAGTCAAAGGGTGACAAAAATGAAAGAAAAAAGAATGGGCAATCTTAATAGTGGGTATCAAAATCACCTAAAATATTGGCTTACTTGCATTATTGGATTTGTTGTTATCTTGGCAATTATAGTTGTTGGTGGATTTTATATCGCAAAACCCTATCTTGATAGTTTTATAAGAAAAGAGATCGCCCGTCGTGCCATAAAGGCAGAAAAATCTGAAGTCAGTATTCTAGGTAAAGTCAATTTGAAGAATGTTACACTTCCCGCTCCAGCCGGTATATCATTGAAAATTGGTGCCATGTCTGCCCGTCCTCCTCTTTCTTTTATTCCTGGAACTTTTACATTTTATAATGTTGATTTAAAGTATAATAATATTCACATAAAAATTCCGCAAATTTCTCTTAAAAGTGTATCCTTAAAAGAAAAAGATAGAACAATCACATCACATCTTTTACAATCAGTGATGCGTATTAATCTTGCCTCAATTATTGCACCCAATATACAACTTTCTATAGAAAATGAAAAAAAACGCACAGAAACGATTGAATTTAAGAATTTTCAGCTTTCTGATTTTAAAGGTGGTCATATCGGTTCCATTAGCATCAAAAATATGGATCTTAAAACGGTTGCAATCAATGGTAATAAACAGATGCAGCTGATAGCTAAAAGTGATACAGTAAAAGCCCAAGATATTGATATCAATTATGCCTATTCTATCATTTTCGGAAAAAATAATGTCCTCAATAAAGGAAAAACCGTCACTGGCCCTATTTCTCTGAATAATATCAGTATCGATATTTTTGAAGAAGCAGAAAAAAATAGCTCTTTCTCCCTCGGACAATTTAAAACATCTGGTCTAAAGATGAAGCCCCTTGAACAAACGCCTGAAAAACTGGTCAAAGCTTATCTTAATGCAAGAAAAGAGAATAATAAAGTCGCTGAAAAAATAGCACAAAATGGTCTTCTTCTAAACATCCTGCTCGCCATTACCTCAGCAGATGCCAAAGTTAATAATGTCACCGTTGATATCCCGTCATTGAAAGCAACTTTAGAATCATTCCAATTCAAACCAAGCTTATGGAAACATCCTATCCCTAAAAAGCTTTTTCTTTCTCTCAATAACTTTTCCGTTTCACCTAAAAAAATGAATGAAAAAGATTTAGAACTTTTAAAAAAGATGGGATTTGAACAAATTGATATTTCAGGAAAAGTTGATATTTCTTACGATGAAAAGAAACGTATGCTCTTTCTTGATGCAATGGCTTTTAACATGAAAGACGTTGGCTCTGGAAACATATCAGCTAAAGTTATTGATGTTGATGAAACGCTTTTTTCTGGTCAACAAAATGTCATGATTGCTGCTTCTCAAGACCTTGGCATCAATGAAATTGATATACAATATAGAGATGCCGGCTTCATTGATAAGCTTTTTTCTTATCTTGCAAAAAATCTTAATGACAGCCAACATGATCTTAAAAAAGAACTCTATGATGATTTCTATTTAATGATGACGCAAACCCCCAAAATATTGCTAAAAAATCATGACGAAGCAGAGAAAATTTCAAAATCTTTAGGTGAATTTGCTAAAAACCCGCAAACATTGATTGTTCAAATTAAAGCAAAAGATAATAAAGGGCTCACAATGGTTGATCTGGAAACCGCTCTACAAAATGATCTATCCAAGGTTTTAAGTAAAGTAGATCTCGCTATTAAAAATGAAAAATCCCCTTAAACATATTGTGCTTTCGACATAATGATCTTGTCTATAAACTTTAGAACCTTATTCCTCTTTTTGCTTTTATATGATACAGAAAGCATCAGAATAGAGTCATTTACACAAAAAATATAGAATTATAAAATTGTCGATAGTTGGAGTTGTTCATGTCTGATTTATCTTCAAATCGCTTGCCTAATCGCGCTTCTCGTGTCACCAATCAAGCGCTTTCTGCTATCGAGCGTTTTCTTCATATTGAAGCTCTGAGTGGTATTGTTCTTTTACTCGCTGCTGCTGCCGCACTGATTTTTGCCAATTCTCAATATGCTGATCTCTATGAATCTTTTTGGCATACACCTCTTGGCTTTAATTTGGGTCATTTCACTCTTTCATGGGATTTACATTTTTGGGTTAATGATGCCCTTATGACTATTTTCTTTCTTGTCGCAGGCATGGAAATTCGACGTGAAATTCATGAAGGGGCTCTTGCTGATTTTAAACAAGCAATTTTACCAATTATTGCTGCAATAGGTGGTGTTTGTGTCCCTGCAATCATTTATTTCATCTTCAACTCTAACGGTGGACATATCCACGGTTGGGCTGTGCCAACAGCAACAGATATTGCTTTTGCTCTAGGTATTTTAGCTCTTCTTGGAAAAAAGATTCCTGCTAATCTTCATGTTATTCTTCTATCATTAGCGATTATTGATGATATTATAGCTGTTCTTATTATTGCTTTTTTCTACTCAACAAACATTGATCCTAGTGGTTTAATGATTGCAGGAGCAGGTATTGCTCTGGTACTCTTTTTTCAATGGATCGGGATTGCATCAGCATGGCTTTACACTTTACCTGGTGCAATCATCTGGTGGGGTTTAATGGTAACAGGCGTTCATCCATCACTTGCTGGTGTTATCTTAGGTATGATGACACCTGTTTTTCCTACCCGCACTCTTGTTGCACCGCTCACCATGCTCAGCAACGCTATGCAAATCCTTCAAGAAAAAAATGCAAAAACAGATCTCCACCATATTTCAACTGCATTGAAAAAAATGCGCAAAGGACAGCGTGCTATGATTGCTCCAGTAACACGTGTTCAAAAAACATTGCATCCATGGGTTGCCTACGGTATCATGCCGATTTTTGCCTTCGCAAATGCTGGTGTGAGTTTTGCGAACTTTGACCTTTCTTCTGACAAATCATTCTTAATTATTCTTGGTGTTGTCATTGGTCTTTTCGTTGGTAAGCCCCTTGGCATTATCACAGCCAGTTATCTAGCCATAAAATCAGGACTATGCCGCCTCCCTCCACAAATGACATGGGCTGGCATTTTACTCATTGGTTTTTTAGCAGGAATTGGCTTTACAATGTCTATCTTTGTTTCAATGCTCGCCTTTAAAGATATTATCCTGCTCGATGCGGCAAAAATTGGGGTTCTTTGTGGCTCTGGTTTATCTGCTCTTATCGGTCTGGGATATGGATTTATTTATATTAAGCGCAATAAAGAAGTTTCTCATAGTTCTCAATAAACGAACTGAAAATATATTTTTATGTGAACCTTTTAAAAGTGATTTTGCTCATTTGTTGGATTTGAATGATATTTAATGTAAAATTTATTCTCTCACCTCATCTTTACACTTATGAAGGAGAAAACTAACATTATCATACTATTACCAGCCTCTAATGTTGAAACAACCTTTGACACTTAAGAGGATTCATAAGAGATATTTTTATTCCTTTCTTCAAGAATCTTTTACTTCTACACCAATCCTGCTCGTAACGTGCACAGAAATAATTTTAATTGTTTCAATATAAAAGATTTCATGGATTCAGAGAAACTATCTTTCGTCGAAGCAATTATTCACTATGAAGTAGCCGTAAATTATTATTATAAATCAATATATTATATTTAATTATAATAAATAAGAAAAGAAATTTTAATATATTCTTCTTTGTCATTGTTAAATGCGTAAAAGAATTACTCTCTTTGTAACTATCCCCTCAACTGATAAACCTTATGGGAAAGATAACACATTGATTTATAATGGAAATCTAGCGTTGTTCATATTGAATGAGAGTCCCGAATAACGTAAGATTCTCTCGTTTCAAATCTGTTTATATTGCATCAATCAAAACCATTATCTTGCGTATCAAAAGTGGAGAGTGGCTTTGTGGGTGGAACTGTTAAAGCAAGGACTAAAAATGCCTTTTATGAAGAGTCTTAAGTGCCAAGGATTGGTCCGCAACACTCAAAGGCTGGCAAATAGATGGTGCTGGCTTGTTTTTCCACAAACGTAAAGATGGTGGTGCTCAATGGCTTTATCGTTATACCATGCACCGGTAACTGGCGCGAAATAAGCTTGAGAGAATTGGGAGATGTTTCTTTAAAACAAAAACAATCCTTTGCTTTGTTGGATTGATCTTTTAGCATAATCAAGATTTTACCTACAGTCCTTGAAATGGATGTATTTGCTTGCTAGAGTATTTTTATCTTATGTTCTTGCTGGTTTAATGAATAATTTAAAGATCCCCATAAAAACATGTAAGGATTGTCTCTTGTTGTTTTATTTATCATGAGATAAAAATATTAAACCTCAACAAGAGTTTCTTTTATTATAGCCTCTGCCCTTAGCTTATTTGCTATACTCAAATATATTTTGTGCATATCTCTAGAGGTCGCTCTTATATTGCCATATGAATCTCTCATGAGAATAAAAATATCATGATCAGTGCAGAAATTGATAAGCTTTTTGGATAGCTTGCTTCCTTTGAATTTTTCAAAAAAGTGCGTTGCAGTGTAATGATTATCAAACGTCTCTTTAACGTATTAAGATAATATTTTTTCAAAAAATCTTAGATTATCGTAATCAAACTTTTAAAGCCCTCGATATAAAATCTAAACGAGGCCATAAAGGAGAATAGATAAGTTTTTAAATAATATTCATAGATGGATATATTTTATTTATCGTCAAAACAAACCTTGTCTATATGGTGTCGTATTTGATTATGAATTAAAGAAACAGAGGCGGTTCCATCAATGACGATAAATCGTTCATCTATTTCTGATAAAAGTTGGTATGCCTTAGAAACTTTTTCAATAAATGAGCGTTTTTCCTCGTGTTTTAAGGTTAAACCATCCCTTTTTTGCAATCGTTCGATAATAGCAGCAAGCGGTAAATGAAGATAAAATGTGATATGAGGTCTTGGAATAGATTGATTTAATTTAATCGCATTTTCAAGAGAGAGTCCTCGAGCATAGAAATAAACAAGACTAGAATAAACATATCGATCATTGATTAATAAATTTTGCGATGAAGTTAAAGAAGGTTCGATGATTTCAAGTATATGCTTTCGTCTATCTGTTGCGGCTAAAAGCGCTAAAAGCAATGAATCAATTGGTTTTCCACTCTCTAAATAACCTCTCACCTCTTGATTATTTCTATACCAGTGGCTGGGTTGAAAAGTTTGCATTATATGTTTTTCTTGTGAGTAATGGCGAGAAATTTCTTGTGCTTGAGTAGTCTTTCCACTCCCATCAAATCCACATAAAGCAACAAAAGAACCAGAATATGGCTCCAAAGACCACATGGAATTATAAATATCTTTATTAAGATATATTTTCTCTCCATCCATAATTTACATCATTTTACATCTAAAACCTTTTTGTTTAGAGATAAAGCATTTTATCTCTTGATATCAGAGATATGATATCAAGAGCACCATCCTCTTCAGCGCAAAGGCTTAAAATTTTTTATAACTGATTGACTACTAGGATAACATTTTTAATTTTGAACCAACTAAAAAGCAAGTTATGTAAGCTCTAGAGGGTTATTTCTGAAGTATAAATCACCATTTTATAAATATATATGGTACCTTCTTCTTCTATTTAAAACACTTAACTTACAAACAATTCTTATTTTACTTTATATTATATCTAAATAATTTATAAGAAGTACTTTATGTTATCTCTTAAATAGTTTTTATGCATATGCTAAACTTGTTTGTAACACGCAAGCAAACAGTTTTTTTCTTCATCACAAGAAAATCTTTAATGAAAAAATTTCACGGTATTAATTATTCTTATTTAAATTAAAAGTATAAATTATGCTTATAAAGCAAATCATTCATACATATTAACCTATTAAAAATTTATATTCTTAAAATTGAGCGTTTAAAAAGATTTAGCTCTTATCCAATCCATAAACAGCATGTAATGTCCTGACTGCAAGTTCAGTGTAAGCACTATCAATCAAAACAGAAATCTTAATCTCGGAAGTCGTGATTGCTTGAATATTAATACCCTTTTCGGCCAATGCCTTAAATGCTGTGGCAGCAACGCCTGCATGGCTACGCATTCCAATACCAATCACAGATATTTTTGCAAGATCTCTTTCAAATTGGAGAACATCAAATCCAATTTCTTTGCGATTTTTCTCCAACAATGCAACGGCTTTTTCTACATCTGCTGATGGTACAGTAAAAGTCATATCAGTTTTTGAGCCATCTTCAGAAATATTTTGCACAATCATATCAACATTAATGCACTCTTCAGCCAAAGGACCAAAAATTGCTGCTGAAATCCCTGGACGATCAGCAAGTCGACGCAGCGAAATTTGTGCTTCATCCTTAGCAAACGCAATACCAGTAACATTTTGTTGTTCCACGATTTCATCCTCATCGCAAATAAGTGTTCCAGAAGAATTCATTGGATCCTCCATGCCTAATGCATCAGGATCCTCAAAACTTGAACGTACAAAGGTACGAACCTTATGAACCATGGCCAATTCAACAGAACGAACCTGTAAAACTTTTGCCCCTAGAGACGCCATTTCCAACATTTCTTCAAAAGCTACTTTTGGTAAACGACGCGCTTTTGGTTCTATACGTGGATCCGTTGTATAAACACCATCTACATCCGTATAAATATCACAGCGATCAGCTTGTACAGCCGCTGCTATAGCAACAGCACTTGTATCTGATCCCCCACGCCCTAAAGTAGAAATCCGATTATCCGGGGTTACCCCCTGAAAACCAGCAATAACGGCAACCTGACCTTCCTGAAAACGCTCTATTAAAAAAGAGCCATCAATATCAGTAATCCGTGCCCGACCATGCGCATTGTCCGTATGAATAGGGATCTGCCAACCAAGCCATGAACGTGCATTCACGCCCATTGCTTGAAGTGTCAAAGCCAGCAAACCTGAAGTGACCTGTTCACCAGAAGCAACCACAAGGTCATATTCACGCGCATCTTTATATATGGGGGATGCATCACATGTCCACTGGACAAGCTCATTAGTTTTACCGGCCATCGCAGATACGACAACGGCAACTTCATGACCTGCATCAACCTCTCTTTTGACATGCCGTGCAACATTATGAATACATTCAATATTTGCGACAGACGTTCCACCAAATTTCATGACAATGCGTGCCATTAATAACACTCTTAACCTTACATCTTTTATCTCGCCCAATAATGAGAATAAGATGTTCTATCAACTAACCATTTTCTCGACATAGCGAATATCGATCATTTGTGCAAGTTGCATTATAATTATATTAATTGTTCTTAACTTTTTATAAAATCCACATGACTCAATCGTTAAAAATAAAAGGAAGGTAACATGGTAGAGGAAACTCAAACCACTATTGATCAAAGTGAAATTGATCACTTTTCACGAATTGCTACAGAATGGTGGAATCCACAAGGAAAATTTCGGCCTCTTCATCAATTTAATCCAACACGCCTTGCTTACATCAGAGAAAAAATCTGTTTAGAGTTTAATCGTGACCCTGTTTCACTGACGCCCTTTGATAATTTGAAAATTCTTGATATTGGCTGTGGAGGAGGCTTATTATGTGAACCCATGGCACGTCTTGGCGCTATGGTCGTAGGCGTTGATGCTGCACAAACGAATATTGAAGTCGCAAAAATCCATGCAGCTCAAAATGATCTTTCAATTGATTACCGCGTCACAACAGCAGAAGCACTCGCCAATGAAGGAGAAAAATTTGATATCATCCTGAGTATGGAAGTTGTTGAACATGTCGCTGATGTTAATCTCTTCATAGAAGCGACAGCAAAAATGCTAAAACCACAAGGGTTGATGTTTGTCGCAACACTCAACCGCACGTGGAAAGCATGGGGGCTCGCTATTATAGGCGCTGAATATATCCTCCGTTGGCTCCCTAAAGGAACCCATGATTATAAAAAATTTCTAAAACCCCAAGAGCTTAAAAATTTCTTATCAAAAAACGCTCTAACTGTCATTGATGAGATAGGGATTACTTATAATCCATTAAACGACAGCTGGAATCGCTCAAAAGACATGGATGTTAACTATCTCCTTCTCGCAAAACGATCTTAAGGATATACCATGCTCTGAAGGGGATATCATTTACAACGGTTATATGCCTTGCAATAAAGAATTGAGTTTTCCCTCAGCTTCTAAAGCATAAAGATCATCACAACCGCCAACGTGATAATCACCTATAAAAATTTGTGGAAATGTGTTGCGCCCATTCGCGCGCTGTACCATTTCTTGACGAAGAGATGTGGAAGCATCAATATCCGTATATTTTACGCCTTTTTTATCAAGTAAATCACATGCTTTTATGCAATAAGGACAGTTAGGACGTGTATAAATGATTATCTCTTTCATAAGTATTATCCTCCAATATTTTTTTAATAATATCCACTTTTAGTTCCCTTTAAGAAGAGGGAAAAATAGAATCTTCTTTAAGGACACGCGAAAATGTTAGCACATCAACTTGTCGTGCGCCTGCATATTTTAATGCAGAAGCTGCTGCCATAACCGTTGCACCTGTTGTAAAAACATCATCAATCAGTAAAACAGAGCGTCCTTTGAGATATTTTTTAACCTTATGCGAAACCTTAAAAGCATTCTTTACATTAAGTTTTCTCTCTTTTGAAGAAAGACTAACTTGTGGACGCGTATGCCGACAACGAACAAGCCAACCCGGTTTTAAAAGCTTTTTTTGTGATGCTGCAATATAACGCGCAAGCTCAGCAGATTGATTATAACGTCTCTCCCAAAAACGACGAAAATGCAATGGAATGGGAATAATAACATCACATTCATCAATAACCTCGCGTCCAGCAAACATCATCCAATTGGCCATAAAGGGTGCCAATTCTATATGATCACCGTATTTTAAGCGCGTTACTAAAGTTTGTGCAAGCCCTTTATGAACAATGACTGAGCGAACACGTGAAAAAGGGTAAGAATTACGAAGCGCTTCACCACTAAGAAAACCATCCCCCATATCACAAACAAACGGCGTCCCCATAACAGGACAATAAGGTTTTGTGATAAATTGAAGATCTTTCCAACATTCAGAGCAAATTGTACCATAAGTAGAAACACTTTGCTTACATCCAGGACAAATCGGTGGATAAAGCACCGCTTTAAAGCGCTCAATGAACTGACTGAGTATATCCCCGCTATTTAAAGCCGCTTCTCGAAAATAAAACATTATGAATTTAGGCTTTTACAACTTCCCCACAGAACAAAAGTTCCTTTGCATTTCCTCAATTTATAAATTTAATTTCTTTAAAAACTCTTAACCTTTCATAAATTTATTTTTCTTTTACATTATAAACTTGACAGAGCTTCCACAAATATGAACCTTTTCAAAATATATTCTTTTATAGATCGAAAGTGTTCTACAATATGTCGCATCCTTTAATTTTTGATCATAACCGCATTGAACAATTCCGCAAACGCGCCTTCCAAAAAGCAAAAAAAGGATATGACTTTTTGCTCTCTCTCATGGCAGAAGATCTCTATAAACGTCTTAGCACTGTTGATCGCCACTTTACATTAGCACTCGATTTACACAGCCATACAGACCTTGCCACACAAGCGCTCATGAAGTCTGAAAAAGTTTGTTCTATAGAACGTATTGAAACCGATACGCTTTATCAAAGCGATGATAAAAAGTTTCATTTACGCCATCGAGAATTTCTTGATTTTCCTCAAAATTACTGCGATCTTATTGTTTCACTTCTTTCATTACAATTGACGAATGATACTCCTGGTGTTCTAAGTCAGATAAAAAATATCCTTAAACCAGATGGTTTATTTCTGGCCGTTATGGCGGGTGCTGGTACACTCAAAGAATTACGTGAATGTCTCCTACAAGCTGAAATTGAAATCTATGGTGGAGCAAGCCCTAGGGTCTATCCTTTTGTAGACATTCGTGACGCTGGCGCTCTTTTACAGCGTGTTGGCTTTGCTCTACCTGTAGCAGACGTTGAAGATATCACAATACGTTATAAGACAATGTTTGACCTTATGTGTGATCTTAAAGCAATGGGAATGCAAAATGCCCTCATTAATCGTTCAAAGCGCCCTGTCTCCAAACGCTTTTTTCTTCGTGCCGCTGAAATTTATGCACAAAAATTTAGTGATCCTGATGGACGTATTCGTGCACATTTTTCTTTTATCTGGCTCTCTGGTTGGGCTCCGCACCCCAGTCAACAAAAACCCCTACAACCTGGCACCGCGCAAATATCTCTAACGGATGTTTTACAATCCAAAAAAATATAACCTAAAATCATTTTTTTAAATAGTTTTGTCCGTTGTCCGCAACACCTGACTGGTAATCGTTCCAGCGACCATTGAATCGCTCACATTTAGAGCTGTGCGCCCCATATCAATGAGCGGTTCAATAGAGATGAGCACAGCGACCAAAGTAACAGGGAGTCCCATAATTGGCAAAACAATCAATGCAGCAAAAATAGCCCCTCCCCCAACACCAGCAACACCAATAGAACTCAACGTTACAACGCCAACAAGCGTAGCAATCCACGTAGGATCAAGAGGATTAACCCCCACGGTCGGTGCAATCATGGTCGCAAGCATCGCTGGATAAAGACCGGCACAACCATTTTGTCCAATTGTTGCCCCAAAAGAAGCAGCAAAACTCGCAATGGATTGGGGTACACCTATCCACTGTGTTTGCGCTTCAATATTCAAAGGAATACTTGCAGCACTTGAACGGCTGCTAAAAGCAAATGTTAAAACCGGTAAAACTTTCTTGAAAAAACGAAAAGGATTAACCCCAGAAATTCCAAGCAATACACCATGAATTCCAAAAATTAAAATAATACCGACATAAGAGGCAATGACAAAAATCAATAAATTTAAAATATCTGCAATATGCGAAGTTGCTCCTACTTTCGTCATAAGAGCAAAAATACCATAAGGCGTCAAAGCAATCACAATACGAACTAACCGCATAATCCAAGCTTGTGCTACTTGAATAAATAAAAGCGCTTTTTCTCCTTTTTCTGGCTCATCTTTCTTTAAAAGAAGAACCGATGCCCCTAAAAATGATGCAAAAATAACGACACTAATAATTGACGTACGTTTAGCGCCACTTAGCTCAGCAAAGGGATTTTTAGGAATCATAGACAAAATCATCTTTGGTATATTCATATCTCCAAGTTGAGAAATACGCTCTCCAAGAAGAGCAGAAACATTTTGCCCTTCATGAACCAAACCACTCGCGGTTAAACCAAAGAAATTCACAACCAAAACACCAACTAACGCTGAAAGAGCCGTTGTAATAAGCAATATTGAAATCGTTATGATACTCATCTTTCCAACAGCATAAACAGAATTTAAATGAGCAACCGCTGAAACGATAGAAACAAAAACCAGCGGCATAACAACCATTTGTAACAATAAGATATAGCCTGTACCAACAATGTTAAACCACTCAACAGATTTCAATAAAGTAGCGTCACTCTCTCCATAAAAAAACTGCAAAATGCTTCCAAAAATCAAACCAAGGATAAGTCCTAGCATAACACGGCGTGAAAGGCTCCACTCCATTTTCTTACTTTGAGCAACCCACAATAAAAAAATAATAAATAGAAACAAATTGATGAAAAAATTAAATGTCATTGTCGATGCCCAGTCTGTGCCCACTATTGTTATGATTGATAGAAATAATATGCATAATTCAAAATCAATGTATGATATTTGAAATTAAAGTATAAAGCTTATAAGACTTTTGAAAAATCATTATTTTTTAATTTATAGATTAAAAAAGAACTTTTTACCTACGAATGACAGTTTAAAGAAAATAAATAAAATTATTTCCCTACTCTTTAAAATTTGCGCTCTCATAAAATAGGTAAAAAAGAGAAATATAAACAGTATTCATTACAGCTTAATAATGAATAATTTCAACACAGCTTATCCTATTCATATCCACTCTATTTTGCTCTTTAAATTGAAAGGACTTTCTGAAACAATTGATTAATTAACAAACGAACCTTCATGAATTTTCTGGAAAATACACCATCAAAAGCTCTTTTTACCAATTTTATGGACGACATTTTCAATCACTTTGATCTCCACTCCAAATACAATTATTTTATTAAAAATATCTTTTATACATTCTTTCTTTGCTCGCAATGGAAGCTTTTGGGGAAAGCTTTTTGATTTTTCGAAATTCTTTTTATAGGCATAAAAATATACCTTCTTAATAACAAAAGACATCGCATATATGAAGGCTTTGAAAACCACAAAAGTTATTGCAGAAAATACAACCAATAAGGCATAACATCACTTAAAACAACCGGAAACACAATAGCAACAAAAATATCATATATCTTATCGAAATAACCAAATTAAGTGATATCAACCACCATAATAGCCGTATTCAATATTGGTCTATTTACTGAAGTAAGAAAGTTAAATCATTCATGAAACGTACCATAACATTTATTGTTTTATCTTCTCTATTGATACTTTTGTTTGCTGTATTAGTGTCACTTGGATACACAAAAGTGAACGGTCGAGTGAGTACGACGAACTTTATCCGTCATACCTCAATAAAAACGATAGAATTGCAGAATATCGCGAAAAAGCTGAAATAGCAAAAGAATATATAAAAATGTTTAAGCATAAGACAGAACCTTTCATATCTACAGAATAGGATAAGGATTTGTTTTAGAATATATTTAATGACACAACAAATTAAACTCTATCATTAGATATTTTAAAAACATTCCCATACGATATATTTTTTCGTAAGTGCTTTGTTGTTTTGTGACAAAATAATAAATACAGGATAATGGCCATCTCTCAATGTTTGTTTATCCCATTTTATGACAACACTTGTAAAGGATATAATAACATTGAATAGTATTATTTTCATCCTTATGAAGGTGCATGGCAGTGTGCCATCATACGATTTTTCTAATTTAAAATATTGCGATAAATCTTGCATTTGAAAAAATTCATAAAAGTCATTTTTTATTCTATTCTTTAGTAACTTTTATCCATACATCCCCTTCTTATGTCGCGTAAATAAATGACTTTGAATTGCTTCAGTATCAACAGATTTGAAATGAGAGAGCCCTACAGTATTTGAGACCATTTTAATATAAACAACGGTAGATTATCATTGTAAATCAATATATTGTCAATTAAAAATGGCAACAGCTCCAAAATTAAAAAGCGCACTCTATATGTTTAGCTAAAAAAGCGTTTGTTGCCTACCATGACAAAGACTAAAGTTTTATATTCTATTCCATATATCAAAAGACTTCATTCCTGTAAAAACAGAATAACATATATTGCACAATAAAAAAGAATAAAATGCACTTTCTGATAATAATAAAGAAACATTCATATTGAAAATATAATTTCAAGAAATTGCTTTATTAAAAATATTTTTTCAGCATAGTCTCTTCTTTAAACACATGAAATTATCTTTTTTTAATAACGGTTCAAGTATTAAAAATCCATAATGATGTAATATAATAAAAATTGATTATTTTGGTGTAAACTGTACATGTAATGATAAACAGCTAAAAACTGCTTTTCGTAAATTAGCCATGCAATACCATCCTGATCGCAATTTAGGAAATAGAGACG
>NZ_CABFVS010000002.1 GCF_902150025.1 Bartonella massiliensis
CAATTTAGGAAATAGAGACGCAGAAAAAAAATTTAAAGAAATATATGAAGCTTATGAAACCCTTAAAAATCCTCAAATAAAGAGCTTCTTATGATCAATTCTATTATGAAAATTTTGAAAATAATAACAAAGTATTAGAAAATAATTGATACAAAGAAAAAGATCTCAAAAAAAGTAAAAAATTATAAATATATGTCTATATATTTTTGAATTAGTAATAACTATAATCTTTACAGGAATAAGGATAGTATCTTTTATTATAGCAATAATCGGTTTTTTATCCTTTATTTTTGCGGAGATTCAGTGCTATTTTTCTCGTGCATAGAAATGCAATTTACTTTTTATCTGAATATCGTATATGTTGGATATCTTAAAATCTTTAATGATTGAGCAACCGCCATTATTTTTTTGCTTCTAACTTTGCTTTTATTGCAAAAATAGTCATAGTTCTTTCTATAGGCTGTTACAAATTTCTAGGTAATGAAGAAAATGGAAAACACTGATGATATATGATGAAAATGAAAGAATTTTTATAACTTTTATGAAAAATACAGTTTAAAGCATTAAAAACGGTTTTATAATCAATTTACAATATATGGAAATCATTGATCACAGATCATAAGTCGCACTCGTACTGATAAAGATTCTATTACTATAGATATGTTGTGCTTTTTTGAATTTTTATGCATATCCAAACACCCATTCTTTGCAAATTCAACCTCCTTATCTCTTGCATTTTTATCAAGAATAATCGTATTTTAATGTAAATCTCACACTAGCCCTTTGCAAAAAAATCATTATTTCTTCTCTCTATGAAGAGATGACAATTTCGCCTGCCTCTCTAAAAATGATCTTTTTATTACTCTATATCGAATCCTTTAGAAATTTATGCGATAGCTTTTTTTACATTATTGAAAACATTTACTTTATCCGCATTCACTAAAAAATGAATTTGAGTTACACACATATAGATCTATTGGTATTTTTTCTATTATCTTTTTAGCTTACTGAAAGATTGATATCATAATTTTGTATAATAAAATGCTCTTTTATGTAATCATAGCATATTGATTTATAATAATTTACTATTTTAACAGTAAATAAAATTATTTTCTGCACTATTCATAAGAATGAATAAACCAAGCCAATCAAAATTTCTTGATAAAAAGCTCAATAGATCAAATCATCTTTAGCACAAATATATAACATAAAGATAATATAAATATCATGATCGTACTGATCTGAACATAAAGATAACAGTGACCTCAAAAAATCTTTGTATTTTATCCTTTATCAGAACTGTTGGCAGCAAAGATGAATATGCTCTTTAAGACAAGTTGATGAATAAGCCACCATAGTAATATACATTTTCAAAAGTGTCTTTGCCTCAAATTTAATAAGCACATTCTACAAATACAGGTTCTACAGACTCATTCCAAATAGAATGGTAATGGGACAATAACTTTTCAGCATCGGTTTTCCCCGTTGTAACAACCTCTTCTAAAGGATTAAGAAATTTTGTTTCATCAAAACCATTCGCATCATATTGTTTGCGATTTTTTAAGCCCTTGCGCGCAATAGCAAGAGCTTGACGTGCTAACTCTAGAATAGTGGTTTGACGAAAAGGCGTTCTTAACCCTTCTTTAGGAACGCGTTGGCGCATTTCTAAAACTTCTTCAAAACACCAATCTTTTGTCAAAGCCTCAGCCTCGTTCAGCGCTTCTCTATCATAAAGAAGCCCAACCCAAAAAGCCGACAATGCACAGATACGCTTCCAAGACCCACAATCAGCGCCTCTCATTTCTAAAAATCTTTTTAAGCGGACTTCAGGAAATAACGTTGATAAGTGATTAATCCAATCTCCCATGTTTGGAATTGAATTTGCAACTTGTCCTTTTAATGCTCCATTCATAAACTGACGAAATGTTATATGTGTACAATCATAATAGCGGCCATCGCGTAAAACAAAATACATGGGAACATCAAGCGCCCATTCGACGTAATCAGCAAAACCAAAATGTTCAGAAAATATAAAGGGAAGAACGCCTGTCCTCTGATTATCCGTATCACGCCAAATTTCGGAACGCCATGATAAAAAGCCATTTGGACGTCCTTCTGTAAAAGGTGAACTTGCAAATAATGCAGTCGCAATGGACTGTAATTTCATGGATACTTGCATTTTTCGCCGCATATCACTTTCAGATGAAAAATCAAGATTAACCTGAACTGTTGATGTGCGATACATCATATTAAGACCATTATGTCCGACTTTCGGCATATAATCCGTCATAATCTGATAGCGTGATTTAGGCATTTTCGGTGTTTCAGCTAACGTCCACTTTGGGTTAGCCCCCAGCCCCAAAAAACCAATACCCAATGGTTCTGCAATTTTCTTGAGAAGAGATAAATGCTTCATCAACTCCTGATAGGTATGGCCTACTGATTTTAGGGGAGCACCAGATAATTCAAACTGTCCGCCTGGTTCCAAAGAAATAGCTCCCTGATCAACGGATCCTACGAGCCCAATAATATTCTCTTCATCTAAAATAGCCTTCCATCCTAAAGCACTTTTCATCCCCTCTAAAAGTGCTCGGATTCCCCTCTCACCTTCATAAGGAACAGGAAGAAAACCTTTTTTATAAAACGGAAATTTTTCATGTTCTGTACCAATACGCCAATCATCTTCTGCCTTATACCCCCCTTGGAAATAGCTAACCAAGGAATCTAAGTTATAAACTTCACTTTCATCTGTTATATCAAGCGCCATAACTTATCGTATCCTATCATTGGTATCATCATCTTAAATGAATTGTTTAGAATGATTTTACAGATTTCTCAATCCATTGCCCAATCCCCCACAGTAGCATTAAGAAGAGCCAAAGCCGCAACAGCAGCAGTATCAGCGCGTAAAATACGTGGACCTAATGATATTGGAACAACAAAAGAATGTTTTTTTAAAAGATTCCGCTCTTCTTCACTAAATCCCCCTTCCGGTCCAATAAGAACACCAGGCGTTATAACGTCATGCTTTTTAAAAGAAGCTAATGGATTATGCGATTGATGCTCTTCATCACAAAAGAATAAAGGCTGTGTCTCATCCCAACATGCTAAAAGCTTAGCTAATGATAGAGCCGATACGCATTCAGGGAGAGATAAAATGCCACATTGTTCAGAAGCTTCAATAATATTGGCTTCTATACGCGCCATATTGATACGCGTAACCTGCGTATGATGCGTTATAACAGGCTGCAAAATCGATACCCCCATTTCAACAGCTTTCTGCACCATATAATCCAACCGCGCGTTTTTGAGTGGAGCAAAACAATAAATCAGATTGGAATGCGTTGGTTGTAATCTTTCTTGATGAATAAGCTGAACCAAAACAAATTTTTTCTTAACCATGATAAGTTTAGCAAGCCACTCACCATCCTGTCCATTAAAAAGTAAAATTTCCGCTCCTTCTTTCATCCGCAAAACATGCACAAGATAAGAAGCTTGGGGCCCCTCTATCTTTATTTCTTCATTCAAAGCCAATGTCTGCCGAATAAATAACCTTTTAAGTTTATAATTTATGCGCATAAAATCTTGCCAATGCTCACTTCACCATCAAGAAATAAAGAAAAATATATAACAAAAAGAAAAAATTATATCTATAGCACTATAATATATTAAAGAATTATAGAGTTTTTTTAACTTTATGAGATAATAATAGGAACTAATAGATCGTTTAAGTGATTCTGCTTTCATAAAAAGTTTAAATAATACACCATTCATCTTTGTATTCAGTCATTGATGCATCAGTGGAGGAAAGATATGTCTGCTAAAAAAGCTACCATTATTACGATTACAACTCTCTTAGCCTTTATTTTGATTACGGTGGGAATTGGTTCTGTTGGAGCTGATGGAAAGCATACAGTTACCGAAGATGGCTATGGTATTTCTTCTCAGATTCAATAAGCATCGACCGATATGCCTTTGAAAATTTAGTGCAATAAAATGCTTTTTAGAAAACTTTTATAAGATTTGCGCCCATATTATAAATCTCTTGTACTTGAAAAATTTCCGAGAGAGGCGGCTTTATTCTTCTCTTCAATTGTTTATCTATATAACAACTGTACTTATGACGGAGAGGAAAGTTTTTGGTTTCATCACGAACGGATTTAAAATGAGAGAATCTTGCAATATTGGATCTCTAATTTAAATTTAAAATTCAAAAACAATTTTAAATCGCAAAGAAATGAATTATCATTATCAGACACCATGTTATACAGATGGGAAAAAAGCTTAATCTTCATCAATATCTTTTGTAATCAAAAAATGACCACGACTTTGTCCTTTAGAGCTTAGAGAGAATGTAAAAGGCCATGCAAGGCTGTTAACGAGACATTGGACATCTTTACATAAAGTTTCTGATCGATGATTTTTGCGTAATTGTGCCTGTAATATCAATTCATTCTGCGCCCCTTGAGAAATAGCAGTTTCAACAGTTCCCTGAATGGATAAACTCAAGTCCGCTGTACGCATTAATGACTCTGTTACCTTTATCGTACCTTCTGAAAAGCTTGTCTGAATATCCCAGTGATCAAACCTTGTGGAAAGAGAATCATTATTCGCTAAAAGAAATTGGTTTTTGTTTGAAAGTTCTGTTTGTAATTCATTCAAATCATATCCTAAGAGCCGACCAGAAAGCATCTTCAGTGTTAGTTCACCTTGCATGTTTGTAAAAACTTCCATCCAAGAACCCGCAAGTGTTTGTATTGTTGCGGTAAAATTCGTTTGGCTTTGTACAAATGGAATAAATCCTAAGGTTTCTAAAGCTTCCTGCGTATTGATAGAAGCTCCGGAAATATTTCCTCCTATACGTACTTTCTGTCCAGCTGACGTAACTTCAATATTACTTTGAACGGATCCACCAAAAATATTCGCATGTCCAAGATCAAAAATACCATGCCCATCTTTTATTTGTACTGCAGCAGCTAAATTTGTGAGTAAAATACTTCCTATTTTGCCTTGTGGTGCAGAAAGTCGTATATCGACCCCGATACGATCAAAAAGCGCTATATCAAAGAATGAATTTTTCTTTTTAACCGAAAAAAACATTGAACTCCAAGAGCTAAGATCTAGGTTATCAAAGGCTAAAGAACCCATAACATTTGGTACATAATCTTGAAAATCAAGTTTTAAAGCGCCTCGTGCATTGGCTTTCCCCATCGTAAATGTAACATTGCTCATTTGGATATGCATTGGTTGCGCTAGAAAATGAGATTCCCATACGATGGGTATTTTTAATTTATGTCCCCAAAACGGACTTCCACCAATCCAAGAGAGTGTCTGATTCCATCCTGGAGAACGCATTGATACTTTGCCATCAAAAATATAATATTCAGATAACCGAGCCTGCCCCGTAAAAGTTATTCCCCCACGTATAGAATTAAGACTTGCTCTAATCTGGCTTTTGCCTCCTGCAAGGAGCAGCAATGCTTGAGAAGCATCAATTGATAATTTTGTAAATTCTCCACGCCAACGAGCATCTGCGCGCAATCGCACTTCCTTTGTCGATTCTGGCCAATCTAAAGTTGCATTTAATCCTGTTATTTTTTCTGCTACTCCCGAAAAACTGTCGTGATACACAAGCGCGCCATTTTCAATAATAACCCGCCCAAAAGGTTGTTTTAAAAGGTGCTCTATCTCTGGATGTTCAGGATTATGTTTTAATATTTCACGCGTCTTGCGTATGGCTAATCCTAAGGAACCTTGTGAGCGAGAAAAACGATCAAAAAAATCTGCCATTGTTTTAATGGGCTTTTCCATAACAAATTGAGGACGCACAATCCGCGTCTCTGAAAAAGAAATATGCCCCAAAAGAAGATCAACAACAGAAAGATCAACTTCTATTGATTCAGCTTCCATTAATGGCGCAACATCACCTATTTTTGATATTAAAGTAACGCCAGAGAGAAATGCTTTAGGATAAGGGAAAAGATTTAACCGTGGTGGATCACGCAATTGCACATTATAACCTGTCCATGCACTCAGCTCTTGCGCTAAACGAATACGAATCGCATCCGTAGAAACAAGATAAGGTAAAACGAAAATCCCCACTCCAAATAAAAAAAGAATTGTAATAAAAATTCCGCTCAAAAATTTTATTATTCTGATGCGCACAATATTCCTCTATACTTATCCCCCCTATAACCGATTAAAGATAAACTTAAATGATCATTAAAAGTTTTGTGATAACCTTATAATTCACTATATCCAATTTTATATCTTAATTATTTTTGTTCTTTATCCAAAGTTTATTCAAACAGCAATATTGCCGCTTCTTTATAAAGCAATTATTTAAAAGTCTTCTAAAACTATAAATCCACAACATTATCAAGCCATTCTTACTATTCTCACATGAATATTGCTATTAAACTCTATCCTATGATTAGAAAATGCTTTACAAAAAAACAAACAGCCTTACCGAAAGGATCTCTCTCATGAATAATATTATCGACGGAAAAAAACTTGCTGAAGAGATTATTGTGAAAGTCAAGGCTGAAACAGCAAAACTCCGTAATAACTATAATATACAACCTGGTATTGCTGTTATTATTGTTGGGGATGATCCAGCAAGTCAAGTCTATGTCGCCTCAAAAAATAAAAAAGCCGAAGAATGTGGATTTCTTTCCATCAAACATGTTATTTCCAAACAAACGCAAGAAAAAGACCTCCTTCAACTTATTACAACATTAAATTCTGATCCTAAAATTCATGGTATTTTGGTACAGCTCCCTCTCCCATCCCATATTAATGCAAACCGCGTAACACAAGCCGTCGCTTTCCAAAAAGATGTTGATGGTTTTCATTATATCAATATAGGAAAACTTGCAGCAAATGCACTTGAAGATGCTATTATTCCCTGTACACCAGCAGGTGCTATGATGATGATTGAACAACACTGTGGACGAGATTTATCTGGGCTTGATGCTGTCGTTGTTGGACGCTCTAATATTGTTGGAAAACCTATGGCTGCCCTTTTAACAGCAGCGAATGCCACCGTGACAATTGCCCATAGTCGGACTCGCGATCTTGATGATGTGTGTCGCAGCGCTGATATTCTCATCGCTGCTGTAGGCCGTCCTCAAATGATAAAAAAAGACTGGGTAAAAAATGGTGCAATTGTTATTGATGTTGGTATTAACCGCGTTGCTGCACCAGAAAAAGGTGTAGGAAAAACACGCCTTGTTGGAGATGTTGATTTTGAAAACGTCAAAGAAAAAGCTGCGGCAATCACCCCGGTTCCAGGAGGCGTTGGCCCCATGACAATTGCCATGCTGATGGTTAATACACTCAAGGCCGCCGCACGATCACACAATCTGCCTATACCGCAATTCTAGGAATTGTAACAATTCATTGTATATAGTTTCATTGCACATACAGCACATTGATTTATAAAGATAATTTATCGTTATTCATATTAAACTAAAAACTCGAATAATGTAAGATTCTCTCATTTCAAATCTCTCTCATGTTGCATCAATCAAAATCGCTTGCTTACGCATCAAAAGCAGGGTTGGTGTGTAGGTAAAAACTGTATAAGAAAAGACTAAAAATGGTTCTTATGAACCGTCTTACAAGCCCAAGGGTTGGTCCGCAACATTGGGCGCCGGCAAATAGTGTGATGCTACTGGTTTTCTTCTTCACAAACGTAAAGATGGCAGTGCTCAATGGATTTATCGTTATACCATTCTTTATCTTTATACTATCCAAGGACACCGTCGCGAAATGAGCTTGGATGCTTTAAGAGATGTTTCTTTAAAACAAGCGCGTGAATTGACAACTGGGTGGCATTCTATTCTTCGTGAAGGGCGTGATCCCATTAGACACACAATAAACAAAAGCGTAAAGCAATCTTCATTATTTAAAAGATATTGCTTGAGAGACTTTTGAAAATCATAAAACTGAACTTAAGAATAATGGTAAAGATAGGAAATGATTTCTACCCTTAAAACTTCATAGTCTCCCTAAATTAAGCTGTCTGCCGGTTTCAGAGATTATACATGAGTCTGCTTATTTTTTTTACATTCCTCATGTCATGAAAACGGATGCTCCTTGATCTGCACGATTAACGGATTGGCGAAAAACACGAAAGAGTTCGCGTCCAATACCCTGTTCATTTTTTGAAAGATCCGGTGGCGTGATTGTGCGTGCATTAAATTTTTCTAAATCTTCCAAGAGCGTTAATTGACCCTCACGCGCATCAAGGAAAACAATATCACCATCCCGCAAACGCGCAATGGGACCATTATCCATAGCCTCTGGTGTCACATGGATTGCTGCAGGGATTTTTCCTGATGCGCCTGACATACGACCATCCGTTATCAGCGCTATCCTTTGACCGCGATCTTGTAAAACACCTAAAATGGTCGTTAACTTATGAAGCTCTGGCATCCCATTGGCTTTTGGTCCTTGGTAGCGAATAACAGCGATAAAATCTTTATCATGTAACGCTCCAGATTTAAAAGATTTTTGTAGTTCCTCTTGATCATTAAAAACAAGAACTGGTGCTTTAATCTGCCAATATTCTGGTTTAACAGATGAAACTTTTATAATAGCTGTTCCTAAATCTCCCACTAAAACACGAAGACCTCCATCAGGCTGAAATGGTTTTCTCCACCCTGCTAACACCTTATGATCACCACTTTCCTTAAGAGCCGCTTCACGAACCACACTGCCATCAGCAGAAAGCTTTGCTTCAATGGCATAAGCATTGAGATCTTTACCAAAAACTGTAGAAACATCTTCATGGAGTAACCCAGCCTCAATAAGCTCACGAATAATAAATCCTATCCCCCCTGCTGCGTGAAAATGATTGATATCAGCCAAACCGTTCGGATAAATTCGCGCTAAAAGAGGTACATGGCATGAAATTTCCGCAATATCATGCCATGTTAATTGAATACCACAAGCTGCTGCTATAGCAATCAAATGAATCGTATGATTGGTAGAACCTCCTGTTGCATTTAATCCTACAATGGCATTCACAAAAGAACGCTCATCAATGATCATACCAAGCGGCTTATAATGATCACCAAGAGCTGTCATTTCAAGTACACGCTTTGTGGCTTCCTTGGTTAAAGAATCACGCAATGGTGTATTGGCATTAATGAAAGAGCTTCCTGGCATATGAAGCCCCATCATCTCTAGGATGATCTGATTTGAATTAGCAGTTCCATAAAACGTACATGTCCCTGGTCCATGATAAGAACGGGATTCTGATTCCAGCAATGTTTGGCGATCTATTTTATTTTCTGCATAAAGTTGACGTATTTTTGCCTTTTCATCATTACCTTGACCCGTTGTCATAGGACCTGCGGGTATAAAAATCCCTGGTAAGTGACCAAATATTAGTGCACCAATTAATAAACCTGGTACGATTTTATCACACACCCCAAGATACAATGCAGCATCAAAGACATCATGTGATAAGCTTATCGCTGTCGCCATTGCAATCACTTCACGCGAAAAAAGGGAAAGCTCCATCCCTGCATTTCCCTGCGTAACGCCATCGCACATCGCAGGAACACCCCCTGCAACCTGTGCGACACCACCAACCATACGCGCCGTCTCTTTAATTAAATGCGGAAATTTTTCAAAAGGTTGATGCGCTGAAAGTATATCGTTATAGGCGGTAATAATGCCAATATTTCCAACGATATTTCCCTTCAATCGCTCTTTATCTATTGTACCACAAGCAGCAAAATCATGCGCCTGATTAGCACATCCCAAACAACTCCGTTTGGGGCGATGAGCTTGTGCTTTTGCAATACGATCTAAATAAATTTCTCGTGTTGGTAGAGAGCGTTCATAAATCCTTCGTGTAACCGTAGCAATTGTCTTAGAAAGTGCCATATTCACTTCCCCCCTTTCATTAATGTTTTCCCTCATTCATTAAAGAGAGATTGCGTTTCTATTCAGCTTGTTTCTCATATTCTGATTCACTTATTTCATTTTCTGCAGGCGACCAATAAACCTGCACAAGATGAGGAGAATTGCGCAAAATCGCTCGAATAGGCATTTCCATTTCAGATCCCTCTTGACAAGCTTCTTCAAAACAATCGCGTTTTTCACAACCTTCGAAATGAAGAATAATACAACGAGATTGCATAATAACAGGCAAAGTTAGTGAGAGTCTTGGTTCAACAGCGCTCTTAGCATGAAGGGGTAAAACAAGGGCTTGTGTTCGAAGATCAAGTGCTTGCTTTAAACGATCAGCATCAGGAAAAAAAGAAGCCGTATGTCCATCACCCCCCATGCCTAAAACAACAACATCAAAGGGTTTAGGCAAAGTATTAATACGGCTCGCGGCTGAAAAAGCAGCAAGTTCAGCAGTAATTGCTTTATGATAAAGTCCTACAAAACGCGCTTTTGCAGCAAAATTTTGTAACAAATGACTTCGTACCATATGTTCATTTGAACGTTCATCGTGGGGAGGGACAAAACGTTCATCAACTAAAGTGATAATGATATTTTGCCAATCAATATCTGCTTTTGATAAATAATGAAAAAACAATTCTGGTGTTTTGCCACCAGATACCGCTAAAATGGCTCTGTTGCGCTCAAGAACAGACACACTAAGCTCTGCGGCTACGCGATCTGCTAATGCCAAAGCTAAAATCTGAGGGGTTTCAAAATTTAAACGATCAATATTCATTTTATACATAACTTATTGCTCTAAACTAAATTGTTCCAGGTACGTCCATCACGTTCCATTAAAACCGTCGAAGCTGTGGGACCCCATGAACCAGCATTATAACCGTGAACCGGCTGTTTTATTGCTTCCCACCCCTCAATAATTGGATCAATCCAACGCCAAGCTGCTTCAACTTCGTCACGACGCATAAAGAGTGTTTGATCTCCACGAATAACATCCATCAATAAACGTTCATAAGCATCAGGATTACGCTGAGAAAATGCAGAGGCAAAACTCATGTCTAATGGAATATGACGAAACCGCATACCGCCATAACTTGGATCCTTAATCATTAACCATTGTTTGACACCTTCATCCGGCTGGAGACGAATAACAAGCCGATTAGAAAAAATCTCATCTAAATCTACATTAAAAATATTATGAGGAATAGGTTTAAAAACAACAACAATTTCAGACATTCGGGTAAACATACGCTTACCTGTTCGTAAATAAAAAGGTGTATCAGCCCAACGCCAGTTATCAATCTTAACCTTAAGCGCAACAAATGTTTCGCTCTCACTGGTACTTTTTCCCAAATCATCAAGATAAGATTTTACAGATATACCTTTTGATAGACCAGCACCATACTGCCCACGCACAGTATGGTACCCTACATTATGCACATCAAGAGGTGTTAAAGAATGCAAAACTTTCAGTTTTTCATCACGTACAGCATTAGCGCTGTTGGTAAATGGTATTTCCATCGCAACCAAACAAAGCAATTGTAACATATGGTTTTGAACCATATCCCGTAGAGCACCGGTATTTTCATAATATTCTGTACGCCCCTCTAACCCTAAAGATTCAGCAACCGTTATCTGAACATGATCAATATAGTTGGAGTTCCATAGCGGTTCATAAAGTGTATTCACAAATCGCAATGCCATTAAATTTTGAACCGTTTCCTTCCCAAGATAATGATCAATGCGAAAGATTTGCTCTTCATTAAAAACACTTGCAAATGCATCATTAAGTGCAACAGCTGTTTTTGCATCACAACCAATAGGTTTTTCAATGATTATCCGTGTTTGCGGTGTTACCAAATTGCTTTTCCCCAATTTCACCGCAATATCAGCAAAAAGTGATGAACCAACAGCCAAATAAAAAGCGCGAATATCTGCTGAATCTTGTGACAAAAGCCGTGCTAAATCCTTCCACCCTCGGTTTGAGGAAATATCAACAGAAATGTAAGTTAAACGTGCAAGAAAATGATCGAGTTCAGTTGAATTGAGGTCTTTTGGATGAACATGTTTTTCTAAAGACGCACGAACAAAATTTTGATATTCTTCACGACTTAAGGAAGTGCGTGAAACGCCAATAATACGTGTTGGCTCACTAAATTGCCCAACACACTGACAATGATAGAGAGCCGGTAAAAGTTTGCGTGCGGCCAAATCACCATTGCCACCCAAAACAATACAATCAAAAGGAGAAACTGGAGTAGTTTTACGCACCATGAACTTATTTATTTTTCTATTAGATTATGCAATATGCAATCTATTTATAAAAGCTTCCATCATTAAAGAAGACAGAACCTAAATAAGCCATTAATTTTCTATATTTCAATCAATGTTTCTTTTAAAAACGATCCAATAAAGAAAACCAACGCATTGCTAAAAATACAAGCGGATAACGTAAAATGCTTCCGCTGGGAAAAGATGAAATCTTTAAGTCTTGAAAACGAGCAAAACGTTCATGTTGCCCAGTTAACCATTCTGCATATAATTTTCCCATGAAAGGAGCCAACATAACACCATGCCCTGAATAACCACCACAATAAGTCATCCTTGAGAAAAGTTGTCGAACATAGGGCATGCGCTCAACTGTAATGGCAACCGTTGCCCCCCAACGATGACTAAGACTGATAGAACTTAATTGAGGATAAATTTCAGCAATTTGCCGTTTTATGCGTTCATCCAAATTTATAGGATTCTTATTATTGTAACTTTCTACACCACCAAATAAGAGACGATTATCAATGCTTTTGCGAAAATAGCGAACCATAAAACGAGAATCATCAACCGATTCACCCCCTTTGAGAATTGAACTGTTCTTTGGTAATGGTTCCGTTGCTCCAATATAAGAACGAATAGAAACAATGTTTTTTTCAACAAAACGCTCTAAACCAAGTTTATACCCGTTTGTTGCCAATAAAACATGCTCTGCTGTTATACTGCCTTTTTCTGTTATTACTTTCCAATGAACTCCCTTACTCTTCACGCTTGTTACTTGCGTCTTCTCATAAAGCTTAGCGCCAGAATTTTGAGCTTTTTTTGCTAACCCAACAATCAATTTTAAGGGATTTATATGGCCGGTATCCGCATCATAAATACCTCCGCAATAAAAAGACGATCCAAGGCGCCTTACTGTTTCAGCCCTATCCATAAAAGTAAGCGCATGATAGCCATAACGCTGCATCGCCTCAATATGCCGTTGATAAGAGAGAAGCTCACGCCTTTTATGGGTTACAGAAAGTTGTCCTGCCATAAAATCGCATTGAAAATCAGTCCTCGTGCATAAAGATAAAATATCTTTTTTAGCCTCTTCAGCTAAATCAAATAGTGCTTTGCTGCGCTCAAAACCATATTTTTTCTCTAACGTTTCGACCCATTGCCGTTGTCCTGTCCCCAATTGCCCACCATTGCGCCCTGAAGCACCATCTCCAAAACGTGATGCTTCAAATAAAACAACACTCACGCCAGCGTTTGCTAAATGATAAGCAGCTGAAAGCCCTGTCAATCCACCTCCAATAATGACCACATCAGTCTGTCTATCTTCACAAAAAGGAGGATAAGAGGGGCGTTCTTCTAAAGTATCTTCATACCAAGAAACACCTGGAGAAATTGGATTATTAGCAATCATCGTCATCAAATTTAAACATTAAGCAAGAGATATTCGCGCTCCCACGGACTAATGACTTCCATAAAAGTTTCAAACTCTTGTCGTTTGATTGCAGCATATGTACTGACAAACACATCACCTAGAATAGCACGTATTTCTGTATCTCGTTCAAATAAGTTGACAGCTTCGATAAGCCCACGTGGTAATTCAATATTATCAGCATTCACATTATTAGTCGTTGGCTCATCTGGTTCAATTTTTTGCTGTAAACCGATAAGACCACACGCTAGAGAAGCTGCAAGAGCTAAATAAGGATTAGCATCTGACGAAGGAAGCCTATTCTCGACACGTCGCGCTTGAGGAGCAGAGCGAGGAACACGAAATGCTGTGGTACGGTTATCATATCCCCATCGCAAATTAACAGGTGCTGAAACATCCGGCATAAGACGTCGATAAGAATTGACATAGGGCGCAAGCATCACAAGAACCCCTGGCATATGTTTTTGCAACCCACCAATAAAATGGCGAAAACAGGCGCTTTCTTCACCATTGCCCTGCGTAAAAATATTCATACCTGTCTTCTTATCAACAACTGATTGGTGAATATGCATCGCAGAACCTGGCTGCCCTTGAATGGGCTTAGCCATAAAAGTTGCATACATATTATGTTTCAGTGCTGCTTCACGAATTGTGCGTTTGAACATAAAAACTTGATCTGCTAATTCAATTGGGTCACCATGACGTAAATTGATTTCAAACTGGCCTGCCCCTTCCTCGTGAATAAGCGTATCAATCTCCAATCCTTGCGCGTCCGAAAAATGATAAATATCATCAATGAACTCATCAAACTCATTCACACCGGCAATCGAATAGCCCTGTCCTCCACCAATTGAACGTCCAGAACGCCCCACGGGAGGAACTAAAGGATAATCAGGATCAGGATTCTTCTCTACTAAATAAAACTCAATTTCTGGTGAAACAACCGGCTTTAGATCCATTTGCGTATAAAAGCTGACGACCTTTCGCAAAACATTTCGTGGAGTATAATCGACGATCTGTCCATTTTGATATACAAGATCACAAATCACCTGTGCTGTCGGAGCATCTTCCCATGGCACAATGCTTAACGTCGATAAATCAGGCTCAAGACGCAAATCGCCATCAGTTTTTGGATATTCAAAGCCATGACCATCTTCCGGATAATCTCCTGAAATTGTTGCCATAAAAACTGCTGAAGGCAGTGCTAATGACGTTTCCGATGTAAATTTTTTAGAAAGCATCATCTTACCCCGTGGTACTCCCGCTTGATCAGGCGTAATACATTCAATATCCTCTACCTTACGGAAAGCAAGCCACTGTAAAACTTGTTCCCAATTGCTCACACCCCTTAAATTTTTAAGGAAACGAGCGACAGGCTTAGATCCCTTGTTTTTTATTTGTTTACCATTTTTTACAGCCATAACACACCAACTAAAAAAACAATCAAGCCTCGCAATTCATGGTACCACCCCATGCATAAATGTCACACAAAAAATCTTAATCAACTTAATTTTTATAGAATCTATAACTTCTATCAAGGTAAAATTGACCTTGTCATCATTTAGGCTGCTGATTATACCAAACATAATGGAAAAGCGGTACTGCACTCGAGATATTGGTTCTAACCTTCTTCTTATATACAACAGCGAAAACGAGCGTGATCATCTCTCCTAGCCTCTTGCCAATATGGTTTGACAGCCAAAAGAAAACTCGTAACATTCAGCAGCAAAAGACGCATTTTAAGAAAGTATCAACAGCTCCCTAAAAAATTAATTATCCGCAATAGCACTGCTAAATTTCTTATTTTCACTCAACAAGCTGGTGAAGACAGCATTGAAGTTCACAGCAAAAATCGCACTAAATAAGAATTAGGAGAGTTGTAACAAGATAAATGGTACTGCAAGCGATACATCGGTTCGAACGTTCTACATTTTAAGAAAAAATCGCGCCAAATACTTAGAAAGGTGTTAATGTTTTTCGTAATTTCTGTGAACTGCGCTGAGATCAATGCTAACTTTAAAGGCCTCCCAAGCCCCGCCGAATAAATAATATGTGCAAGGGCAACGCACTTTTGTCTAAAGAAGACTTTTACCCCAACACAGCTCAAATTAACGTAAGAGGCTCGCTGTATAATATATCCTTACCTAATTACGGCATCGCTAGGCTATCCCTTGGTATTAAAAGTACGGAGCCTTATTTCTCACCCACAAGTGCCGCTTAGATTAATCAGCTATACAACTAAGCAACAAGCCACGCTTGACAGCACCACAACTCATGTCTCTAGGCGCCTTATTAACATAATCTTTAATAAAAGCGCTACGATAAGAATAAAGGTAGCGAACAAAGGTATGTAGCTGTACGATAAAAACGATCCAATCAGCCCACCTAATAAGGCACCCACCGCACTACCAAGATAATTACAGGAGCTATTAAGCGCTAACGCAGCATTACTATGTTGTGGTTGATACGCTAACAAACTATGCTGTTGCGGCGCCAAAGACGCCCATCCGGTCATTCCCCAAATAAACAATGGTAAAAATAAAATACTATGCAAATATTGCATAAAATACAAAGAAAAAATCGCTATGGCCATGAGTGAGAGAAGCGCTAATAATAGTAAAGGCGTACCTTTTGTTTTATCAATTAAATAACCTATAGAAAAACTCCCAAAGACGCCACCTACGCCCCAAACCCAAAAAGCAATAACCATGTCAACATTGGATACGGAGCTAGTAATAATAGGACTCAGGTAAGTGTAGGCGCCTAAACTCGCAATTGCTGTCAGAAAAGTAATAAGAACTGTAATAAAAATTCTTTTATCCGATAAGACCGCTATTCTTTCTTTTACAGACGCTGGGGCAGCAATTACGAGGCGTGGCACACCCCACCATAGCCCAGCAAAAGCTATCATTGAAACCAAAACCACCAACCCAAAACTAGCATGCCAGCTAAAATAATCGCTAATCAATAAACCAAGTGGCACGCCCAATACCGTTCCACAACTCATGCCCCCTAGAGTCAAACCTAAAGCGCGTCCCTTTTTCTCAACAGCGACGAGCTGCGTAGCGGCCACCATAGCTATAGGCGAAAACAAACCAGCCCCTAAACCAGCAATAGCACGAGAAAAAAGTAGTATTGTATAGTTGGTTGCACACGCGCTTACACCATTAGCGACAAGAAAAACAAGCAGTGCATAAAGCAGAGTTTTCCTTGCCTCTTTAATGGCAAAAAGCAAAGTAAAAAAAGGAGCAGAAAGCGCATAACAAAGTGTAAAAATCGTGACAGCTTGCCCGGCCGCCGCTTCACTCAAATCAAAGCTGACGGCAATTTGAGGAAGAAGACCAGCAACGACATAAGCATCTAAACCCAATGCAAACATAGCCAGCGAAATAAAAAGAATTTTAAGCATGAGAACCTTCTAGCTTAAGAATTATGATAATCAATAACCCTTTTATGCCCGTTCACTAAAAAAGTAGGAGACGTGCAACAACTTGGTTGACTATTCATATCATTTAACATTATTTGCAAATCAATCGCGGCAGTAAGATCAGCAAACTCCACAGCTGGTTTTCTGCCACTATGAACAAAATCCATCACATCTTCTACTTGCCTCATAAGCTTCATAATCTGGTGATCTGATGATCCTGCGGCCGAACCAACAATACGCTCCTCTAATAATGGCGCGTATTCCTTATCCTTTTCCCAAATTTTGAGATAATCGTGATCCCAATCGGGATCATCATATATAACACGAGCGAAGACGATACCACCTGCTCCGCCCCTAAATATAAAACTTAATGTTCTTTTTGTAATTACATTTACAAAACTGCTGTAACCCGTGCAAACTGCTTCCGTGCCTAATTGAGCAAGTATGAATGCACTATCTAATTTAAGCGTAGATCCAACAGCAAAATCAGATTCTACGGCTATTACCTTATTGAGAACCAAGCGCCGTTTACAAATCCATTGGACAAGATCTATAGGGTGAATTATTTCACTGGAAACACCACTTGTAGGCCGACCATCCCATAATCGATCATTGCCCCAATGAAAAGTACAGCGCATAGGCTCCAGATTATACTCACTGATATAGTTTCTTAAAAGACTGCTCACGGCAGAATATCTCTCTACCATATCTAAACAAAAACCTGAACACTGTACGAGTTTAGCGCTAGCGTCTACGAGAGAATCCTCATGACCAACAAAAGGTTTTTCACAAATAACAAACCCTTTATAGTCGGTTAACTGTTCTATAATCTCATAATGCCGACCATCAGTAACAGCGACAACCAAAACATCTGGGCAAAAATCAGCTAAAGCATCGGTTAAACAATCATAATACTTAACACCATTGTTCTTATTACATCTAGAATGGTAGGCCACTTCTAAAGGGATTTGTTTCTTTTGTGCTACATTTTTCCACGCACGGAGATAGCGTCTTCCCGCATAACCCATTCCAACTATCAAAACCTTCATCCGATCATTCTCCTAGCCTTTTATAGAGTAAGGGTTCTCCAGTATCACTCCATCCACTTTTTTTATAAAAATCCTGAGCAGATATTGTAGAAGACAAAAACACGCTTTGAACGCCTGCAGCAGCTAACCAAGCCAATTGCGCTTGCAGCATTTTAAAGGCCACACCTTTTTTTCGCCAACTTGGCTCAACAACGACCGACTGAATCCACCCTGTTTTACCGTTTAGACACCCAATACTCGGCGGTCGGTCATCAATAATTGCAGTGACGCAGCCTATCACAGCAGAGCCACAACCAAGAGCCACAACTAAATTTTTAAGGCTACCCCGACTGTGAAAATATTGCTGTAACCAGTGACGATAGCTGTCTTTCCATATTTTTGCTTCCTCCGCAGACTGTGACACGTAAAGCCCCTGCCCGACATCTAATAAGAGAGAGCGTAACTCGACCAACCGCTCAATATGCGCAGGCTCAGCCGCCTTAATATAAAAAGAGTCTTCCTCTGCCATATACATCACTCCGCAAAAGCTATATCATAGGTATAAAATATCTGCTCTAGAGATTCTGCCAAATATTCTATATCAGCGCTCGTATGGTTAGGAGTAACATTAACCCGAAAACGCTCTGTTCCCACAGGAACAGATGGAGCGTTTATCGGCTGCAAATAAATATTAAACTTATCGCATAACTCTTGCGCAGCTAAAGTACATTTTTTTGCTGAACCAATTATCACAGGGAGTATATGTGTTTGACTTGCCTGTAACACTGGAATTTTCCGTATTTTCAACTGTTGCCTCAGCAGCTGCGTTTTTTCATGTAATTGCCTTCTTTCGCTTTGCGATTTTTTTAAATGCTCAACACTTGTTAAACAACCTGCCGCAATACACGGTGGCATCGCTGTTGTAAAAATAAACCCTGGAGCAAATGAACGCACCGCATCAACAGCTTCCGTTGATCCAGCTATATAACCACCTAAAACACCGATAGCTTTGGCTAGAGTCGACTGAATGATATCGATCTGATCGGCGATACCTAATTTTGCTGCCATACCAGCACCGTTAGGACCATACATGCCGACAGCATGCACTTCATCCAAAAACGTCAAGCAATTATATTTTTTTGCCAACTCAACAATATCTACGATAGGCCCTACATCTCCATCCATAGAGTATATAGACTCAAACACTATAACTTTTGGCCGCTCTAGAGGCACTCTTTTTAGCGCTTTTTCAAGTTCTAAAACATCATTATGCTTAAAAACCATTTTCTCTACACCAGAGCGCTTTATCCCATTAATTAAGGAAGCATGATTTTTCTCATCAGAAAACACGATACAGTCGGGCAATAACTGTAAAATAGCATGCAATGTAGCATCATTCGATGTATAGCCTGTCGGAAAAACTAGAGCCGCAGTTTTTTCGTGCCACTGTGCAAGACTAGCCTCCAACTCACACAAAACAGCGTAATTTCCACCTATATTCCGCGAACCGCCAGCTCCTGCACCATATTGATTAATCGCATCATGCATACTTTGCAAAACAGCTTGATTCTGAGACATACCCAGATAATCATTACTACACCAAACCTTCACCGTTTTATCAAAACCATTAGAGGTCCTAGCATCTGGATAGCTCCCGCAAAGCCTATTAATATCATAAAAGGTTCGATAGTTTCCGTTAGCTTTTAAAGAAGCTATTCTCTCAGAAAAAAAAGCATCATACATCTGGAATTCTCCCCGCGCCTTGTTTGATACACGACCCACACCTATAGACTACAACATTTTAAGATTAGCGCAACACATTTATTTCACAATTTACTATTTTATAAAATAAAATTCCATATTCACTTTTTCTCTATAAATCACAAATATACCACGTTCAATAGAACTGTGAATCTTTTACCAATGTGGTAGAAACAGTACTGGCTGAGAGCCACGGCAAAAAGATAGAAATTTATTTTACAGAACAACCCGCTAAGTGCTTACATTTATTTTAAAAACAGCATACATCACCGCCACCAGCCCTTCTCTATAACTTCCCCCTATTGTGCGGCGATTGTGGCGTTTTATGCATGCATAGTTGCGGCATTAGCGCCATTTACGCCTGCCTTCAGCTCTCCCCCTACCCTGCGCTTATAGGCGGGCCAGTTGGTCACGGGGCTTTCATTATAGGCGACGCCCGTCTTTAAAGCTTCAAAATGGGCTTTGCCGCATTTGATCTTCATCAATTCTTTAAGACGCAAATCATATTCTCTGGTAGAGCCTTTTGTCTCCAGCACAAAATAAAGCTTTTGTTCGCCCTCACACTCTAACACCGCCCAATCTGGTATGTAAGAGCTAATCATCGTTGCAATATTAAAACCCCTTCGCAATTTAAAAAATAAGCTTACATCAGGGTTATGATTGAGATTTTACACAAACTCTTTCTCAATACAGCTCTCACAAATCACATGGATCATAAAACTTTTCTCGTTGACCACCACCAGCCATATGATCACCTTTTATGACTTCATTTTACATATGTAAAATCAATTTTATTACGATGCACATATTCAGCGGTTATTTTATCATCTGTATGAGAGTCAAAAACATGAAAAATACACACCAACTTCAATAATAAGGCCAGCGACTCAATCAACTTACATGAAAATGCGCTGCGATAATCATGTCGTGCAGTCCTCATGACCAGCAGAAGGAAGTCAATATTCCTGTACCACCAACAACTAAATCATGGTATTTCTTATCATTTTTGATCATATCCTCCTACCTTATTGTATAAAAATCTATACATTCCATTAGCAAGATACTTGCAACAAGCCTATACATATTTTCCGCGCAGTCTTCATGTACAACTTTCATCCTTAGATGCAAAATCATCTTTAGCTAAAGCAACTTAACATTGCAGTGAGGGGGCATAGAACGTGTAGATACATGTAGTAGCAAATATTTACGTGGTAGTACGTATTTTAGGATCTATTGCCATGAGAAATAAGATCAACAACTTTACCCCAAAAACATCATCATCTAAATTATCAAGAGCATTTTTCCAAACCCCATGAATAAGACTTGCAAGAATAACACCGCCAGCAGCTGCGATTGTTTTGACAAATACATGCAACTTTAGCACCGCGATTATCATTAGTTATAAAAACAATAACCCCTTTACATTGCTTCTCAGTAGGGTATAAATTAAGCATGTTCTTCTCGTCATTTTTTATGGAATTAAACTCTTCAAACTTACCGAACTTACTCCTCGTTGTAAGCAGAACTCTATGGAAAGTGAGGTTCTATGCCTTTATAGCGAGTACTTACAGCGCTTTTATAAAACTCACTCCGCCCCAAATAAAGAAGTGTGTTTTATTAAATAACCCACGCGTATATAGTTAAAGAGCGAAACAATTAAGCTTGCACCAATCATACCAAGCCAATAGCCTATAAAGCCATATTCAAAAAAATGTGCCAAGATTGTGCCCCCAAATAAGCCTATCTCCCAATAGCTTATTGTTACAACAATGGTTGGCCAAAACGTATCAAGCAAACCCACAAGTACGCCATTGAGCATAGCTCCTAAAGTGCCAAAAGCAAAAGACAATAAAATAAACGGAAACAACTCCCAAGAGAAAACAATAACGCTTTCCTCAGCAATATCAAAAATAGTTGTAAGAATAAATTCATAAGAGAAATAAACAAACCCTGATAAAAACAAAACATAAGCGACAGCAAAAACGGTGACACTCATACGCAACTGTTTTAGAGCCATATGATTTCCATCGGCTCGATACCACGCTGCTATGGTCGCGGCTGCACTGGAAATCCCCAAAGCTACCACAGAAATAAGCATATCAAGACGTATTCCAATCGTATGCGCTGCCAAAGCTACAACCCCAAAAGCTGTAATCATGAAGGCAATGACAGAAGGAAAGCCCTCCGCAATAAGAATACGGATACCAATGGGAAGCCCTACGAGCAGCAATTTTATGATTCGTGAAATTTCTAACTTTGGTCTTAAATAATTAAAGTGAAAGGAACGAAAAGTAGAATTGCGGGACAGAATTATTGCTATTGCTATAACAATCAAAATACGGATCAAGCTACTGGCAATTCCAGCACCAAAGATACCGAATCCGTTTGCAGGACCTATACCAAAAATAAGCAGCCAAGAGATAAGAAAATTTATCAGGATAGCGGTAAGCATAATCCAAGTTAAGGGCTTTGGATGACCAATCGCTGAAAGTAATCCTCGACTATTCACATAAAGATAAAAAAACACCACCCCTATAGCAGCGCCACTATTATATTCCTGCGCTATATGAGCAATTGCCTCATCTTGGCCGAGAAGACACAAAATATTCTTAGTGTTGAATAAAATGATCGCACTCATCATTCCAATCAAAAGGGAAAGCCATATTCCTTGATCAAACCATGCCTTCAATGCATCTCTATCTTGTTTGCGAAAGCTTTCCGCAAGTTTTGGTGCAACCGCGGTAATAATCCCTAATCCCAACAACATAACAAAACTAAACATACTTAGAGCCAACATTGTACCACTCAAGGCTTTAACGCCTAAATGCGCCACAAGTGCCGCATCTGTGAAGGAAATCATCATCTGAGATATAAAACCAATAGCCAGTGGAATGCCAAGTGAGAGTAATTGCTTCATCACAACAAACATTGTGAAATACCCTTCCCTATTGAAGGGCATATTAAGCCTAGATCTTTTAAATAAAATGTATTGATTTTTTCCGTCAAGTCTTTCCATCGCAAATCTTGTGTAAAGGATGCATCATAAGAACGCATTAAGCTTAAGAGAAGATGTCCGGCTCTTAAAAGAGAAGCGCAATGCGCTTTTATTGTTTTTTCAACTTTATGCCATGCGTTTTTTTGTACAACACTATGCCCCCAAGCCGTTACAATCGTTGGTAAAATATCTTCAGCAAGTCTTTGTTCATCTTGCACATCCATTTTCAGTATTTTCAATAAAACTTTTTGGTACAAGACTTGATATGCTCCCCCTAAAAAACGAATTCTTGGCAATAAAGAACCACTTTAAAATATAAAAAATAAACTAGGGACTAATCATCCTGTTCGAAGATTTTGTACAATGGAATTAGTTTCAAAATCAATACGCACTCCAAAACGATCCGAATATAAAGCATCATCTTTTAACTGGAGAGGTCGTACACGTCCCTCAACCGATAGCCAAAATAGATCTGTGGCAGTGGGAATGAAATTTTTCCATAGCCCTTGTGACTCTAGTTTAAGCAATTCAACCAGTTTTGCTAATCGTCCATCATCTATAAGACGTCGCATAAAACTAGGCCGCTCCAATAATTCTATTGCGTATAAGACAAAAAATGGTTTTCGTAGTGTGATAGTAGAAATATTATGCCCCTTGCCTAAATTGCTCGAATACGTATTCATTAAGATTATTAATGTGCGTTACAATAGCTGTTTTAGTATTTAGTAAATGTTCTGGAAACGTTGCTTTCAGAAACTGCCTACACAATCAAGATTGAACTTCTGATGATAAAGCAATATCATCTTGGTATTCGCTAACACTTTTCTTAGCCAATTGTCGCCGAGGCATTTCAAAAATTCTATAGGATGTATCATCTATTCGAAGCCAAGCTGGACCACAACGAGCCTGTTCTTCTAGAGTTACAGTTGAACAAGTAAACATTATATTGGTGACATTTCCCATAAGTTCGTGTCCACGAATCGAAAATGCCATTGTAGAACTAAAATCATTATCAAACATCAAGCGATAATGAGGTCCTGTTTGGATTACTGGATTCTGTAAAATTTCATCATATGCTCGTTGCGCTCGTTGTGATCCCCAGCGTTGTTCAACTTCAGAATATAGGCATTCAGCAAAAATTTTTCGCTCTTCCTGCACTAAAGAGCCAACGAATTTTAGTTGACTAGCATTATGGGTTACTAAGGCATAGTCATTTAATGACAAATTAGAATCGATCTCTATCGAAATGCCCTTGGACAACATATACGCGCTACCCATAAAATACGTTTGCTAACTCCAAAAGGGATAATTTTATCTTATTGAAAATAAATAATAAATTTACCAAAGGCTTATTTAGATAAAATTTCTGCTCATTGAAATCATTGGACTCTTTTGAGAAATTGTTTTGAGAGAAAAAAAGAAAAACACCAGAGAAAGGTCTTTGCTTTATTATCATTCATACACAAAAAGGGTTCGAGAAGCACAAGTTTCTTAAAGAAAAAACAAGAGAAATGAGAATTTAAATAGTTGTACAAATAAAAATGGTACTGCAGACAAGACATTGGTGCGAACGCTCTCTTTACTCCCTACACCCACTCTAGCCATAAAAGAGCGTGGAGATCGAACCTAATCCCGATATTATCTACAAGCAAAGCCTTTCTAAATCCATGCCAATTTAGCGATATTTGACAACAGCTAAGTGATACATTTCAATTTCAAAATTGAATCTCGCTTCGCTTATTTAAAAGCAACTAAGAAGTGCCGGTTTGCCTGCAATGAACAATTACATGCGCTTAAAATCATCGATATATTTACAAATTATCAATTTGATAAATAAGTAACTTAAAATTTTAATACAAATTAATATATAAATAAAAACTTTTATAGCAGATGTTATGCATTAAAATACCGTATTTTATATCAAATAAATGCTTTTTAAATATTACACTATTAAACTATAAATGTTTTGATCATAAAAAACACCATTTAAAAGCTCTGCTTTTCTAAGCTTGCCTTCAAACGTAAAGCCACATCGTTGCGCTACTGCATTACTTCTCATGTTATGCACAGAACATTTTAATACAAATCTTTTTATTTTATCAGATTCTGCATATGTCTGTATCAACGCTTTCATAGATTTCGTAATAATTCCCTGTCCCTGTGCCCTTACGTCAAGCCAATAGCCGATATAAGCAGTCTTGTTACCGCTATCAATACTATTAAATGAGAGGATACCCACTGCGGCTCCATCATGCAGAATAACATAAGTTTTTTCCTCATTTTTCTGATGTGCCAAAAGGCATTTATCAAGAAAAACAGCCTCATCATATTCCGTAGTAACATAATCTGTCCATGCCAGATATTTCCTAAATTCATCCCTGTTGTGCTCTAGAATTTCAAAAAGTTCTCCTGCATATTTGGAGCAAGCGGGCGTGAGTTGGATATTTTTATCTACATTGATAACCTTTTCGGCATGCAATAAATCAACCCGTCCTGCTGGCAAGGAATTTCCGGCGAGCCTAGCCGTTAAGATGTTACCTTTATATAAAGCATATATAGGTGGCTTTATACGAGTCCATTCGTTTGCGGCTTGCAAATCATAGACGCTGCAACCGCGAATGATGAACCATTGATCTTCTCTCAGACCATAACGACCTTGTGCAAAAAGACAATCATTTTCAAAGCCATTAACCCCCATAAGCATCTGAACCGTTTCACCGGAAACAGTTTGTGTATCATCTAACGAAACGAGCGAATGGTGCCATCTGCGTACAGAGGAAGTCCCATTAATACCAAGATTAGTCTGTATGATTTGAGTTTGGTCGCGGTTTTTAATGCACATGGCTCTTCCAACGAGGTAACCATGGTCCTCGCTAAGATATCGACTAGGATCGACAATCAATCTCCATTTTATGGGCAACGAAGCATCATACTCAGATAAAACATTAAAAATTTCCTGAAAAAACTCGTGCGGCTTCATAGTTATAGCGCTTGCATCTAACGAGGAGGAATCTGCTGAAAAACCGCTACCCACATCAAGATACCCACCGCTAGGCATATTTTTCACAAGGAACGGAAGCCAATCGCGTAAATTTTCAATAACCTTTTTTGGGGAAGCCAAATTCGACTCAATATGAAGCTGAAAACCTTTAAGATCAATATTTTTGCATGAAGACAACAAAGGAGCAACTTCATTTTGGAATTCATCAATCGTTACTCCAAAGCGGGAGCGTTGCCTACCTTCGTAAAAATGCGATAAACGTATACCAAGACAAACTGGCTGCCCCGTATCAACAGCCAACTTAATGAGAGACTTTAGTTCATGCGCGCTATCAACATGAATCAGAACCTTTTCTGTGATAGCTCTAACGAGATCTTTTGTGGATTTATAAGGACCCTCCAATACAATCCTGTCGCCTGTAAACCCAGTGTCTAAGACCACTTGAAGTTCGTCTCCTGAGCATATTTCTGCACTCAGACCACGTTCAGCAACCAATCGCAGAAATAAACCCAACGAGCAGGACTTTAGTGAAACAGCAATAATAGCATTCGGGAAATATTGTCGGCAAGCCACTTCCAGCTCTCCAAGCCTAGCTAACGCCGAATCCATATCAAATATAAAAAACGGTTGCTCTGCATAAGTCATGCGCTCGCGCAGGTGCTTAGCTGCCATGATAATGGCTTGATCTACTATTTTTTGCGTCATAACTGTATTGTAACTCCTTGGTCGTCACGTTGAATGTTAAGAGATTCACGAATGGTAAGGCAATGCTTATACAATGCATTTCGCGTATTTTCTTCAAGCTAGCACGTAAACTCATTTTCTACCATGATATATCTGCGAAGATCCTCTCATCATCAGAACGAAACGCTCATTCGTGATTTTTTTTATGATCCAGACCTGCATTAGCAAAAAAGTCACGCCAATACTGAAGCAGAGGAGCTGACCTGAAACCTACCAAACGATGAACCACATCAATCATTCTATCGCTAGGGGTTTTTCTATAGTAAAAATTTGAGGTGCATATGATGTCATCAGCTTTTAACCCCCAATTAACTTCAGAAAGCGCTTGTTCTCTTTGCTGGATAAATGCAAAATTACACCCACCAAGTACATGAGTAAACGTTGCTGTGTTAAAAGGCAGGCTGCAAGCGTCAGAAACATAGGAATGTAAGCAATCCTTAATCCCAAACGCAGCTGCCGCTATGCCCCGTGTAATGGGCATTCCTCTATCAAAATTGCCAATAACACTCCTCTAACGCTAGCTCAAACGAGTTCAGCGCATTATTTCCGCTATCATCAATATTTGCATGGTTATCATGACGATTCTGTAGTTGGCTTCGAGGCGTCAGCACTGTCGATTCGCGGCTCACTCGTCACACAAACCAATCCTCGTCAAAGCGAATACATTACCGACATACAACGTAAAGGAAAATCTTAAAGTATACTACAATTGGGTATCAGAGGAGCAACAAGCCTCCAAAGCTTTGTATATGCGACGACCTTATAACGGCTATGCCCAAAAAGAAAGAATTGACGGGACCGCCCTCTCCTCTTTCATATACAATAACCTACAACAGCTCATAGGCGCTGGTCTCATCGCAGAAAGTGATAATGATCTCCAGCTCTCTCTGCGTGGTTGACAATGGTATTCCAACATCATACATCATGTATTTCCTTCTACCTCAGACAGATAGGAATATGTTGGACGACTATGTCGCAAACATGCTGAATACAACCGCCATACTTGATGGACCAGTGGAAAGATGTGTGGCATCTTAAGGAGAAAAGAATGTTCACGCTTTTTGCCAATAAGAATACGCGCTATTTTTGCCTAACCGTTAGTCTGCTCGCCTTACTCAGCGGTGCTTTGCGCACTGCCATCCCGCTCTTAGCAAGACAATCTGGATATGGCGTCGTCGGAGTCAGTTGGGCGCAAGGTCTCTTCTCATTAGCGTGGCCAATTTTCGGCATCCTTGCAGGCACTTTACTTGATCGCTGCGACAAGATAAAACTTGCCACCTCGGCTCTCCTCATCTTCATGCTACTGCATATTGTACTGTTCGTACTGCTTATGATACAGATTGCTCCAGCCGAACAAATTTTCTTCTATGCAACCATTGCTGGGTTCATCGTCGTTTCTGCCGAAGCTTATATCATGACGATTCCACCACTTATCATGGAGGGGGAACGATTGATGACCTTCTACTCAATTGTCTTGTTTTTAGATTTCGGGATCTCCTATTTTCTTGCCCCTATCATAACAAGCAGCATTTTAGCGCATAGCACACTGCTATTTCTTGGCCTGTTAATCGCGCTTTTTATCACGTTGATTTTTACCTCTCGCCGTGCTGTTCCGACATCGCTAGCACTGAATAAAGAAAACATCACTTTCTGTTATATCATTGCCGGCTTTCGTTTCATTTTTTCAAATCGGCATCTTACCTCCCTTACATTACTCACATTCTTTCTATCGGTGGTATTTGGAGCATTCCTAACCTCGTTCATCTTCTTCGTTACCGAAAGTCGGTATCTGGGCCTCCATAGCAGCCAATATGGCGTGATGTTTGCAGCCTATGCGCTTGGTACAATGGCAGGTGCCCTATTTGCGCCGCGTATACGCTATGCACCGGTGCGCCTAGCTGTTCTCACTGACGGTTTAGGAACCGTTGCCTTGTTACTGATTCCAGCCTTTTCAAAAAGTGCTATCGTCGTATGGGGCGTCACCTTTATCGCTGGCATTGGAGCAAGCTTATGGTTTATTGGTGTTACCACCTTCAGGCAGCGTCTCACACCAAAGCGACTTCTCGGGCGAGCTAATTCTGCTTTTCGGGTAATAGGCTATGCTGGAATGCCGGTCGGAAGCTTTTTGGTCGGCGTCCTTGGTTCTTTTATATCATTGCAGTTTGCTACCACCTTTATCGCTGGACTACTATTGGTGGCTATCGCGATAACGCTTCTATTTCTTTGGCAGGCTGATCATATAGACACACCCAACCCTGCCACGAGATAACAGCTGCTTTTAAAAAAAAGACACGGTCAGAAAAAGCACACATACCCTATTACGCAATCGATTAATCTGTTCTTTGGACGAAGAAAGTATCACCATAATGGCTGATAGAGCCAGCGGCACTATGGAAGCAGCCAAACAAGCGCTAAAGGCAAAACAGCTCTTTACGTTGCATTGGACGATGATCTCAACGCCTCTATGAAGATGCAGAAAGCTTATAGCGTATGGAGCGCAATTCTTAACCCAAAACTCCGCCCTCACAATGCCCACTTATACTCCAGTTAACCCGTCACCCGCTGGTCATCAAATGCCTCCCCCTTTGACTGCTCCTCAAAATACATTTTGCTGCACTTACGCGCCGGATTCTTCCTTTGTAATTAAAAAAACAGCCCTCCTTTCCTAATTTAGGATCTCTGCCTACACAACGCAGCTATAGATGCGACCATATATGCAGTCACGCCTTATGACCTACATAGCAGAAAGCTTAGTTTCAGAGATTCATAAAGCCTATACCCCAATAGATTTGCCACGCAATCCACCTTTAGAAAAGACGACCTTATATAAGCCGTGAGAGCAAGCCATGAAACCTTTAGGTGAATTAGAAATAATTGACGTTTTTTTACCTAAGACTAGTGTTGATTGACTTTTACTCGTACATGTACGCAAGCGGTGCTACTTTTTTCTCAGATAGAAAGGACATAATCGTCACCCTCTGACCTATTATTGTTTGAAAATAAAGAAAAAAGTATCAGTGCGACTGATGATGTTAAAGAGTTATCTCATTATGTGGCAGGACTCGACATTGGGAAGCTAGACACGCAATCACCCATTTCTGCACACCTTCTGCATGATACTCATAAGGTTTTATTACGCGGTAAACACAGTGCGTCCAAAATCCTTAGCGAATTTCGCAAAGCACAAAATTGGCTTAGTGACACGCGACTAAAGACAGCATCATTCGTGCCGCCCACTCCTACCACAGTCCTCACTCTCTACCGCCACCCCCCGCTTATAATCACGCCAATTTGTCACCGGCTGTATGTTAAATTCCACACCCGTTTGGAGTGCAGTAAAATGCGCTCTGCCGCATTTAATTTTCAGCATTTCTTTAAGACGCAAATCAAACTCGCTGCTCGCCCCTTTTGTCTCCAGCACAAAGTAAAGCTTTTGCGCGCCATCACGCTCTAAAAAAACCGCCCAATCCGGCGTATAAGAGCCTATGGGCGTCGCAATTTTAAAGCTCCTTGGTAATTTAAAAAATAATTTTACTTCGGGGTCATTATCTAAACTTTGCGCAAACTCTTTCTCCACACTGCTTTCATAAACCACATGGTCATATACACTCTTCTCACTTACCACAGCTGTGCGCTCTAAATTCGCCACAAGCTCTTCGCTGGTAAAAAACTCTTGAACACTATATTCTTGCCCAGCTAGCTTTAAATATTTAATGCCATCAATTGTAAGATTAACATGGGTTTTATTGAGTATTTCTTCTATGCGCTCTAAAAAAGCTTGTGGATTTCTTACAAACTCATACGCACGACCACTCTTTATCAAAATACCAATAATTGTCTTTGCAGTTAATTTCAGCTTTAAAGTCAAATAATGTACAATGTCCGGCAATGCACACGCGCCATAATCAAACGCACTCTGCTTTAATAACTGCTCTTCATAGGCTACACCGACACTATCCAGTTCTATCTTTGCTGTCTGATAAACCAAATGCGCGAACGCAACTGGCGCCATTTTTTTCACTGCATCTACTGCTTTGGCGACAAATTCTGTATGATCAAGCTTTGCACGATAAGTGGTTTTTTTATTGATCTTCTCCCACAAAGCCAAAAACTCCGGCGAAGCCACTGTTTGCTTTTTAAGCTTAACCCGCACCTCGCGCGCAGCATTACGAATAATCGGCATGGGTTGGATCGCCTCTAGCGCCTGCATCACAGCCCGCTCTTGCCCTTTACTAAAATGTTCACTTAAATCCAGCGTCCCAGCTGACAATTGCGCTTTTAATGTCTCTGTGATTTTTCCTGCTGATGTAAGCAAAGCCTTTTCACGCAACTCAACCAATATATCAGCAGCCTCTTGCGAAGACAGAAACTTTTTTTCCGTCACAGCTGTCACATAAGTCAGATCTTGCAGCGTCTCAACATTGATAGGTGCACCTGTCTCAATTTTTTTCATAATTTCTTGACGCAATTCTTGCGGAACTTCCTCTGCTGCTATGGTTTCAAGTTCGCGCTTAATCGACTCTTGATCTGCCTTTACAATGCCCGTCTCATCAAGCAGCTCTTTCTCAACCAGCACCTTAACCAACTTCTCTGCTTGCGGCGCCTCCACCCTAGAAACCACATATTTTACATCTTCATAAAAACGGCCAACCAATTGCTCCATCTGCAATGTACCAAGTTTATAACCAATATCCGCCTCTAATTCTTTTTGCAATGTACTCACAAACTCAGCAAAGCTTTCATTCACCATGACATGCAGCACATTTATATCTTTATCTTCCACCCGCTCACCTTGTTGATTTACACAAAGCCGCAAACCGCGACCAATCTTTTGTCGTGCAGTAAAATTCGATTTTTGCTCAATCAACATGCACACTTGAAATACATTCGGATTATCCCAGCCTTCTCTCAAGGCCGAATGCGAAAAGATAAAACGCAAAGGGCATGCAAAAGATAACAACCATTCCTTATCGCGCATAATCGTGTTATAAGTGTCATCATCGGCTTGGCTGTCGCCCTTTGTATCCTTATACACGCCCTTCTTGTCTTGCGAGAAATAACCGCCATGCACGCTAGAGACATTTTGCGCAAACTTAGTTCGCAAGGGAGCATATTTCTCTTTCGCCAACAGCTCTTCATAACATTCTTCAAACATACACTCATAAAGCGCTGGCTCTTCATCATTGCTACGATATTTAGCCACCTCATCAATAAAAAAAAGTGATAAAACTTTGATCCCTAAAGGTACAAGCCGCAATTCCTTATCTAAATGTGTTTCTATAGTGCGATAAATTTGCGCGCGTTTAAGCTCTATTGTATTCACATCACCAAGTGCGTGACCAAATTTGACGATTTCAGTATCAGAAAATTCAACGGCTTCATCCCCCGCCATGCAATTGATACCCGAAACAATATAGCCCTTATAAAGCTCACGCTCCCCCGTAACGCGATACAGATCATCACCTTGCTTCACTGTAACTGTTTTACGGCTAACAGTGCCATTCTTTCCCGCAATATCCAACTCTAAACGCGCCTTAAAGCCATGTTTGTGTGATACGGATTTCAAGGCAATATAGGGACGATTAAAATCTTGCTCTATCTGGTTAGAAGAGACACAAATTTGCTTCACCAGCCCTTTTTGATAAGCATCAACAGGTGTTAAACGATAGAGAAGATTAATCTCATCTTTATGCGTGGCACTATAGCGGAAAATACAAAGCGGATTAAGGCTCGCAATAGCCTCTTTGGCTTTTTCTGTATTATCCACCGATTGCGGTTCATCTATAATCACAATTGGATTTGTATCTTGGATATAGCGCATAGCACTTTCGCCATTCAGCCTATCCTGCGGAAGATTGATAATATTTTCTGCTTTTTTAAATGCATCAATATTGATGATCATAATTTCAATATTGATCGAGCTTGCAAATTGGCGAATTTGCGAAAGATCTTTTGAATTATAAATAAAATAACGATAGGGCAAATTATCAAACTCTGCTTGAAAATGCTCCCTCGTTACCTGCAGTGATTTATATACCCCTTCGCGAATAGCAACACTTGGTACGACAATAATAAATTTGGTAAAACCATAGAGTTGATTTAACTCAAAAATCGTCTTGCTATAGACATAAGTTTTGCCTGTGCCTGTTTCCATCTCAATAGAAAACTGCTTTTTCTCTAGCGTCTTACTCGCCAAAAGTTTATTGTTCTGTTGTACCTCTTGTAAATTTGCTAATATGCTTTCATCACTGATCAATAATTGATTACCATAACCAAATTCATTTAACGCTAATTGTCCTCGTTCTGAACGCAAGAAAAAAGAAGAATCCTGTTGTGATTGGCCTTTAAATAAATCAGTGACGCTTTTAACCGCATCATTTTGAAATTCTTGTTGTTTAAACTTAAGTTTCATATCGTCGCCCCAATCGTCTCTCTATAGCTTAAATTTTATCAAAACTTACTTCATTGTCTTTAAAGATAAAGTCGCAATTAATAAGCGACTCATCACTTTCAAAGGCCGCATCAAGCGCTATGATCTTTACAGGTAAGTACTTTATCATTTCTTCCGCATCTTCGGGTTCAAAGGGCGGCTCTATAGCTATAATCACCAAGACATCCCCTTCGCTTTGGCCTATATAATAGAAATTTTTGTCATTGATTGATAAAGGATAAATTTTTAAATCCAGTGGCCAACCATATTTAAGAATGATCTCGAAGATAATATCTTGATGAGAGCGTTCGGGCTTTACTCCTTTTAAAATACGATCAAAGCGCATTTGCAATTGTTCTTTAACATCAGATGCATTCGGATCAATTGGGCTATCATCCCATATGGGAAAGTTGGAACTATCGAGCTCTAGCACGCGAAATCCGATATCTAGAGGCTGCGCGCGCGTGAGTAAACCTGCTTCATGTTTTTGCTTGATTTGTGCACCAGCACGGCGAATACGTTCAATTCCTATGTCGCATATATTCTTATAACCAGCCTTATAAGCTTCACTCTTCTCATCACATAACTCAGGCAATTGCACCATGATGAATTTTCGATTGCCACCATCTTGCGCGTTTAAAGCCATCACTGCATGTGCTGTTGTACTGGAGCCCGCGAAAAAGTCGAGAATAATATCATTATTTTGAGGATCTATTGCAAGAAGTAACATTTTTTTTAATAAATCTACCGGCTTCGGACTATCAAAATAGGCTCCCCCTAATAAAGCTTTTAAAGCTTTTGTTGCTTCCGCTGTATAAAATTTTTCATCCCACCAAGACGTAGCTACTCTTCGCGATTGTAATGCTTTTTCTTTATAATATTTTTGTTGGAGACCATTTGCCGTTTTTACAATTAACCCTTGATCGTATTTTTCTTGCATCGTTTCTTGAGAATAACGCCAATAACCCGTTATTCCCTCAAACGTATAATGCGGATTACCCTTAGCAGCCCCACCAGGCCCATCTACAGGAATCAGTTTGTATTCACCAGTAGCGTCTTTCTGGTTAAAGCCTTCCGTTATAGGAGGCAGACCAAACTTATGTCGCTGAAAAAAAAGCGTAGCTATGTTTTTTGCATATACTAAAATAAAATTGTGACTAGACGATATTATCTTATCGTTAGATATAGATGCGCGGGACTTATGGCAAATTTGAACAACAAAATTCTCTTCGCCAAACACCTCGTCGCACACTTTGCGCAAATTATGCACTTCATGGTCGTCAATCGAGATAAATATTACCCCATCATCACGCAAAAGCGTCTGTGCCAAACGCAAGCGCGGATAAATCATATTGAGCCACGCCGTGTGAAAACGACCCATTGTCTCAGGGTTCGATTTGGTCGTTTGGCGCGTCACTTCCTTATAGCGCGCTAGCGGGTCCTTAAAATCATCTTCATAGACAAAGTCGTTCCCCGTATTATAGGGCGGATCAATGTAAATCATCTTAACTTGCTGAAAGTAAGCCCGCTGAATAAGCTTTAAAACTTCAAGATTATCGCCCTTAATATAAAGATTATGCGTATGATCAAAGTTCACGCTCTCCTCGCGCTTCGGACGCAAGGTCGCAAATGAAGGCTTTTGCGCAAGCTTTAAACTCGCGCCTTTACCCTTCCATTCAAATTTGAACTTCTCAAAATCATTATCAATATATTCGCCACATAAATTTAATAACTGATCTATATCCAGCTTTCCCTCAACAAAACATTGCGGAAAAGCTGCTTTTAACTTTTCTATGTCTGGATTAACTGGGCTTTGACTCATGCCCTCTATTTTACGCTCACCCGCTATTATACTCATCTTTGCGCTTCTCCGTTACGCTTAGTAGAAAATGTCTATGAATATTTTTTTTGTACGTCGCAATCCCTTTTATCCTATTTATTTCTTATTATTTCTGTGTCCTCTGCAAATTTACTTTCATGAAAAGTGTCATATAAATTGTTCTCTTTATTTTTTAAAGTTTCTTGTGTTTATTTTATCTCTTTTCGCTTACGCAAATTAGCTAGATCTGTTCACATTACCACACTTTGATCATTTTGCTTTACAAGAGAAATAATTGATTACCATAACCAAATTCATTTAACGCTAATTATCCTTGTTCTGAACGCAAGAAAAAAGAAGAAGCCCGTTGTGGGTGACCTTTAAATAAATCAGTGACGCTTTTAACCGCATCATTTTGAAATTCTTGTTGTTTAAACTTAAGTTTCATATCGCCGACCCAATTGTCTCTTTATAGTTTAAATTTTATCAAAACTTACTTCATTGTCTTTAAAGATAAAGTCGCAATTAATAAGCGACTCATCACTTTCAAAGGCCGCATCAAGCGCTATGATCTTTATAGGTAAGTGCTTTATCATTTCTTCCGCATCTTCGGGTTCAAAGGGGGGCTCTATAACTATAATCACCAATACATCCCCTTCGCTTTGGCCTATATAATAGAAATTTTTGCCATTGATTGGTAAAGGATAAATTTTTAAATCCAGTGGCCAACCATATTTAAGCATGATCTCGAAGATAATATCTTGATGAGAGCGTTCGGGCTTTATCCCTTTTAAAATATGATCAAAGCGGATTTGCAATTGTTCTTTAACATCAGATGCATTCGGATCAATTGGGCTATCATCCCATATGGGAAAGTTGGAACTATCGAGCTCTAGCACGCGAAATCCGATGTCTAGAGGCTGCGCGCGTGTGAGTAAACCTGCTTCATGCTTTTGCTTGATTTGTGCACCAGCGCGGCGAATACGTTCAATTCCTATGTCGCATATATTCTTATAACCTGCCTTATAAGCTTCGCTCTTCCCATCACACAACTCAGGCAATTGCACCATGATGAATTTTCGATTGCCACCATCTTGCGCATTTAAAGCCATCACTGCATGTGCTGTTGTACTGGAGCCCGCGAAAAAATCGAGGATTATGTCGTTCTCGCTTGTACTACTTTCTAATAAAACCTTTATCGCTTCTGGATTTTTCGGAAAATCGAACGCCCCCTTAAAATCTTCTAACGGTTTAGAAGCAAAATGATCTAACCAGTTTGTATTTCGTAAAATATTTTCTGTAGGCGGAATCCAATGTTCAACGCCCATATTTTTCCCCTTGCCAGACGGGTTTCTACGTATAAATTTTTTAGTGAAACCCGTCTTTCTCCAGTATTCTTCTAGTGAAATAGAGGAATGATTTTCTAAGTAATCAACATAATTTGCAATCGCTTCCTCTGCTTTTTCTTTTGACCATTTCCATTGCCCCTCATTTGGCGTAAAGCCTAAAATATCATAACGCATCGTTGGACGATCAGCATTATTCCAGAAACCTTTCCAGTATCCTGCAGCCTGCCGTTGCTCACTCGCTTCCCGATACACAGGGTTAAATTTAAATTTGCTAGATTTAACATAGCAAAGCACATACTCAAAACCAGTATTAAAGCTAACCAATCCATCTTGAATGAATTGACTATTGATATTTTTATCATAACGTTTCAGGATAAAAACGTTTCTAAAATTCTCCTCACCAAAGACTTCATCACACACTTTGCGCAAATTATGCACTTCATGGTCGTCAATCGAGATAAATATTACCCCATCATCACGCAAAAGCGTCTGTGCTAAACGCAAGCGCGGATAAATCATATTGAGCCACGCCGTGTGAAAACGACCCATTGTCTCAGGGTTCGATTTGGTCGTTTGGCGCGTCACTTCCTTATAGCGCGCTAGCGGGTCCTTAAAATCATCTTCATAGACAAAGTCGTTCCCCGTATTATAGGGCGGATCAATGTAAATCATCTTAACTTGCTGAAAGTAAGCCCGCTGAATAAGCTTTAAAACTTCAAGATTATCGCCCTTAATATAAAGATTATGCGTATGATCAAAGTTCACGCTCTCCTCGCGCTTCGGACGCAAGGTCGCAAATGAAGGCTTTTGCGCAAGCTTTAAACTCGCGCCTTTACCCTTCCATTCAAATTTGAACTTCTCAAAATCATTATCAATATATTCGCCACATAAATTTAATAACTGATCTATATCCAGCTTTCCCTCAACAAAACATTGCGGAAAAGCTGCTTTTAACTTTTCTATGTCTGGATTAACTGGGCTTTGACTCATGCCCTCTATTTTACGCTCACCCGCTATTATACTCATCTTTGCGCTTCTCCGTTACGCTTAGTAGAAAATGTCTATGAATATTTCTTTTGTACGTCGCAATTCCTTTTATCCTATTTATTTCTGTATCCTCTGCAAATTTACTTTCATGCAAAGTGTCGTATAAGTTGTTCTCTTTATTTTTTAAAGTTTCTTGTGCTTGTTTTATCTCTTTTCGCTTACGCAAGTCTGCTAGATCTGTTCGCATTATCACACTTTGATCATTTTGCTTTACAAGAGAAATAATTGATTACCATAACCAAATTCATTTAACGCTAATTGTCCTTGTTCTGAACGCAAGGAAAAAGAAGAATCCTGTTGTGATTGGCCTTTAAATAAATCAGTGACGCTTTTAACCGCATCATTTTGAAATTCTTGTTGTTTAAACTTAAGTTTCATATCGTCGCCCCAATCGTCTCTCTATAGCTTAAATTTTATCAAAACTTACTTCATTGTCTTTAAAGATAAAGTCGCAATTAATAAGCGATTCATCACTTTCAAAGGTCGCATCAAGCGCTATGATCTTTATAGGTAAGTGCTTTATCATTTCTTCCGCATCTTCGGGTTCAAAGGGGGGCTCTATAGCTATAATCACCAATACATCCCCTTCGCTTTGGCCTATATAATAGAAATTTTTGCCATTGATTGGTAAAGGATAAATTTTTAAATCCAGTGGCCAACCATATTTAAGCATGATCTCGAAGATAATATCTTGATGAGAGCGTTCGGGCTTTATCCCTTTTAAAATATGATCAAAGCGGATTTGCAATTGTTCTTTAACATCAGATGCATTCGGATCAATTGGGCTATCATCCCATATGGGAAAGTTGGAACTATCGAGCTCTAGCACGCGAAATCCGATGTCTAGAGGCTGCGCGCGTGTGAGTTCTGCTTCATGCTTTTGCTTGATTTGTGCACCAGCGCGGCGAATACGTTCAATTCCTATGTCGCATATATTCTTATAACCTGCCTTATAAGCTTCGCTCTTCCCATCACACAACTCAGGCAATTGCACCATGATGAATTTTCGATTGCCGCCATCTTGCGCATTTAAAGCCATCACTGCATGTGCTGTTGTACTGGAGCCCGCGAAAAAATCGAAAATGATGTCATTCTCTTGCACATTGGCAATCGTCAACAGCCGTTGCAAAAGCCGCAAAGGCTTTGGCCCATCAAATACCGCCCGCTCCATAAGGGCAGTGACCTCTTGCACACCTTCTTGGCTGTGACCAACCTCTTTATAAAACAAGAGAGACGTCACCGCCATGCCATCAAATTTGAGTTCATTTAAAAAGCGTTTAATCCGTGGCGTATTATTACCATCAGGCCCAAACCAAATACGATTATCAGCCCGCATTTCTTTAAATTTTTCCTTGCTTACGACCCAGCTCCGTCCAGCAGGCGGCAAGATTTTACGACCCGAAGGCGTAATAATCTCGTATATATCTTTTTCCGTTACGCGCTTAGCCGTCAAATTATCTGACTGCCACACTCCTCTTGGATCATTATCAGAATTTTTATAGCGACTATTCGCCTCCGCTGTGCGCGGTAAGCGACCAATAGTAAAGGCGCTAATATATTTGGCATACATCAAGATATAATCATGGCTTTTAGACACATAACGTGCATCATTTTTTGGCGCATAAGCGCGTTCCCATACCAATTGCGCAACAAAATTTTCCTCGCCAAAGACTTCATCACACACTTTGCGCAAATTATGTACTTCATGGTCGTCAATCGAGATAAATATTACCCCATCATCACGCAAAAGCGTCTGTGCTAAACGCAAGCGCGGATAAATCATATTGAGCCACGCCGTGTGAAAACGACCCATTGTCTCAGGGTTCGATTTGGTCGTTTGGCGCGTCACTTCCTTATAGCGCGCTAGCGGGTCCTTAAAATCATCTTCATAGACAAAGTCGTTCCCCGTATTATAGGGCGGATCAATGTAAATCATCTTAACTTGCTGAAAGTAAGCCCGCTGAATAAGCTTTAAAACTTCAAGATTATCGCCCTTAATATAAAGATTATGCGTATGATCAAAGTTCACGCTCTCCTCGCGCTTCGGACGCAAGGTCGCAAATGAAGGCTTTTGCGCAAGCTTTAAACTCGCGCCTTTACCCTTCCATTCAAATTTGAACTTCTCAAAATCATTATCAATATATTCGCCACATAAATTTAATAACTGATCTATATCCAGCTTTCCCTCAACAAAACATTGCGGAAAGGCTGCTTTTAACTTTTCTATGTCTGGATTAACTGGGCTTTGACTCATGCCCTCTATTTTACGCTCACCCGCTATTATACTCATCTTTGCGCTTCTCCGTTACGCTTAGTAGAAAATGTCTATGAATATTTTTTTTGTACGTCGCAATCCCTTTTATCCTATTTATTTCTTATTATTTCTGTGTCCTCTGCAAATTTACTTTCATGAAAAGTGTCATATAAATTGTTCTCTTTATTTTTTAAAGTTTCTTGTGTTTATTTTATCTCTTTTCGCTTACGCAAATTAGCTAGATCTGTTCACATTACCACACTTTGATCATTTTGCTTTTTTGCCTTGCTTTGCAAGAGTAATAATTTTGCCCTCTAAGTTGGCACGCTGTTTTGCATAATTAAAGACGGAAATTTTCTATTCCATTGAAAATAAAGCAATAAATCTAGAAAGTACCTTTTTTAGACAAGATCTCTACTCATTAAGACGCTTTGGCTTTTTTGTACAAAAAAGAAAAACACAAGAGAAAAGTCTTTACTCTGTTATCGTTCGTACACCCAAAAAAATGATAATCGCAGTTTTTTAAAGGAAGAAATAAAGCAAGAAAAATGAGAATAGTTGTACAAAGGAAAATGGTACGGTTGGTGGGATTTGAACCTACGACCTCTGGTGCCACAAACCAGCGCTCTAACCAACTGAGCTACAACCGCATAAAAGAAAACCTATCATAACTGTTCACGATTTTGTAAACATTTATTCTCTGCTTACGTGACATAAGGAAGATCAACAAAGTTTGCAAGCCCCTAAAAAAAAATCTCGCAATTTTTTGTGAAGAAAAATGTCTTTTACAAAGGAAATTTTGCCCAATGCTCAAGACGATGATCACGATAGCTTTTTATGTTATCAACACCATCTTGTTGCATCATCCGTAAAATCTCTTTCAAAATCGTTATGGCAAGATTTGGACCTTCATAAATCATCCCACTATATAATTGGATTAAATCTGCACCAGCTTTTACTTTTTCCAAAGCAGTTTCAGCATCTTTTATACCACCAACGCCGATAATTGCAATCTCCCTCCCTAGCTTTTGACGCATTTTTGCAAGCACAATTGTAGAGCGCTCAAAAAGTGGACGTCCAGAAAGCCCACCTTCTTCATTGCTAAAATGAATATTTTTAAGACCTTGGCGTAAAAGAGTCGTATTGGAAACAATAAGTCCATCCAAATCAGAAAGTTTTATTTCTTCAGCAATATCATCCAATTCTTTCTCTGATAAATCTGGAGCAATTTTTAAAAAAATGGGAACCGAGAATCCACGTCTTTTCTCTTGCTCCTTTCGTGCTTTTGAAATGGCATTCAACAAAAGACGTAAACTATCACGAGCCTGTAAATCGCGCAAACCTGGCGTATTGGGAGAAGAAATATTAACCGTAAAATAATCCGCAATATCATAAAAATGAGCAATGCCAACAGTATAATCGTCAATCTTATTAACCGTATCCTTATTAGCTCCAATATTTATCCCTACAATACCCGTTTTTTTACATGTCCGCAGTCTGTTGTAAACAACTTGATGCCCGTCATTATTAAACCCCATTCTATTAATAATTGCTTCATCTTCTTTTAGACGAAAAAGCCGTGGTTTAGGATTGCCAATCTGAGGCTTTGGTGTCACTGTCCCAATTTCAGTAAAACCAAATCCTAAACGAAGAATTTCATCAACAACCTCGGCATTTTTATCAAACCCCGCCGCAAGACCAATAAAATTTTTAAACTCAAGCCCTGCAATCGTTACACATAATCGTTTATCAACAACCTTTTGACAACCGTTTAATCCACTTTTCAATCCGACAATCGCTAAACGATGTGCATGCTCTGGATCCAACATAAATAAAGCAGAACGGCCAATACAACGAAAAAAACTCATCAATCCTTCTCCAAAACATAAAAATGATCCATCGCACCTCACATACATCTTTTAACACAAAAAGATCACCAAGAGGGCATATTATTCCCCCTTCCATAAGAAATTTTCATTACAGCATCGTCATTCGCGTGGATTTTTACAAAACTTGAATAGAAAAAATTACTTTATGTTTCTCTTTTTCACAATTGTTCAGATCGTTAAATAGGTTTATAAATCTTATAAAATGTAAAATGCCTGTATGAATTGAGACATCTATAGATCTTCATCATAGCTGTGGTCTTGTGATATTTTTTGCAAGAAAACTCATCGTATCTTTATGAAAGAACATTATCTCTATTCCAAAAGTTCCTTTGTCTAACAACAGAAATAAAGCTTGCTCTATCAAACTATTGTTCTGCTAGCATTGAGAATACATAGTCTGTAAAATCATCTACATTTATGCCATTGTTGCACCATTTTAGCAGAATGATATTCAACTGTTTGTATTGTATTGATAAAATTTTTAAGAATTGTTGTTTTTCTTTGCTATTGCTGATGGGTTAACACACAATTTTGCATCTATCTGTGCTCCGTTTAATATGCAGCTTAAGTGATGACAGTTGATCATTGAACTCTACCTATCACACCAGTAACTTGCAAACCAAAATGATTTTGCGAACCCTATCACTCTGGGATCTATAAATTCATATAATCTTCCAATGGATGAAAATATGGTTCAATAGAGGCAATATCCCTTCATATAAAACAGAACACCACTGGGCTGCTCATTCACGTGCTTTCTTTAAAGAAGTATTTCTTAATGCTCTTCAGCCCATTTTGTGACACTGCCCATGAAGGCTATAACGATAAATCCCCCATGAAGTGTATAAAACTGATAGAGAACAACAAGCCTGCACTATCACACACTTTTCTCATTCCCAATGTTTTTACAGCTCTTAGCATTTAAAGCAGTTTATAAGAGGTATTTTTAGTTCTTTCTCTGGTGTTTTTATCAACACATCAGCCCCGTTTATGCCATTCAAGCACGTGATTTTATTTGATTTAAAAGGAACTGTAATGAGAAAATTTCATGATATTCAGCGTTATTTTTCAAGTTAAAATGATGATTTATAATAAATAAATTAATGGGTTGTCTTCTGTTAAAATTATTATCATTTTCAACCTATGCAATACAGTAAGCTTTTAGATAAGCTCGCGCCTCTAATGACTCTATCACATACTAAGAGGGGATTAAATTATAAGTCTTACTCTTAAGTTCATCTTTCTATTTTTCATACCAAAACTAAAATATAATTTTTTATTCCCAATGCTTTTTTTATGCTAATATATAATAATTCATGCGCAAAGCTTCCTAATAGCTCAATACTCAATATGCCTAACCTTGTGATATCCTTTAAAATCTCTCTTTTTAAATGTTATCAGAAAGATGTTGCGCAAATTATATAACTTAAGTTTAATTTTCGACTTTTCGTTGAAAAGTACAGATGCAGTTTTTATCAAAAAAGCCTTTCTCTATGAAATCTATGTACTTAAAATAGAGTCCATAGAGCTCTTTATGAAACCTTATAAAGTTCTTGGAAAATAGTATTAATATTTGTATTATAATCTTAAAAATAAAATCTGCTCTTTCCTTTTTCATCAAAAGCGGTAAGTAAATTACCGTATATCGCTTACATAAAGGGGAAAACGCAATGCTTAAAGAATTCAAAGAATTTGCCCTAAAAGGTAATATGATTGATCTTGCTATTGGTGTGATTATCGGAGGCGCTTTTGGCGGTTTGGTCAACTCAATTGTCAACGATATTTTTATGCCAATTATTGGGCTTATTACAGGTGGAATTGATTTTTCTAATATGTTTATTCAACTTGCTGGCGAAAAACAAGCGACATTGAGTGCCGCTAAAGCAGCAGGAGCAACCATTAGCTATGGACACTTTATCACTTTATTGATCAATTTTCTCATTATTGCTTGGGTTCTTTTTTTCTTTGTTAAAGCCATGAATAAAATCCGTAGAAAAGAAGAAGAAGAAAGCCCGCCCAAAAAAGTCTCTTCAGAAGAACAACTTTTAACAGAAATTAGAGATCTTTTGGCTAAGAAAAAATAACTTTATACAAAATTTACATCATGGAACATGTGGAAAAAACATTTCCACAGTTGTTCCATGATTGGGTTTTGAGAATAATAAAAATTCTCCCCCACTTTCTTCTACCATTGCTTTACACATCGGAAGGCCTAAGCCTGTTCCCATAAAGGCACTATCACCAGACCGACCATCTTTGCGCTCTATTTGACCATAAGGTTGCAGGACCTGTGCAATTTCTTCTTCGCTCATCCCTACACCATTATCACTCACTGAAATTCTTACACGTTCTTTTCTAAAAGAAACATGAACAATAATCTGTCCACCCAATGGAGTAAAACGAATAGCATTGGAAAGAAGATTCCACATAATCTGGCGAAACATTTGTTGTGATACAGGAATACATGGAACATGAGGTGGAGCAACAATGCGCATGATAACGCCGTTATGATTGGCTTGAGTTTCAAGAAAAGCTATCGTCGCACGTAAACAAGATATCACATCAAATGTTTCAGAAATAAGGGAGGAACCAGTCTGGTTATTGGAACCAGAATAATTTGCTTTCGAACATTCGAGTAATTGATTGATCAACGATAATATATGTTTTCCAGAGGAGATAATATCGCGCAAATATCCATGATAACGTTCATTTTCTATCGAACCAAAACGGCCCTCTCTCATAATTTCCGCAAAACCAATAAGAGCATTCAAAGGTGTTCTTATTTCATGTACAATGCCAACGATTTTATTCTCTTCTGCTTTTTTTTCTTCTGATGGTACTGTTTTTGTCATATCATGCAGCATAACAGCGTAATTGCCCTGCTGTGCCAAAAATACAATCGTTATAAGAACGGTTATATTTTGGTGACTTTTCGTCATTAAATCAGCCGTTTCATTGCACTTTAAACCCTGATTTTTTCCCTTCATACGAATTAATTTAAAATATTTTTCAACCAAAAGACGGCTTTTCAAAGTAAATAATGAAGAGAATGGCTGTCCTCGTAGTTCATTTATTTCATACCCTATTAATGCTAAAGCGGCCCTACTTGCCGATTGAATAAAACCCTGTTCATCTAACCATAAAACACCATCTGTTGCTGTCTCCAACAATGATAAAACCGCAGCGGGTTCTTTTATGAGAGCTTGTTCTATAGCATTTACCGGCATTGTTTGTGGATATGATAACTGAAACGCTGTTTCTTCAACAAAATTCTCTTCCTTAACCGATGAATTCAATTCATCACGTAAATGTTCTGCAATCTCACGAAAAGCTAAGCGTTCTATCTCCGTAAGACACGGCATTTCCGTCTCCAGCTTTTCATCTCTTTTTTCTTGAACTTTTTCTTGTATTTTTAAAACACCAAAGCCACAAAATCCCTTAAATTGCTTTTTAACATCAAAAATTGGCAAAGCCGACAATTCAACATCAAGCCATTGTGAGCAACCATCAACGGGCCATTGAACAATCTCTTTACTCCAAGGTATAGCCGCCTCAATAAAATGACTGAGAACCTGATATCGCTCATCATTAAATTGATAAGCAAGCTCATGAAAATTACATCCTAAAATAGAGGAAGAGAGAGGCCCAACAACTTCAGCGAGCTCTTTTGAAACTTCACAAAATAAACCGTTGCAATCGATTTCCCACGTAAAAGGTCGTGGCAAAAGCTCTGGTGTAAAATGAAACGCTTCTTGCTTACATTCTAATTTATTTGTATTTGGCTTATCTGCTTTTAATGACATATTAAAATAAAAAAAGTGTTGGATTGACTCTTAAACGAATAATGCTCACTTACTTATAAATACCCGTTGCTAGTTGAAATAGCTTGATATCTCGCTATCAATTATCTGTAGCAAAATTTTGACTGTTTCGCCAACAAAACAAGAGTAAAAAGAATCCTCCAACATTGTTGCGTCTTTAGCTATTATTGTAATGAAGCTTGTTACAATAATAGAAATATGCCCCTCACATAAAGTAGTATCCCAGAAGAATATATTTGTTTTGCGCAATTCATACGCTTGTCTTAAAAAAACATCTTGTTCAAAGCTTATTTTATGACGGCATCCGTAAATGATGGAATATCAAGATCCTCATAAAGGATATCAAAGCATTCGGCATTGTCATTTTATATTCATGAAAGAACTTACTAGCACCATCATTATACTCGTTCAATCCTTAAATGTTATTAATATGCTTGACATTGGAAATGCGTTCATAAGAGGCATTTTTATTCCTTTTTTATGTTTTTATCCCTATGCTAACTCTCCTTATGTTGTACAAAAAACTGATTTTGATTGCTTCAACATAAAACATATTTGAAATAAGAAAATTTTACGATATTTAAGACTTTTATTCAAAAATGACGGCAGTTATCATTAGAAATCAGTATGTTGCATTATAAAAATCTGAAATTTAAAAGCTCTTTTCCATAAAACTTCTCGTAAGAACCTTACTTCTTACATCAATAATTCAAATGGTAACGAACTTAGCGTAGCGCTTTAAAATTCCCAATGCAACAAAACTTGTATATTGAGTATTCTTCTTATAATGCCTCCCAAAAAGACTTTTATCGTCAATAAATAGATTTATAATCACAAATCTATTTTTTCAGTTTGAATTATAACGCCGAATAGAGTGAGATTTTTTCATCGCAATCCTTCTCATATTGGATCAACCAAAATCATGCGCTTGCATGTTATAAGTGGGATTGGCGTATAGATAAAATGCTTCTCATGAACTATCTCAAGAGCCAAGATCTGTGGCAATTGGTAGCGTGCAAAGTGTGTAATGGTACCTGCTTGTTATTTCATTAAGCGTAAAGGTTATTTCATAAGCGTAAAGATTGTGATGCTCAATAGCTGCTTTACCGCTATACCATTTATAAACACCGTCACAAAATGAGCTTGGGAACCTTATCAGATATTTCTTTTAAAAAAGCGCATGACTATACAATATAATGGTATTCTGTTTTTCGTAAGGATCGTGACTCCATTGATCAGAACCGCTATAGAAGAAAAAAAAAACAAACATACCACCGTATTATTTGACCAAAGGAGCTTTTTCAATCAGAATAAAAAAACAAAAATCACTTTTTCTCTTATTAAAGATTTGTTTTATTTCTTTACATTCCCAATCATCGAAAAATGTTAAAAATATCTCCGCCCTTTTGTATTAGCTTTTGCTCCATATTAAAAATAAATAGATAGTCACATCTGCTCTGACAAAATAAAACACGTATTCGCTCTTTAAAATAATGATTGTCAGATATTTTCAAAATCACATATTTTTAAATGTGCTTTTTTATTTTCCTTCATCGAGTAGAATTTCACGTTTTCCAACATGATTAGCAGCACCCACAATGCCTTTTTCTTCCATACGCTCAACAAGAGAAGCTGCTTTATTATAGCCGATTGAAAGTCGACGCTGAATATAAGATGTTGAACATTTTTTATCACGCACAACAATCTTTACAGCTTGATTATAAAGTCTCTCACCTTCTTCATCAAAATTTTCTTCTTCAAAAACTTCATCTATTGAATTGGCAGCCACATCCTCATTGTTTGCGTCTTCATTATCCGTAACTGTTGCTAAGTAATCAGGTTTTCCTTGCATTTTAAGATGTGCAACAACCGATTCAACCTCTTCATCAGAGACAAAAGGTCCATGAACGCGCACAATACGTCCCCCGCCTGCCATATGAAGCATATCTCCTTGACCTAAAAGCGTTTCAGCACCTTGTTCACCTAAGATTGTACGACTATCAATTTTTGATGTGACCTGAAAAGAAATGCGAGTAGGAAAGTTTGCTTTAATTGTCCCCGTGATAACATCAACAGAAGGACGCTGCGTTGCCATAATAAGGTGAATACCTGCCGCACGCGCCATTTGTGCTAAGCGCTGAATGGCATTCTCAATTTCTTTCCCTGCTACCATCATGAGATCAGCCATCTCATCAACAATCACGACAATATAAGGAAGCTGCGTGAGATCCATGGCTTCTTCATGATAAAGCATTTCGCCTGTTTCTTTATCAAAACCGGACTTTACAGTACACATGATCGTTTCGCTTTTTTGAGCCGCAAGTGCAACACGTGCATTAAAACCATCAATATTACGTACACCTAGTTTCGCCATTTTACGATAACGCTCTTCCATTTCTCGAACTGCCCATTTTAAAGCGGTTACCGCTTTTTTAGGATCTGTAACAACAGGTGTTAAAAGATGTGGAATGCCATCATAAACAGAAAGCTCTAACATTTTAGGATCAACCATGATCAAACGACACTGCTGTGGTGTCATACGATAAAGAATCGATAAAATCATTGTATTAATTGCAACAGATTTTCCCGATCCTGTTGTTCCTGCAACCAAAAGATGCGGCATTTTTGCTAATTCTGCAATAACAGGTTCCCCATTAATCCCTTTTCCCAAAGCAAGAGCAAGTTTAAATTCACTTTCACGAAAAGAACGCGTTTGGATTAATTCTCGTAAATAAACAGTTTCACGAACCGCATTAGGCAACTCAATCCCAATAACATTGCGTCCAGGAATGACAGCAACGCGTGTGGAAATGGCAGACATAGAACGTGCAATATCATCAGAAAGATTAATAACGCGCGATGACTTTACACCCGCAGCGGGCTCAAATTCATACATTGTTACCACTGGCCCTGGATGAACATGGATAACTTCACCCTTAATGCCAAAATCTTCCAAAACACTTTCCAAAAGTCCAGCACCACGTTCTAATGTTTCCTGAGAAATCATCGTCCCTTCATGAAAAATAGGTTTCTGTAATAAACTGATCGGAGGAAATTCATAAACATCATCATCAATAGATTGAATATTTTTCATAAAAGTAGGATTATAATTGCCTAATGATGTGCGATTGTCCAATGCTGTGCAGGTAGATTGCAATGTTTTAGTTTTACCCTGTGCTTGCATCGCAGACAAATCTTTTGAATTCTTTGTGACATCTTTTTTTATACAATCAACACTATTATGGGCAACACTATTATGGATGACAGTATTATTGTTTTCTTCAGTCTCTATAGCATCTCCAGGATCACTTAACGCCTCAGTATCATTTAACATATGAGCAGAATCTTCAACAGAAAACTTAGAATGACACTCTTTAGACTCCTTCACAGTATCATTACTCGTATTCATTAAATCAGAAATTTGCTCAACACCTTTCATCCTTTCCGCTGGAGATTCTGATGTAATAGAATCATAGAGTTGCGGAAAGCGGTATTCAAGAACGCGGTAAAGAGCCGTTATTGACTCATCAAAAGCAGAAGGAACACCCGGTATAATTTCATTTGTTTTATCAATCGCTGTCTCATCCTCTTTTGAAGTTTGAGGTTCCACATGCTCAAATATCAAAGATCCACACTCAAAAAATGCATCATCAGAAAGATGCAAAGCAGGCTTTATTTTTTGTAGCACATTTTCCACTTGCAACGCATGCTCTTGTTTATCTTCCTCAAGGCGGATATTTTCTGATGGTATGCTCGCAGCTTGTTGCGACAACTGCTTTAAAACTGTTGAATGACAAACTGACGTTTTATTCTCTATCGATTGGGGATTAATGGCTTTTTTTGTCGATGGAATATGGGTTGTTTTCTTGTTACAAGATACAAGATCTGTAATTCTTTTTCGATCTTGCTTGGTAAAAATCTTAAATTGTTTTGCAAAAATTGGATCTGTTTCTATACGACGACGTAAAATCTCAACTTCTGGAGTTCGCGTAAAACGGACATTTTTTCCGAGGGTAAATGCCTTTTTCCATACTTCCGGATAAGGAAATATCTCCGTAATTTTAAGCGATAAATCTTCTCTTGATGCACTTTGCGTATCATCATCAGAAAAAGAAGACGTAGAAATAGATTTTTTTTTCGAGTTATGCATGGGCACCCAACAAATTTATAGCAATGAAAAAAATGACCTTTTCAAAAAGAATTCATAAAAACTATCATATGAAGGTTAATAACCTTTTGCTGTTGGTTATTTTTTAATGAAAAAAATAATGCCAGAATACTTAATCAATGTCCCTTCTGCATATTTACGATGTAAATTGTCCCGTTTATAATGTTACATAGCTCCTATTCCCTTATATTTTGAAGAAAACTTCATAATAAAAAAGCGTTAAGAAAACTGTCTTCCCCCCTCTTTTCCCCTATTCCATAACAACGATTAGTTCCAATAATACAAACAGTTATAGAAACATTGTTCTCTTTAACTTCTATGTTTGATGATCATCGTACAATCTGATTTCTCGTGTTTTCATAAGATTATCCTTGTTATCCTTGTTTAAAAAGGCTTAGACTAAGACAATCGTAATTACATAAACACAAATAAAAAAAGGGAGTAAATTATGTTTAATAAACGGCAATTTTATATCAATGGTCTATGGGATAACCCAAGTACGCCTCACGATTTTGACGTCATTAACCCATCAACAGAAGAGGCTTGTGCTGTCATTAGCCTTGGAAGTACAAAAGATGCTGATAAAGCAATTAACGCAGCAAAAGAAGCATTTCAAAAATGGAAAAAAACGTCACCGAGCGAGCGTCTTGGATTTGTTGAAAAAATTCTAGAGATTTATGAAAAACGATCCAAAGACATGGCAAAAACCATTTCAATGGAAATGGGAGCACCGATTGATATGGCGCTTAATGCGCAAACCGCAGCGGGAAGTTCCCATATTCGCGATTTTATCGAAGCTTATAAAGAGTTTTCCTTCCAAGAAACTTTAATAAAAGGAAATGAGCAAGCAATCCTTCACTATGACCCTATCGGCGTCGTAGGATTAATTACGCCATGGAATTGGCCCATGAACCAAGTGACTCTTAAAGTTATCCCTGCTCTCTTGGCTGGCTGTACCATGGTGCTAAAACCCTCTGAAATTGCACCTCTTTCTGCTATGCTTTTTGCTGAAATTCTAGATGAAGCCGCACTTCCTGCCGGTGTTTTTAATTTAATCAATGGTGATGGTGCAACTGTCGGCTCTTACCTCTCAACACATCCAGATCTAGAAATGATTAGCTTTACGGGTTCAACCAGAGCAGGAAAAGATATCTCTAAAAATGCCAGTGCTACTTTAAAAAGAGTCTGTTTAGAACTTGGAGGAAAAGGAGCAAACATTATTTTTGCTGATGCCGACTCAGATGCTATTCAACGCGGTACACAACACTGCTTTTATAATAGTGGACAAAGCTGTAATGCACCGACTCGTATGCTCGTGGAACAGAGCATCTATGATAAGGCCATAAAATAGCGAAAGATATTGCAGAAACAACAAAAGTAGGAGCAAACAGCCAAGAGGGAGATCATATTGGACCTGTCGTTTCAAAAAACAATATGATAAAATTCAAGATCTTATCCAATCAGGAATTGATGAAGGAGCAACTCTTATTGCAGGTGGAACTGGTTTACCTATAGGGATGGAACGCGGTTATTATGTTCGTCCCACAGTCTTTGCTGATGTAAAACCTCATATGCGTATTTTCAAAGAAGAGATCTTTGGTCCCGTTCTCTCGATTCTTGCCTTTAGTACAGAAGAAGAGGCCGTCACTTTAGCAAATGATACTGAGTATGGTCTTACAAACTATATTCAATCACAAGATCGCGACAAATGTCGTCGTATTGCGGCACAAGTACGATCCGGTATGGTAGAAGTCAACGGACATGGATTACCTGATGGAAGTTATTTTGGAGGTGTGAAGTTTTCTGGTCGTGCCCGTGAAGGGGGACATTGGGGAATTAAAGAATTTCTCGATAGCAAAGCCATTTCATACTGGTAAAAATCTTATTAAAAACTTAATAGGAAGCGTATGGTCATACAAAAAATAACGGATGAAGGTGCTCTTGGGCAACGTCTTGATCAGTGGCTGGCAAAACAATACCATAATGTGTTCTCACGTTCACGTTTGCAAACCCTCATCCGTGAAGGCTGTCTGAAAATTGATGGTCAATTCATAAAGGAACCAAAAACAAAATTAAGACCTAATCAAATAATTGAATTGACAATGCCTGACCTTCGTGATCCAGAACCTAGCGCTGAAGCCATTGCATTGGACATCCTTTTTGAAGATGATTATGTCATTGTTATTAACAAACCTGCAGGTCTTGTTGTTCATCCTGGTAATGGTAATTGGACTGGTACATTGGTTAATGCCCTTATTTACCACTGTGGGAATAGTTTATCAGGTATCGGTGGTATTAAACGCCCTGGCATTGTCCATCGTCTTGATAAAAATACAAGCGGCGTTATGGTTGTTGCAAAAAATGATCTGGCTCACAAAAGTCTCAGTGCTCAATTTTCTGATCATGGGCAGACCTGCGCATTAGATCGACGCTATCATGCCTTGATTTGGGGAACACCTCACCGCAATGTCTGGACAATTGAAGCATCACTTGGCCGTTCACCCCATAATCGAACAAAGCAAGCTGTCGTCCATAACCAAACACCTTATGCGCGTCATGCAGTTACACATTTTTCTCTGCTTGAAAAATATGGTACTCACGAAAAATCAACGTCTTTTGCGAGCCTTCTGGAATGTCGTCTGGAAACCGGACGAACCCATCAAATCCGTGTTCATATGGCCCATATTGGACATCCACTCGTAGGTGATTCAGTTTATGGAAACGCTTTTAAAACAAAATCAAACATTCTTAATCCCACTCTTAAAAATGCCATCGATCAATTCAATCGACAAGCACTCCATGCCGCAAGTCTTACTTTTGAACATCCTTCTACCGGTAAAGTTATGTCGTTTTCCGCACCACTGCCTCAAGATATGGCAACACTTATTCAGCACTTAAAAAAAATGAATTGAAACCTTTTTCCTTCTCAAGATTTCAAGAATAAAATATCTTTTTTTGAACAAAATTAAAAAATATGCTAGAGTGATGTGAGAAGGATATTGACTATCTTTAAACATTGAATTTGCCTTATCAGGGAATTCATACAAAAGGAGGGTGCTATATGGCCCATATGAATTTGTTATCAGTAACAATAGGTGATGGTGGATTAAACCGCTACTTGGAGGAAGTGCGTCGTTTTCCAATGCTTGAACCAAAAGAAGAATACATGCTCGCTCAGCGTTATCGTGAGCATAACGATTTAAAAGCAGCGCATAGTCTGGTGACCAGTCATTTGCGTCTCGTCGCTAAAATTGCGATGGGATATCGAGGTTATGGGCTGCCCATGGGGGAAGTCATCTCGGAGGGCAATGTTGGACTCATGCAGGCTGTTAAACGTTTCGAACCAGAACGGGGCTTTCGTCTTGCGACCTATGCAATATGGTGGATTAAAGCTTCAATCCAAGAATATGTGTTGCGGTCTTGGAGTTTGGTAAAAATGGGGACAACAGCCAATCAAAAGCGCTTATTTTTCAACCTTCGTAAGTTGAAAAGTAAACTTCAAGCTCTTGATAGCGGTGATCTCAATGTAGAACAAGTCAAAGAAATTGCGACTCGGTTGAATGTCTCAGAAGATGAAGTTGTATCAATGAATCGCCGACTTAGTGGTGACACTTCACTCAATGCGCCCCTTCGTACAAAAGAAGGAGAAAACAGTGAGTTGCAAGATTGGTTAGTGGATGAATCTAACAATCAGGAACAGATTTTAATTGAAAAAAGTGAATTAGAAAATCGTCGTTCCATGCTTATCAATGCCATGAACAATCTCAATGAACGCGAAAAGCGTATATTCAAAGCGCGTCGTTTAAATGATGTTCCCTTAACTTTGGAAGAACTCTCTGGTGAATTTAATATTAGTCGAGAACGAGTAAGACAAATTGAAATGCGTGCATTTGAAAAAGTACAAAATTCTATTAGAGATTCTGCTTTATCTCAAAGTCGAGTGTAAAAAAACTCTAAAATTAGGTATAAAGCCAATTGTTTGCACATTTTAAAATTGAAAATGAGAAAAGCATCTATTGGCTTTATACATATAAATGAACTTCTCGAATTCTTTGCGTTGTTGATGTGTGAGCATTATTGAATATGTTTAGGTATAATGGATAAAAATAGATGGTGAGAAATAGTCTTTTATCTTATTTTTCATCTATGTTATTTTTCTCACCAAGAACTGTTAACTTATCTTGTTGTGCAAGCCACAGTTCAATAACTTCATTAAAAATGGACTCACCTGTTGGTCCTTTTGCAAAGGTTAATTCATTTATACGTCCATTTTTATCTGTTAACACCAAACGCATCCAATTTAACTCTCGCATCACTTGTAAATTTCGATCGAGGAATGGATGATTACCACTCAATGCAACAAGAAAAAAATCATCGTTAATCTTTGCAGAAATAGTTCTTGTTAAAGTCTGCCCAATGGATTGTTCACTTGCTTTAAAAGTTAATGCCTGAACATTGCTGATAGCTTTACCTGAAAAAGTATCAGAAAGAGTAAAAATAAGGTCCATAATATATGCAGCAGGAAATGACCGATCGGTATTACGACGTAGAATTAATCGTAATGATAGCCCTTCATCTGGAATTGTTATATCACCTTGTATAGCCATTTCTTCTGGAGCCCCCTTTACATAAGATTCCCTTATAAGCCTCCAGCGAGCACTTCCCGTCGCTACCTTTTCTGCATCATAATTTGTACGTGCTTGATAAAAAACAGCTTCACCTAATTTTTCAAGCGATGGCAAATTGCTGGCAACAACAGTGGAGTTTCCCTCTTCATCGGAAGAATCTGCTGCTTTCTTTAAACCAACATCAACTTCACTTCCATCCTCTAATAAACGTTGTGTTAATTTTCTCTTGACCGAAAGTACTTTTGGTAATTCATGAGAAGCTTGACGATTCTCCCTTAATAACTGATGATCATTTGATACAAATACACGCTCACCAATAAATAAAATACCAACAGTTAAAACAACAAAACTCACAACAGAAATAGTACTTATCACAATACGCCTTTGCACCAATGATTTATTGGCCCGACGTAAAGCTTGAGAAAAAATATGCGAAACAATATGCGGATTATCTTCTTGTGAAGGAGAACCCTTTAACGCGCTGCGATTAACATGCTCATAAGGTAAATAAGCCTCCATATTAACAGGCTCTGCCTCTGGCATATCTGATACGCTAGGATTATCAAATACCTTGTTATCCTCTGAAGATTTAATAAAATCGCGCTGTTCTCTTTTTGTCTTTATCTCTGAAGATTCATTATTCTTTGTTATTATAACTTCTTTTGTATATTTCTTCTCTTCGATTGTATTTGTTGAATTCCACCCAATAGCTGAAGAAAGTAGTTTCTTTTCAACGGCTAAATATTCTTCTTCAACAGTTGTAATAGCATTTTGAAGAACCTTTCTTTGTTCATCTGCTATTGCTTGTGGTATTTCTGTTGTTACAAATTGATGTTCTAATGTTTCGATAGCCCGTTTATAAATCCGCTTACGCATTTGTGGTGTAACATTATTTTGTGCATCAATTGCTTTTTTTAAGATTCCAACGAAATCTACCATTCCTCTATAATCTCTCTTAAACTGAGAAAAGAAACCCCAGCCTTAAAGCCAAAACACCTTTTAGCCTCATAAATTGATTGTCATTTATATTGGTGCAACTATCGTAATAGTGTAAAATGAATGAAAAATAAACAATGTTATTTTAACCTTTCTCTCACACACTCTTAAAAACGCTCTTTGTTAAAAAACACAGAGATGAACAAAGAATCTATATAGAAACCTAAAAACAATCATAAATTTGCAAAGGGATCTGTAATTAGAATAGTATCTTCACGTTCTGGACTCGTGGATAATAAAGCCACTTTTGTCTTAATTAGTTCTTCAATATAGCGTATATATTTAACAGCCTGCACTGGTAAATCTTCCCACCTTAATGCATGGGCTGTTTTTTCCTTCCAACCTTCTAATGTTTCATAAATAGGTTTCACACGGGCTTGAGCTCCCATGGAAGAAGGTAAATAATCAATCCTTTTACCATCAAGCTCATAACCAATACAAATTTTTATTTCATCCAAACCATCTAAAACATCAAGCTTTGTCAATGCTATACCTTGAACACCACAAATTGCGACCATCTGACGGACTAAAACAGCATCAAACCAACCACATCGACGCTTTCGACCCGTTACAACACCAAACTCATGACCACGCATTCCAAGAAATTCACCAATATCATTTATCTGCTCTGTCGGAAATGGTCCTTCTCCAACACGTGTGGTATAAGCTTTTGCAATACCCAAAACATAATGAATGACTCTAGGTCCCATCCCCGATCCTGTACATGCCTGCCCTGCAACTGTATTCGATGATGTTACATAAGGATAAGTTCCAAAATCATTATCAAGTAAAGCACCTTGTGCTCCTTCAAAAAGAATGTGTTTTCCCTCCTGATACCCATCATCTAAAAGACGCCACGTACAATCCATAAAGGGTAGAATGTTATCCGCAACTTGCATCAACTCCTCATAAAGTACCTGAGAATCAATTTCTGCAACCCCCATCCCACGACGCAAAGCATTATGATGTCTCAAAAGCCGTTCAATCTTAGCCATGAGCGTATCTTTTTCTGCTAAATCCATCACTCGAATAGCACGGCGTCCCACCTTGTCTTCATAAGCCGGTCCAATACCACGCTTTGTTGTCCCAATCTTTAAATCCGATAAACCACTTTCTCTAATTGCATCAAGATCACGATGCAAAGAAAGAATTAAGGGGGCATTTTCAGCAATCCTTAAAATTTCTGGTGTAATATTTACACCCTGATCAGATAGTTTTTTTAATTCTGCAACAAAATGATGAGGATCAACAACGACACCGTTACCAATAATTGATAATTTCCCACGAACTAAACCAGATGGTAAAAGTGATAATTTATAACTCACTCCATCAATAACCAATGTATGACCAGCATTATGTCCCCCCTGATATCTCACTACAATATCTGCTCTCTCAGACAACCAATCTACAATTTTACCTTTACCTTCATCACCCCATTGTGTACCGACAACAACTACATTGGCCATAACTTTCTCCGTTGTGTTTGGTCAAAAAACCAGCATCCAAAAACAAATATTTCCTTATAGCGAAAGCTTAGAGTAAGTGCGACTCTTCATTTCAGATTTTTCTCAATCCTCAAGTAATTAAATTTTTAAATTTATGATAATAGAGATAAGCAAAGACCAAAATATTCTAAATCTGTCATTTTTTCTACAAAAAGTAAAAAATTAGAGATTTTAACTTGTGCTTCTCCTCCCCTGACAAAGTATTCATTTTTCCTCTTAATGTTTTACAATTCATGTAAATTATTTAGAAGCTTTTTGTTTAATACAAGAATACGAAAGATCATCATAATCTTTCGTATCCTTTTTCTTGTTAAAAACGTGGTATGAACACCCGTCATTCTTTAAAGCTGAGCTTTTTCAACTTGGAACGCCCATTCAAGCCATTCTGTTAAAATTTCAAGATCAGAGGCCTCAATTGTTATACCTGACCAAATCCGAAGCCCAGGAGGAGCATCACGATACGAACCAATGTCGTAAGCAACCCCTTCCTCATCAAGACGATTGACAACCGCTTTTATAAAAGATACTCGCTTTTCTGTATCCAAAGCAGTAACCACTGGATCCACAATATCTAAACAAATAGATGTGTTAGAACGCACTTCAGGATCTTTTGCCAAATATTCTAACCATGGTGTTTTGCGAACAAAAGCATCCAGTACAGAAAAGTTTTTCTCAACCCGTGCTCTTAATGCCGCTGCACCTCCTAGAGATTTTGCCCACTTCAATCCATCAAGAAAATCCTCAACACAAAGCATAGAAGGCGTATTAATTATCTTTCCTTTAAAAATATCTTCATTCAACTTTCCATTTTTTGTCATATAGAAAAGTTGCGGCATGGGCCAAGCTGGAACATGATTCTCAAGCCTCTCAACAGCACGAGGACTTAAAATCACCATACCATGTGCCGCTTCACCTCCCAAAACTTTTTGCCACGAAAAAGTAACCACATCTAATTTTGAAAAATCAAGATATTGCGCAAAAGCTGCAGATGTTGCATCACAAATAGTCAAGCCTTCCCGCTTATCTGGAATGAAATCCGCATTAGGAATACGCACACCAGAAGTTGTCCCATTCCATGTAAAAACAACATCACGATCAAAATCAAGTTGTGTTAAATCTGGTATTTCACCATATGGGGCTTCAAAACGACGCACATCAGAAAGCTTTAATTGCTCAACAACATCTTTATTCCACCCAAGACCAAAACTTTCCCACGCCGCCATATCAACACCACGCTCACCTAATAGAGACCATAGAGAAGCTTCCACAGCACCGGTATCTGAACCTGGCATAATTCCTATACGATAATCAGAGGGAACTTCAAGAATCTCTCGCGTTAGATTAACAACTTCAGCAAGTTTTAATTCTGCTTCTCTTGATCTGTGCGAACGCCCAACTAATGCATTTTTAAGAACATCAAGAGTCCAACCAGGCCGTTTGCTACAAGGACCTGAAGAAAAATTAGTATTTGTGGGACGACTACTTGGTTTTTGTAACATTATCATTATTTCTCCCCTTTTAAAAGTTGTGCTTTCTTTAATAAAGAAAAACAAATTATTATAAAGACTAATCAATAGTCCTTTTAGAAAAAAGTCAAAAATGTTTCCTTTTATTTCGTGGGCTTAAAATTCACACAAACTTTATAAAAAAATCTTTCTTAATCATGCTTTTCAATTGATTCTTTTATTTTTTTTCGTATCAGCACCACAATAAAATAGCATCTTGATAATCATAGACTAACGTATCACAACATACCTATCAAGTTTATTTTATGATAAAGATTTATTGATAATTCTCTAGCATAAGGAGATAAACTTATTAAAAAATCAATTATTTTTCTTTTGATGACTGGACAGAGAAAATTTTAATGTTATAACCGCAAACGCTTTATATTTTTTATGAAGCGTGCCCAGATAGCTCAGTAGGTAGAGCAGCGGACTGAAAATCCGCGTGTCCGTGGTTCGAATCCGCGTCTGGGCACCACTTTTTTGTTTCTTTGTTGTCAGACCACTTTTTAGATCACTCTTTAGTGGTTTATATAATTTTACCTAATTTGTTGTTATTTGCTCTGTATTTTTCTTTGGAGTAAAGGCTAGAATCTCTTTTTTTCTCCATCTTACAGCTCTGCCTAACTTATATAGTTCCGGAAATACCCCTTGAAGAACTCAATTGCGAATCGTTGTTGTGGATACACTAAAAAGCTCTGCACATTCACGAGTTGTTACATATCTATCGCCATCATAAAATATCATCTCATTCGCTTTTTATTTTTTTATGTTATATAAATAAGTGGGCTGCTAAGAGACAACTCTATATTTAAAATTTATTTATTAAATGTATTTAATTTTATATTTCCAACCTTTTAGTTGTGTAAGAGCCAAAGCTACTTTCCCCCGATAACACATACACAAATCATTTTAAAAACAACTAGTCTCAACACGTCTTTTATCCCCAAAAAGCTGGTATAAGTTTTCTATTGCATGAAGAATATTTTTAAGAGTTGTATTTTGGTAATCTTCAAAAAGATGTTTATAATTTTCTCGTGTTTTCAGTTTGCGCGTTTTCTCAGAGGTAATTCTAAGTTCAGGCATATGCATATATTCAATGCCAATGTTTCTTACAACTTTCTCTAATTGTCTTTTCAAAAAACATGTTTTTTATTTAATTAATTTTTTACGAACATCACACAAAATTTTTATACTGTTTTCTATGAGACAATTCAGATAATGATCTCATGATTTTCCTTCATAGCCAATGGTACAAAAACAAGGTTTCTCATCTTTATCAAGATAGATAGCAGCGTGTTTGGTGTTACATATGTTTAAGTTACTTATGTAAATGGGTGGGGATACTAGAAAGAGAGAGAGCCCTCCAGCAACTTTTGTCAAAATCTTTTGCATCTCTTGTTCTATTTCTGTTAAAAAATTTTCAACCGTTTGATTAATCTGTTCGATTTGTTCTTCATCACGGCTGATGCATTTGATTTTCATAGGGAAATCAGATGATCTACCTACAAACGCGGGTCATAATTGATAAAATCACACCATTTACGTCCCGTAAAAGCCATTTAGAATTGCATTTGTGCAAGATATTCAGATTTGAGATTACTATCTATAAAGAAGCTTAGATGATTTGGTGACTGTGGACATTTAACCTCTACTAAACCGCCCTCACCAACAAACCCATCTGGACTAGCGCCGGCTATTTGGATTGTGGGATGTTGGATAAAGCTACACCTTATGACCTTTGTATCATAAATGAATGCATATTCTCTCAAGGCATTCTCTTCATGTTCAAGGCCTTATTGCATAGCTGGCGTTATATAAGATTGGCTTATTTCCCCTGTTAATCGCTCTGTCATAAGCTTTATTTTGTACTCCTCATATTTGCTTGTAGGTGTTCCTTTTGCTGTTTTATTGAGCACGCCGTAAATATTGGATGCAGTGACTTTGCCTAAACATGTTTGAAACCATTCTGCTGTCCTTTGTTCCATTTCACATCGCCATTTTCTGTTCATGATATTCTGCTACATATTTAATATCTTGGATATATTCGACCTCTTGTAGAGGAGCTTCTATTTGATTTTATTGCGCTCCTTTCATTTGTACCCACTTTTTTTCAAAGAAAACAAAGCGGTTTGTGCTTATTTATAAGACATATCTTTTAGCTTTTTTACTCTTGTGAAAGAGAGAAGTCTACTTTTTTCAGCTTATGTTTTTTTCAATTAGTTCTTTGATTTCATTTACCTTTTTAGGAGAGTTCCCTGAAAGAAGTGTTATTCCATCTGTATCGTCTTCTTTACTTGCGACATTAAGAAGCATGCCAAAGAGATATTTACGTGCATAGGTGATAGTAGAATCAACTGCTTGTATGGTAGTTTTGTTCTCTGTAGCGTTAGGAAGAAATGTTCCTTATGTTGATATTTCATGATCTTATATATGCTTTAAAGCCGTTTCTACAGTTGTGCCATTTGCACCCTGTTCTTTAAAACGAGAGAACAAAGCAAAGTGATTTTTGCAAAAATTTCTTTTATTGCATCAATATATTTAAGCGTTTTAGAGATGCTTTCAGTATGTGTATTCGTGGCGTTTTGTTCGATATTTTTATATTCCATTTACATAGCGCAAAAGATCAGAGACGAAGCTTTGATAATTTTGTCATTCTATCTCCTTTTCTCGTAATGCAATAAGATGCTCGAAATGATCCATATCGACATCATTTTTTAAAGCTTTGGTTAAAGAGTTCAGTTTGTGTGATATTTAACTCATTCATTTTTATTTACTTATTTTAGGTGTAATTTCCCTGTGTCGTGTATCAGGCTTTTGTTTTTAAAAAATTATTTTGTGTTGTTAAAGGCAAATCTGTAAAGATACTATAATGTGAGTGTTGCATTCATATTTTTTATGATTTTTTTCCTTTAAACTAAACTCTTCCTGTGTTGTCCTTGACAAAACGGCAGTATCTTTTTTGTGAATTTTTTTAATAAAAATAAGCTTTCTAAAATGCTCTTAAAAAATTTTTAAATTACATCGCAAAAATGCAAACGATGTTGCTATTAATAAGAACAAAACATTTTATTTTCATATCTCTGCTGCTCGATATTGTCTAAAAAACATATGCTGTGTCGTATAAAATTAAAGTCATCCAATATGACGCTATCAAAATACTATGGTTCCAACTCTTGAAGATAAAAAACGACTATATTTTTAGAGACATTTCACACCCGTTTATTCTTCATTCAATGCAAAAGATTTGAAAGACATTATCAGCTTCGATGATAATATCATTTTTTCGGATAGCACATTGATTTATTATAATAATATAGTGTTCTTTATATTGAACGAGAGACCCGAATATCGTAAGATACTCTTATTCAAAATCTGTTTATTAGGAAATAATAGAAATATTAAGTTACTTAATTTATTCTTTATAGATACCTACGTATATTTTCATTTATTATATTGATGATAAAATTATTTTCCTCTCTTAAAAAATTAAAATACTCTATCATTTGAATATGAAAAATATTGAATAATATAAATACATTCCTAAATCAGCATATACACGTTTTGCTGTTTGAAAAAAATTATTGCATTTTTCCAAGATACATTATGATTGCCAGGATGTACTGGTAAAATTACTTTATTAAATAAAGAATAACTCTGTTTACTAAAAAATAAATCTTATGCAGAAATATTAGAAGTAATCATCATAGATGTTTTTCCTTGAAAAACTGTACATTCAGATACTTTAAAAACAGATACAGAAATTAATAATAGAGCACATATGGCAAAGAAATATTTTATAGTCATAATAATAATTTACCTTCCATTAATAAATAACCATTATGAAATAAATATAATTATGATTTTGTATCTATATTATAACTTTAACATAACAAAAAATACAAAAATTATTTTATACTATTAATATTTATGAGAAAATAATTTTTATGTAAATTTATAATTTATTAGCGTTATATATTTTTTAACTGAGCTTTATAATTAATAATTTTATAATAGTATTTTGAATATATTATAATATTATTTACAATTTAGTTTTAATATATATTTAACAGTAAACATACAATATAATACATAATAAATTTCTATTTGCTAGATATTCTCTTACCTTAAAATATAAAGGAACATCAAAAATACTTTATATTATTACGATTTGCGTTCTAACTTTCTCATGCAATGTCATAAAAACTTTATTCAAGCATCAGAAAGCCCCTTTCTCGGAATGAATGAGAGGAACAGTTTTTTTTATGATAAGCGCTACAAAGGATGCAATCAGCACTTTAAAAAAACCACCAATTAAAAAAACTAATGACCCCATTAAAACTGTCAACAAAGACACTTGTGTCATATACGCTGTCCATGGAATACCAAAAGCATAGACAATGCCTATACCACCCACAGCATTTATCAAAAATAAGAGTATAAAATTTAATCTCTTCCAAAATAACTCAACCAGTAAACCAATAAAAAATGCAGCAAAGGGAAAACTAATGAGATAGCCACTCGTAACGCCTAAAAAAACGCCAATGCCACCCCGACCTCCAGGCAATAAAGGCAATCCAATCGCAACAAGAACAAGGAAAAGAAGTGATGCGAGAGCTCCCCTTTTAGCACCAAGTATAGACCCTGCTAACATTGGAGCCATAGACTGAGCTGTAATAGGAACTCCTAAAAGAAAAGGGAAATAAATAGGAGGAAAAAGGCTCAAAACAGCATAAATCGCGGCAAATAAAGCTATATAGACTAAATCTTTTGTATTCACTTGATATTCCTTCATTGTAGCAAAGTTTTGTTATTGTTGTATAATTAATCAAAAGTATCAGCTTTATAAAAACAAATTTCCAATGCCTTAGATATAAAGAAAAATATTATATTGGCTTTAGCTTATTCTTATTATGCTGCATTTTTAATTTATTGTATTATAATATAATAATGTATTCAAAATAAAACCTATTTTTTCTTTGAATGAATGAGAGGAACAGATCTTTTAATCGCGAGTGCAACAAAGGATGCTATCAGCACTTTTAAGCAATCACCTATCAAAAAAACTGAGGAAGCGGTTAAAACTTTCAGTAAAGAAGCTTTAGTCATATATGTTGTCCATGGAATACCAAAAGCATAGATAATTCCTATACCACCCACAGCATTTATCAAGAATAAGAGTATAAAATTTAATCTCTTCCAAAATAACTCAACCAGTAAACCAATAAAAAATGCAGCAAAGGGAAAACTAATGAGATAGCCACTCGTAACGCCTAAAAAAACGCCAATGCCACCCCGACCTCCAGGCAATAAAGGCAATCCAATTGCAACAAGAACAAGGAAAAGAAGTGATGCGAGAGCTCCCCTTTTAGCCCCAAGTATAGCCCCTGCTAACATCGGTCCCATCGACTGAGCTGTAATAGGAACTCCTAAAAGAAAAGGGAAATAAATAGGAGGAAAAAGGCTCAAAACAGCATAAATCGCGGCAAATAAAGCTATATAGACTAAATCTTTTGTATGCATTTGATTATTCTTTCGTTATAAGACACTTTGATAATTATGAAATACTTTATCAAAAATATCAGCCATCATAAGAGCGTGCTTCCAATGCCTCAGCCACTTCTGAAGCCATTCTTATGACTTTTATAATTAAAGGTATTGCAAGAGCAACAATGTTAGTATTAAGCCCCCGTGCTTGCTGTGCTTCACGCACATCATTAAACTTCTCACTCAAAAGAGGAATAAACCTGATCGCCATAGAGATAACCATACTTACTTTTGATGGATTTAGACCAACATAACAAAAAGGCTGAAGCCCTGCTTCAATTGCCTCCACCATATCTGAAACTTTTGTTGTGAATGAAATAAGTGATGATAAAAAAAGAGGATAATAAGACGTAATACGACTTCAACTCCTGTAAGCCAACTATTAAAAATAGCCTGAAATACAAACAGAAGAACTAAAAGTAATCCCATCGATTTAAACTGATTTATCACAGTGCTAAAAGGAACCTTGGCAACTCTATAGAATAAGGCAACGAATAATAAAAAGAGTCCAAGAAGTGGTATAGATGAAACCATTATTATAAAAGTTCCACATACTGTAAGGAATAATAACTTTACTCTAGGATTAAGCCTATGAATAGATGTGTCTTTTGGAATATATAAACCGATCATGACATTCTTCGTATATATTCTCTTATAGCAACAAAAGGTATATCATCGATTACTATTTCTCCCCTATCAAAAACAAGTACTCTATCAAAACTTTTCAAAAACTCTAAATCATGCGATACAACTATTGCCGTTTGTGGTAATTCTTCTATCACTTGCGTAACGCGATGCTTATTTCGCAAATCAAGTAATGTCGTAGGCTCATCAAAAATAATGTAATCTGGTTTCATGGCCACCACACTGGAAATAGCAACAAGTTGTTTTTGGCCACCACTTAATAAATGAACAGCGTGATTTCTGAAATCCTGAAGTTCATAACGCTGTAAAATTTCATCTACACGCTCCTTAATTTCATCCTTACTAAGCTTCAAATTTTTAAGACCAAAGGATAAGTCTTCTTCCACTAAGGGTAAAACAATCTGATTATCAGGATTTTGAAAAACAAATCCCACTTTGCGTTTTACTGCTTTTGCGTCGCGTTTGGTATCAAGCCCATCAACGCTTACAAAACCATGAGATGGTAATTGGAGCCCATTAATAAGGCGAACAAATGTACTTTTCCCAGAACCATTTGCACCAATAATGGCGATGCGTCTTTCGGTAAGTTGTACAGTAATATTCTTTAAAACATACAACTCACCAAAGACTTGTGTCACCTTATCAAATTTTATAATTCCCAAGGTTTACTCCAATCAAACCCTTTATATTACCCTTTTATTGTTATCGCTTAAGTTTATAGCCTAAAAGTAAAAATAAGCACCATAGAGGAATAATAATAACTGCCAAACTCATATCAGGCATCTGTCCAGGAATATATGTTTCAAGAAAAGGTATTCTTATCCCTACCATATCCAAAAGTCGAACCATTAATCCATTTTTCCCAAAACCACTTATAAGCATTATAAAAAATAATAAAATAAGAAAGCATAAGCAAAGATAGTTAGCGTAAGGATATAAACCAAATGGATAAATAAAGCTTTCTTTTCTGTTTTTATGGGTCTTTCGAAATTTCAAATGAACAATAACAATCATAGCCCAAGTAATAAGCGCGGCTGCAGTTGCAAGAGCCATGATTCGCATAAAACTATTATCAGGAACAAGAGCATTAATAACAACGATTATTGCTGTACATAACGACGAAAAAAGGATAGCAATATAAGGAACACGAGCAGCACTTAGTTTACTGAAAATATGTGGTGCATTTTTTTGTATCGCTAAACTATAAAGCATACGACCATTAGAATAAATTCCACTATTGTAAACAGAAATAGCCGCCATAATAACCACAAAATTCAAAATATGACCCGCAGCGGAAATCCCTACAGTTTCAAAAATTGTAACAAAAGGACTACTATCTTTTCCAATCATATTCCACGGACTGATTATCATGATAACGCTGATAGAACCAACATAAAAAATTATAATTCTCCACATAACTTGACGAATAGCCGCCGAAATTGTTTTTTGTGGATTAGATGTTTCTCCAGCAGCAATACCAATAAGCTCGGTTCCTCCAAAAGAAAACATCACTACAGAAGTCGCCAAAATAACCCCTATAGCTCCATAAGGAAAAAAACCGCCGTGATCCCAAAGATAATGGATACTCGCTTGATTTTGCCCTATTCCAGTGACAATGAGAAAAATCCCAAAAATAATCATACCAATCACAGCAGCAACTTTGATTAAAGCACAACCAAATTCAAATTCTCCATAAAAACGAACATTCAACAAATTGATCAATGTCACACATAAAAGAACAATGAAAGAAGACTTCCAATGATCAATCAAAATCCAATGATCTAGATAAAATCCAATCACTGTAAGCTCAGTCATACTGACGAGAATATAAAGAAACCAATAATTCCAACCTGATATAAAACCTGCTAAACTCCCCCAATATTTATAAGCAAAAAAACTAAAAGCACCCGATGTTGGTTCTTCTACTGACATTTCACCAAGCATTCGCATGATGAAATAAATAATAAGTCCCCCGAAAAGATAAGCTAGAATAGCCGAAGGACCAGCCAATTTTATAGATTCCGTTGAACCATAAAAAAGACCTGTTCCAATAACACCTCCTAAAGCAATCATTTGAATATGACGATTTTGAAGATTACGTGTTAATTCATCGTGCTTTTCTTCAAACATTATGCCTCATTACTTTTGTTGAAACTGATTACGCACCTTTTTCAAAAAACACAAAACAAACGTAAACTTATTTTCTTACCATAATGCAACTCCTTATTTTTCTGTGCATTATATACGTATACCTCGTTAAAGCCTTAGGAAAAAATATGCTCCGCCCTTTATTTAGCTTAATGACCTTCATTTTCGTTACGCTAACAATTATAGCATTGGTCATTGATAATACACACTCTGTAATTACATCACGTTGGAAAACAACCCCCCTTAATAAAATTCTGGCAAATCTTCTGCAAACAGATATTTATAGCCTTAATCAATCTCTTGATAAGATAATGCCCAATTTCCTGTCCTCAATTTGCATTACTCTTACTTATTTACCAGCATGGTCTATTTTTGGTGCTTTAGCAATAGTATTTTATATCTTAAATTACGAAAAACAAAAGCCTTTTCACAAAATATTATATTCATAAAATGAAAAATACATTTAATCTTGAAAAAGACTTCTAGAATCCTCTGTATAATACATCATCAGTATAGCTAAAAGCACCCCTTTCTATCAAAATAACAGAAAGTTATTTGATCATAAGAATGAATTAAAATAAACATATACTTCCCCATAACATCTATCTATATCACTGTATTGGCATAATTAGTGATAAATAAAGTCCTTAACCTATAGAAACATTCTGTACAGAAAGATTGAAATATATCGAAGTCCCTAAATTTTTCTCTTGCTGCTGCTTGATACTCTACAAAAACCTTTTTGATATAATTCAACATATTGATTTATAATGATAGTTTATCACTTGTTTATATTGGAGCGCTTAAATAACGTAAAGTTCTCTTATTTCAAATCTCTCTATATTGAATCAATCAAAACTCTTCGCTTGCACGTTACAAGGAAGAAAGCCATGTAGATAAAACTGTACAAGAGAAAAACTAAAAATGGTTCTTATGAACCGTCTTACATGCCAAAACCCGTCGCAATATTAGGGGCTAGTAAATATAACGATGATACCAACTTGTGAAATCGCCCCCCTATACAACAAGATGTGCTGTTTTATAAAGAGCTTCTATCTCTCTATTAACTATTGAATAGAACATGCTTTCCATTCGTAGCCTATACGTGTTGTCAGATTAATATCTTTACACGTAATCCACTTAACTATCCAATCCCCAAAAAATTAAGCACAAACTAAAAAGCGGAATACTCACTCTTTAGAAGAGAAAATTTGTTATCGTTATATTTAAAGAGGTTATTTTTTCAGAAACAATAAGCTGTCCAAAAACTTCTCTCCCAGCCGATCCAATTTCTTTTCCGTTTATAATGTTTGCCACTACCTTATCTCTCTCATTGCCCTATTCACCTCTCACCAGAAGTGCATTAGCCGTTACTGGAGACAATACTGAAGAAAAAGCAGAAAACAAAGCTGCTGCTAAAACAGTGCATTTTATGAGATAAACGTCCCTATAAATAATTAAATTTTACACTATTTTTACTATGAAATGAGTCCGTGCATATTTTGATTACAATTAAGCATACAATTTGAGTGTAATCATCAACAAATAAATTATAATTTTTTCTTGCTAGGAAGCCATGTTGCTCAGAAGCCAAATATACAATACACTAAAGGGTAGAATTTAATTGATGGTTTCAGCAACAAACCAAACTTTAAATAAACTCTGAAAATGTAGAAGTATCTTCTGAAAAAATTGAAGCAACAGCAGAGAAATGGCGCTTAAAATATAATATAAACTCAATACATAATTTTATCCAAAAGAGCTTGACTATCTGTCGTACAGACTATCGAGAGCAGTACTGTATTTTTATGGATAGACGTTTTTTTATGCTGTTGTTTTATCTGTTATGAATATAACTTGGAAGTACTGTTTTTTATAAATAAAATTATAAAGGAAAAATAACCTTTTAACCAATTCTACTTATCTTTACATCACAAAAGATAATAGCTTTTGTTGCCCTCATGGCTTATTCAACAATTTTCTTCCCTTTCTAAAATCAGCAAATATTTTAATTTTTACAAAGATATCCTGACACTGTTTTCCACCTTAAAGATGTGTTTTTCTAATAACTTCTTGATTAAAAAACGATCGTAAATTAAAAGACACTGACCTGCTTTCAACTTTTGCATTCCTCTCTTCTACTTCAATGATTATCATACATTATAAATTATTGAAAAAAATGCATACTTGCTTTTATGCGTACTTTTGGTTATTACCATCAAACTAGTTTTGTCTTATTGAATTATAAGCTTATGCCGCATTAGCTCAGTTGGTAGAGCACATCATTCGTAATGATGGGGTCGCTGGTTCGAATCCGGCATGCGGCACCGTTTTGTGTTTTTAACATATTGAAATATATAGATTTTTATTTGATTCGCTTTTTTAGACCACCTTTCAGACCACCTTCTACGGTTTATACAATTTTACCTAATTTGTTGTTATTTGCTCTGTATTTTTCTTTGGAGTAAAGGTTAGAATCTCTTTTTTTCTCCATCTTACAGCTCTTTCTAACTTATATGGTTCTGAAATACCCCTTGAAGAACTCAATTGCGAATCGTTGTTGTCGATCCACTAAAAAGCTCTGCACATTCACGGGTTGTTACATATCTATCGCCATCATAAAATATCATCTCATGATCTTTCTATTTTAATGTAAATAAGTGGACTGCTAAGAGACGCCTCTGTATTTAAAATTTGCAAATTTATTTCTTAGATGTGTTTAATTTCATATTTCCAATCTTTGAATTGTATAAGAGCCTTCGCAATTTCTCCCCGATAACACATCGCACACATCAGATTCAAAATAAGTAAGAGCAACACGTTTTTTATCCCAAAAAAGCTGGTATAATTTTTCTATTGCATGAAGATTATCTTTAAGAGTTGTATTTTTGTAATCTTCAAAAAGATGTTCATAATCTTCTCGTGTTTTCAGATTGCGTCTTTTTTAGAGACAATTCCAAGTTCAGGCAAGTGTATATATTCAATGCCAATGTTGCTTACAGCTTTCTCTAATTGCCTTTTTGAAAAACCATGTTTTCTACTTATTGGCTTTTTACGAACATCACATAAAAATTTTATATCGTTTTCTATAAGACAATTCAGACAATGGTCTCATGATTTTCCTTCATAACCAATGGTAAAAAAACAAGGTTTCTCATCTTTGCTATTACACATGTTTAATTTCTTTATATGGGGGGCTGGGAGGAGAAAGCAGCCCCATAACTCCAAGTGGCTTTTATCAAAATCTTTTGCATCTCTTGTTTACGAGTGCTCCCTAAAAAGATTTCAAAAGTTTGATTGATTTATTGAATCTGTTGCTGGACACCTAGCCAATAAACATTAGAAAAAGATGGATATTATTGTCCTCCTCCCATAAAATACTTCATATCAAAAAAAGTAAAGCTTTACTCATATGAATAAAAATACACAGCTAAGCCTATTGTTAGATTTTATTACAAAATAATATTCTTTACAAACCTATCAAATATCATTGGCCTATATATTGAATATGTTCCACTAATATATTGTTTCAGTTGGAAACATATTATAAGAGAATAAAAAATATCCATTATGTTTTTATATAAATATACTTTATTTATAAAGAAATTGATGTAACAGTCTATTTAAAATCTTTCATAATGGTACTTTTTTAAGAAAATTAAGCCATTAGCGGAAAAATAAAGAATAGTTAAATTAGCTATAGATTTTTTGATTAAATACGTGTAACACATTATGTATTCGTTATATTGATTCTAAAAAAGCTTTAAGATATATAGCCTTTAGCCATAATATATCTTTTTGTTTTTATAGAAAATTTCTATGGTGTTAAATTATGGATTTTACAATTATTTAAAAATCGATACCTATTATTTCGTTAATTATTATATATCTTGTTTTTATAAGAAAAACTTTTTTCTCTAGATATATCAAGTTCTTCAGGTAGGTTTTATAAAATAATTTTGAATAATTGTAAAAAAAATTATGAGCAGAATCCATTTGATTATTAATTGAATTTATGAAGGATTATTTTCTTTAAATGGAGATTAATTGCTGCGAAATGAATAGTTTTTAGCATAATCTTTGTTTTAAATAAAAACTATATGAATTTTACAAAGCCCATTATAGAGGTCTTAGTTATTTAGATTCTTTTACTGTTCCGTTTTTTTATGCGTAGATGTAAGTTTTGAATTCATATCCTACTTTTTGTAGGTTTTTTTATAGGATAAGAATAATGAGAAAAATATCAAAGGAAGGAATTGCACTGATTAAGCAATTAGAAGGCTTGCGTTTAAAAGCCTATGAGGATTCTGGTGGGATATGGACAATTGGTTATGGGCATACAAGTGCTGCTGGTGCCCCAAGTGTCCATAAAGACCTAGAAATCACAGAAAAAGAGGCTGAAAAAATTCTTTATCAGGACTTGAAAGAGTGTGAGGCTGTCGTTGGAAAAGTCGTTAAGCCTCCTTTAAGTGACGAACAATTCGCGGCATTAGTATCATTTTGTTATAATGTAGGAATAACAGCTTTTTGCAACTCTACCCTTTTAAAAAAGCTCAATAAAGGTGAATATGAAGCGGTACCAGCTGAATTACAAAAATGGACAAGAGTAGGAGGAAAACGTATCCAAGGTCTTGTCAACCGTCGAGCAGCCGAGGCAGGATTATGGGCGAAAGGAGCTCATGTTGCCCCCAATTATCATGTCGTGGAATCAGAAGGTGTAACAGGTATTTGCAAAGTAGAAGCTCTTGCACCAATCATAGGTTCTTTTTCAGGGCTTGGAGGACTTTTCGCAGGAAATGGCCCTGTCCAATGGGTTTTAGCAGGCATTATGGTTTTGGCTGCTTGTACAGCTATGGTCTATATTGCTAAACGTTTTCAGGAACACCGCCTATGATTTTATGGATAAAAAAATATCTAACGCTAACATCAGCAATCATAGCAGCTTTTTTTATAGCTTTAGTAAAAGCCTTTTTTATTGGAAAAAAAGTTGAAAAGCAAAAACAAACAAAAGAAGCTTTTAAGGTAGCGACAACACGGCTTGAGGTAGAAAATGAAATTAACAAGAAAAGTGATGCTGATGTACGCGCTAAGCTTTCTAACTGGTTGCGCGACGAATAAACAAATGTCTTGTATTGGTTGGCTGCCAATTTATTTGAATCGACAAGACATCAATGTCATTAGCTCTCATTTGGCAAGAGATATCCTAAAACATAACGAACAAGGTGAACGTCTATGTGGATGGAAACATACACGAAAGTAAAGTGATAAAAATACACTTCTTTTGCAAGATTAATCCGTAAAGAAATTTGAAAAAGGTGTGTACATTCACGTTAAAATCAGCGGCACTTAAAAGGTTAAAGCACTTTGATGATCTATTTGGTTTAATTGAAGTGGCTTAATTTAATTGGAATGATAAGGGGGTACTTGACTTAGAACCAAAGGATTCAACAGGTTATATTTGCGTAAAAGAATTGAGTGTATTCATATATTTTGAAGAGATCTCTGTTATCCTATCCAAACAAGATAAGAAAATATGATGGATTACTCTGTGATTGCCATTCAAAGATTTGATGATACAAAAAAGGAGCTGTCTTCAAGAAAAATCATATCTAGAGTGCTAGCCTTAAGAATATAACCCCACAGAACTGTATGGAAATATTGGCTTTTTATGCGATTTGTACATGACATTGTGTAGCTTTTTTACCGTCATGATGTTGAAGATAAGGTCAATATTTTCACATTGTATCTGCTTTTCCACGCTAAAGTGGCGTAAAAAGATTGCGAATGGTATTGGCTGTTAATTTTTTATCGGTAAGCTGTCTATGTGCGAAATAACATGCAACTCCCGTGGAAACACTCACAACTATTTTTTATTTTTGCCTTTATTTTTTAATCGAACTTTTGTATTTTCAAAGGCTGAATGCGCAATCTCTTTAAAAATATTACTTTGCTGTTTTTAGATCGTTTGTCCCCCAAACACAATAGGACCATTACCTTCTTTGAGAATATCACTCTAATGTCTTGCAAACTTCCACGCTTCTTGTAAAAAAACTTGTGATAGATCAAAATCCATTTTACGGAGCTCATTGTGATATATACAACGAAAAAGCCAAGAGCGTATATTATCTTTTCAAACATTCACTCTCCTACTTTATCACAATATTGACCTTGAAGCAAGGTCTTTACCAATGCTGCTGATGAATCTATGAAGCATCCTTACCTAACTTATTTTTTCTCTACTTTTTTCATGCATTACCTGTCCCCCCCTTGGGGATCACCTTTTAGCCCCCCTTAGTTTATGCCTTGAAACTTTTTCTTTAATTCTTACTTTTTATTGAATTATAAAAATATATGAAGCAAGAGCTTTATATATCTTTCTTCTCGTTGCTAAAGCCCAGTCTGCTGACATGAGACACTATTTTTTTATATTTAATATATATTTTTAAATTTATTCGTAACTTGCTAGAAAAGTTTCTATATTTTGATAGAGAATATTGCATCAGTTCACTTTTTTCAAAGGATTCTTAACAAACATTCAAATTAAAAAACTTTCTTTTAGTTGTGCAAACAGCCTAGACACCATCTGATAATTTTCTCGCTTACACAAATCCTTTCCGTAGTAACCTTCAACATCACAATAAAGAGGAGAAAAATAAAACAAGGTTTTTGGACGCTCATAATGCACAATAAACTCAGACTCGTTTAAATGTTTAATGCGAACACCTAATAAAGGGTAGCCAATAAATTTTAGCTCGCCTTCAAGTTGGAAAGGACTAAACTCGTGCGCTACAATGATTTCAACTCTCATCGACAGTTGGCTACCTTCCAGCGAATAATGGGTGTAAATATCAAACTTTGAAGACCGTTCTAAATTGTGCTTTATTAAACGTTGAAACCCTTCACGGGCTGCTCATCTGAAACGCTAACAATTTTCAAAAAAGAACGATCGTGGTGACATAACATCGTTCCAAAAGTTTATGACATCACTTAAGAGATTTTGGCTGATTTCAGCAAATAGATTGAATTACCTTCTAAAGTCCCCATGCAGACAAAAGACTTTGTATACAAGCTATGAGGAATATCTTAAAAGTTTTAGTAAAATTTCTTTTGTCATCGATATCGGCAGCAACTGGTGTGATAAAATCAACATGTTTTAATTTTTCATACGTAAAGTATATCCATTATTTTTAATATTCTTGTCAGCTATATTCGCCGTATTCTCATTGCATTGTGATAAAAAGTAACTGCGATATTAAGTTTTATTCTATCGAACTGGTTCGTCGCAAAACTATCTGTGTTGGCTGACTAACTCGCCTGACCTCTATGAGAAAGAGTTTTCCTTAGCTACAGAGTAAAATTTACCCTATTGCTTACAAGAACAGTTGGATCATTTTGTCCCTATTCTTCACCCTCAAACTGAAGTACAAAATTTACCCTTTGATCTCAGTGCCATAAAACCAAAAAAAGGAACAATTTAGCTCTTTCATTTTCTATTCTCGCGAGATTAATTGACTCATGTTTGGGGATTAAGATAATTTTTTTGGTATATCCGCTTGTCTTCTCATAGTATGAATAACATAGAAAGAACTGATATCATGAATCTTTCCATGGAGCCCTAGAGAATAAATGATTGATAAACCATGATTTTTGTGGCGCCATTTTGATGCCAAAGAACCGCTTTCTATAGTACAAGCTGATCCGCGCCTTCTTTATCCGAGGATAATATATTGATTTAATGTTTTCGTATTAAATTGAGAAAATCTAATACTGTAAAATTTTATTTTAAATTTTTTCATCGTAAATTCATCAGAACTATTGGCGCACGCTACAGCTAGGATTGGTGTGTGGAAAAAACTGCACAAAAAAGAATTGAGAATACTTCTTATAAAACGTTTAAGTGCAAAGGCTATTGCAATGTTTGGAACGAGAAAATAAAATGATCGTACGAACTGTTTAAAATAGAGGATAAATAGCACACAAAGTTGCACTTGGAAGTGATAATTTTATAAAGGGGGGGAAGAAGATATGGCTTATGTAGCCAATAAAGCAAATATTGATGATGCGATTTATGCTCTTCGTTTACGCCTTAAAATACTTGATCTTATTAGGAAAGCAAAATCTGGTCACACAGCTGGGAGCCTTTCCTGTATTGATTTTATCTATATCTTATACAAATATATTCTTCAAATAGATCCAAAGCGTATCCATGATCCCAATCGAGATCGATATATCCAAAGTAAGGGACACGCCGTTGAAGCGTTGTATATTGTATTATCAGAAATGGGGTATTTTGATCCTCAACTTCTTGATACTTATTTAGGCTTTGGTTCGGATTTTATTGGTCATGTCACTAAAAAAGTCCCTGGTATAGAACAAAGCACAGGTTCTCTTGGGCATGGCCTATCTCTTGGCACAGGGATGGCTCTCTCTGGACTGCTTAATTCTCAATCTTATCGTGTTTTTGTGCTTCTTGGTGATGGCGAAATGACAGAGGGTTCTGTTTGGGAAGCAGCACTTTTTTCAGCACATTATAAACTGAGCAACCTCATCGCCGTTGTTGATAGAAATCGGTTGCAAATTACAGATAAAACGGATGTTTTAATGAAAACAGAGCCCTTAGCAGATAAATTTACAAGTTTTGGCTGGCATGTTGTAGAAATTGATGGTCACGATATGGCCCAACTGAAAACATCATTAAAATTACCTCCATTTCATCAGGATAAGCCAACAGCAATTATTATGAATACCATAAAGGGAAGTGGAATTTCTATCGTGGAAAATGACATAATCTGGCACCATAAAGTTCCAACAGATGAGGAATATAATCTTGCTGTCGAGGAAATTGAGACAAAAATTCAATTAATGGGAGTATGAGTGTGGATCATCTTCATCAAAAAACACAAAATGCCGTGAAATTTTCAAACCTCGATATTTTAAATAAGACTCTTATAAAAATAGCAAAATTTGATAAAGATATTGTTGTTTTAACGGCTGATTCACGCTTATCTGGAAAGATTGATCAATTTGCAAAGCTCTATCCAGAGCGTATTATAGAAGTTGGAATTGCTGAACAAAATTTAGTAGGTGTTGCTGCTGGTCTTGCTTCATGTGGCAAAAAGCCTTTTGTTGTTTCGCAGGCTTGTTTTTTGACAACGCGTGCCCTTGAACAAATAAAGGTAGATGTCGCTTATTGTGAAAATCCTGTTCGATTAATTGGTATTAGTGCTGGGATTAGCTATGGGGCACTGGGGGCTACACATCATGCTATTTCTGATTTTGCTTCACTTCGTGCCATTCCCAACATACACATTATTGCTCCTGCGGATAATAAAGAAACAGAAGCTGCAATTCTCTCGACGTTAAGCAGTCCTATGCCTGCTTATATACGTTTAGGAAAGCGTGCTCTTACAAATATTCATAAAGATGCTGCAAAAATTGATATCAATAAAGCTTCTGTTATAAAAAAGGGAAAAGATATTCTCGTACTTGCCACTGGTGAAACGGTGCAGATTTGTCTTGATGCGGCTGAAGAACTCAAAAAATATGAAATTATACCAACAGTTGTCAGTGTACCAACAATTCGCCCTTTAGATAACGCATCTCTATTAGAATTTTGTAAATCCCACCGTTCTGTCATTGTTTGTGAAGAGCATAGCATTAACGGGGGGCTTGGAGATGCCATTGCAAGATTACTTATGGAATACGGTATTGCATGTAGATTTGTATCGTTAGGAATACCAGATGAACCAATCTGTAATGGAAGCCAATTAGATGTTTTAGCACATTATGGAATAAGTCGAGAAGGTATAACGAAAACTGTGTTAGAAATGATAAAAGTTATTGATTTATAATGATAATATAGCGTTATTCATATTGAATTGAGAGTCCCGAATATCGTAAGATTCTCTCATTTCAAACTTATTTATCTTGAATCAATCAAAACCATTTGTTTGCACATAAAAAGTGGGGGTGATGTGTGGGTAAAATTGTATAATAAAAATGGCTCTTATAAATTGTCTTAAATGCCAAAGTCAGTCGCAACACTCAAAGGCTGGCCAATAGTGTGATGGTGTTGGCTTGCTTCTCCATAAGCGTAAAGATGGCGGTGCTCAATGGCTTTTATATTATTCTAGTGGAGCTTTATCGTTACACCATTCACGAGAGCTGTCGCGAAATGGGAGTGGTGTACACTTTGAGAGATGTCTCTTTAAAACAAGCCCGTGAATATGCAACCGGGGGGCGTTCTGTTTTACGTGAGGGTCGTGCCCCCATTGACATGCAACAAAAAAAAGCGTGAGGCAATGCGCAATCTTCATTATTTAAAATGATATTGCTCTCGACACTTTTGAAAGTCGTAAAGCTGATACAAGATATAAAAAACATTAAACTGCTGTCTAATATGCACGGTCGTAAAAAAACATTATAAATTTAAAACGTCATCAATAATTGGGGATGAAATAAAAAAGTCTGATAAGTATGTTAAATCGTGCTGTTTTGTTTTCTCGTGAACGCGTTTTTTAAGATACTATCCTGTATTTTTTTATTGCTTTAAAATATATTTCATAAAATGACAATATCATATCCATATAATATATTATTCAATAAAAAATATAAATAAGAGAGGAAAAATGTTCACAGCATTCCTTATATCTATTTTTTCTATGTCAACAGTTGTTTTGCCTTTAATCGCAGCGCTTGTTCCTTTTTATCCTTAGAATGAGTTTTAACTAAAGTGAATAACAGATTTATGAAGTGTTATTGGTGATTTTTCTGCGTTTATGATTATTAAGCTTTTTTTCTTTACTCAGTATTGCAATTATTGAATATTTTTTATTATTTTGTGGAGAAGAATTTTGACCTTTTTCCTTAACGTTAACTGTCAATGTATTTGTGAAATATATAAATATATTCCTCTATAAAAAGCTTTCTTTTTCTAAAAGCAGTATGAAATATTGCTCTCATTGCTTAAAAACATCTGTATTCACTAAACTCTCATGTGTAATCTCTTTGATTGTCTGGGCACCAGTCAATGTCATAGCTACCCGCATTTCATTGGCAAAAAGATCAAGTAGGTGAGCAACACCTTTCTCACCTGCTGCTGCAAGCGCATAAACAAAAGCACGACCAATCATAACAGCATCCGCGCCTTGTGCGATCATGCGTACAACATCAAGCCCAGAACGCACACCAGAATCCACTAAAATAACCAAATCATTCTTTACAGCCTCCGCAATTGATGGTAATGCCTGTGCCGTTGATAAGGCACCGTCAAGCTGACGTCCGCCGTGATTGGAAACAACAATCCCATCAGCACCAAATTGTACCGCTTCTCGCGCATCTTCTGGATCAAGAATACCTTTTAGAATCATTTTTCCCTTCCAGAAATCTCGAATCCATTGTAGATCATTCCAACCAATTGATGGGTCAAAATTTTTTCCAAGCCAACCAACATAATCGTCCAATGCAATCTTCTTTTTGAGATAAGTGGAAACATTTCCAAGATCATGGGGGCGCCCCATAATACCAACATTCCAAGCCCAATGTGGATGCGTAAAAGCTTGTAAAAAACGGCGTAACCCAGCATAAGGACCAGACATTCCTGAATGCGCATCACGATAACGTGCACCGGGGGTTGGCATATCAACTGTAAAAACCAACGTGCGTACACCAGATGCCCAAGCCCGCTCTAATACATCACGCATGAAACCGCGATCTTTGAGAACATAAAGCTGAAACCAAAATTCCCCTCCAACCGCTTCCTGCACTTCTGCAATGGAACAAACTGAAACTGAGGATAGGGTAAAAGGAATGCCTTTTGCAACGGCAGCACGTGCTGCTTGCACTTCACCACGACGTGCATACATGCCCGTTAGACCAACAGGTGCAAGTATAATCGGTAAATCGAATTTTTGATCAAAAATCTTGGTGGTAAGATCAACAACACCAATCTGTCTCAGAATCTTTTGACGTAGTGCAAGTGCTTGAAGATCTGTACAATTACGCCGCATCGTTTCTTCAGCATAAGCTCCACCATCAATATAATGAAAAAGAAAAGGAGGAAGCCGACGCTTTGCTGCCTTGCGATAATCAAATGTTGAAGAAATAATCATTGATGGCACCATTGTTCCTAAATGAAAAGAAAAGACCTCCTAAAATGCTCTATTGAATAAATAGAGGTAACAAGGATTGCAACTTTCTAAAAAAACCAATTGATAAAAACAACGTCTTTTTTTCTCTTTCCCAAATTTAAAACTTCACAATATGGAGCAGTATTAATAACATATTCACGTATATATTGTTCATGTACAATTGAAATATTATACTTTCTGTAAAAAAATATCTCTTCGAGAGCTCTTACTTCACCATTTAGTTTACTATAATTTAACAGTCGTTTCTCCCTTTAAAAGATTATTTACATTATCATTTATAAGAATGGAGAGACCATTGTCATTAATTATAAAATATCCCCTTCCCCAAAAAGATAAAAAATTATTTACAAATGCTGAAAATAAAACTGTTGTGGACATCCAGAAATTTTCTCATATTAATATTCAAAATTAGAACTGTTATTTTTTCATAAAATTTTAACAGTGCCTCATTCACATAAAGTATAAAAAAATTTAATGTTCATACGAATAAAATACCTTCATCTTTAATAAGGCTCTGGCAGTATTATATCTTAAGGATATAGAGTATTTCTTAAAATTAGAACGTTATTTATAAAATTATTACTAAACTTTAGTCAAAAAAAATATTTATTGGCTCTTAATAATCAATTTTATATAAAATAATATATACTAAGCATTTAAGCTCTAAAAAAATGAACTTAATAGCAAAATCTAAAGCTTACATGTTTGTTTTGAACAAGCAAAAACGTTATTGTTGTATCAAATTTTCGTAACTTATTGATTTATTATCACAATACATATGCATAATATATTTAATATAGTACAGATCTTTCATTTTAGATCTTTTGACAATGAAACATTTGAAACTATTCTTTTTTTCCTCATAAATGGAGCTCGTATGGATAAAAGCTCTTGAAAAAAGAAGTAAAAATGCCGCTTACATCCTCTAAAATGCAAAAACAATCATAATTTTTAAAATTGAAAATAGAATGCATGGTACCAGTTTTGTGAAAAACAACTTTTCTTACTTAAAAGATATTTAAGACCTACATTTTATCAAAATTCGTCGTTTTCAGCTTATTTAAAATGCTTGGACAACTTTAAACCCTGTGCTTGATAATGGGAACCAACATCATGTCCATAAAGAATTGATGGTCGATTAAGCATATGCTCATAGACCAAACGACCAATAATTTGACCATGCTCTAAGATAAAAGGAACTTCATGGCTCCGCACTTCTAAAACCGCTTTTGCCCCTTTACCATCTGCTTCCCTATGCCCAAATCCTGGATCAAAAAAGCCTGCATAATGCACCCTAAACTCACCCACTAAAGGATCAAAAGGGGTCATTTCTGCAGCATAAAGTGGAGGTACATGAACAGATTCTTGTGAAACTAAAATATAAAACTCATCAGGATCAAGAATCAGTTCATTTTGACCACGATCAAACAGAGGTTCCCAAAAGTCTAACACATGGGCAACAGCACGTTTATCAATATCAATAACACTTGTATGATGTTTACCGCGATAACCTATAAGCCCGTTGTCATCTCCTTTTAAATTAATGGAAAGTCCAATACCACCAGCACTAATATTAGGAAGATCATCCGATATCAGCGTTTCTTGCCGTTGCAAAGCATGTAGCTCAATTTCATTTAAATAACTTTGTCCTTTTCTAAATCGAAGCTGTGATAAATGTGAGCCTGTACGCACCAAAATTGGAAATGTTCGTGGGCTAATTTCTAAATAAAGCGGACCACGATAACCAGCACAAATTTTATCAAACTCTTGAGCATTATCGGTAATAACGCGTGTAAAAATATCTAATCGTCCCGTAGAGCTTTTTGGATTGGCAATCGCCGATAAAGTTTCTGGTAAAGCCAAATTTTCCAAAAGTGGAACAATATAAACACACCCCGTTTCCAAAACAGCTCCGTCTCGTAAATCAAACTCATGTAACTTTAACCGTTCAAGCTTATCCGAAACTTTTGCATCAAGACCCGGCATAAAGGAAGCACGTATACGATAAGCTTTCTTTCCTAAACGAAGATCAAGACTTGCGGGCTGTATTTGAGATTGATCAAATGGACTATGAGCTTTCAGAAAGTTGTTATCAATCAAAGCTTGTATATCACTATCTGCTAAAATACCGCTTATACGCGCCATATATATTGCCTTCCCTTTTTACACTGTTTCTTTTTTGACCTAGATGATCAATTGCTGCAAGCTATTTTAGGATGATAAAAACTATTTTTCTATTTTTTCCAACTAATTTGTTAATACTTCGAAGAATGAAAAACATTTAATATAATACGCTCTCGAAAAAATAAGAAGCGTTTAGAAATAATAGTTCTTCTATCCTCTCATTCTTGAATGTTGCACAAATAATGTTATCATAATTTTCTACAAACCCTTTAAGAATCCTGTTAGAATTTATTATGATTATACGCCATCTTAGCGAAAATATTATTAATCAAATCGCCGCTGGTGAAGTTATTGAACGACCAGCAAATGTTGTTAAAGAACTTGTTGAAAATGCTATTGATGCTGGTGCAACGCGCATTGAAATTATTACAGCAAATGGTGGAAAAAATTTTATCAAAGTCTGTGATAATGGTTGTGGGATTCCGGCAGATCAATTAACTTTAGCTGTTTCTCGCCATTGTACCTCAAAAATTACCGATGACGTGCACAATATCTGCTTCCTTGGATTTAGAGGAGAAGCACTCCCCTCTATTGGCTCTGTTGCTAAACTCAAGCTCATTTCACGAACAAAAGAAGCTGAGAATGCTGCTGAAATTTCCGTTACAGCAGGAAAAATTGTAGGTCCCAAACCAGCCGCTGCAAATCTGGGAACAATTGTTGAAGTTCGTGACCTTTTCTTTGTTACACCAGCACGATTAAAATTCATGAAAACTGATCGGGCTGAAACAAATGCTATCAGTGATATGATTAAGCGAATTGCTATCGCATTTCCACATATTCGCTTTTCTCTTTCAGGACTAGACAGAAGCTCTATAGAACTGTCTGCGACAGAAAATAATACGCAAGGACAATTACAACGTATTACCCAAATTATGGGAAAAGAATTTGCTCCTAACAGTATCACACTGAATGCTGAACGCGAATCTGTGCGCTTAACAGGGTTTGCTTGTTTGCCATCTTTCAACCGAAATAACAGCCTTCACCAATTTGCCTATGTTAATGGGCGCCCCGTGCGTGATAAATTTCTATGGGGTGCAATCCGAGGGGCTTATGCTGATGTCATGACACGGGATCGTTATCCTGTCGCTATTCTTTTTATTGACCTTCCACCTGCTGAGGTAGATGTTAATGTCCATCCAGCCAAAGCTGATGTACGATTCCGTGATCCAGGATTAATTCGTGGTTTAATCGTTGGAGCCATTCGTGAAGCATTGCAACAAGCTGGTATTCGTCCTACTTCAACCCGTTCTGAAGCAATGTTGGCTGCTTTTCAAACACAAAAACCATTGGCCCCACAATCATTAGACAATTTTAAAAATGCTCACCCCCCCTCTTCTTACAGCCCACAGCCTTACCCTTCTGCCACTGTTTCAATGGTTCATAAACCGTTGGATAATAGCAGCTCTTTTGGTTTTAAAGAAGACACTGCTCCCCTTATGGAGGACTTAAATACACCAAGTGGAGAGGCATATATTCCAAGCACGATACCTTCATCAGAAGAATTATCTTACCCTCTAGGCGCAGCCAGAGCACAAATCCATAAAAACTATATTATCGCGCAAACTCAAGATAGTTTGATTATTGTCGATCAGCATGCAGCGCACGAACGGTTGGTTTATGAAGCCCTCAAAAGTGCACTTTATGCCAAACCACTTCCTTCACAATTACTACTCATTCCTGAAATTGTAGAACTCTCTGAAGAGGATGCAACGTGCCTTTTAACACACAAAGATGCTTTGAAAAAATTTGGCTTAGGGATAGAACCGTTTGGGCCTGGAGCAATTGTTGTACGCGAGACACCTTCCATGTTAGGAGAGATTAACGTACAAGCCCTTATTAAAGATCTTGCAGATGAAGCCGCTGAATATGATACAACAGATAATTTAAAAGCAATGCTTGATTATGTTGCAGCAACAATGGCTTGTCACGGTTCAATACGCTCAGGGCGCCTTTTACGCCCCGAAGAAATGAACACACTGTTACGACAAATGGAGGCAATACCCAACACAAGTACATGTAATCATGGCCGCCCAACTTATATTGAACTCAAATTAGCAGATATAGAACGGCTTTTTGGCAGAAAATAAGCTCTTACTTATTTTGAATAAGAAAAATATTTTTAAATTCACTTTTGACTTTATAATATATCTTATGGCATTTTTCTTGAATAGTAATATCAAGTAAAAAGGAATGATAATGTTTTCCAATGGTGAACGCGAAGCAAAAGTTCGTTATTCTAATAACGGATATGACATTGTAGAATATGGAACCTATACTATTTGTGCTGTTAGCGGACAAAAAATCCCTATCGATGATTTAAAATATTGGAATCACCACCGCCAAGAAGCATATGCCAGTTGTGAAATTTCCTATCAGCGCGAACTTGAATGCAATCCATATCTCAAGAAATTGTTAGAAACACAAGAAAAATAGATCCTTAAAAGCTATAAATTGAGCCTTTACCTTTTACGACAAGAAAATTCAAGGGAACGTTTTCTAAAGCGCGTTATGACCTCCTCAAGGAGCATATGACAGAAATCTTTTTGAACAAAGTCGACATCCACATCAAAAACAATAAGATTTTTCAAATCTTTTTGCGTATGAATTGTCTTTATACGGATATAATCTTTAGCAGTTGTCGCAAGCCATAAATTGTGCATTTGAGCCTTTTGTATAAGGCTTGTTAAATTTTTATCGGTGAAAAAATAGTGATCTGGATAGGTATAAGTTTGCACCACATGACCCGACAATTCTTTGATGGATTGAAAAAATTTATCTGGATTGCCAATCCCTGCAAATGCCAAAAATGATTTTCCAGCAACCTCATCAGAAGCACTGGCTTTAAGATGTGCACGATATAAAGGCTTTCCTGTACGTGAAACAAGAAAAGCAATATTATCATACGCATCTGAGTGACCAATCAATAAAACGCTATCCATAAAAGAAAACTGCGTTTTTAATGGAACACGTAAAGGGCCCGCTGGAAAGACAGCGCCATTACCAAAACCACGCATCGCATCAACAACGAGTAATGCATAATCTGTATAAAGGCGGCGGCTTTGAAATCCATCATCCATTAAAATAAGATCACATCCCTCTTGTTTCAGCCGCTGTGCTGCTGCATAACGATTAGTTGATACAGCGACAAGCGCATGTCGTGCCAGTAAAAGGGCTTCATCTCCAACATCGCGTGCGGTATCATATTTCTCATTTACAAGATGCACTCCTTTAACGGCTCCACCATAACCACGTGATACAACACCAGGAATGAAACCAAGTTCTCTAGCCACTTTGGCAAAAGCAATAACAACCGGCGTTTTACCTGTACCACCACATGTAAAATTTCCAATGCATAAAACCGGAAGATCAATCACGGGCGGCTGTCTTGCCATAAAACGACGTGAAAAATAACCATACCCCCATGAAATTGGAGCAAATAAAAAACGCAAAAAGCTTTTATTTTTCCACCAAAAATGAGGAGCACTAATAGGCATATCTACCCTGCCCCTGACACTGTCTTAAACCTGTTTGTATGACAAGAGGTTGTAAAAACGGATCTAAAATCTTTAATGTTCGCTCAAGTGCACCTGCCATAGCTGTTGCTACTTCATGAGCCCTATCAACCATTTCTTGTCGCGATGTTTCATTTGTTAAAAGCCTATAGACCTCAATCGCAAGCTGTTTTGTATCTTGAACCATACATGCTGCATCACGTGCTAAAAATTGTTCAAACATCTCTTGAAAATTTGAAACATGAGGCCCCGTCAAAACAGCAGATCCAAGCAAAGCCAATTCCAATGGATTATGTCCACCCTTTCCACATAACGACTTACCAACAAAAGAAACTTTTGATAAACGAAGAAAGAGTCCCATTTCTCCAATCGTATCGCCCCATAAAATGTCGGTATTCATATCTGGAATAGCATTTCTGCTTCTCCGAATAAAGCGTAAGCTCTGATTGTCACATTTTTTGAGCAGATCTTCTAAACGTTCTGGATGACGAGGCACAATAATCGTCAATAAATCTGGCAAATAATTTTTAACAATCTTATGAACTTCAAAAGCAATCTCCTCTTCCCCTTCATGGGTCGAAACAGCAGCCCAAACTGGGCGATTACCTATAGCACTACGATAACGTGAAAGTAATGCTTGATCTTCAGACAAAAAAACATCAGCCTTGAGATTACCAGAAAATGTAACAGATTTTACGCCAAGTGTATGATAATAAGTGACATCTCTTTCATTCTGCCCAATGGCCAAATTAATATCTTTAAAAATATATTTGGCAAGAAGACGCCACTTTTGCCAAACTTTAAAAGAGCGTTCAGACATATGGGCATTAACCAAAATCTGCGGAATATGCATTTTGGCAAGTTCTTTAATACGCAGAGGCCAAATTTCTGATTCACAAATCAAAACGAGATCAGGCTTCCAATGTCGAATAAAACGGCGTACTGCAAAATTTAAATCTAAAGGAGCATATTGATGAATCAATCGATTACCAAAATGTTTTTTCACAAGAGAGGAAGATGTTACAGTTCCTGTTGTCAATAAGACATTAATTTTTAATGATAAAATATGATTGATAAGTGGAATAAGCGCAAGTGTTTCCCCGACACTTGCTGCATGCACCCAAACTAACGAACCTTGGGGACGTACAAGAGAGCTTTTACCTAAACGCTCTTTTTTGCGACACCATTCTTCTTTTCCACGGATAGCACGAAAAAACAAATAAAAAGGAATAACAGGACATAAGCAAAAACCAATGATTCGATAAGCCAAAAGAGCCGCATGTGCCTTTAATTCTATCATTTAAAATTACCTCATCCAGCTGTTTTGAGATATCTATAAGCTTATTTTGTTAAAAAATTTATCAACATCATCAGGAGCATCTATATTTTTTTAATACCGTCCGTAGTTTGGATAAAAAAGCTTCATTCATAATGAAAATTGAAAACACAAAAGGAAAAGAAATGCAATTTTATCTCCGTATTGCTGTTATATTTTCCTATCAAAATAAATACACATTTTTTAAATCCACTTTAATGAAACTTTGTTAGTTATTCAGTGACATTAACTTTATTATTTCATTTTGCACCCTAAAAAAATCTTAGTTAAAAATAACAAAACTATATTTCAATAGATTATAATTTTTAAAATGTAACAGATAAACGCAATACGATTTATGATACAGGTTTTATCAATTTTTCAGACCTCTTAAAAAATACCTCTCATAAGTTTAGTGAATCATTAAAATATATCTTCGTTAAGAAGCCCATGATCTTTTAAAACCTTTTAACAATTTTTGTTGTAATGCTAGCAAGATGTATTATAGATTTTAAAAACTGATCTTTTTTAAAATACTTTATTTTTAGATATGTGTGAGTTATCAATTAGCAAAACATATAGATGCTATAACCTGCATAAATAGAATATATTTAAAGGAAAGGTCAATCTCTATGTTCTTATTTCAATAAAATAAATATATAAAACGAACCTTTAAATAGAACTTTTGAAAAATCTGAAGCTGTTATTTTAAATTATAGTACAATCTCTTAAAATCAACCGAGAAAAACTTAATCTTGTTTAAGAGGTAATTTCTTAAAAGTCTTAAAGCTATTAAAATAGGTTTTTTTTAATTTTTACCCCCCTCTTTTTTAGAAAAGAGCAGATAAATATTCTTTTTAAGATTGTATATAATTCACTAAATAAAATGATTAACTTATCAATTATCGTTTTAAACAAATACTCAAGAGGCTCCGATGGGATAGGTTAACTTCATAAAGCTATTTAGTTTCTCTAAGTTTCCAATTTCGGTAAACTTCTCATGATTTTCATGGTTTTTAAGTTTACAATAATGACTCGTTGAAACCATTCCAATGGATAAATAGGACTGCCAATGATCTCAACAAAGGAGCAATTGGCTTCATAGCGATGCTACTCTTTTATCAGTTGTAACGTATTAACGTCTTATATCCCTTTCAAGAGCATAGTGACTATTTGCAGTATCATTATAGGCTGCTTTGAGCAATATTTTTTCACTATAATACTGTTGTTATAAATAATTTGGTGGGCTATCTTGCACTTTTATTAAGCGTAAAGATGATAACGCGAACTGGATTTTACATACTCCATGAAAGATGTTACATTATATTCTTCATTAGTGTTGTTGTAAAATAAATGTTACATGTCCTCTGAAATATTTCTTTTCAAAAAGCATATGAATTTTTAAAAACAAGCATTTTCTGTTTTTCAGCATTCTATTTTAATTAAAGAACACACCTACAAGAGCACGATCAAGAAACGTGAGGCAATCTACAGGCTATCGCTATTCACATTTTACTCTGCATCGCCTGATTCAGCATCAAGAAACTGATGCAAGTCTACAATGTAATACCGTTGTAATGCATTATCGACACTGCTTTGTGCCTTTGCCTGCCATGCTTCTTGAGCGGATTGATAATTTGAGAAAATACCAACCACATCTAAATCATCAGGATTCTTAAATTGATTGCTCTTAAGATTTTTTAATTCACCACCAAATACAAGGTGTAAATATTGTTTTTTTTCGTTGGCTTTAGTCATATGTGCCTCCATATCATTCAGATGATTTTAGCGTTTTTCATGTGATTAAACTAACTTTGTTTGACGAACAACATCTATCATATCCTGACAGCAATTATTTTTACCAGCAATCAGAAGTCCATATTGATAAGGTTCAATTCCGTAAGATAGTAAAGGGGCATCAAGCGATAAAAAACGCCCTCCACACTCCTGCAAAATAAGATCAGCAGCGGCAATATCCCATTCATGACAATTGGGACGAACCAATACAATATCAATCTCATCTTGAGCAACCAGAACGATACGATAAGCAAGAGAAGGAAGATAGTGGTAAAGACTGATTCGATTGAGAAAATCATCTGGTAATTTTTGTGCGAGCGATTTATCAATCGAAACTTTATATTTTCGATGAACTCTCGAAGCTAAACGAGGAAGTTTTATCCCATTTAATGTCGCCCCTTCACCCGTGACCGCTGCATAAACATCCCCTTGAATTGGACATTGTAGAACGCCCACAATAGGACGCCCATTTTCAATAATAGCAACCGAAATACACCAATAAGGGCTACCAGAAAGAAAACCACGTGTTCCATCAATAGGATCAACCACAAAGGAACGTTCATAATTTTGCTGTTCTCGATTATCTTTTGTTTCTTCTGAAATCCATCCATAATCTGGACGTGCTCCAAGAAGTTTATCTTTTAAAAAATGATCAACAGCAAAATCTGCCTCACTGACCGGTGAATTCCCCTCTTTCATCCAAACATCCAACGTGCATCCAAAATACCGCATCGCTAAAGCTCCCGCCTCTCGACAAACGTCATACAAAAGATTTAAATCAGAACAATGATGCGTGTTATTTTCCTGCAAGTGTCATCCCTTCAATTAACAAGGTTGGTGCCGCTGTACCATAACGTCGATCAATATCATTGGCAGGTGTTAAATGTGCTAACATATGGAGCAAATCAGAACCCAGCGTTACTTCACTCACCGGATAAGCAATTTCACCATTTTCAATCCAAAAACCAGAAGCACCCCGACTATATTGACCAGTAACAAAATCAATGCCATGGCCAAATAATTCTGTCACATAAAACCCTCTTCGCAAATCTTTAATCATATCGCAAGGCGATACTAAACCCGGCTCAATAGCAAAATTCGTACGTGTCGGCTGCACCAACGCACCTGAACGCGCACCGTGTCCATTTGTTTTAAGCCCCAATTCACGTGCTGTAGATGATGACAGAAGCCAGTTTTTTAAAATACCATTTTCAATAATATTGAGTGTTTGCCCCTCTACCCCTTCTCCATCAAAAGGATGAGAAGCATTTCCACGTAATCGCAAAGGCTGATCGGTGACATTAACATCAGGCTTCATGACTGACTTGCCTAAAAAGTCTTGTAAAAGACTCGTTTTACGAACCACAGAGGCTCCATTAACCATAGATGCGATATGCCCTGCAATTCCGCGAGCCGTACGCGGATTAAAAATAACATCAACACCTCCTGTCGCTGCACGAACTGCCCCTAAACGTCGAACAGCACCAAGCCCTGCATTTTTTCCTACTGTTTCTGCCGCCTCTAAATCAGAAAAATGTAAGGCTGTTGTATAATCATAATCCCGCTCCATCTGTGTCCCCTCCCCTGCAAGAGCACTGCAAGAACGTGAAAAGCAACTGGAGCGATAGGTGCCACAAAAACCATCGCTGGTTACAAGAACAAACCCACTACGGCCATAAACTGTTGCAGCACCACCAGAATTGCTTACGCCTTTAACATCAAGAGCTGCTGCTTCCGTTTTTAAAGCATCCTCTGTTAAAAAATGACTGCTTGGTACAAAATCATCAAAAAGATCAAGATCTTTCGGCTGCTTAACCAAACACTCTTTATCGACTAAACCTTCAAATAAACTATCGGGAGAAGCTTTAGCCATCGCAACAGCACGTTCTGCGAGTTCTTGCGGATAAGACGCTAAATTAGCAGAAACACTGGCTACTTTTTTTCCAACAAAAACCCTTAGAGTAAAATCATTGCTCTCGGCCGCTTCTGTCGATTCGACTTTCCCAAAACGAACAGATACACTGGTAGAATGTGTATGAACAATAACCGCATCAGCAGCATCCGCACCAGAGCACTTTGCCGCTTCGACCAACGACACCGCTTTCTCAATCTGGTTCTTGTCAGTCATTATAGCCTCCCTAAAATATTTTATTATTTACATTGATAAGCACTCTGACAAATTTATACAAATCAGAATATAACTCTTGTGGTTTCATTCATAAAATTATGCACATCACATGCATTCTTTTTCTTTTAATGCAATTAAATCATTTCCTTTTAGCTTCTTTATGAAAAGATGTAATATGTCGTAAAATCTCTTTTGTTTCAAGATTTCTCATGAGACCTTATCATTTTAAAATCTCAACCTGCACTCACAATTAGATCAACAGAAAACCTCGTAAATTAATAGACGGCTTAGCAATAATACTTGGATTTAAGCCAAAATCCTCAAAAAATTCAAAAAGCATAAAACGGCCTAAACCGCAAACCTTTTGTCCTCTAGAGTGTCAAATAACTTCCCTCATTTCTATAGCTTTCTTTAATTCTCAAGCAAGAATCAATAAAGATCTATGTTTTGGGATACTTCTTTACTTCGATAAGCTCTCTCATAAGAGAACTGTAATCTTGTCAATAAAACAAAATATCAACAGCGTAAAAAATATTTTCTTTCATTAAATAATTTCAATAAAATGAGCTGTCATAAACTTCTTTATCCATGATAAGTAATATCATAGAAAATTCCTTTTTATATTTATTAAAAATAAGTTATAATTATAACATTTTTTTCAAGTCTAGTGTATCTAGACGAGAATCCTTGTTTTTTTTCATGCTTCATCCTTAATCGGTTACTTTGTTATTAAGCAGGCATAATTTGACAGAATTCTCTTTCCTGAAACAAAAGTCTCAAGATACGGGATAGATTTTGATTTAATATTTTCCCTCTCACCCCTCCATTAAACAATGAAGGGTCATGATATTGTCATACAATGATAATCAATAAAAGTTGTCTATGAAACTCAATATTGTATCTATTTCTCAATTTAGTTTGCAATAAACATATTCGCTCAATTAGTTTTGGCCCCCTTATCACTCATAATTATTTTAACAGCTATAAAAATATTTGTAGAAGCCGCGATATCTCCACGTATTTGAAAAATTCAATTTTTAAAACATTTGAACAAAATATATCGATACGAGATTCATTTTTACAGGAACAAAGTGTGTGCCTATTTTATCTTCTAGAGTCTTTTAGAGCTATACTCTTTAGAAAAATGATCACAAAAAATTATCCTTGTAATTTTGTAACCAGTATTTTGATTTATAATCATAATTCATTGTTTTGCCATTTGCTCAAAAGAGCTTAATATCATACAATTCTCTCCATTAAAAATCTACCCACGTTGAGTGAATGACAACTATTTTCTAGCACATCATGAATAGAGTTTGTGTGAATCAAAATTATTGCAAAAGAAGTCAAAATGCTTTTTATGAATGCCCTAAAATACAAAAGCTGTAGCACTATTAGAAACTGAAAAATACCACATGATGATATCATGTCGGCAACTTCATAAGAAAAGCCATGAACTTCTAAAACTTTCTTATTTTCAATGAAAAAATCATCTTATAAGTTTTTATATATACAATAAAATTCAATGAATTTTATAAGATCGTTAGGGAAAAATTAATCCTGTAAGATGATCTAATATGCTCTCAACGACTAACTAAAAACTCATTGGTTTGTGATATACTCATAACTATTTCCATTCTCATAAGGCTATAATTTCTGCATCTTTTTTTAAAAAAGCCAACTTCTTTATGAAGACACATCAGATGGCTTATTTTCAGTAAGAACACGTCTGCTCATTTCAATCATTGCATCGCAAAGATGTAATTTAATTTTTGATCCAATAATCATTCCAAAGAAAGGAGAAAGTAAACCAGACATCGTTACAGGATGATGAATTTTATTATTTGAAGAACCAGATTTTTTTGAACAAATATATTCATGATCAAAAATCATGCGTGTAAGAGGAAGTTTAGCATAATCAGAAAAACAAACACTTTTTATAACTTTATCCAGTGTAAAAATTACTGTTGGTCCCTTTTTAGATTTTATGCGTCCTATAGCGCCTTCTTTGAAAGTACCAGAAAATTCTAGCCATTCAAGTGCATGATCCAGCAAGGACATGTTGCTACATCTTCCCACATAGACCACATTTGCTCTGCACTTTCTTGTATGCTAATTTCTTCACTATGTATCCATTTAAATATGATAACCTCCCTTTTTTTTACAAAATCACTTAATCTTTAATGATAAAGAGTAATATATAAATTACGCTTAAAGCTGCACAACAATAAGATATTTAATTTTCTTAAGTGTCCTTAAATAGGTAATGAGTAAATCAACAAGCGATATTAATAACGTCAACACACAAATGTTCATTAATAAATGAACAATATTGTCTACCTTAAATAAAGATATCTGTTTTAAGTTCATACAATAACAACGATAGAATTTACGCAATTACTTAAGATATCAATATAGATGACACAGCTTAAAACTTTCAACTGTTTATAAGGTATTGATAATTAAGGTGTAACCAAAATAAATAAAACAAAAATATATCGTAAATATTGTCGTGTAATATATTTCCTATTGAAGAAGAAACATTTATCAGTAGCTCATAACACACTAAAGCTTTAACAATGCATTAAAACTTGTAATCTATCTGAAATTAATAAATTAGCCCATAACTTACAAAAACGAGCAGCACCATATATTGTGAACACAGATACAATAAATTGCACCTCAGCGTAATTTGGGGTTGGACAGAAAATTAGAGGATATTTTCTATATTATAAAGAGCATATATCGTAAAATGTTCGCTCTTCGAACGAGAAAAAACTTCAAAAAAGTTAACTTCACAAACTAAATTACCATCAAAATTATTAACGAAATCAAAGCGACGTTTGAGGCGCATCAGAAACCTGTGGGGAAATAGGTGGTTGTACTTGTTGTATTGTTTGCCATAAATTATAGTTTGTTTGCATATCCAACCAAAATTTTGCTTTACTAAAACCAGCTAATTCTAATTTAATTGCAAGCTCGCTACTCATAGAAGCATGACCGTTAATCACTCTTGATAGAGAAGCTCTTGTCATATGGAGGTGGTCGGCTAATTTTTGTATTGATAGCCCCATTTCTTCCAAGAAAGCTACCTTTAGAACTTCGCCCGGATGTGCAGGATTATGCATCATTTGTTTTTGTTCCTCTCATCAATGGTAGTCTTGATAATCAACAAGCTCCACATCTGTTCCTATGAAGCGAAAAGTAACACGCCCATTGCCATTCACCCACATAGAATCAGATCCTGCACCTTTAAGAAGATGCACTTTAAAGGCAGGTGCTTTCAACACTTCAGACGTAGTAGCACTTGTTAAAGCTGTTAAGATAACGCGTAACTTTTTTGTATAAAACGCTTGGATAACTTTTGTAGAACCCCTTGTATTAAAATAATTTTAAGCCTTTATGTTTAAAACTCATAATCACCACCTCTTATCGTATAGTATAACTATACGCTCATAACAATAAGAGTTAAGTATTCTATTGGCAAATTCTATTTCACATCCGGATAAAACAATTGAGATGGAATAAGCTATAAAAAAACTTCCAAAAAACGAAAAAGAGAAGCAAAAAGCGTAATAAAATTAAAATTCATCAGTTCTTTTAACGTTAGAATCTTTTATTGATCTTCTGCTTAAGCTTGAAAGAAACCATATAAAATAAAGAAACTGTAAAGAAGCGTTTTTTTACCCAACCGGATAAAAAAAATCTCAAGATGTAAGCAGTCGTAATTTATAAAGACGTATTGCTGTTTCACCATAAAAACGCTCATCATCTAGATAAAAGACGTCAGGCAAATGAATGATTGTATCTTTCTTTTCTTCAAGTATAAAAAGTGTATCAGCTTTTGCCCACCCTCCTCGCAAAGCTTCTACAAAAGCCTGTTCACCTAAACAACGGCTATAAGGAGGATCAGCGAAGATAACATCAAATGGAAGCATTGTTCCAATATTGCCAAGTTTGGTTGCATCACGACGTAAAATCCGTCCTATCGACTGTAACTCAAAGGCTTCGATATTTTTTTGAAGAATCCCCCGCCCCTCAACCGAGTTTTCAACAAAAACAGCAGCCTTTGCTCCACGTGAAAGTGCTTCAATGCCTAAAGCACCAGTACCCGCAAACAGATCAAGAATGCGTTTACTGGTCCAAAATTGTTCTTCACGGCTAGAAAGAATATTAAAAAGGCTTTCTCGTGTACGATCACTCGTTGGGCGAATCGACTGATCAATAGGCGAAAACAAAACGCGCCCAGCAAATTTACCGCCGATGATCCGCACGGGGGCCTCCAAATCGTTTCGAAGTTTTTGTACCATCTTTGTGTGGTTTAGATTTTTTCATAGCACCACCAAATGATTTTACCTTTTTCTTTCTTTCAAAAGAATGCTCATCAGGATCACCTTTTACCATTCTCTCTTTATCCTTTAAAAAGCGATCTTTCTTACCAAAGCTATGTGTCTCATCATAAGATGTTTTGCCACGTTTTTGAACAAAGCTTCCCCCCTTCTCTTTCTGCAAGTGATTGTCTTTTAATTTTTCCTTGCCTCGATGAAAGAATTTTTTATCAGTCAAATTTCTCTTATGATCATGCGATTTATCCTCACTATAGGAAGGATTCCTCCGTGCACTCTGCGGACGAGCACCAGGAGCCATCCAAACATTAGCACGACGAGAACGCGGGAGAAAACGTTCTGCTTTTCCCTCCACACTTTTCCCCTTATTCACATTCTCATGAGACTTTGCATTTAATCGTGCGCGACTATGCTCAACAGAACCATCTCTAGGGTGGCGCCGTATCGCTCTTTCGCTTGAGAAAACCCAACCATTATTGGCAATAGAAACATCCTTCTGGCTTTGTTTTTTCCCAACAACTGGAGAATTTGAAAATGGTTTCAGAATAGGAGCATCAAAATCTGCATTAGCTTGCATAATCAAACGCTCTCCTAACTGATCACGTAACATCCGACCTTTTAATTCTTGTACAGCTCCTTCTTCTAAATCAGAGAGATGAAATGGACCATAAGAGACACGGATTAAACGATTAACTGATAATCCCAACGCCCCTAAAACATTCTTTATTTCACGATTTTTTCCTTCTCGCAAAGCGACAGAAAGCCATATATTAGACCCCTGTTCCCATTCAATTGAAGCTTCAATCGAACCATAGAAAATACCATTAATCGCAATACCATTTTTAAGGTTATCTAGCGCACTCTGCTTTATTCTTCCATGGGCACGAACGCGATATTTGCGAACCCACCCCGTTACAGGAAGCTCTAATACACGTGCTAAGCCACCATCATTGGTTAAAAGCAAAAGCCCTTCCGTATTAATGTCAAGCCTTCCAACAGAAAGAACGCGCGGCATTCCTTTTGGTAAATGACTAAATACTGTAGGTCTACCTTCCGGATCACGGTTCGTGGTGACAAGCCCTGCTGGCTTATGGTAAAGCCATAAACGGGTTCGTTCTACAGGGGGTAAAAGTTTGCCATCGACTTTAATAACATCAGAGCGGCTAACATTAAAAGCAGGCGTTTTCACAACTGTACCATTCACAGAAATACGACCTGCAACAATCATCATTTCTGCATCTCGACGTGAAGCAACGCCAGCACGCGCTAACCTTTTAGCAATCCGTTCACTCTCATTATTTTCATTCATTTGCGTTTCAAACCAATTTTTGCCAGTATGTTCAGAAAATTATTTATATGCACCATACCGCTTATCCTGAAAGAGCAAGTAACACAATCATTTATCATTTTCTATCCTTTAACAGCAATAACGTATCCATTGACTTGCAAGTTTATTTTAAACATTTAAAAAAAATAAAAGTATTCCTTTCATTATAAAAAAATAATAAATTACTCATTCCATAGCATTCCTTATCGAGAAAGCTTGAGATTTTCTATGCCTTCAGTAGAAAGAACATCATGACCTTGACGCCCATGGAAATAGCCCTTTTGGAAGCACAATGGGCTGCAAAAAAAGATGAGGTTCCCGTAGGCGCTGTCATTACACGTGGAAAAGCTATTATCGCACGCGCTGGTAACCTTATAAAATCTGCCTATGACCCTACAGGACACGCAGAAATGCGTGCAATCCGTATGGCTTGTGAAACATTGCAAAGCGAAAGACTGCCGGATTGCGATCTTTACGTAACACTTGAGCCTTGTGCTATGTGTGCTGCTGCCATTTCATTCGCACGCATACGACGTCTCTATTATGCAACAAATGATCCCAAAGGAGGCGCTATAGAAAATGGCCCACGTTTTTATCAGCAACCAACTTGTCATCACAAACCTGAGATTTATTCTGGCTTTAAGGAAAAAGAAGCTGCTCAATTACTTAAAGATTTTTTTATCCAAAAGAGATCCTAAAAACAATGCTTCATTTATACCTTTCACTCTTTAAAAGAACTATCCTATCTTTAAAAAAAGACTATTATCCTTTTAATATAGAAAAAACTATTTCAAAGCATTTTTTCTCTTATAACACTACATCGTGCTTTTATTAGATAATCCATTATTTTGTATATAAAATATATAGTCCAAAATATCGTAGATATACGCTCATTTTAAATGATACTGAATCAATAAAAATCTCCCTCTTACATGCCACAAGGTAGATTACCATCTGGATAAAAAATGATTTAGAAAAGACTAAAAATAGCTTTTATGAAGACTCTTAAATAGAAAAATTAGCACATTAGAAGCTGGCAAATACAATGATAACACCAGCCTGCTTCTGTATAAGCATAAAGATAGAGAATAATGAATTTTTTATATAACACATTTATTTATAATGATAATTTAGTGTGTTTATATTAGATTAGAGATCCGAATATCGTGAGATTCTCTCATTTCCAATCTAGTTTATATTGAATCAATCAAAATCACTTTCTTGCACACCACAAACAGAGCTGACGCGTGGATAAAAATTATATAAGAAAGAACGAAAATGCCTTTTTATGAATTGTCTTAATTAAGATCTATCGTAAATATTGAGGCCAACAAAATAAAATGATGATACCAGCTTTCTCCTTCAAAAGCATAAAGATGGTAGTACTCAATAGATTTTATATTATTTCATGGAGGTTTTATCGTTATACCATCCACACAAGTAACAGTGTGAAATGGGCTTGAGAACTTTGAGAGAGGTTTCTTGTTAGAGAAATAAAAAAACTCCCTCTCGATGCTATTGCTATATTACAACTTTATGAAAATAACGATCTTCTTATAGCAATGACAAAGCTCTGCGTAAATAAAAACTTGGTATCATAAGTCTTATAAGAATACCGCACATCCTTTAATACTTGATCTTTCCTCTATCGACCAATCGGTGCAGTCTTTGCTGGTTGGCGATAACTTAAAGGCGGTTCCGTGAGATAGCGACGATATTTGGGACTTCCCACTTGTGCTCTTTGACGACGTAAATATTCTTGTCGTTGTTTTGCATTTAACTGTGAAGGATTTTCTGAACCAGCACTCTTAACTGACGATCCTTTGTGAGGAAAAGGAGAACTTCCTTGATTTTTCTTCGATACTGCCATTTTATTAACCGATCTATCTTGTTGTGGCAACGGTAAAAACCTACGTGAGCTAGGACTTGGTATGATAAGCTCTCGACGAGGTTTCATAACAATCTGATTACTATTGTTGACCGGTGTCAATGAAGCAATATTAGCAACATCTTCAAAAAACTGTATCGAAACCGGTTTATTTGTCCCATAGGTAGGAGCAGATAAGCTGCATCCTGTTAAAATAAAGCATACACTTAAAACTCCTATTGGAAATATTTTTACTTCACGTTTTCTCACTGCCTATTCCATCTCCTAAGTATATGGCTTATTAATATTCCCGCTATTTATGAGAGAACGATCCATACACAAATTTCCCCCCTGCAGATAAAATAACGGAACTTACCTCGTAGCACAAAAAACTATATTTATCAATATGGGAAGTCTTCTTGCATTTCTTTCCCCTGATCTAAAATTTTAAATCTTGCCAAGAGCTTTTAATTCCCGCAAAGCCGCTGCATCACGAGCAGAGACATCAGGATAAGTTGGGTCACTCCCGACATCTTGTGTATAACGCCATGACCTGGCACACTTTTTCCCTACCGCTTTCTCTGGCAAGACACCAACGCCTTCAACATCATGCAAAGTAAAAGCATCAGACGGTATAGGATCCTGCGTAATCGTGAGAGCACTGGTGATACAGATCTCTGCCATATCCACATTTTCTAATGCCTCTCGTAAAACCGGATTGGAAATAAAAACAATAGGCGCTGCTTCTAGTGAGGATCCAATACGCTTATCTGCGCGTTCAAGCTCTAAAGCACCTGTCACAACTTTACGAACCTGCCGAATTTTTTTCCAACGTTCAGCCAAAGATTGGTTTTGCCATTCTTCTGGCACAGAGCGAAATTGTTCCAAATGCACAGACTGACTTTCTGGATAACGCTCCAACCAAGCCTCTTCCATCGTAAAAGGCAACATTGGAGCAAGCCATGTCACCATTCGTTCAAAAATCTCACGAACAACTTGTAAAGAAGCCTTACGTTTTTGTGATGAAGGTGCGTCACAGTAAAGAGAATCCTTGCGGATATCAAAATAAAATGCCGATAACTCAATGATTGAAAAATCCAATAATGCACGCATAATCTTTTTAAAATCAAACGCATCATAGGCTCGATTAATCAGTTGATCGAGTTCAAAAAGCCGATGTAAGATAAGTTTCTCAAGATCTGGCAGTGCGTCATAAGGTATTTCTTCCCCTTCATCGTAGGCTAAAGTTCCAAGCATCCAGCGAATTGCATTGCGCAATTTACGATATGAATCCACATTTGTCTGAAGAATTTTCTTACCTAAACGCTGATCTTCCCAATAATCTGTTGTCATCACCCAAAGACGAAAAATATCAGCTCCAGATGTTTTTATGATCTCTTGTGGAACAACCGTATTGCCTAAAGATTTAGACATTTTCTTACCATTTTCATCCAAAGTAAAACCGTGTGTGATCACTGTTTTATAAGGAGAACAACCACGTGTGCCGCAGCTTTCCAAAAGAGAAGATTGAAACCATCCACGATGTTGATCAGAACCTTCAAAATAAACATCTGCTGGCCATTTCAAATCCACCCGATCTTCCAATACAAAGCTATGACTTGCGCCAGAATCAAACCAAACATCCAAAATATCATAAACCTGCTCCCAAGGCTCATGTGCACGGTTACCTAAAAAACGTTCACGCGCTCCTTCAGCAAACCATGCATCTGCCCCTTCTTCTTCAAAAGCCCGTAAAATACGCTCGTTCACGCTTTCATCTTTTAGGACAACACCATCCTCATTGGCAAAAATACAAATAGGAACCCCCCAAGAACGTTGCCGTGACAGAACCCAATCAGGACGATCTTCTATCATAGAAGCGAGGCGGTTTTGCCCAGAAGATGGTACAAAACGGGTTTTTGCAACAGCTTCCAAAGCTCGACTACGTAAAGTTTCCCCATCCCCAAGATCTTTATCCATTGAAATAAACCATTGCGGCGTATTGCGAAAAATAACGGGTTTTTTCGAACGCCAACTATGGGGATAGGAATGTTTTAAACGCCCCCGTGCAAATAATCGATCTGCATTAATTAAAGCATTAATGACCTCTTTATTGGCGTTACCCATTTTTCCATTATCATCAATAACACGTGCTGGTCCCCCTTCCCGATTCGGACCAAACCCAAGAACATCTTTCGTATAGAACCCTGCATCATCAACAGGAAAGGGTATTGATGAATCAATTCCCGCTTGCTCTAATAAAAGCTTATAATCATTCCAAATTTCAAAGTCCTCACGCCCATGGCTCGGTGCTGTATGGACAAAACCTGTACCAGCACTTTCCGTCACATGAGCCCCCTCAAGCAGTGCAATCTTATAATTATATCCTCCAGCCAAACCTTTAAGTGGATGAGAAAGAATAAGAGCTTTCAATTCATCAGCGGAAATAACACGCAAACGTTTCAAAACAAGTTTGGCTTTTTCTGCACAACTCATGGCGAGAGCATCTGCAAAAAGAAGCTTTTCTCCCATTTGCGGACCAAAATCATTTTCAGCCCTTTCAACCTCATAAAGGCCATAAGAAATCTGCGAAGAATAACTCACCGCACGGTTAGCTGGAATTGTCCATGGTGTTGTTGTCCAAATGACGACATAGGCCCCATATAAATCATCAGAATTTGTTTCAAAAACAGGAAACTTAACCCAAATCACCTCTGATTCATGATCATGATATTCAATCTCTGCCTCTGCCAAGGCTGTGCGCTCCACAACAGACCACATCACTGGCTTGGAACCACGATAAATCTGATCTGACATCGCAAATTTTATCAATTCACGCGCAATGCGTGCTTCTGCTTGAAAAGCCATTGTTGTATAAGGCGTATTAAAATCTCCCACAACACCAAGGCGTTTAAATTCTTCACTTTGAACGCTCACCCAATGCTGTGCAAATTCACGGCATTCCTGACGAAACTCGTTCAGAGGAACCTCGTCCTTATTTTTTCCTTGTGCGCGATATTTTTCCTCAATTTTCCATTCAATTGGAAGCCCATGGCAATCCCAACCAGGAACATAATTTGCATTAAAACCCCGCATTTGGAATGAACGAACAACTACATCCTTGAGAACTTTGTTTAAGGCATGCCCAATATGAATATGACCATTTGCATAAGGTGGGCCATCATGCAGAATATAAAATGGACGATCTTTTGCTTGTTGGCGCAATTGCGCATAAAGCCCCATATTTTCCCAACGCGCCATTAATTCACGCTCTTTTTGCGGAAGCCCTGCACGCATAGGAAAATTTGTTTGTGGGAGATAAAGAGTTTTTGAATAATCTATTGTTTCATTTTTCACAGTCATTGTGAAATATTCCTGTCCATTTTACGATTTTATTTTTGCATAACTTCCCTGAATCCTGCAACTTTTGTTTTTATCTATAGGGAAAGCCCTGCTTATCATTCGTATTAAACAGCAATCAAGAAAATATATCATCACACTTTATGGGCTTTATCATGAAATTCACAAAAAAAGAAACCAAAAAATGAGCTTAAAAAAATAAAGGCTCCACTGTTAGTGGAGCCTCTTAAAAATTTGCTCTTAAAATAGATTAGAATTTATAAGCTACACCAACACGGAAATCATTGGTTTTGTAGTTAACCTCAAGTTTTTCCTTTGCAAATTTCTTTTTACCAAAATCGGAGTAACGGTATTCTGCACGCACAATAACGTTATCCAACATCGCAAAATCAATGCCACCACCAAGAGTGTAACCAACCATAGTCTTAGTTTCATCGGTTAAATTCCTAGAAGAAACAACATTCCCATCCTCATCCTTAACGGATATTGATACAGTATCTTGGAACTGCCCATAAGCAATACCACCAGCAAGATAAGGCATAAAGCGATCAGCAGCAAAACCAATACGTACCCGTGTAGCACCACCCCAATTTTGTTTGAAAGTATGATTTAAAGTTTCAACGTCATCCTCTTGATCAAGACCAAGTTCAGAAGCCATCCTTTTCATTTGTTCTATACCATATACACCGGACGCCCCCTTATCCGCTGCTTGGGTACTTTGCACTCCATGTGGATGAGAGCCATGTGAACCGTGTGGGTTAGCACCAGAGCCATGATGACTACCTGCGTGATAGCTACCATGCGAATGAGGATATCCACCACCATGGGCACCATGATAACCTTGCGCTCCACTTGTTCCTGTTCCGTTTGCAGCTTTTGCTGGTTCAGAGGATGAACTTGACCTCGCCAATGTAAGTGTTTTGCTCGGTACTGTTTTTTCTGCTGTTGATGATTGTGATCCTGGCTGTATCGACGTAGGTGCTGTTGTTGCTAGCTTATTTACTGCTGATTCTGTTGATGATGCAGAGGATACTGCCGTTGTCGGTTGTGCTGCTGGTTTAGCTACATCATCAGGTTTTACTGGTGCTGGTTGTATAGGCACACTTGTTCCACTTGCCCCTACTCCTGATAAGTTATCCACCGAAGCTGATCTTCCCAATAAGAGCGATGATGTCCCTCCTGTATCTGATCGCGCTGATAATTCCGGTGATGATTGTACTGATGGTGATATTGCCCCTGAACTAGAGGATGTTGTGGGTGTAGTTGAAGCCCCACTCCTTGATACTGTCGTTACCGTTGACGCTGATGTGGTAGTGGAGGCTGCTGCTACAGGTGTCACTGAAGCGCTAAGCGTTGCTGATGTGCCAGATGTTGCTCCTGCTGATTCTGGTGCTTTTGCCTCTCCTGATTCTCCTGGTACTGTTCCTGTTCCTGATGCTCCTGACCGTAATGCACGTACAGATCTGCGGGATCTTGCGACTGCATTTTCTACTGTAGAGTCATTAGTTGCACCTATATTAATGGTCTTTGTGTGTTTTTTACCTGATAACATTAAATCCGTATCGACACCAAAAATAAAGTTATCACCGAGATCAATATTAGAGCCCATATAAAAACCACCTGCAAAACCTGAAAGTTTAGGAGAGAACTCTTTATCTAGTGGAAAACTCTTTTCTTGATCAACAAGAGCTATATCACCTTTGCTCGAAAAACCACCAGCCTGAACACCTAAATAAAGGCCTGTCCATGAAAAAGTAGGCGCAACAATAGTAGAAGACGTTGATGATGCTGACTGATGAGGAATCATCACATCAGCAGCAAGCGCTGTAGACGCTGAAATTAAAGAAAAAATAGACGCCGTTATTAAACGTTTTGTATTCATAAAATCTCTCCAAATATCCAAAATGATATGTATATAGAGCATCTTTTTGGAAATATCTGTAGCAAAAATGACACACTCACAAAAAAATAAAGAACTTTTGAAAATAAGCCTTCTGAACCATTGAATTTTGTATTCAATGAAAATTTATAAACTAAATCATACTGGATATGTGTCTTATTGTTGGACTCATTTGCATTAAATTTTCGCATGACTGTTAAGGACAATATTCTTTACAAATTTTTTTGACCGAAATCTAAATAATGCTATGCTTCATACAATAGAATATTGTCTGTCATTGCAAAGTTAATGCCAGCGCAAACAATTAAACAAATCATTGCCTTTGTTAAAATTAAGCACCATTAGAGTTTTATCTATTGTCCAACATGGTCTATCTTTGATGCTTTAGAAATGAGTATTTTGTATCTTTAATTACGAAATACAAAAGCCTAAAGTCAAACATCAAACAACTTTTAGATTCTTTGTGGAGATATTTTCATCCAGACACATCACTTTGATTGATAATAATAACTTATTGTTTTGCACGTTGAATGCAAAAAAACATAGGATTATCTCATTTCAAACCTATTTATACTGAATTAGTCAAAATTACTTGCTTACACATCAAAAGCGAGGTTAGCATGTGGGAAAAACCGTACAAGAAAGATATGCCTTTTCACAAACCGTTGAGAAGTGCCAAGCTTTAGTCTGCGACATTCTAGAGCTCGCACAAGTGTATGATGATGTCAGCTTATTACTCCATAAGCGTAAAGATGGGGGTGATCGATAGATTTTATATGATATGGAGGGGGGAGTATTGCATCATTCATAGAGCCGTCATGAAGTAAATGTGATGTGCTTTGAGCAAATATTTCTTTAGAGTAAGTGTTTAAATACGAAAAACAAGTGTATTTTGTTGGGATATTCTGTTTTGCATGGGCGGTGATCCATATATCCCCTTTAACTTGATCTTCACATATGTAACGTAAAGGATATGTACGAACTTCTGTAAGGATCAGCAGAGGTAAAGCCAGTTGTGTTATAGCTGTTGTTTGACAAAGTATTTTATAAAAAGCCGAAATATCTCTCCAATTTATTACTGGCATATGTTGTATTTTATGACATTGTTTTCCTAAAAAAATACGTGCTTTTCTATTGCTTGTAAATCAATATCCACCCCTAAGGCAGCCGCATATTTGAGACAAAGATTAAAACGGTTCAGTATTTTTTCAGCTGTTGCAGCTTTTCTATGCCAAATAGGAGCGAGAGTATTGCGTATCTCTGTTTGTGTAATTTCTAAAATGGGCAGACAGCCTAATTTAGGAAGAATATGAAGACGTAAAGGTGTAAACCATTTACCATTTTTTCCCCATCACCTTTTAATTCAGCTTTATGGCTTTCAAAAGTATCTAATGTCTTTTAAATAATGGAGATTACCCATTGCCTCACATTTTTGTTTATTGTGTGTCTAATGGAATCACAACTCTCACCTAAAACAGCGCCCAAATGGAATATAGGCATGTTGCACATTCATGGATTTGTTTTAAAGAAATATCTCTCAAGGTATATTATACCCATTTCACACAGGGCCCCATAAATGAAGGGGATAGTGATAAAGCCTCAATAATATAAAATCTATTGAGCTCCACCATCTTTACGCTAGTGAAAGAGAAAGCCGGCACCATCGTTATATTTTCCAGCCCTAAAATATTGCGTTCTGGGAGTACGACCTTCATGTAACACAGAACGCTCCAAATAGAATATAGGTATGTTGTATATTCACGAGCTTGTTTTAAAGAGGCATCTCCCAAGATATACCCCCCATTTTACGACGCCGACTGTGAATGGTATAACGATAAAGTCCCAATAATATAAATCTATTGAGCTCCCTATTTTTATGCTTGTGAAAAAGAAAACCGGCATCATCGTTATATTTTCCAGTCCTAAAATATTGCAGCAAACCTTGGCACTTAAGACGATTCATAAGAACCATTTTTAGACCTTTCTTGTATAGTTTGTACTCACACGCCTGCCCCGCTTGTGACGCGCAAGCCAAGTAATTTTTATTGATGCAACATAGTGAGATTTGAAATAAAAGAATCTTACGGTATTCAGACTTTTAATTCAAGTTGAATAACGCTAGATTATCATTATAAATCAATGTATCATATCCTTTAAAGAACATCGTTAATGAAAGCGCAATATATTGAAAAAATGTCCAATCTTTATTATTTAAAAGATATTAGATGCTTTTGAAAATCGTAAAGCTGAGTGACAAAAAAGAGGGTGAAGTTGGAAACTGTTTTCTATTTTTTAAAAATTGGTTTCTATTTTTAAAACTTCATATTTTTCTAAAATGAAGCTCTATATTTCGGTTTTAGCGATGAGTAGATATACATCATACCCTCGCTCTCATCTGGTATATAGTCTATAAAAGAAGGTTAAAGTTGATTACTGATTATAATCTTTTTCTACTTCTGAGATTTGCTAAATGCTTTCCACTTGTTTCGTAGAATAGTCGTAGCACTATAAAGTTTTATGAATCAGTCATTATAAAACCGATATATGCCCCAATTTACTCCCTATGATATAAAACTTTTTTTAAAAGTCTTATGACGCAAAATAATATAAAGAAATTAAGAGAGATCAAATAGAGAGTGAATGAAATAAAGGCCCCGTTAAACGAGGCCTTCGTATTTTTCCTGTGTTTATAATTTCATGTTTATGAAATTAAAATTTGTAAGCAACACCTACACGGAAATCATTAGTTTTGTAGTGGAATTCACGTGTATCGTTTGCGAATTTCTTTTTACCAAAATCAGAGTAACGATATTCTGCACGCAACAGCACATTGTCTGTCATTGCAAAGTCAACACCACCACCTATAGTGAAACCAACCATTGTCTTCGTGTCATCAGCCCAAGTACCACCAGTCAAATCTACAGTTTGCATATTCTTTTCTGGCTCCTGCCCCCCATCTTTCTGCACATCCTTAGCTCTTTGGCCTTTTCCTGCAACGGATTGAATGCCCTGTACCTGCGCATAGGCAATACCCCCAGCAATATAAGGCATAATACGGTCAAAAGCAGTATAACCAATACGAACACGTGTCGCACCAGACCATTTTTCTTTGTAGCTGTGTGTTTCCGCTACCTGGTCCGTTGCTTGAAACACTTGGTCACCTTCTAATTCAACCTTAGCTTTTTCAAGGGCAGCATTAAAACTTTCTGCTTGCGTAGAATTAAGAGTGTACTCATCTGCTGTTTTTGTTTTTTCACGGTCTGCCCAAACGGCATCGGTTTCAACACCGAGAATGAGGCCATTTCCAAGATCTACGTTAGAACCTGCATAAATACCTCCCATGAAACCAGAAGGCTTAGGTGTGTTATCTTTTTTGAAAAGATCTTTATCTTCTCCTGGAATAGTTACTTTAGTTTTACTTGAAAAGTTTCCAACTTGACCACCGATATAAAAACCTGTCCAAGAAAATGAAGGGGCTGCTGCAATAACGGCTGCTGGGGCTGCTTCATGAGGGATCATGACATCAGCAGCTTGTGCTGCAGAAGCGGAAACCAAAGCGACAACAGAAGTCGCTATTAAAGATTTTGTATTCATAATTTTGCTCCTAGTTTATTTATAAGACAGTGCTACAAGATTACAGAGTGAAAAGCTGTAGTAAAAATGTCACAGTCGTACAAATAAAAAGGAAATAAAATAAAAGAGTTATCTTTGATAAAAACTCTTAGAAATTTATTTTTTATTAATCATTTTATTTTACGGGCCTAAAATTTGTAAGCGACACCGAAACGGAAATCATTGGTTTTATAGCCTAATTTAAGATTATCTTTTTTAAATTCTTTTTTACCAAAGTCTGAGTAACGGTATTCTGCACGCAATAACACATTGTCTGTCATTACGAAATCAACACCTGCACCCAAGAGTAAAACCGACCATCATTTTTGTTTTATCAAGTACTGTCGCAAAGACTTCTTTACTTGGTTTACCATCTACCGGCTTTTTTGTTCCTGAAACACCACCAACACCTTGTATTTGCGCATAGGAAATTCCCCCCGCAACATAAGGCATCATGCGGTGTGTAACAGCAAAACCGATACGAACGCGTGTAGCGCCAGACCATTTTTCTTTGAAACCAATGCTATATACTGCTTTGTCACCCTTCTTAAACTTTTCATTTTCATCCAGTATAACACCAGCATCTTCAAATTTATCATTAAAATCATCAAATTCATCAATCGCAAGGATCTTTGAGACTGTCTTCTTATCTCCTCGATCTGCCCAAACGGCATCGGTCTCAACGCCTAGAATAAGGCCATTACCAAGATCTACGTTAGAACCTACATAGATCCCCCCATGAAACCAGAAGGCTTAGGGAGCCCATCTTTATCTGTCGTTTTTTCTTTTGTCTCTAAATCAAATGCTGCAACTTTACTTGAAAAGTTTTCAACTTGACCACCGATATAAAAACCTGCCTAAGAAAATGATGGGGCTGCTGCAATAGCTGCTGCTGGAGCTATTTCACGAGAGGTAATAACATCAGCAGCTTGTGCCGCAGAAGCCGTTGCTATAGCAATGACAGAAGTTGTTATTAAAGATTTTATATTCATAAACTTTGCTCCTCATTTATTTATGAGACAGTGCTACAAGATTAAATGAAGAAAAGCTATAGTAAAAATGACACGGTTACAGGAAAGGAGGAGTTTGCCGAAAATAAAATCACTGCACAGCTTCCACACCCTCACAACGCTTCATAACTTTAGTTCGTACAAAAAAATGCAAGCTATACACATACATAAGATGTTGATCTTACAGCGTCATTATTGTCTATGATTTATAAAAACATTTTAAGAAAATCTGAATAATATCCTTTTTGCACCCTCAATAAGACACGAAGTGCGTGAATAAGATAGAAACAGAAAAAAACAGAGGCTCTGTTTTTGACAGAGCCTCATAATAAATTATTTTATGTTCATCATTTCGTTTTTTACGAAATTAGAATTTGTAAGCAACACCTACACGGAAATCATTGGTTTTGTAAGAGGTTTTATCCTCGTCCTTTTCAAAGGCTTTTTTACCAAAGTCTGAGTAACGGTATTCAGCACGCAACAAAACATTGTCTGTCATTGCGAAGTCAACACCACCACCAATGGTGAAACCAACAAACGTTTTTGATTTATCATATACTTTAGCAGTAGCGATTTCGTCACCACCAGCTGTTTCTGCCTTAAGAGAACTGGCAAGCTGCAGCTGTGTATAAGCAATACCACCAGCAATATAAGGCATAATACGGTCAATGGCTGAAAAACCAACGCGAACGCGTGTAGCACCAGACCACTTTTCTTTTAGAAAGCTGCTCTCTACTTTCTTGTCATTCTCCGTAATACTATCAACCTTTCCCGTAGCTTTAAGTGCTGTAAGCTTATTTTTGAATGTTGGAAGGTCAGTCTTCCCAATAACTTCTGAAGAAGCTTTTGTTTCTTTGCGATCTGCCCAAACGGCATCAGTTTCAACACCTAAAATGAGGCCATTGCCAAGATCCACGTTAGAACCTACATAGATACCGCCCATAAAACCAGAAGGCTTAAATACCGAGTCTTTATCTGTAATTTTCTTTTTTGATTCTGAATCAAAGATATCAACTTTACTTGAAAAGTTTCCAACTTGACCTCCGATATAAAAACCTGCCCAAGAAAATGAAGGGGCTGCTGCAATAACTGCTGCTGGGGCTGTTTTATGAGGGACGATAACATCAGCAGCTTGTGCTGCAGAAGCAGCTGCTATAGCGATAACAGAAGTTGTTACTAAAGATTTTATATTCATAAACTTTGCTCCTAATTTATTTATGAGACAGTGCTACAAAATAATATGGAGAAAAGCTGTAGTAAAAATGACACAGTCACAGGAAATGGAGAGTTTGCCGAAGATAAAAACACTTCATACCCTCGTTTTATACGAGAAACTGGAAACGGTGTATATAAATAAATGATTGATTTAAAATGTAAATCTTATTTTTTTGTTTATGAAAATACTTTTAGTAAAGTCTGATAAATATCTTTTCACATCCACACTAAAATATGGAAGTGTGATAATATAGCAACAAAAATAACAAGAGACCCTATCTTTAACAGAGCCTCTTCGTTATTTAACTGATCATCTGTTAAAATTTGTAAGCAACACCAACACGGAAATCATTGGTTTTATAAGAAGTTTCATATTTATCATTTGAGAATTTCTTTTTACCAAAATCGGAGTAACGATATTCCGCACGGACAATAACATGATTGGTCATGGCTAAATCAACACCTGCACCAAGGGTGTAACCAACAAGAGTCTTTGTTTCATCAGTAAGATTACCAGAAGCTATAACTTTGTCTGAATCTTTTCCTGTTATTGAAATCGATGCAGTATCTTGAAGCTGTGTATAGGCAATACCCCCCGCAACATAAGGCATAATACGTTCAGCAGCAAAACCAATACGTACACGCGTTGCACCGGCCCACTTTTCTTTAAAAGTAAAACTATGTGTCCGTTTAGAACCCTCTACGAGTGCATCTTCACCAATATTAATTCCAGCCTCTTTCAACATCCTCTTAATATAATTGACGTGACCTTTGTCAATGAGAAATGTTTCTCCTGTCTTCGTGTCGCTTTTATCAGTCCACATGATATCTGTATCGACACCTAAAATGAGACCATTGCCAAGATCAATATTGGAACCTGCGTAAAGCCCCCCCATAAAACCAGATAATTTAGGCAAAAGGCTTTTACTCACAGGAATCTTTTGTCCTCCAGCAAGAATATCCATCTTCGTCTTACCAGAAAAACCACCAATCTGCCCACCAAGGTATAAACCTGTCCAAGAAAAAGTTGGTGCAACAATAACGGGAGCAACAGGTGTTGGATTCGGGGGAACAATAACATCTGCTGCCTGCACCGCTGAACCTGAAATAAAAGCGAAAGCAGAAGCTGTCATTAACCATTTCATATTCATATTTTCTCTCCATAGCTGAATATTTATTTGAACACATCATGTCATATAGAGCCGCAATTCCAGATATCTGTAGTAAAAATGACACACTTATAAAAAAACAAAAAGCCAATCACAGCGCCCTTAATTGCTTGTGCTTTAACAAATGAGAAGTAAACGATGCCCATACACAAATGGGTTCCTCTCACCATATTTTTTTCTTTATAAATTTTTCAAAAAAACTGTGTCATCCCCCGTGTAAAGCATGTGTTATTAACTATGGAAAGATAGCTTATTGATTATAATGCAAAAGTTATCTTTTCCTCTGTAATATTGAAAAGGCTTTCATCTTAAATCATTTTATTTAAAGTAAGCAAAATCACCCACCTATAGGTTACAAACAAGCATGTGTGTGTAAAACCTGTTTAAGAAAAAGCTAAAAATGGCTTTTATGACACTCTCAATATCAAAGACAGCGAAAAAACTATTACGATCTTGAGAAAATGCACATAGCTCTTTGATTATTTTTTTTACTGTAAAGGATGTGTGTTGCATATAAACAAAGTTTCGAATACTTCATAGGTTGTAACAAGATCACATTCAACTTACCTGCTCTTTGTTTTTACGTTAGACGCTTATTGTTTTTGAAAGATTGCCCATTTTTATCTCGACTTTGTAGAAAATCTTTTTCAAAGCTTCAGCCTTCTTTTTTGGCGCTCTATTCCATGCTCTTTTATAAACTAAATTGAAAAAACAATTCATGATAAACAACCGGTATGATAAACATTGAAACTTATATAAAAGCTCTCCCTAAAGTTAAAAAAATGAGAGATTGTTCTTAAAGTGTTCAAAACAAACCTTGCTCTAAAAATCATGAATTTGGTAAATAATTTGGTGGAAAAAATACCTGAAATTGAATCATAGGCAAATAATGCAGTGTTTTTAATTGTGTCGTTGAAACATACTACAAAAATCAAAAGTTTAATTAAAAAAGTTTGTTATACCTTCACTCATAAAGTCCTCCTCGATTTTGAGGAAAGGGCCTCATCGCATCCAGTATGCAAACAGCTAAGACTCTTGTCAAACGAGGTTTCTTCATTTCCCGCTCATGTAATTGACTTAACTGAAGACTCTATGGACTAAACCCTGCTCTGATCCATCCCTTCCTTTAAAAATGAATGATCACGGAAGTTTAAATGCCACACTTAAAAAGGTATTTACCGCTTCCACCCAATCTATAGGTTTATAAACCCATAAAATTTGTAATAGAGCGATAAATTTATAACGAGCGATTGCCATTATACAGTTTTTACTGAAATCTCCCAGCTCCTATATTTTCCAATGTCAAAACACCATTGGGTTGTATAGCCACGCATTCACTTTAAAGAGACATCTCTTATAGTTTCCACTCCCATTTCGCAACGGCAAACATGAACGGTATAAGGTAAATCCCTTGTTACCATCTTTATGCTTATGAAAGAGCAAACAGATACCCTCCTGCACTCTGCTAATCTCCAAGCCTGCCTCAACCTTCTCGCCCTTACAGACGGCTCATAAGAGGCATTTTATTGTACAGCCTCACTCCAAACGCTCATCACGCTGGTAAAATACAAAGAAATGATTTTGATTCATTCAATCATGGAGCACGTTTGAAATAGGAAAAGCCTATGATACTCTGTATTCTCACTCAACACGCAAAACAATGAATAATCATTATAAATCAATATACTTTATAAACAGTGCATTTCATCCTTATCGCGCAGAATTATATTACTCTTTGCAAACAAACACTCCTCCCCCTTTCCAATTGATAAAAAATATCTCTTTTCTTCAACTCCCGAGCATAGTTACAACTCCTGATATTATCGTTTCACTTTTTAGAAACTCATTGGACCTCGTGACAATCTTGGCCGCCCTTTTTTACCTGGTCCTTTTTTAGGGCCTCTGTTTTTACCAAAATGTGATACAGGTACTAACTGAGCAGCTGTCATACACGGGTTGCTATTTATACAAGAAAGTTCCATTTGAACAACATCAGATAAAGCCTTACTCAGCTGTTCCCTAGAAAAAAGATCTATAAGAGGAGCAACTGAAGATGCTCTCTGTATAAGGTTTTGAGACGCCCAAAAAGCCCCCCCCTGAGCGACAGAGATTGAAGTAAAAGTAGCAAAAGCTGTCATAAAATATTTTATACTCATAAATTTAACCTCATTAAAATATTCATAATGAGTTTTACCTAGTATCTTCATTGCAAATTTCCAGAAAAAATAGCATGTTTATAGATAAAAAGTGAAAAATATAAAAAAAACAAAGTTTTGGAGCATCTTAATTTTAAAATAAATACAAATTGCCCTGCTCTACCAACATAGAAATCTCTTGTTTGGTAATAAATAAAAGCATAAAGTATCGTCTGGAAGAAACGACACAAGTATCACATCAATATATTTATAAATCAAAGTATTATACCATTAAAGAGCGTGAAGCACGCGTGTCATCTCCATGACTTAATGATATTGCTTTAGATACTTTTGAAAGGCATAAAGTAGAATTAAGGATGGTAAGAATGGAAGTTGTTTTTACATTGATGTCTTCATATTCTCGGCAAATTAAGCCATATACCGATTTCAGAAATTGAAGTCCTCCAACCTAGCATATGTTCCCAACCTCTCCTCAAAATCGCTTTTTTCAAATAAAGACCGTTAAAAACATAAGCATAAAAAAGCATAAAGCCGTAAATGTATTTTTATTGCCTAAACTTCAACTAAAATAGCGCAACTCTATTATAAAAATGCTCTCATCAAAAAAATAAGAGGAAAAAATGCCGATAATGTGGGCATTTTATCCTCTCGCATTAATAATTCACTCCATTTAAAAGCCAATTTTCAAAGCTAGCTATGCGCAAAAATATCAACTTCCGACCACCCTAAAAGGTCAAGCCTAGCTCTCATAGGCAAAAATTGAAAACATGCCTTAGCAACACTTTCTCGCTCTTCGCGTTTTAAGCGTTCTTCAAATATAACTTTTAAACGATGCAAATATAACACATCCGACGCAGCATATTCAATTTGTGCCTGAGATAACTTTTCTGCCGCCCAATCGGAAGATTGTTGCTGTTTAGAAATATTCACATTCAGCAATTCACTACAAATTTCTTTCAATCCATGACGATCTGTATAGGTACGCGTAAGTTTTGAAGCAATCTTTGTACAAAAAACAGCCTCTGGCATCACTCCAAATGTATGCGCTAAAATAGCAAGATCAAAACGCCCAAAATGGAATATCTTGGTGACTGCATTATCTTTAAGAATCTTGACCAAATGAGGCGCACTCTTTTGTCCTTTAGCAATCTGTATAATATCAGCAGTCCCATCTCCAGAAGAAATCTGAACAACACATAAACGATCACGATGTGGTTGAAGCCCTAAAGTCTCAGTATCAATCGCAATGGCATCAGTTTTATAATTGTCTAAGTTTGGTAAATCACCTTGATGAACACGAATCTCAGCCATTTTTCCCCCTATTTGCAAAAGCAGCAAGAATACGTGCCCAAGACCGTTGCCCTTTATGAAATGATTTTAGATTATACTTTTCATTAGGGGAATGAATACGGTCATTATGTAACGCAAACCCAACTAGAATAGATTCCATATCAAGAATTGACCGAAAATCTCCAACCACTGGAATCGAGCCCCCCATAGCTTCAAGTACAGCAGGATTACTCCATTCTTGCGATAAAGCTTCCTTTGCCGCCTTAATACAAGGTGAATCATAAGGTATTTGAATTGCAGAAGAACCACCATGTTCCTTAAACTCAACAGTACAGTCAGCAGGAATAAGACTGTGCACATAATGACGGAAAGCTTGACGTATTTTATCCGGATCTTGCTTATGCACTAAGCGAAAAGACACTTTCGCATTCGCTTGAGAAGCAATAACCGTTTTTATTCCCTCTCCTTCATAACCACCACTAATCCCATTAATTTCTGCCGTAGGACGTGCCCATACAAGTTCTAAAATGCTCCGACCTTTTTCACCAGAAGGAATGGAAAGTCCTATAGGACCAAGAAAATTTTCAGCAGTACAGTCCAATGCATTCCATAATTGTAAAATATGTGGAGGTGTTTCCTCTACGCCATCATAAAAACCAGGAAGTGTTACCTGACCATTATCATCATGAAGTCCTGCTAAAATTTTCGTTAGGATATGAATAGGATTGGCCGCGACTCCTCCAAAAGCACCAGAATGCAAATCACGATTAGCTGCCGTAATGGTAACCTCTTCTCCTAAAATACCCCGAAGAGCAATACAAATAGATGGTGTATCTGCATTCCACATTGAAGTATCACAAACCAATGCATAATCAGCCTTAAGCTCATCCTTGTTTTCTTTCAAGAAAGGAACAAGAGAAGAAGAGCCACTTTCTTCTTCCCCCTCCAATAAAACAGTAACTTTAATGGGAAGCTGTCCCGTTTCTTTTTTAAACGCACGGCACGCTTCAATAAAAGTCATCAACTGCCCCTTGTCATCAGAAGCTCCGCGAGCACAAATAACCTGTTCTCCCTCTTTCTCTTTTAAGGAAGGACTAAATGGATCATCTTCCCATAAACTTAGTGGATCAACAGGTTGAACATCGTAATGTCCATAAAATAACACATGTAAACAATCCTCTGAAGGTCCTGGATGATGCCCAACGACCATTGGATGACCTGGTGTATCACGCCGTGAAGCCTCAAAACCAATGCTTTTTAAATCTTCTACTAACCAATCAGCTGCTTTACGACATTCATCTTTATAAGCCGAGTCTGTAGAAATCGATTGAAAACGTAAAAGAAAAAAAAGGCGTTCAAGGCTCTTTTCTATATTCTTATCAAGATGTGTTAGTACTTTATTCAGCATAAAAAAACCTCTCAAGCCTTGTATTTTCGTATAATTGTCAGATCCTGACTTTAAGCTTCTTGTCGGATTTTGCAAGACACCTTATTCATTTTTGACATTGTGAGCAGTAAAAACTTGAACGCCCAGCCTGTAAAATACGGAGTATAGGCGTTCCGCATTCCAAACATTCCTTGCCTTCTCGTCCATAAACTGAAAAAGCATGTTGAAAATAACCAAGTGAACCATCTACATGCGTATAATCACGTAAAGAAGAGCCACCAGACAAAATGGCTTCAGAAATTACATTGCGTATATTCTGTGCTAAAGAATCTGCAAGTTCACGTGCATGTAGGTTTTTTGATGCCAATGTAAATGCCCCACGGTGTGGAGATAAACGACTCCGCCAAAGTGCCTCACAAACATAAATATTCCCAAGACCCGCAACGATAGATTGATCAAGTAAAACCCCTTTAAGAGACATTTTTTTATTAACAAAAGCCTTTTGTAAATAATGACCAGAAAATGCATTACTCATAGGTTCAAGCCCTAGCTTATTTAAAAGCGGATGTTCATAAAGCTTGTCTGTATCAACTAAAAGCATAAACCCAAAGCGACGCACATCATTATAAATAAGATGATAAACTTCACCATCCTTGGCTTGAAGAACCATAATAAAATGATCATGCTTAACCAATTTACTTGTCTTTGAAAAACCTTTTCTTAAAAGATCATTCTCTATACGCCATGAGCCCGACATTCCTAAATGGCTTAAAATGGTTTCATCCTGAGAAAGATGAAATAATAGATATTTCGCACGCCGACCAAGCTCTATAATTGTTCTGCCAACAAGACGCTCAGAAAAAGCCTCAGGAAAAGGAAAACGCAAATCTCTACGATTAAGTTTGGCAGACACTATCTTTGCATCAGTGACAACAGACTCAAGTCCACGACGAACTGTCTCTACTTCAGGAAGCTCTGGCATCAGTCCTCTTTAATAATTATGCACTTTTTTAATGATTTATGCACTTTCCAATCATATCACCGATAAATTGACTTCTTCTCTGTTCTTAAAGAACGAAACCCCTCACCTCATCTGGTCTATAAAAAAAACAAGCTCTCGTCAAATGGACCTCTCTTGGCTTCCTAACCATGTGATTTACTTACCAAAAGATTTTACGGTCAGACCTCCACCTTGAGTATTCAACACGTACTCTTATAGAATACTTCACATGTCAAGAAAGCCTACATTTCCCATCTCAAATGACGGTGTTTTACACTATAACAGGATTAAGCCCATTCGCCCTTACGAAAAATAGGAACTTTCGCACCATCCTGCCTAATGCCATCTATATCAATTTCACCAGAACCAATCATCCAATCGATATGAATAACACTTTTATTACCGCCACGTGCTGCAATCTCTTCTGGTGTCAATGATGCACCATCTAAAAAGCATTTGGAATAACATTGCCCTAAAGCAATATGACAAGCTGCATTTTCATCAAATAGGGTATTATAAAAAAGAAGACCACTCTTAGAAATGGGTGAAGAATGCGGCACAAGAGCAACTTCACCCAATCGGCTTGCCCCCTCATCACTTTGCAAAACCTGCTGTAAAACTTCCTGACCTGCTGATGCACAAGCCTCAACAATACGCCCTGCTTCAAAACGCACTTCAATATTATCAATGAGTGTTCCTTGATAGGAAAGTGGCTTTGTTGAGCGAACAAATCCTTCAACCTTATGAGCATGAGGCGTTGTAAAAACTTCCTCTGTTGGAATATTAGGATTGCAAACAATACCATTTTGAGCAACTGATGACCCTCCATGCCACTCATGATCATCAGCCAAACCAACCGTTAAATCAGTCCCTGGTCCTGTAAAGTGCAAGGCAGAAAAACGCTGCTCATTAAGCCAAGATGATCGTTTCTTCAAAGTTTCATTATGGACAATCCATGCATGCACCGGATCTTCCCCTGTAACACGTGAAGCTGCAAAAATTGCATCGGCTAATTTTTTTACCGCTTCATTAAGTGGTAAAGAAGGAAATATCGCTTCAGCCCATCCTATTGTTGGGTAAGCAACAATCGACCAATTGATAGCAAAATTTGATATTTTTTTGAGAGCAGGTTGGTAAGCCAACGAAGTTGCCTTATTCAAACGCGCAACTTTATCAAAGTCTTGATTGGAAAGGAGCAAAGGATTATCACCAACAATCGCTAAACGTGCAGCCCCATTTTCAAAAGCCTTCGCCATTCCCTCATAAAGCCAAGAAGGTGCGCAATCAAAACTTGCCGTATGGGCATTTTCAAAACGCATAAGCGATAACATATCATCACTAAAAATGGGTGTAATGACACCAGCACCAACCTTATAAGCATGATAGGCAATACGTCGAACAAAAGGTAATGCTGAAACTGGAGCCGTCAAAACAAGATCCTGCCCCTCTTGTAAATTAAGCCCCACTTTTACCGTAACTTCTGCAAGACGATTAAGCAATTCAGGAGAAATGGTCTCATGAATATCAAAATACATTACCAATATCCTTCTTTAAATAAATATATTCCTTACGCCGTCATATTCTAAATTGTTTTTTCAAAACCTTTGCGTTCACTTTCTCTACGTATATTTATACGTGCCATTATCGCTAAAGGGTTTACTGAATGCATTAAGCCACAATAGCTGTATACCCCTTCTTTGGTCGTGAAAAAATTACCAGTTTCTACGTCGTTTTTCTAACATTGCAACAATTGCATTTAACTGATCGGATGAAGGTAATGCCATAATCGCTTTATTTTCTTCTTTCTGAACTAAATGTTGAGGTGCATAGCTTGGAATGGGAACTTTATCAAGCCGAACCATAGCAAAAGACTTAAGCTCTACCGCCTTGGATTGTGCTACTTCTGTCGAAGAAGATACACCTTTTTCTACCTTTATTCCCTTATTTTCTAAGCCTTCATCGATAAAGTTTGGAACATGACCAGAACGTTCTTGAGCAAAAGCATAAGCAACATCATAAGGACGATTATTGGTAGGAACTTGAAGTGATCCATCACGTGATCGTTTTTCATAAAAAGCATTGCCCCCTGCAACATGAACATAGTGCATGTTTCTATAAGGAAAAGACAAACCAGCGGTGTGGAAAAACTTAGCGTGTTTCACTTTCTTATCTCGCTCACCCCGTAAAACAGCATCAGCGGCCTCTCTTACACGAGCAACAGATGCTTTCTCCGTCATAGGACGCGTTAAAACGCCAGGAGCAAATTGCTTATATTGGCCAACAACACCACAAATCGTCTTGGGATAGGCGGTTGAATTAACACGATTCATAACAACCGTCCCAACAGCAATCATTCCTTCACGACTTGAGCGATTTGATTCAAAATACATCGCACGCATAAGGCATTGGCGCTCTGTCAATGGATACGAAACTGTTTTTGTTCTCTTATTATTTACTTTGCTAGCATCTAAATGATTTGCAGCACACCCCACAGTAACCAACGGCAATACGCAACAAGTAACAAAAACATCCCAACATTTTTTTTTCATCTTATGCAAAACATTCCTATAATCTCTAGCCTATATATAATCTCTGAGCTCTTTCAAACTTTGAAATAAGCTTTAAATGTATCTCTCAAAAAAGTATATAACTAATCGTCACCGCTCAGTAAAATTTTAATACAAGCGGTAATCAAAAACTATCTGTGTGAAATAAATAATAAAAAAATATCAATTTATAGACCAATACTATCATTCCTAATAGCCACACACAACCCATAATACCCCTCGCATTTTCATCGCAATAAAATTAAGACACTTTCAAAAACGACCCATTCATTCTACATACGAAAAAAATTGGAACATCAAAACTTTTAGCATCAATATTGATAAAAACAATACAGCTATCCCCTTAATATAAAGTTTAACAAAATGAACAGAAAAATCCCCTCTGATCACAATACAAACGATGATATCATTCAATATGCAAATATGTCAAATCAAGGGTTAACAACCCGTTATGTTAACCTGAAAAAGCTCTTTGTTGCTTCTCTATGCTTCTTTGAGAATATGGTTATTACATTCTTTCTATAGCTGCACTGTAAAAAAAGATTCAATGTATCTACAAGCTTCTTTCAGATCTTTTTAGAAAAATTTAATCTATTTTCTTCTCACTTATGCCAACTTTATATGTAAGGTCATCGCGAGGACGATCAGAAGACATATGATCACCCGTTATGATATAATGCAACATTTCAGCAATATTGGTAACATGGTCACCAATTCGTTCGATATTCTTTAAACAAAACAATAAATGCGTACAAACTGTAATATTGCGCATATCTTCCATCATATATGTCAAAAGCTCACGGAAAAGAGAGGTATACAAAGCATCGATCTTTTCATCACGCTCACGCACGGCATCAACACGCTCTAATAGACGACCCGTATAAGCATTTAAGACTTCTTTTAATTGATTGAGTGCTAAAGCTGTAATTGTTTCAAGCCCATGATAAAAGGAGGCGGATTGACGTATTTCTGAAAGGGCAACAGTCCTCTTAGCAATGTTTTTGGCCATATCCCCAATGCGCTCAAGATCAGAAGAAATACGAATGGCTCCAATGATCTCACGCAGATCTACAGCCATCGGCTGGCGTTTGCAAATAATAGCAACCGCTTTTTCATCAATATCACGTTCTGCTTCATCTAAAAACACATCATCGGCAATCACTGCCGTTGCTAGCTGAAGATCACTACATACAACCGAGGCAACAGAACGTTCAATCATTCTTTCTGCATGGCGCCCCATTTCTATAATCCTTGCTTTTAGATATTTTAGTTCTGCATCATAAGAACGAACAGTATGGTTCATAGACATATTTTATACTCCTCAATTCACCTATCCAAAACGCCCCGTAATATAATCTTGTGTCCGTTGTTCTTTGGGTGAGGTGAAGATCATTTCCGTTGCACCAACTTCTACTAAATGCCCTAAATGAAACATGGCCGTATATTGAGAAACACGGGCTGCCTGTTGCATAGAATGTGTTACAATAACAATTGTATAATTTTGCCGTAACGCATCAATAAGCTCTTCAATCCGTGCCGTCGCAATGGGATCAAGAGCTGAACAAGGCTCATCCATCAAAATAACTTCAGGACTAACCGCAATGGCACGCGCAATACACAAACGTTGTTGTTGTCCTCCGGATAAACTTGTTCCAAGATCATGAAGACGGTCTTTTACTTCTTCAAATAGACCAGCTTGCCTCAAACTCTTTTCAACCACATCATGCAATTCAGAACGCGTTTTTACTAAACCATGAATGCGTGGACCATAGGCAACATTTTCAAATATAGATTTTGGAAAAGGACTAGGCTTTTGAAAAACCATTCCAACACGGGCACGTAATTCTACAACATCGATCTTCGGATCATAAATATTCTCCCCATCTAAAGTAATAAGACCCGTTATTTTAGCCCCTTCAATCGTATCATTCATACGGTTGAAACAACGCAAAAAAGTCGACTTTCCACATCCTGATGGACCAATCAAAGCCGTGACTTGATGTTCAGGAATATCAAGAGTAATACCGTGAAGAGCTTCTTTGTCTCCATAAGAAACCTTTACATCCTGACCACGCATTTTAATCTTCATAACAAAAACTCACCTTGCAAAAATCTTATCGAAATTATTATTTATTAAAAATTACTGGCGGCATTCAAATCGTCGACGTAAAAAAACCGCAGAAATATTCATGATCGCAAGAAAAATCATTAATACAATAATAGCCCCCGATGTCTTTTCAATAAAAGCGCGCTCTGCTTCACCTGCCCACATAAAAATTTGAACCGGCAAAGCTGTTGCCGGGTCCATAGGAGTTGTAGGAATATTAACAACAAAAGCAACCATTCCAATCAAAAGCAAAGGGGCTGTTTCACCCAAAGCCTGAGCTACTCCAATGATTGTGCCTGTCAAAATACCAGGTGCTGCTAAAGGAACAACATAATGAAAAATCATTTGTGTTTTTGATGCCCCCAACCCTAACGCTGCTGCACGAATAGAGAGAGGAACCGCACGCAAAGCAGAACGTGTTGCAATAATAATCGTGGGAAGAGTCATGAGCGCTAAAACAAGACCACCAACAAAAGAAGCTGAACGGGGTAATCCCAAAAAATTAACAAAAACCGCGAGTCCTAAAAGACCAAAGACAATCGAAGGAACAGCGGCAAGGTTATTGATATTCACTTCAATAAAATCTGTAAATTTATTTTTACGTGCATATTCTTCCAAATAAAGAGCCGTTGCTATACCTATCGGAAGTGAAATCAATAAAACAATACCTATCATATAAAGAGAACCAATGATCGCAACACCTAATCCCGCAGTTTCAGGACGACTTGAAGCACCAAATGTAAAAAAACCAATATTAAATGTCTTATAAAGCGTACCATCATGCGCTAAACGCTTTATCCATTCTACTTGTCGGTTAGAAACTTTGCGGTTTTTTTCTGCTACATGCAGATCAATCTGCCCCTTATAAGCAGAATCAATATCCGCTGCTGCTAAAACTTTAATTTTTTGCATTGTGCCAATCAGTTTTGGATTTTTTGTCACCATTTCACGCAGTTGTACACGGATACCTTTTGAAAACATACGGTTAATGTCCCGCAGAGAGGCTCGATCATTTTGATTGATATCAAGTTTTTTTACTAAAGCATTGCGTACAAGAAGAGGATAATTCGCTGTCATGAGAACTTGTGGATTTGTTTGACGTTGACCACTTGGATCAATAATCTTTTCATCCAAATAAACCGATAATGCCATTTCACTTTGAAAAAAAGCTGTATAGCCTTGACTAAGGATAGACCATAAAAGCGCAAATAAAAAAAACAAACCAATAAAAATAGCAATTAAACCATAGGCACGAAAACGACGTTCAGCCCAATGTCGACGTTTAAGGCTAATATTGCGACGAGGAAAAAAGTCTTTATTCATTCATATTGTTCCCGATATTTACGCACAATATAAAGAGCTAGAATGTTCATCAAGAGGGTCATGACAAAGAGTGTCATCCCCAAGGCAAAAGCCACCAGAGTTTGCGGAGAATTAAACTCAAAATCGCCGGTTAATTGATTAACAATCTTAACCGTCATGGTGGTCATTGCTTCGAAAGGATTGAGTGTTAAGTTTGCAGCAACACCTGCTGCCAAAACGACAATCATTGTTTCCCCAATTGCGCGCGATGCCGTTAACAAAATGGCTCCCATAATCCCTGGAAGTGCTGCTGGTATAATGACTTTTTTTATCGTTTCAGATTGTGTTGCTCCTAAACCATAAGAACCTTCACGCAAAATGCGTGGAACAGCCGTAATAACATCATCTGACAAAGAGGAAACAAAAGGTATCAACATAATTCCCATCACAACGCCAGCGGTCAAAACACTTTGTGCCATAATAAAACCACCACCATTTGAAAGAGAAGCAGACAAATCACGTAAAAATGGTCCTACAACCTTCAAAGCAAAAAAACCATAAACAATGGTTGGGATTCCAGCAAGAACCTCCAATAATGGCTTTACAATTGCTCGCAATCGTCCAGAAGCATATTCAGCCATATAAAGCGCTGAAAACAGTCCTATAGGCACAGCAAAAAGCATCGCAACAAATGCAATATAAAGTGTACCAGCAAGGAGCGGTATTAAACCAAATTGTCCACCTTCATCGTTTGAACCACTCGCAGCAAAACGTGGATCCCAAACCGTTCCGAAAAAGAAATTTGAAAAAGATACAGACTGAAAAAAGCTTATTGTTTGAAAAAACAGAGAAAGTGCAATGGCAATTGTCGTTAAGACTGCGACAATAGAAGCGCAAGCCAATCCAATAATAATCAAAGTCTCAACCTTATTGCGCGCACGTTGATGAGGCGCAATTTGTATCATTCCACAGATAAAACCAAAAGATGCAATAGCAAAAAGAAAACCATGACCAATAAATTGAAGCTTTTTAGAAAAAAACATCCATGACCGTGCTATTTTGAACACATCATCTGATGCTTCACGCGGTAGAATAAACCCCTTCGCCAGTAATTGTGCCTGCACTTCCTTATAAGAAGCGGTGGAAAGATTCCCTTCAAAGTAATGAATCATTTTAACAAGACTTCGAAGAGCCTCCCAAAGTAGATTATAATTGACAGATTCTGTTACATGCGCACTATATGCATTAAGCTCTTGAGAGGCATTATATTCTAAATAAATCGCACTCCCCCCATCCCACAAAATTAAAAAAATAAAAGCTGGAATAACCGTAATCAAAAAAGTCCACCAGCCATAATAATATGCACGAGAATGCATTTTATGTTGTTTGTATTCAAAAGTGCGGGCTTTCCTATAAGAAATACAAAAGCCACAAAATCCAAAAAGCAATAACAAAAAAACGATGAAGGAAATGCGCATTTTATCTTTCAGTTTTTATAAAAAAAATAGCACCCAAAACGCTTGGCTCCGGAAACCCAATAAATTATTCCCCCAAATTATTTCAACATCATTACCCGACCAGCAGAAAAATCAGAACGCTGTGCTTGACGCTCGTTTTCAGGAGCAACAACCAAACCATATTCAGCCAAAGGACTATCCGGACCGATCATTTGATCAGAAAGAAAAAAGTTAACATACTCTCGCAAACCTGGAACAATATCTAAATGGGCTTTCTTAATATAGAAAAAAAGTGGTCGAGAAACTGGATATTGTCCGCTAGAAATTGTCTCAACTGTTGGCGAAAAACCATTAATATCGGCAACCTTTAGCCTATCAGCATTATTTTGATAAAAAGACAACCCCAAAATACCAACCCCAGTTTTATTCGAAGTTAAACGCGCAAATGTTTCAGAATAATCACCATCAATATCAACCGCTTTTCCATCCTTACGGACCGCGATACAAGCAGCGTGTATCTCCTTATCATCCATTCCTGACGACTTCATCACCTCAACTGCCCCACTCTCTTTACAGCCCACAGCAAGTAATTTTTCCTCAAAAACTTCCCGTGTTCCATGCTTTTCTCCAGGAATATAGGCTTCTATCATCCAATCAGGAAGAGAACTATTGACAGCACTCCATTTCGAAACATTATTGGGTTGCAACTTTCCATCTATAATAATTCGAGCAGCCAAGGCTTTATAAACATCTACCGGCTGTAATTTCCAATCAGGACCTTTAATATCCGTTGCAAAAACGATGCCATCATACCCAATGCGTATTTCTCCAACATCTCTCACACCAGCATCAAAACAAGACTGTAATTCACTAGGCTTCATTATCCGCGAAGCATTAACAATATCAACAGTGTTCTCCCCAATACCATGGCAAAATTCCTTAATACCAGCTCCTGTCCCACCCGATTCGATAACCGGAACCTTAAAATGCGGATAAACTTCTCCAAATGTCTCAGCAACAATCTTTTGATAAGGTAAAACTGTAGATGAGCCAGTAATCTGTATTTGATCGCGTGCGTTGCCTCCCTTTACGGACAGCAGTAACATTAAAATCAATCCCACTCCAATTGATAATACCCTGCTCATCTATAAACTCCTTAAAAATTGAGGACAAAGCCTCTTAACGTATATCATACGGTTATTCTAGTTCACATTTGCAGCATAACAAATATAAAAAAACAACATGAATCATTTTTTTACAAAACCATGTGTTGGCTCTTTGTCAAACAAATCATTTTGAACGTTTTAACTCAACAACATCCCAAAACAGATGCGCAACATCTGTACCGCAGAAGCGCTTAATTTCACGAATTCCCGTAGGAGATGTCACATTGATTTCTGTTATATAATCTCCAATCACATCAATCCCCACAAAAAGAAGACCACGCTCTTTTAAGGCTGGACCAATGCGTTCACAAATCTCATAATCACGTTTTGTTAATGCAACATTTTCCGCGCGACCTCCAACATGCATGTTAGAGCGCACATCTGTTTTTGTCGGAATTCGATTAATGGCTCCAACAGGCGTTCCATCAAGCAAAATAATTCGTTTATCGCCTTTTCGTACTGCCTCTAAATAACGCTGAACAATAAAAGGTTCGCGATAAATGTCTGAAAACATTTCCAGCAATGATGCTAAATTGCGATCATCTTGTTTTAAATAAAAAACACCAGCGCCGCCATTCCCATAAAGTGGTTTCACAATAATATCGCCAAATGTCTCTCTAAAAGCTGTTATTTCTTCAATATCTTTGGTAATTAATGTTTCTGGCATCAAATCAGAAAATTCAGTCACAAAAATTTTTTCTGGACTATTGCGTACCCATGCCGGATCATTCACAACGAGTGTTTTCGGATGAATGCGTTCTAATAAATGAGTCGTGGTAATATAATTGAGATCAAAAGGCGGATCTTGGCGCAAAAGAACCACATCCATATCTCTTAATTCCATGCGAATAGGCTTTCCTAATTGATAATGGTTTCCCTCTTCATCATGGACAGTCAATGACTCTAGTTGTGCAATCACACAACCATCGCGCAAAGATAAACGATCTGGTGTATAATGGAAGAGAGAGTGTCCACGTTCTTGCGCTGCTAAAGCGAGTGCAAATGTCGTATCTCCTTGAATCCGAACTGTTGAAATATGATCCATCTGAATGGCAATTTTCATAAATAAATCCTCCCTTAGCTTAAAAGCAGACTGGTTTATACATCATAAACTTAGTAAACAATAAAAGAACGATGACAAGAGAAAATTCATGACACAAGAAACAGATATAAAATTCAACAACGAAGAAATCGAACGCTATGCACGCCACATCATTTTGCCTGAAATTGGTGGAGCGGGGCAACAAAAGCTCAAAAAAGCGCGTGTTCTTGTTGTGGGTGCTGGTGGTCTTGGAGCGCCTGTCTTAACTTATTTAGCCGCCGCAGGTATTGGAACCCTTGGAATTGTCGATAACGATACCGTTTCACTTTCCAATTTACAACGTCAAATTATTCATAAGACAGATGCAATCAACCAAAGCAAAACAGACAGTGCTGAAACCACTATAAAAGCTATAAATCCCAATGTTACGGTTGAAAAACACACCCTACGCTTAGAGAAAAGTAATGTGGATAAACTGCTCAATGCCTACCATATTATTGTTGATGGAAGTGATAATTTTACCACACGCTATCTTCTTGCTGATCACGCAGCCCAATGCAAAAAGCCTTTAATAAGCGGTGCTGTAGAACGTTTTAATGGCTCATTAACCGTCCTGATGCCGTATAAGGACAATAACCCTCACTATCGTGATTTATTCCCCACACCTCCTGCTCCTGGGACTATCCCAACATGTGCTGAAGCTGGAATCATTGGTGTTTTACCCGGCGTTATTGGAACCCTACAAGCAATGGAAGCGATTAAAATAATCACAAACACCGGAGAACCACTCGTAGGAAAGATCCTTCTCTATAATGGATTATTAGCGCAATTTAATATTATTACCTATAAACGGAAAAATTATAAAGAAAATACCTTAAACGAATAAGAAGCTTTGAGAAGCATGATTTTATCCCTTCTCATTTTCAAAACTCTTACGATGTGTATTGAAACTGGATGTTTTACAGCAAATCATCGAAATGCTGTAAACAATCGAAACGTTTAAATTTATCATAAATATTGAAGACCTCTTGTAGAAAAAATCTCTTTAAAATAAGCGGATGAATGTGCGACGTGAAGTGCGTTCTGTTTTGTGTGAAAGACTTTTTCCTATCAAAACATCAATGAAGGTCCTTATGATAAAGCCTTCAGAATCAAATTACAAAAAACATTGCATTTTTTTCTAAAGTGAGTATCTCTGATTTTAGCTTGGTTTATTCGCTTTACCATTATCCCTTGGTATGGGAACAGGATTATCGGATAAACTGCGCAAATAGAGCAAAAGATCTGCACGATCTTGGTCATTTTTAATGCCACGGAACGACATAATGGTTCCAGGAAACGCTTGACGTGGAGAATGTAGATAACGATCCAAATTGACAAAATCCCATTTTTGATCAGAATGTGCACGCAATGCCCGTGAATAGGCAAAACCTGCTGTTGATGCCAAAGGACGGTTAACAATCTCCCAAAGAACTGGACCAACACGCCCTGCTTGATTGCGTCCAGAAGTATGGCATATCGCACATTGACGAAAAATTTTACGCCCATTTTCAAGATTTCCTTGCTGAAGGCGGCTATTGAGTGATAGAAAAATTTCAGGTTCTTTCTTTTCTTCTTTAAATGTATTATTCTTGGCAACAGTATGATGATCTTCAACGAATGTAGAATGATCATAAACTATATCGCTGAGTGTGGAAATTCCCACAACAACGACCAGTACACATAAACAAGCACAAATAAAATAGATAACCCTCGAGAAATTCATAAAAACTCAAATATTCATGGTTTCATTACCATTTTGAGTTTAAGCTTTTTCTTTATAACACACAACATTATAAATGTATCATAGACGACATTTGGAATCTTGCAATGGCTCTTGAACCGATTATTCTTATTCCTGCCCGTATAGGCTCAACGCGCCTTCCCCAAAAAGCCCTCGCTGAAATCGCAGGAAAGCCGATGATTGTCCATGTTGCGGAACAAGCTAAAAAAGCGGCAATAGGGCGCACAATCGTTGCAACAGATCACCATGATATCGCCAAAGCTGTTGCAGAATATGGGCATGAATGTATCATAACACGAGATGATCATAAGTCTGGCTCTGATCGTATTTATGAAGCTTTGATGCGTGTTGATTCTAAACAACGCTATAATGCCATTTTGAATATACAAGGGGATCTCCCGACGATAATGCCTCATGAAATCATCAGTGCATTACGTCCTTTAGAAAATAGCTTTACTGATATTGCAACCTTGGGGGCTCAAATCATTGCGGAAGATGAAAAAAGAGATCCCAATGTTGTCAAAATCATTGGGACACCGCTTTCTCAAAATCGCCTTCGTGCTCTTTATTTCACGCGTGCCACAGCTCCCTATGGAGAGGGGGTTCTTTATCATCATATTGGACTATACGCCTATCGGCGTGAAGCACTCGAGAAATTTGTATCATTCAAACCCTCTACACTCGAGATGCGTGAAAAACTTGAACAATTACGTGCATTAGAGCATAATATGCGTATCGATGTGGAAATAATCGATACGATTCCCTTAGGTGTAGACACACAACGTGATCTCGATAGAGTACGTAAGATTTTAGCATGAAAACACTCAAAAAAACCAATAAAATCTCTTTCCAAGGAGAATACGGTGCTAATTCCCATATTGCTTGCTCTAATATATTTCCCCATATGGAGGCTGTTCCCTCTGCTACTTTTGAAGACGCTCTTAATTTAGTGGAAAATGGGAAAGCTGATCTTGCTATGATCCCGATTGAAAATACTCTTGCTGGACGCGTTGCAGACATTCATCATCTCTTACCACAATCATCGCTTTATATTATTGATGAATATTTTTTGCCTATCCACTTTCAACTCATGGTTTTGCCTGGCGTTACCCATGATGAAATTAAAACCGTTCACAGCCATACGCATGCCCTGGCACAATGCCGAAAAATCATACGAAATAATGGTTGGAAACCTGTTGTTTCTGAAGACACCGCTGGAGCTGCAAAATTTATTAAAAAAAGCGCTCAACGTTCACAAGCAGCTTTAGCCCCTCTGATCGCAGCAGAGCTCTACGGGCTTGATGTTCTTGAAAGAAATGTTGAAGATAACCCTCATAATATTACCCGTTTTGTCATTCTTTCACGATCCAAACGACATGTCCCCAAACCTACAAATGGCCAAAAAATTATCACCAGTCTGCTTTTTCGAGTGCGTAATGTCCCCGCTGCTCTCTACAAAGCCATGGGAGGATTTGCAACGAATGGTATCAATATGACAAAATTAGAAAGCTATCAAATTGGTGGAAATTTTAATGCAACGCAATTCTTTGTTGATATTGAAGGGCATCCTGAAGATCCCATGATGAAACTTGCCTTAGAAGAATTGTCTTTCTTTTCTGCTGAATTACGTATTATCGGTACTTATCCCGCACAAAATGATCGAACATCGCATATGTAAAAGCAACAAAACCACCATCATGTTTTGCTAATCTCGAAGGATATCCTAAAAATCCTATAATGCAATGTATCTTAGAAAAACGCATTTTTTTATGTTAAACGTCCTTCATTATGAAGCTAAAGCAAAAAGAAAAAGAGTAATAATATCCGATAATAGAATATATAAATAGTTTTGATAATGTTTTTTGACAAATTACATGATGACAAATAGTAATTCGACGCGTACAAAGAGCTCTTGTAAAGAAAAACAATAAACGAAAATGAAAGCACTTGTACTTTCCATTTTTCATATATAAAGAAGGATCTTTCAGAAAACATATCACTTTCTATAGCGATTTATTCCAATAAAAATAACGAACTTCTAAATTAGCTCATAAAAACAATTCAGCTTATCATCAGCGTATATTTGAGATAACAAACCATTCAAATTTCTTGAATTCAGATAATTTTCAACGTGCTTTTTATAGAACTATAAGATGCTATTTAACCATATTCTTTGTATTACGTTTGAATTTTCCTATTTATAAAAACTGATTTATAATTCATTCTACTTTAAGAAAAAAGGAAAGGATAATGAAAAAAAGCTTCACGAAAGGGTTATTAGCTGCCACTATTCTCACATGCTCTAGTGTTGCCTTTGCTGGATTTGGTGAGAGAGAATGGGATTTTGCGCCCGATGAAAGTATTACAATTGTCCCCTCCGATATCGTCCGTCAAGGAGCTGAATATTCTTGCGAGGTATTTAAACCGAAAAAAGTATCCTTTACTTTATCGTATTCAGCTCCTTCTGATTTAGACAAATTGAGAATTGTTGCTGATGATAATGAAAAAATAATCCACGATAAGGAAAAGAAGATCTTTATATTGAAAAATATAACATCTCTTCATATCAGCTTTCCTTCATCTGGAAATTATATTTTCAAAAATATTACGAAGAAAAAAGTTATTGGAACAAACTGTGATACAGGAGATTATGATTAATAATATTTCTCATCAATATCTAAGCTTCAACAAGTGATCTTGCTTTTTAGTTTTTTCAAAATCTGGCATAATAAATTATTAAAGCTGGATTTGTGGGGAGCTTTTTACTGCTATAGGCAATAAATATTTAAAAAAGTTTTGCAACAATTTAAATTATTCTGTATTTTTTGCTATCAAAGCTGATTTTAAAATTAAATAAAACAAGTTTTTCCTTCATAATAGCTTCATCTTAAAGCATTATAAAACGCATTTACACAAATCACTTAGGTTAATAAGAATGGTAACGCTATTGTAGATCTATACACGAAAAATCCCCACTGTATTTTTTCAGTGCTATTAACGCGAGAAACCCAATTCCATTTTAAATCATATTCGTTTAGGCTTTTGGAACAGATTATCTTGCTTTTCTCTCATTATTGAAGCGTTTCATGATTTTAATATCGCTTATATAAAAACACTGTTTTTACGCTTATGTAACCAGAACCGTCTTATTTTATAGCTCTTAATGTTGTCCCGACTTTTTGCATACATATAGTTCTTAAAAGAGCTATGAAATCTTGTCTCTAATGAAGGGAATCCATACGTTAATCCTTCTTGGAATATACAAAAAAAATTTTATTAATAATTAAGGGAATCAGCGTTCAAGAAAAAAGAGCAATAGCGTCTGCTTAGTCTTTAATATATATTTTAAGAGAAAAAATATTACATCTTTGTTATTCTTATTCACTATAGAAATAATATCGTAGCATTATAAGATATCAACTTTTCGTGATAAGTATTTGATTTTCTTAATATTAAATCCTTAAAAATTATAAATGGAAGTGGTATATGAGGCAAAATGATTGAAAAAAGACATAAAAATGCTTCTTATGAATCCTCTTAAATGCAAGAGACCACAATATTGGGGACTGTTAGATAATATGAGGGGGGACCAGCTTATCCTTTATATTAAGCATAAAGATGGTCGTGCACAATGAATTTGTACTTCATAAGCAAGTGTGTATACTCTTTACGAGTAATGTTGTAAAATAGCGTGAGATGTATAGAAAAATATCTTAAAAAACATGTAAATGGATAACATAAAGCTCTGCTTGAGATGTTCTGTTTTACATAAAGAGAATGATATCGTTCAATCAATATGTTATAATTATTCATAAAACAACACTCTTCGTCTAACTTCCTTATTTCAACCCATGCATGATCTCTATGCTTTATTTGCCTTTTTTATTGCAAATTTTCTATGCTTTCTCGTAGTTTTGGAACAGAGGTCCGTATCCAACTCTTACAGATTTGAGCAAATGAGCGTAATCATGCGTCTAGATTACCTTAAACGAAGTAAATATTTTATACTAAATATCATAGGAAGAGTTACTCTACTATGGAAACTGATAATTTTTGCCCTCTTTGTTGTTTATATACCCATAAATTAAACGCAAAAGAAAATTATTTCTCGTTCTTATGATATTTTTCGTTTCTAAGCTTGATTTTTCATGTCAGATCGACAATATAAACTTGGGAGGTTGGTGATGGACGAACTGCTCGCCAACTGGGTCAGGTCTGGAAAGAAGCAGCCCCAACGAGTTTTGGTACGGGTCATCGTGCCGGCCTCCTATTTTGCTGAAGAAGTTATTTTCATGCTATCTTTTAGCAAGGTATCGCCTCTTTCAAGAGTGGCCTTTGTGTGCAGCAAGTATTAAGGGACTTTGTTATTTTTAAGCTAATGATCCCATAAAAAATAAATTGATTGAGAAAAAATCCTTTTATATGAGAGTACGGTATTGACCTGTGCTTGGTCTATGATCAAAATGTACGCATAAAGAACTTCGAAGTTGGAAACATTCATGAAAAATGCACCGGTAGAAACAGCCTATCGTGTTCTTGCTCGTAAATATCGACCTCAAAACTTTTCTGACCTCATTGGTCAGGAAGCTATGGTGCGTACTCTTACCAATGCCTTTGAAAAAGGTCGCATTGCACAAGCATGGATGTTAACAGGGATTCGTGGTGTAGGTAAAACGACAACAGCACGTATTTTGGCACGTGCGCTCAATTATAAAACAAAAGATATTGACCAACCAACAACTGTATTAGACTCTCTTGGTGAGCATTGCACACAAATTATTGAAGGGCGCCATATTGATGTTATAGAAATGGATGCCGCTTCTCATACAGGTATTGACGATATTCGTGAAATTATTGAACAAATACGCTATCGTCCTGTGTCTGCGCGCTATAAGGTTTATATTATCGATGAAGTTCATATGCTCTCAACGCAGGCCTTTAATGGTTTGTTGAAAACTCTTGAAGAGCCACCATCCCATGTAAAATTTATTTTTGCCACAACGGAAATTCGCAAAGTTCCTATTACCATCCTTTCACGTTGTCAACGTTTTGATTTGCGACGGATTGAATCAAAAGCTTTGAGTGCACATTTGCGCCAAATTGCGCAATATGAAAAGGTCGAAGTAGAAGATCAAGCACTCTCTATGATTGTTCGTGCAGCAGAAGGCTCTGTCCGTGATGCATTATCCATTTTTGATCAAGCAATTGCCCATAGTAATGGCAATGTTAATGCCACGGCAGTTCGCACGATGCTAGGATTAGCGGATCAAGCACGTATTATTGATCTCTTTGAATTTATCATGAAGGGTAATGTTGTCCACGCATTACATGAATTACGCAATCAATATGATGCAGGCGCTGATCCCCTTACTATATTGACAGAACTAGCCGATTTTAATCATCTGGTCACACGTTTACGTTTTACACCAGAAATAGTGGAAGATTTCTCACTGACTGAAGAGCAACGTTTAAGAAGTTTAGACTTTTCAAAAAAACTTTCCGTTCCTGTTTTATCCCGAAACTGGCAAATGTTACTCAAAGGTTTACAAGAAGTTAATCAAACTGCACATCCACTTCAAGCTGCTGAAATGCTTTTAATTCGTCTTGCTCACACAGCTGACCTCCCCACTCTTGATGAAGCTTTAAAAAAGCTTACGCAAGAAAAAACATCTCTCACTCTCATTACAAATGCTCCTCATCAAGAATCCACAAACATCAACAACACAACAAAAGAAACAACAATTGATGTCCATGCTTCCTCAAGCGTTTCCAATACATCAACAGAGCAATCAGATTTAACACCATCTTTTGAAAACCAATTAGATCATTCCTTACAACCGGAAAACTCAATCAAGACCCAAACTCCTGAAAGCACCAACGCACCTGCAATAATGGAAACTGTTGATCTTTCTGAAAAGAATGCAAATTCATCGCATCTAGCAACGCAAGAGATTACCAAACCTAAAACTCTAGCGATTAATTCTTTGCACGATATTGTTAAATTAGCCGAACAACATAATGATGTTCCTTTCAAACTCCTCATTAAAGAATTTGTTCATCCTGTTTCTTTTGAAGACGGGCATATTACATTAAGACTTTCTGAAAATACTCCACGCTTTCTTACCCATGATATCGAAAAAAAGCTCTCTCAATGGGCTGAAAAACGCTATGTGATAACTTTTGTTAATGAAGGAGGCGGTCCAACCTTACAGGAAGAAAGTGTAGCGATTCAAAAAACTCTTTTTTCCAATGCAGAGACAAATCCTGATATTGCAAAAATCCTCAACCATTTCCCAGAATCAAAAATTGTCGATATTCGACTCAACAAAGAAGAAAATGATCTTGATTTAATCTATGATACCTTTAAAAATACCGGTCTCTTGAAAAATGAAAATGATAGTAATGATGAATAAGGATACCTATTCCTATGCGTGAAATGATGAGTATGATGAAAAAAGCCAAAGAAATGAAAGAAAAAATGCAGCAAATTCAAGAGGAAATGGCTAATCTGCAAGCTACCGGTACTGCAGGCGGTGATCTCGTCAGTATCACTTTAAATGGCAAAAATATTATAATAGCAATTCAAATTGATCCTTCATTACTCAAACCGGAAGAAACTGAAATTCTTGCGGATCTCATCATGGCGGCTCATAATGAAGCAAGGACAAAAATTGACAACGCACTAGAAGAAAAAACAAAGAACATGACAGCAGGGCTACCACTCCCATCAGGTTTCAAGCTTCCATTTTAATGAAACGGCTTTTTCCCATGGAACAAAATATATGTCTAAATACATTGCAGGACCTGAGATTGAGCGTCTCATTCAGATTTTAGCACGGTTGCCAGGTCTTGGTCCGCGTTCAGCGCGTCGTGCCGCGCTTCATCTTATTAAAAAAAAAGAAACTTTGATGGAGCCTTTAGGAGCGGCAATACAAGCTGCTGTCGATAAAGTTTGCATTTGTTCTGTTTGTGGAAATGTCGATACTGTTGATCCTTGTTCAATTTGTACAGATTCGCGACGTGATGATACAACAATCATTGTTGTCGAGGATATCGCTGATCTGTGGGCTCTTGAGCGTGCAAAAACTTTAGCAGCACGTTATCATGTATTGGGTGGACGACTCTCTCCCTTAGATGGAATAGGCCCTGACGAACTCAACATTGCTACCTTAATACAACGTGTTGAACAAAACCCAATTACGGAAGTTATTCTTGCTGTCAATGCAACTGTTGAAGGACAAACAACTGCTCACTACATCACCGATCAGCTTTCCAATTTTTCGGTTAAAATTACACGACTTGCTCATGGTGTTCCTGTAGGAGGTGAGCTCGATTATCTTGATGATGGCACTTTAGCGGCAGCCGTACAAGCAAGAACAAATCTTTAAAACTTTCTTTTAACTCTTTTTATGGGGGAAAATATTAAAATGATCAAAAAAAATCTGTCACTTTTAAACGACTTTGGTCCTGGTATTCTAGCATGTTTACTTATATCAGCCTTAGCTTACGGTTTAGAAGTCACAGAGAAGCAGCTTTTCTCCGAAGCATGGCTTGAAAGTCTTGTTTTAGCAATTCTCTTAGGATCAATCACCCGTAGTTGTTTTCCTTTACCAACGTATTTCCAAAAAGGGATAACTTTTTGTGCAAAAACACTTCTTGAAATTGCTATTGTTCTTTTAGGAGCAAGCATTAGTATTCACGCTGTTCTTTCAACCGGCTGGAGTTTGCTTGCTAGCATCATATTCGTTATATTCATAACTATTCTTATTAGTTTTTTTATCGGTAGATTTTTTGGGCTTTCTTCTCATTTAGCAATGTTGGTGGCTTATGGAAATGCTATTTGTGGCAATTCAGCTATTGTTGCCGTTGCGCCTGTCATTAAAGCAAAACATGATGAAGTCGCCGCATCAATTGCTTTTACTGCTCTTTTGGGTATTCTTATTATTTTATGTCTCCCTTTTGCACATCCATTTTTGAATTTATCCTTTAATCAATATGGTGTGCTTGCCGGCATGGTTGTTTACGCTGTACCACAAGTTTTAGCCGCAACAGCATCCATATCCTTTGTAAGTGTCCAAATTGCAACAGTTGTTAAATTGGTGCGGGTTTTGTTGTTAGGTCCTCTTATTTTTGCTCTTTCAATCATCTACCATCGCTCATCGCAAACACGCTTACGTTGGCACACTCTTGTGCCATGGTTTATTATTGGTTTTGTTATGATGATGCTTGTCCGTTCAAGTGGACTTATTTCTGAAGCAGCTATCAACCCCATTAAATTAACTGCTCAAGTATTAACGATCATCTCAATGGCAGCATTAGGATTAGGCGTTGATATCCGTTCATTAAAAAAAGCAGGCTGGCGTGTTATTTTGGCTTCAACTTGTTCCATCATTATTCTCGGTATTTGTAGCCTTATTATGATACAATTAATTAATTTAAACCAAATAACATTTTAAAATATTATTATTTCTTTTTTAACGGAGCATAACCATATAATTAATTCAAAGACACACCAATGTTGAATCAGCTCTTTCATAAAACAGTAGAACTTAAAAAATTGCTCATTATTCTATACTAAAAATTGAAAGAACTGTGATATTAGATATCCAGTGAAGACTATCAAACTGGCTTTTCAGTTCATAATGATTTGCAAGGGAGGAAGATCAAAATACATAGCGCATAAAAATAATACCATTTCCTTCATTATTGCTTTCATAAAGCTAAAGTTTTTATCAAAAATTGACAGAATATACTTTTTAATGAGGTCAAAACACTTACGAAAAGGAAAACACCCAAAATAAAATAAAGCATATGCAAGTTGCTCATTCACATGCTGATAAAAAAACTCTCAAGACACATAAACTTCCTTTTACGCCCCTATTCCCCATGAAGTGTATAAAATCAATATATTAATAATAAGGATCAAATCAACATCTCATCCTATTCCATAAAAAGATATTGTTGCTTATTGGCACTAGCAACTTTTTTACAAATAAACTATACAATGATAAAAGAAATTTAAAATACAGTAGACCTTTTGTCTATTGTCTTATTCAATTAAAATATTTTTATGCTTATTCTTGCTATCGATACTGCTTCAATTTATTGTGCTGTTGCGCTCATTCGTCATAAATCTGTTATTGCACGTATCAATGAGCGCATGAATAAAGGGCATGCTGAAAAACTTATTGGGCAGATTACACAAATAATGACACAAGCAAATATGACGCTTGATCAAGTTGAGCGTATTGCTGTCAATGTTGGACCTGGATCGTTTACGGGTATCCGTGTTGGTGTTGCCACAGCACGCGCTTTGGCATTAGCACTTGAGATACCAGCTGTTGGAGTAAGTGCACTTGAAGCTTTAGCTGCACAAGTCACAACCCGTAAAAATACTGCATCAGCAATTACTGTTGTCATTGAAGCAGGAAGAGACATGTTCTACCATCAAAACTTCCATCATGATCTCACTCCTTTAGGAGCGCCAGGATTAAAAACAATTGAAAATATCCTCGAAGATTTACCAAAAAAAACCCAACTGACGGGTCCAGCGACTGATATCGTTATGGAACACATTAAAAACCATAAAATAAACGAAAAAATTATCCTAGAAAAAATCCCTTGCGAAGCAGCGGATATTGCAAACTATGCTTATCTTGCCGCAAACAGACAACCAAAAAATTCACCTCGTCCCCTTTATCTACGCAGTGCTGATGCAAAACAACAAACCGATTTTGCTTTACCACGAAAAAAAGTATGTCCGAATTTTCATTGACAAAAAAACATTTTGGAATTGCTCCACTCCAAGTTAGTGATAGTGTTTCTCTTCACAAAATTCATCAACATTGCTTTACGCCTGCTTGGGAAAAACAAGCTTTTGATACCTTTTTAACAGATCACTCGATCTTCGGATACAAAGTTTTTCTTATTGAGAGATCTGATCAAATTTTAGGTTTTTGCCTATGCCGTCTCATTCTTGATGAAGCAGAAATCATCACAATTGCTGTCCATCCTCATCATCATCAACAAGGAATGGGCACTTTGCTTATCGATCGAACACTTCGCCATCTTCGCGATAAGCGTGCTACAAAACTATTCTTGGAAGTAGAATCTACAAATCTTTCTGCTTTAAACCTTTATCAACGCTTCGAATTTCAAAAAATTTCTGAACGTCTTGCCTACTATTCGTCAAAAAATAGTCGTGGTGATGCAATCATCATGCAAAAAACTTTTAAGCAAATAGATTGAGATTTATGTAAAAAACGTTTAGACAGACACCATGAATAAAGTGAATCCTAAAAATACATCTCCTGTGGCTCCTAAAAAGGTTTTTATCAAAACCTATGGGTGTCAAATGAATGTTTATGATAGCCAACGGATGACTGACAGTCTCAGTGCACAAGGCTATGTGACAACACAAACGCCCAATGATGCCGATCTTATTCTTGTTAATACCTGTCATATTCGTGAAAAAGCAGCAGAAAAACTTTATTCTGATCTGGGCCGTTTGCGTGTTATGCGTCAAGAACGAACACCGGATAAACCCTTGACCGTTGGCGTAACGGGTTGTGTTGCTCAAGCTGAGGGTAGTGAAATCTTGCGTCGGGCTCCAATAGTGGATCTCGTTATTGGTCCGCAAATGTATCATCGCTTGCCAGAATTGTTAGAAAAAACCAAACAAGGCAAAAAAATTATCGAAACGGATTATGCTGTTGAAGATAAATTTGCTCATTTACCGCCGCATAATAAACGTTCAGTTAGAAAGCGGGGTGTTAGCGCCTTTTTAACCGTACAGGAAGGGTGCGATAAATTTTGCACTTTTTGTGTTGTGCCTTATACGCGAGGTGCTGAAATATCGCGCTCTGTCGAACAAATTACCGAAGAAGCCCGTCAACTCATTGAAGCGGGTGTTAAAGAAATTACGCTACTTGGACAAAATGTTAATGGTTGGCATGGACAAAGTGCTGATGGCAAAACTTGGCGCCTTGGCGATCTTCTTTATCATCTTGCAAAACTCGATGGTTTAAAGCGTTTGCGTTATACAACCAGCCACCCGCGTGATATGGATGATAGCCTTATTGCTGCACATCGAGATCTTGATATGTTAATGCCTTACCTGCATCTGCCTGTGCAATCCGGTTCAGATCGCATCTTAAAAGCCATGAACCGCCAGCATAAAAGCGCTCATTATCTGCATATTATCGAAAAAATTCGAGCTGCACGACCAGATATTGCCTTTTCAGGCGATTTTATTGTAGGGTTTCCAGGAGAAACAGATGAAGACTTTGAAGAAACCATTAAACTTATTCAACAAGTACAATACAGTTCAGCTTATTCTTTTAAATATTCCCCCCGTCCTGGAACCGTGGGAGCCACAATGAAAAACCATGTTGACGAATCTGTAAAAGATGCCCGTCTTCAACATTTGCAAGTCCTTCTTCTTGAGCAACAAAATGCATTTTTGCGTTCTAAGGTTGGTCAAAAAACGGATGTTCTTATTGAAAAAACTGGGCGTCACTCAGGACAAATGGTAGGGCGTTCCCCTTGGCTTTTACCTGTTGTTGTGGATACAGAAGCCTCTACAGGGAGTGTGATAGAAATTCATATTAAAAATACAAGCTCAAACAGTTTTGTCGGTGAAGTGACAAATAGATAAATATGACTCTAACACCTTGTTCATAATAAATATTCTGGAAAACTCTTTTATTTTCAAAGGAAGTGATTACATCTAAAGCGTACGCTTTTGTAAAAGAAAATTTGTTTTTTATAAAGTTTACTCGAAAAAATATGTAATATTTATATAGATATGGAGAATAGGCTGAAAGCTTCAACTGAAAAGATAAATGCTGACATTAAAAAAACTGATTCCTTGGAACAAGAAAATGCTTCAGATACGAGTCAAGTTGTTTTGATTTTCGAAAATAATAAATATGCAAAAGCAGTTTTTGGTAAATTTGATGAAAATCTTGCTTATATCGAAAAAAAACTCAAACTTAGTATTCATCCACGTGGGAATGAAATCTTAATCCGTGGAAATATTTCTGTTATAAAGCGTGCGCAATATGTATTGCAGCAGCTTTATGAGCGTGCCAAAACACATCAAGAGCTCACTTTATCAGACATAAAAGGAGTGATTGCTATGACGAGTATACCACAAAAGCAGAAAGAAGCCACAATAACACACAAATCTGCAACGAAGCGTATACCAACACGGTTGAGCACCCATAAAAAAATAATTCATGCAAGGACTCCAATACAAGATGCTTATATACGCGCGATGGAGCATACTGAACTTGTGTTTGGTGTAGGACCTGCTGGAACAGGCAAAACGTATCTTGCTGTTGCTCATGCTGCAATGCTCCTAGAACGTGGTATCATTGAGAGAATTATTCTCTCACGTCCTGCTGTTGAAGCTGGAGAACATCTGGGGTTTCTTCCCGGTGATCTCAAAGAAAAAGTCGACCCCTATTTACGACCACTTTATGATGCTCTTTATGATATGATGCCCGCTGAAAAAATAGAACGCATTTTAGCTTCTGGTGTCATAGAAATTGCTCCTCTTGCTTTTATGCGCGGGCGAACGCTTGCCCATGCCGCTGTTATTCTCGATGAGGCACAAAATACGACACCGATGCAAATGAAGATGTTCCTTACACGTCTTGGAGAAGGAACACGTATGATTGTTACCGGTGATGTAAGCCAAATTGATTTGCCTATAGGGCAAAAATCAGGTCTTATTGAAGCCATCCGCATTCTTTCAAATGTAGACAATATTGCAATTGTACGCTTTGATGAAAAAGATGTTGTACGCCACCCGCTTGTTGCTGCTATCGTTCATGCCTATGATCGCGATTCTGAAATACAAAATAAAAAAAAATCACTCGCATGCGATACATTAAAAAATGAATTTGATTCATCATGATTATTATTGATATAATGGTTGAAAGCGCAGGGTGGAATGATGAGAAAATGCTTTATAATATTACCGAAAAAGCATTAACGGCAACGATGAATCGTGTTTCATTGGAAAATGTTGTAAGCGAAATTAGCCTGCTTTTTACGGATGATGAGCATATGGCACAAATCAATGCACAATGGCGTGGTAAAAACAAATCCACTAATGTATTATCCTTTCCTGCTTTTCCAATTAAAGCTGGCAATCCTCCCGGTCCTATGCTGGGTGACATTATTATTGCACGAGAAACTGTTGCTCTCGAAGCAGAAAAACAAGGAAAAATATTTCAAGATCATTTAACGCATATGATTGTTCATGGTATCTTGCATCTGCTTGGCTATGACCATGAAACTGATGATGAAGCACATCAAATGGAAAAGCTCGAAAGAGAAATTCTTCAAAAGCTCTCTATAAAAGATCCTTACGCTGAGTTATCTATAAATGATAGAAATTAACCTTTAACATTAATATTTAAGAGCATACCCTTTAAAACCTCTCATTCACCTATTACAAAGAGAAAATTTAGAAGATTTCAAAACCATGACAAACAAAACAAATACACAAAATAGTCGTCAAACATCTTCTAATAATGAAAAAGACCCCTCTCAACAGACGAATCATACAGAAAAATATTCCCTGATAAATCATTTATTTTCATTCTTACGGGGTCGTAATTATGCGTCTACGTCACTGCGCGATGATCTTACCGTTGCACTTTCGACCAACAATGAAAAAGATACCACCCTCTTCTCACCTGAAGAACGTACTATGTTGCATAATATTTTACGCTTGCGTGAAGCACGTGTGGATGATGTTATGATACCCCGTTCTGAAATTGAAGCATTGGAAATAAGCACTTCACTTGGAGAAGCCCTTAAATGTTTTGCAAAAATTGGTCATTCTCGCATACCTGTTTATGCTGAAACTTTAGATGATCCGCGTGGTATGATCCATATCCGCGATATTCTGAATTATATGACTCGCTTTATTATTAACCCTACAGAAACTGAACAGAAATCCGATTTGCTTCAATTAAACCACACAGATTTACATACCCCAATCGGTGAATTGGATTTGATCCGAACCGTTCTCTTTGTTCCCAGTTCTATGCTTGCAAGCAAACTCTTAACACGGATGCAAACCACACGAACACAAATGGCTTTAGTTATTGATGAACATGGGGGAACAGATGGTCTAGTTTCAATGGAAGATATTGTTGAATTGGTCGTTGGTGATATTGAAGATGAACATGATAATGTCGACAATGCTATCGTACGAGAGCACAACAATAAATGGCTGGTTGATGCAAGAACCGAACTAGAAGATGTTGAGAAAGCTCTTGGACCTGATTTTATCGTAGGCGAATATGGTGATGAGGTTGATACTATTGGCGGTTTAATTGTCTCCATTCTTGATCGTATTCCTGCAAAAGGTGAAGTTGTCGAAGCTGTTCCTGGCTATAAATTTCGTATTTTAGAAGCTGATAAACGCCGAATTAAGCGGTTGCGCATTTTTCGCATTCCAGAAAATGAGAATCTTAAAAATAATGCCATCCCTAAAGAATAGTCACGCAGCTTTAAATAATTTCCTCGTTTTTTTGTTCTCTGTTACCGGATGGAAGCGGCAGGCATGGATATTTCTATGTGGTGCTCTTACTTCCTTTGCACTTCCTCCTTTTTATTTAACGCCTCTTTGCTTTTTAACTTTTCCTATTTTTATTGTTTTACTTGACACAATAGGTTCCTCCCCAAAAAATAAAAAACATCTTTTTACCTATGCTTTAAGCTGTGGAACTTTTGGTTTTAGTTATTTTATTTGCGGACTTTGGTGGCTCTGCAATGCTTTGTTGACAGATCCAGATTCTTTTGGTTGGGCAGTCCCGCTCGCTATTTTATTTCCTCCTTTCTACCTTTCTCTTTATTGGTTTTTTTCTGGTTTCATTGTCGGTTTATTATGGGCAAAAGGAATAGCACGCTTTTTTGTTTTAGCCTTTGCCTTAGGATTGGCCGAGTGGTTACGTGCATTCTTATTCACAGGATTCCCATGGAATTCTCTTGGCTATACAGCCATGCCAACCCCGATGTTCATGCAATCTGACGCAATCGTCGGACTTTATGGAATGAATATTCTTGCTGTCTTAGCTTATAGTTTTCCAACAGTTTTACTCACGAGTGAAAAAAAGAAAGCTGCCCTTTTTCTTTGCTTATCACTTATATTCCTTCACAGTGGTTTTGGATTTTATCGTCTTAATACGATAGAAAATACAGCTGAAGATCAAAAAAGAAATTATTGGGTGCGCATTGTTCAACCTTCTATTCAACAAAATATAAAATTGCGCGCTAATACACGAGAAGCCATATTGGAAGCGCATATGAATCTAAGCGCAACACCAATAACTGGTAAAAATCCAGAACCCGATTTTATCGTATGGCCGGAAGCTTCCGTCCCTTACCTTCTCTATGATAACTCATCTATCACGATGCACATTGCCTCTCTTTTAAAACCTAAACAATGGGCTATTATCGGAGCGGTACGCGCTAGTGATGATCCTCCTCATTCCCAAACACAATATTTTAATACAATTGCCGTCATTAATGCTCAAGGTAATATTTTACACACTTCCGATAAACTTCATTTGGTCCCTTTTGGTGAGTATCTTCCCTATCAAAATTTATTGAAAAAAATAGGGTTGCATATTCTTGCTGATAATATTGGTGGATATAGTGCTGCACATGTGCGCAAAACTGTCACAATGCCAAACGGATTTTCTTATTTGCCCCTGATTTGTTATGAAGCAATATTTCCCCATGAAATGACTTTTAAAGGCTTACCGCCTCAAGCAATTATTAATGTTACAAATGATGCATGGTTTGGTGTAACACCAGGCCCCTATCAACATCTTCAACAAGCACAGCTTCGTGCCATTGAATTAGGTATCCCACTCATACGAGCAGCCAATAATGGAATATCAGCCGTTATTGATTCTTATGGACGAATCGTTGTAGCTCTTCAACAAAATGCTGTGGGCATTATTGATTCAAAAGTTCCATCATCCATTACCCCTATAGGAAGCAATGAATACAGAACTTTCTTTACTTTTATCTTATTCATCCTTATGCTCTTGTGTCGTATTGGTTTTGGTTCTACAAAACAACTTAAATGATTCAAGTGCTCCTTGTACGGTATTATGTTGCGTGTACCAGTAATATTGGGAAAAAATATTACATATTATTTTAATTATATGGTAAATCAACTTCGCATAAATCTGATGTTGGTTTAAAAGAAAAGTGCTGGAAATTAAAGAGTTACATTATGACCGAAACTAGAAAAAAACCTGACCCTATAGACATTTATGTTGGAACTCGTATCCGTTTGCGTCGTAATATTTTAGGACTTACTCAAGAAAAACTAGGTGAAAAATTAGGCATTACTTTTCAGCAAATCCAAAAATATGAAAAAGGAACAAACCGTATTGGTGCCAGTCGTCTTCAAGCGATCGCAGAAATTATGGACGTTCCTGTTTCTTACTTTTTTGATAAGGGCCTTACCTCTCAACAAGTAGAAGGTTTTGCTGAAAGTGATCACAATTTTATGGATTTTTGTTCTAGCAGCGAAGGTATTCAGCTCATGCGGGCTTTTACAAATATATCTGATGCTAAAGTGCGTCGAAAAATTATTGACTTGGCAAAAGCACTTTCTGAGGAAGATTTGACAGATAAGCTATAAAATTAAAATTATATTTTTTCTCTCTTGTTCATATAAATTTACATTGTCGATTTGCTGTGGAATTAGAAAGCCGTAGCAGTTTTAGTAGGCGATTAATTGAATTGTTGGTTTTCTTTTTTTAAGGAGTTCCTATGCCGCATCAAGATTATCTTTTTACAAGCGAATCGGTATCGGAAGGGCATCCTGATAAAATTTGTGATCGTATTTCTGATGAAATCGTTGATATGGTCTATAAAGAGGCGCAAAAGACCGATACTGATCCGTGGTTAATCCGTGTTGCTTGTGAAACGCTGGTCAGTGTCAACCGTGTTGTTATTGCCGGTGAAGTGCGTGTTCCCGATACGCTTTTAAAAAAAGATAAAAATAAAGAATTTATCTATGATGAAACTGGCTTTCCACTCATTAACCCTACGCGTTTTCGTACAGCAGCGCGCCATGCTATTCGTTCCATTGGCTATGAACAAGCGGGATTCCATTGGAAAACTGTTAAAATTGATGTTCTTTTGCGCCCTCAATCCGCTGATATTGCAAGAGGCGTTGATAATGCTACAGATCGGCATGGTGAAGAAGGAGCGGGTGATCAAGGTATCATGTTTGGGTATGCTTGCCGTGAAACGCCTGCCCTCATGCCTGCACCAATTTATTATGCGCATAAGATTCTCAAACTTCTTGCCGCAGCCCGCCATAAAGGAGAAGGCGAAACTGGAAAATTAGGACCGGATGCTAAAAGCCAGATCACCATACGCTATAAAGGTGGAAAACCAATAGAGGTAACATCCATCGTTCTTTCAACGCAGCATCTTGATGAAAGTTGGGATTCCAATAAAGTCCGTACAGTCGTTGAACCTTACATTCGTCAAGCTTTACATGATATCCCTATTTCAGCTCAATGCCGTTGGTATATTAATCCAACAGGAAAATTTGTCATTGGCGGTCCTCAAAGCGATGCTGGATTAACAGGACGCAAAATTATCGTGGATACTTACGGAGGTGCTGCCCCCCATGGAGGTGGTGCATTTTCAGGAAAAGATACGACAAAAGTTGATCGTTCTGCAGCCTATGCAGCACGCTATCTCGCTAAGAATATTGTTGCTGCTCATTTAGCAGAACGATGTACCATTCAACTCTCCTATGCAATTGGTATTGCACAACCTTTATCGATTTATCTTAATCTTCATGGAACAGGAAAAGTCGATGAAAAGATTATTGAAGCAGCCATTCGCAAAATAATGGACCTTTCCCCTACTGGAATTCGAAAACATCTTGACCTTAATAAACCAATCTATACAAAAACAGCTGCTTACGGTCACTTTGGGCGAAAGCCAAAGCATGATGGTTCGTTTTCATGGGAAAAAACTGATCTCGTGAAAACACTTCAAACAATGATCAAAATCCCATGATTCAACATAATACACGCAAAAGTGAAGCCTTTTTTGGACGCCGACAAGGAAAGCAGCTACGAAACAGTCAGCTTGCGCGTCTAAAAATGCTTCTCCCTCGTTTTAATATTGATTTAAATATCCCCCCTCCCTCAAATCTTACATCCTTATTTGCGAGTAAAGTAAAAGAAATTCGACTTGAAATTGGCTTTGGTGGCGGTGAACATTTACTCCATGAAATGGAACATTTTCCGCAAACCGGTTTTATCGGCATAGAGCCCTTTATCAATGGCATGGCCAAAATATTGTTGTCCCTTGAACAGCATACAGACTATCAAAGCCATCTTCGCCTCTATAATGATGATGCTACACGCCTGCTTGATTGGCTTCCTGATAACTCACTTGATGGAATAGATCTTTTCTATCCTGATCCTTGGCCGAAAAAGAAACACTGGAAACGACGTTTCATCAACATAAAAAATCTTAACCGTTTTGCTCGCGTTCTTAAAGTAGGGAAAGTTTTTCGCTTTGCTAGCGATATAGACAGTTATATAAACTGGACCCTTTATCATTGTGCACATCATGATCACTTTGAGTGGAAAGCAGAAAGCCCCAAAGACTGGAAAACCCCTTATCCATTATGGAGAGGAACCCGCTATGAAGAAAAAGCTTTACGCGAAGGACGAACACCAGCCTATCTTACCTTTATCAAGAAATAAATGATAAAATGCTTTTCTCATAAACAGCTTGAAAAATTTTGAATTTAAGAGTATTAATAGCTAAATTCTTGGTCTTATGATGAAGAGTGGGCCGTTGGACCCGCTCTTTTTTAATATCATAAAACTGATGAAAATAACGTGGATAAAATGTATGAACGAAGCGGAAAAAATAAGCAATCTTGACGAACCTCGCCTGTTTGAAGAAGATGGTATCGAAGCACGGATTGGGGCTCTTGTCGTACCACTGCTGAAACCTTTAGGGTTTCGCTTGGTTCGTGTGAAGCTTCTTGGACAAAATGGTTTAACACTTCAAATTATGGTTGAACGGGCTGATGGTTCTCTGACCGTAGAAGATTGTGAAACTGTTAGTCGGACTGTTTCCCCCCTCCTTGATGTGGAAAATGTTATTGAACGCAAATATCATTTAGAAATCTCATCCCCTGGGATTGATCGTCCATTGGTAAGAAAATCTGATTTTTTTCATTGGCAAGGACATCTTGCAAAAGTTGAAACAAAAATAACCATTGATGGGCGTCGAAAATTTCGTGGAACACTTACCAATATCACGCAAGATGGATTTATTTTAAATACGGATAAAGCTGCTTACGGAGAAGCCATGTATACCTCTATTTCCTTTTGTGATATCATGAATGCGCATTTAGTGCTTACCGATGAGCTTATTCGCGATGCATTGAAAAAAATAAAGTTTTGAATCAACAACTCATTGGCGAAGATAATCCTACCGACTCAATAGAGACGCTCAATTTCAAAAAACAATATCACTGGGGAATACCCGTCGTGTGGCACAAAGAAGGAGAAAATTGATGGCTACAAGCGCTAACAGGCTTGAAATTCTGCAAATTGCAGATGCTGTTGCACGTGAAAAGTCAATCGACCGTGAAATTGTCATTTCTGCGATGGCTGATGCAATTCAAAAAGCAGCACGTTCTCGTTATGGTCAAGAAACCAATATTCGTGCTGAAATCAATTCCAAAACAGGTGAAATTAAATTACAACGCCTGCTTAAAATCGTTGATGTTGTTGAAGACTATACAACGGAAATTACTTTGTCGGATGCACTCAAACGCCAAGCAGAGGCAAAAATTGGTGATTTTTTTGCTGATCCTTTACCTCCTATGGATTTTGGACGTATCGCAGCACAATCTGCAAAACAGGTTATTGTACAAAAGGTACGTGACGCAGAGCGTGATCAGCAATATGAAGAATTTAAAAATAAAGTTGGTGAAATTATTTCTGGTACAGTCAAGCGTGTGGAATATGGCAATGTTATCGTTGATCTGGGACGTGGTGAAGCTATTGTACGCCGCGATGAATTAATTCCGCGTGAATCCTTCCGCTATGGAGACCGTATTCGCGCCTTTGTCAATGATGTACATCGTGAAACACGTGGACCACAAATTTTCCTTTCACGCACACATCCTCAGTTTATGGTAAAACTTTTTACTATGGAAGTTCCAGAAATTTATGATGGTATTATAGAAATAAAATCGGTTGCCCGTGATCCAGGTTCACGTGCCAAAATTGCCGTTGTTTCACGCGATGGTTCCATTGATCCTGTTGGTGCATGTGTGGGAATGCGCGGAAGCCGTGTACAAGCTGTTGTTGCAGAGTTACAAGGCGAAAAAATTGATATTATTCCTTGGTCGCCCGATGCGGCAACATTTGTTGTTAATGCACTACAACCTGCTGAAGTTTCTAAAATCATTCTTGATGAAGATGCTGAACGCATTGAAGTTATTGTACCAGATGACCAACTTAGCCTTGCTATTGGACGACGTGGACAAAATGTTCGTTTAGCTTCGCAACTAACAGGATGGAACATTGATATTTTAACGGAAAAGGAAGAATCTGAAAATCGTCAAAAAGAATTTACTGAACGCAGTAAATTGTTTATGGAAGCCTTAGAGGTTGACGAAATGATCGGACAAGTTATGGCATCAGAAGGTTTTTCTTCTATTGAAGAAATCGCCTATATTGATCTTGAAGAAATCGCTTCTATTGATGGTTTTGACCATGATACCGCTGCTGAAATCCAAAATCGAGCGCGTGAATATCTCGATCATAAAGAAAAAGAACTTGATGAAAAACGCAAAAAGCTCGGCGTTTCTGACGAATTACGCACACTGCCTGGAATGACAAGTGCTATGCTGGTTGCTGTGGGTGAGGATGGTGTAAAAACAATGGAAGATTTTGCTGGCTATGCCGTTGATGATTTAGCTGGTTGGAGAGAACGCAAAGAAGGTCAAACAAAGAATTTTTCTGGTGTTTTAACTCCTTTTGACATTACACGCACAGATGCAGAAGCTATGGTTTTAGCCGCACGTGTACAAGCAGGTTGGATAGACCAAGCTGATCTTGTTACAGAAAGTCCTGTAGAAGATGAACATTCTGTAGAAAAAGAAACAACAGATGATTTGGATGTGGATACACTTTAAATGAATGAACGAACTTGCATTGTGACCCGACAAAATGCTTCAGCACAAACGCTGATCCGTTTTGTTATTGGTCCCAATAACCAAATTGTTCCTGATCTTAAAGCGAATTTACCAGGGCGCGGTGTTTGGATTTCTGCCCATCACACTGTTATTGAGAAAGCGATCAAACAAAAAGCTTTTCATAAAAATTTTAAAACAGATGTTGAGGTTGCATCAAATCTTGCGCATATTGTTGATACGCTTTTACTCAAAGCTGCTCTTTCAAGCCTTTCCTTGGCAAGAAAAGCGGGAGCTGTTGCTATGGGAGCAACGAAGGTTGATGCTGCTATCCGCTCTGGTCAAGTTATTCTTGTACTTCATGCTAAAGAAACAACAGAAGATGGAAAACGAAAAATTGCACAAGCTATCCATACAATACAACAACAAACAAAGCGGACAATAAAAACCATATCTTTATTTACAAGTGATGAAATGCGCGTAGCTTTTGGCTCTAATCCTGTTATGCACGCAGCCTTATTGGACACAAAGGCTGCTGAAGGATTTCTCAAAACAATATATAAATTGATCAGCTATCGTGATGTCAAGCATAGTAAGCCCGGTGAGATGACGGCTCAAGCCGTGAAGGAAGTACAATGAGTGAAAATAACAACGACAAAATAACAGGCAAGAAGACACTAACTCTCAAGCGGTCTGTCTTGGAAACAAGCACGGTCAAACAAAATTTTAGCCATGGCCGTACGAAGGCTGTCGTTGTCGAAACCAAACGACGTAAAATTACGCGACCTGATGAAAAACCTGAAACTCTTCAGCCTATTACAAAGCCGCACGTGGCCCCCCAGCGCTCTAAACCGCGTTTCGAGGAGAAAAAACCTCAAGAATCTGTCGCTAAAAGTAATCTTTCATCGGCTGAAATGGAAGCGAGACTTCGCGCATTAGAAGAAGCACATATCCAAGAAAGAATAACGCGAGAAAAAGCCGAAGAAGAAGCAAGACGTGCTAAAGAGCGTGAAAAAGTTTTACAACAAGCAATTAAAGAAAAAGAAATACAACACCAACAAGAAGAAGAAAACCCGCCAGTTCATATTCCACCTGTTCTCTCTGAGCCCCCTCTCATTGAACAGACAGAGATTCCTATTGCGCCTAAAAATACAGCTGTGATTGACAAACGCAAAATAGATGAAAATAAAGAGGAGGAACGCTATAGCCGACGTGCTAACCCTGGCAAATCAGAAATACGTGCACCAAAAGTTATCAAAGGAGCTGATGAGCGGCGTCGTGGAAAACTCACTCTTAATAGCGCGCTGGACGAAGAAGGAAGTGCGCGTGGACGCTCAATGGCTGCAATGCGGCGCAGACAGGAAAAGTTTAAGCGTGCACAAAACCAAGAACCAAGAGAAAAAATTTCTCGTGAAGTTGTTCTTCCTGAAACGATTACCATTCAAGAGCTCGCACAACGTATGACGGAGCGTTCCGTTGATGTCATTAAATTCTTGATGAAACAAGGACAAATGATGAAACCGGGCGATGTTATTGATGCAGATGTTGCTGAACTCATCGCAGTTGAATTTGGTCATACGGTTAAACGTGTTTTAGAATCTGACGTCGAGGAAGGTATCTTTAATATAACAGATAATCCGCAAAACATGCAGCAACGTCCCCCTGTTGTAACCATTATGGGCCATGTTGACCACGGAAAAACTTCTCTTCTAGATGCTATTCGCAAAGCCAATGTTGTTTCTGGTGAAGCAGGCGGTATCACCCAACATATTGGAGCTTATCAAGTAGAACAAAACGGTCAAAAAATTACCTTTATTGATACACCAGGACACGCAGCATTTACAGCTATGCGTGCTCGTGGTGCTCGTGTGACCGATATTGCTGTTCTTGTTGTCGCTGCTGATGATAGTGTTATGCCGCAAACGATTGAATCAATTAATCATGCCAAAGCTGCTGGTGTGCCGATTATTGTTGCAATCAATAAAATTGATAAACCAGCTGCGAATGCACAAAAAGTGCGTACAGAGCTTCTACAACATGAAGTGTTTGTTGAAACGATGGGGGGTGAAACTTTAGACGTTGAAGTTTCCGCTAAAACGGGTCTGAATCTTGATAAACTTCTCGAAGCTATCCTTCTTCAAGCTGAAATGCTTGATCTGAAAGCAGATCCTCAGCGAACAGCAGAGGGCGTTGTCATTGAAGCTAAATTGGATCGTGGACGCGGATCTGTTGCAACCGTTCTTGTGCAAAAAGGTACATTACATCCTTCTGATATTATCGTTGCTGGAAATGAATGGGGGCGTGTGCGTGCTTTGATTGATGACCATGGTCACCATGTCAAAGAAGCCGTTCCCTCTACACCGATTGAAATTTTAGGAATGCAAGGAACACCCCAAGCTGGAGACCGTTTTGCTGTTGTCACGCATGAAGCAAAAGCACGCGAAATTTCTGAATACCGTCAACGGTTAGCGCGTGATAAAGCTGTTGCTCGACAAACCGGTTCGCGTGGTTCTCTTGAGCAGATGATGACAAAATTACAAACGACTGGTATTAAGGAGTTTTCTCTTATTATCAAAGGGGATGTACAAGGATCCATTGAAGCAATTGCTTCAGCATTGGAAAAACTAGGAAATGATGAGGTTCGTGCGCGTGTTGTACATTCTGGTGCTGGAGGAATTACCGAAAGTGATATTTCTCTTGCCGAAGCTTCTAACTCAGCTGTAATTGGTTTTAATGTTCGAGCCAATAAGCAAGCGCGTGATTTTGCGAAAACACAAGGAATTGAAATTCGTTATTATAACATCATTTATGATCTTGTTGATGACATCAAAGCGGCCATGTCTGGGTTGCTCTCACCAGAACAGCGTGAAACTTTCCTTGGTAATGCTGAAATTCTAGAAGTCTTTAACATTACAAAAATCGGAAAAGTCTCTGGATGTCGTGTTACAGAAGGTAAAATAGAACGAGGGGCTGGTGTTCGCCTTATCCGCGATAATATCGTTATTCACGAAGGAAAACTCAAAACACTCAAACGCTTTAAAGATGAAGTTAATGAAGTGCAAAGTGGTCAAGAATGTGGCATAGCTTTTGAAAATTATGAAGATATGCGCGCAGGAGACATTATTGAGACCTTCCGTATCGAACATATTAATCGCACATTATAAGATAACCCCATAACTTTACTCTGTTTTAAAATGGATAAAGTTATGGGAATTCTATACACAGTGTCTCTTTTTTGCCTTATCTGGATGGTCAAAAAAGAGGGCTTGGAGTAGGGATAAAATTTTGATGAAAAATGCAAGGCCATCACAACGGCAACTTAGAGTAGCAGAGCAAGTACGTCATGCAGTAGCGCATATATTACAGCGTAATATTTTGTTTGATGATGTCTTAAAAGATATTGTCATTTCTGTTTCTGAAGTACGCATGTCACCAGATTTAAAAATTGCTACTTGCTTTGTATCACCTCTTAGCACGCTTAAAAATGCTTCCCATACTGATGTTGTTGATGCCCTCAATAAGCATAGTCGTTTTCTCCGTGGAGAAATCAGTCATGCGTTGCGACAAATGAAATATATGCCAGAACTGCGTTTTAGACTTGATAATAGTTTTGATAATTTTTCAAAAATTGATGCCCTCCTCCGATCGCCTGAGGTTGCGCGTGATCTTCATCGTGATAAAGATGAGGATTAAAGATATGGCACGGCAACGCAAAAAAAAGGGACGTCCTGTTTCTGGCTGGATCATATTTGATAAACCAAAAGGAATGAAATCAACAGAAGCTGTCTCACAAATCAAATGGCTCTTTCATGCACAAAAAGCAGGACATGCAGGGACACTTGATCCTCTTGCTTCTGGTCTTCTTCCCATTGCCTTAGGCGAAGCAACCAAAACCGTTCCTTATGTGATGCAAGGCAAGAAAACTTATCGTTTTCATATCGCTTGGGGGCAAGAGCGTTCAACAGATGATCTAGAAGGAGAAATAACAAAAACATCTCTTAAACGTCCAACACGAGAGGAAATACTTGCTCTTCTTCCTCAATATACTGGTATTATTTTGCAAACACCTCCACAATTTTCAGCAATCAAAATTGCTGGAAATCGTGCCTATGATCTCGCACGTGAAGGAGAAATCGTTGAAATTGCGCCCCGTGAAGTGGAAATAGAAACTTTTAAATTAATAGAAACACCGACCAAAGAGTACTCTGTCTTCGAAATAACTTGCGGAAAAGGAACTTATGTACGTTCTTTAGCGCGCGATATGGGACGGGATTTGGGATGCTATGGGCATATTGCTGACTTAAGACGTATTGCCGTCGCACCTTTTGATGAAGAGGATCTCATCACATGGGATGAACTAAAAGCAGCAATATCGCCAAATAAAAATACCACAGATGAAAATGAGCGTTTTTTTGAAAAAGACTTTTCAACACTCGATGAACTGCTCATTGAAACAGGAGCTGCATTAGATTGTCTCCCTCATTATCCGCTTACTGAAACCCAAGCACTGAGAGTTATGAGAGGACATTCTATTCCTTTGTGTGCTCATAAAACACTTCTTGACGAAGAGGAAGTTTGTCTCCTCTATAAGGAACAACTTCTTGCTATTGGCATTCTCAACAAAGGTCTATTTAAACCAAAGCGGATTTTCACAATTTAAGTGTTTCTTTCTTATAGCTGTCTTTTGTTGAAAGATATTGCTCTCTATAAAATTAAGAAAAATATAGTGCTTTTCATTTCTCTAAACGCACCTCATTTAGATAAGAATTTAATAAGAGGCTTTCCTCTTTCAATCATTTTTACCCACACACCCGCCCCCGTAATGTACAAAAAAATATTTGGACTGATTCAAAAGCGAAACCGACTTGAAATGAAATATCATACGATATTCTAGACTTTTACATTCAATAGGTAAAAACGATAAATTATTCTATATAATCAATGTGTTGTAATTATATTCATTACATTTCAGTTTAAAAGATTTCTATCACTTTAAATCAACACTTTGATCATTACAATATACACCTACACAATCTATTTTTTTCTAAAAGAATTTATTTAAAATAGAGAGATTCCAACCTTAAACCTTAAACACAAGGATAATGTCTTCCAACTATCTTTTGGATAAAAATTGATCTTTGAGCATCTACAAATGGCATAATTATATTTACAATCAGACATCACTCTCATCGTTATAAATATTATGCAAAAGATTTGTAAAAATATCTCGCAAAGAATAAGCAATTTTAAAGATTAGTATCTTATCATTGTTTTTTATATCGAATAAAAACTGATATATCTCTCCAATTCATTGCTGGTATATTTTTTATTTCATGACATTATTTAGCTGATAACACTACATTTTTGCTCTTGCTTGTCAATCAATATTTAGGTCCAATCCTACCGCATGTTTGAAATAAGAATTAAAATGGCTCAGTATTTTAAAACAGTTCCAACTTTTTATGCCCAATATGTGTAAGGCATATATCTGTTTGCGGAATATTAAAAAACAGCTCTATTTGAGAAAATATGAAAACGTAAAGGGGTAAGCTATCTTTCATCTTTACTATTCTGCATTTAATTCGACTTTACCTTCTACATAATGAAGATTGTGCATTATCTATCTCACTCTTTTAATTCTTTCGTTCTTTGAATATGGTTATCCTTCATTCAAAGTGAAATGCTCAAAACAGAAAACTGTTGTGCTTCTCCCTAACACATTTAAAAAAAATTCTCTCTGTACTGGCAGCCTATTTTACAACAGCGTTTTTAAAGTATATAAAATTCGCTGCGCATTATCCTATCTTTACGCTTAATAAAAAGTGCAAACTGGTATCATAATCCCATTTTTCGATTTAAAAAATCGCAATAAACCCTTGGAACTTGACATCGTTCATCAAAAGTCCTTCTTTTTCTATCGTGTTTATCGCCCTTACTTTACTTGTAACGTACAAAAAGATGGTTTTTATTGCTTCAATATAAATAAGATCAATAGATTTAAAATGAAAAAAGCTTCAGATTTTTGCGATAATCATGCAACATAAAAAAAAATGACAAGACATTGTTATAACTAACTCATTCTTTTGTGCTTATGCTCACCAATTGATCAAAAGAATACATTTATTTTACAAAAAAACTTCTCTTACCTTAAGGAAGATGATCAGAAGGGACTTTTAAAAGCATTTCATTAGCTTGGGGTATGGTCTGTCGTTCAATCATGCGGTGCACCCTTATACCGTTAGGAGCACAATTTAAATGACGCAAACGCTTATTAACTTCAGCATCTGCTTTTGTACGACGATGATTGTGACGTAAATAATCTACCCATGTGGGCATATGATAAGCCTCTGTCCAATATTCAGGCCTTTCAAGATCTCGTAAAAGAACCCATTGACGCGCACCATCACGTAAACGAATATGGCGTCGACGCGTCATCACTTTGAGAAACTCTTCCAGATCATTTTCATGAATTTGATAATCGATCATGATCATGATTGGGCCACTTCTTGCTTTTAGGTCGAGTAAGAGTTCTGGCTCTCTAAAATGATCAAGAGGATTTAGATCTATCTGCGGAATTTCTTGAATTCTAAATTTTACCCCTGCAAGAGCACCAAAAATCAAGAATAAAGAACAAATACTCAAAGCAATTGTTGGAGAATAACCATCAGCCAAAGCGCCCCAAATTGCACTTCCAACAGCCATTCCCCCGTAAGATGCTGTTTGATAAAGCGCTAAAGCACGTGCCACAACCCATCGTGGTGTAGAAAGTTGTACAGATGTATTAAACAATGATAATGCCAAAACCCAACATAAACCTGCAGGAAATAAAGCAATATGGCTTACAATCAGTGAACGGCTTATTCCCAATAAAAAACAAGAAAAAGCAAAACCAATAAATGCACTGGCAATAATTGTTTCTGGACGAAAATGATGCCGTACAAATGCATTAGTAATCCCTGCTGTCATGGCTCCTAAGCCAAAACAACCAAGTAATGTACCATAAAGAAGAGCACTTCCTCCCAGAACTTTATGCGCAACAATTGGCAAAAGAGCTAAAATCGAAATAGCCCCTATACCAAAAAAGAACACTCGAACCATAATATTCAAGAGATTAGGTGACATCGCAACATAACGCAAACCATCTGAGACAGCCCCTAGAAGTCTTTCTCTTGGCAATGGATTATTTTTATAATTCGATTTCCAGAAAAATAATGCCCCAATAAGAGGGATATAGCTTATAGCATTAAACAAAAAAGCAGCAGATGCCCCCAAAGTTGCAATAACGCCGCCCCCAATAGCAGGACCAACACTGCGCATCAAATTAAAGCCGACACTATTCAAGCTCACAGCAGCAGGAATATTGTCCCTACTCACAATATCTCCTATCGTTGCTTGCCAAGAAGGATTATAAAAGGCTGTGCCACATCCAATCAAAAACGTAAAACATAATAAAAGCCAAGGTGTTAAAAATCCCATATAGGCTAAAACAAATAAACTCATGGATATAACCATCATCATAATCTGTGCGCACAACATAATTTGACGCCGATTAAAATTGTCCGCTAATGCCCCTGCCATCAAAGAAAACAGAACAAGTGGTAATGTTGTCGCACTCTGAACAAGCCCAACCATAGAATGCGAAGAACTGATCAATGCCATTAACCACCCTGCGCCAACAGCCTGTATCAGCCCTCCTAAATTAGAAATAAGAGTAGATGACCATAAATTTCGAAATACCGAATTACGAAAAAGTTTTAATGCTGAAATGCTCTGCATCTTTTTCCTCCAAATCGGTATTTATTATTTTTGTTAGCATACACACGCTCATAATCTTTGTATCAAAAGGATGCATAATTCTTTAAAAAATTTCTCATAAAACTTTATTTAAATCAATATTTCAAAACAAAAGCCTTTATTTAAAGAAAGACTCAAAATGCTGTAAAGGACTAGTATTTTAACCTTCTTTCCTATATAAAGGCGGAAATAGCTAGGAGTCTTTGACTCTGCTTAGCTTCTCGTAGACCCTTGCTGAACGACATCTCGGCTATGGGTGGCTTTATGTTTCTTCGTTTTTGGAAAGGATAATACGATGTCGATTACAGCTGAACGTAAACAAGCTCTTGTCGCAGAATACGCAACCAAAGTTGGTGATACAGGATCACCAGAAGTACAGATTGCTGTACTTTCTGAACGTATTTCTAATTTAACAAACCACTTTAAATCTCATAAAAAGGATAATCATTCTCGTCGTGGTCTTTTGAAGATGGTGTCTCAACGCCGGCGCCTTCTTGATTATCTTAAAGGAGTTGACCAAAATCGTTATCAGACACTTATCAAGAAGTTAGGTTTGCGTCGCTAAAAGAAAAATGGGGTGGTGTTAAAAAACCACCCATTTTTTCAACATGTTACTTTTAGTTAAAAATTTTAAAAACTGACAAGTTATTATGGGATAGGATTGCTCGTCTTTCGTATTTAATATGATTTAGTTCTATCAACAAATTGAAAGTATGTTGTCCACCTTAGAGCTTAGAAATATGCCATGCAAAACCAGAATATGAACAATCAAAGATTTAAACACTGGTCATTAAGGATAAAAAATGTTCAAAACGCACAAGATAGAAATTGAATGGGCTGGGCGTCCGCTTACCCTTGAAACAGGGAAAATAGCGCGCCAAGCTGATGGTGCAGTGATTGCTACCTATGGAGAAACTATTGTTTTAGCAACCGTTGTATCGGCCAAAAGCCCAAAACCAGACCAGGACTTTTTTCCACTCACCGTTAATTATCAAGAAAAATCCTATGCTGTTGGTCGAATACCTGGTGGCTATTTAAAACGTGAAAGTCGGCCAAGTGAAAATGAAACTTTGATTTCACGTTTGATTGATCGTCCAATTCGTCCCCTTTTCGTTGAGGGTTATAAAAATGATACACAAGTCATTGTTTCTGTTATACAGCATGATCTTGAAAATAATCCCGATATCCTTGCGATGATTGCATCCTCTGCCGCATTGACCCTATCAGGTGTGCCTTTCATGGGACCGATAGCGGGGGCGCGCGTTGGCTATTGTAACGGACAATATGTTCTCAATCCTCATATCGATGAAATGCCTGAATCAAAACTTGATCTTGTGGTTGCTGGAACAGAAAGTGCTGTATTGATGGTTGAATCAGAGGCTCAAGAATTGCCCGAAGATATCATGCTGGGTGCTGTGATGTTCGGTCACAAAGGCCTTCAACCTGTCATTGATGCCATTATCAAGCTTGCTGAAGTTGCTGCAAAAGAGCCTCGTGATTTTATTCCGGAAGATCTTTCTGAACTTGAAAAAGCAATGCAGGAAATGGCAGAACAGGATATACGGAAAGCTTACACTATTACTGATAAGCAAGAACGTTATGCCGCAGTTGATGCGCTAAAAACAGAAATCATCAGTAAATTTATGCCAGAAACGGAAGAAGGCTGTCAATTTAGTACCGATCAAATTGCAACCGTATTTAAACAGTTGCAAGCAAAAATTGTTCGCGGAAATATTCTTGATACAGAAAGGCGGATTGATGGACGCAATCTTTCTACCGTGCGCCCTATCCAATCAGAAGTAAGTATTTTACCCCGTACCCATGGATCAGCCCTCTTTACCCGCGGAGAAACTCAAGCCATTGTCGTTGCAACATTGGGAACTGGTGAAGATGAACAATATGTTGATGCCTTAACAGGAATGTATAAAGAAACATTTCTTCTCCATTACAATTTCCCACCATTTTCAGTGGGTGAAACAGGACGCCTTGGTTCTCCTGGTCGTCGTGAAATTGGACATGGAAAATTGGCATGGCGTGCAATTCACCCCATGTTGCCAACAAAAGAATCTTTTCCTTATACCATTCGCGCTGTCTCAGAAATTACTGAATCCAATGGATCTTCTTCTATGGCAACAGTTTGTGGAACATCGCTTGCTCTCATGGATGCTGGTGTTCCTTTAGCACGCCCCGTTGCAGGTATTGCCATGGGTTTGATTAAAGAAGGAGAACGCTTTGCCGTTCTGTCTGATATCTTAGGCGATGAAGATCATCTTGGGGATATGGATTTTAAAGTTGCAGGAACAGAAAATGGTATTACTGCTTTGCAAATGGATATCAAAATTGACGGTATTACCGAAGAGATTATGAAAATCGCACTGGAACAAGCTAAAGGTGGCCGAATTCATATCCTTAACGAAATGGGGAAAGCTTTAACCAGCGCACGAGCTGAACTGAGTGAATTTTCTCCACGAATCGAAGTGATGAATATTTCTGTTGATAAAATCCGTGATGTTATCGGCTCTGGTGGTAAAGTTATTAGAGAAATTGTGGAACAAACTGGAGCGAAAATTAATATTGAAGATGATGGTACCATTAAAATTGCTTCTGCTGATGCTAAAACCATTGAAGCAGCAAAACGCTGGATCCATTCTATTGTCGATGAACCAGAAGTTGGTGCTATCTACCAAGGAACCGTTGTAAAAACGGCAGACTTTGGTGCGTTTATAAACTTCTTTGGTTCTCGTGATGGGCTCGTTCATATTTCTCAACTGGCGTCAGAACGCGTCACCAAAACAACAGATGTTGTTAAAGAAGGTGATAAAGTTTGGGTTAAACTCATGGGCTTTGATGAACGTGGAAAAGTTCGGTTATCAATGAAGGTTGTTGATCAAGAAACTGGAAAAGAAATTACCGATGATAAATCGGTAAAAGAAGAAAAATGCATGGATGAAAAAAGGCAACCTGAAAATAAACGCCGCCGGAAGAAAAAAGAGGAATAATCTTTTCTTCTTATCGTAATTATGAAATGCCATCCCAACATTGGAATGGCATTTTTCTTTGAAAGAACCACATGTGTTATCATTTTTACCTTTTGAAAATCATGTACTCCCTTATCCAGATCCAAGCCAATGCTGGCTAAGTTTTGGTTTAACGGAAGTCCCTGCTCCAGAATGGGTGCAAAATTTAAAAATTATCACGCCTTGGCGACCTGATTTTTTTAAATTTGTCGATACTCAATTTCACTGCTCTCCTCAAATAGATAAAACTTCCCTCTATGATGGAGCATTTTTACAGTTGAGCAAATATCGTGGTTTTAACCAAAATTGTTTTCTTGATTTATTAGAATGCGTTAAACCCAATGGATGGATTATCATCAGTGGGAATAAAACAGCTGGTGCTGCTTCAATGATGAAATGGGTCAAAAATATTGTTCCCATTACCAATAAGTTGTCTAAAAATCATGGTCTCGTCTTTTGGCTACAAGTTCCTCAACAAATAGAGAAACAGAATATTTCACAATGGCGCTTACCACCACTTTCTTTTGATAAATTTCAAACCACTCCTGGTATGTTCTCACACGGTCGTATTGATCCAGGATCTGCAGCGCTTGCTTCTTATCTGCCCAAAGTTATTTCTGGGAAAACGGCTGATTTTGGGGCTGGCTGGGGCTATCTTTCTCACGTTGCCCTTGAAAGCAAGGTAAAACTGACAACTCTTGACCTCTATGAAGCCGATTACAATGCTTTGAAAGCAGCAAAACAGCACCTTAATCCCATAAAAACTCCTTTTCCAATTCACTTTTATTGGCATGACCTTGTGCATGAGCCTATCACAAATCTGTATGACACTATCATTTCAAATCCACCGTTTCACACACAACAAACGACAGATGTCTCTTTGGGAAAACAGTTTATTATAAATGCTGCAAAATGCTTAAAGCCAAGGGGCAGTTTGCTTCTTGTTGCAAACCGCCATCTCCCTTATGAAACATTATTAAAAGATATTTTCCGTACAGTGTTGATACATGAACAAGCCCATGGTTTTAAAATTATCCAAGCACGCCGATAAGTAAATCTCTAAAGAATAAAACGGGAAAGATCGATATCAGCAGCAAGTTCACCAATAGATTTTCTCACATAAGCAGCATCAATTTTAAACGATGTTCCAGCTTTATCAGGTGCCGTGAAAGAAATCTCATCCAAAACACGCTCCATCACCGTTTGTAAACGACGCGCTCCTATGTTTTCAATCCTTGCATTTAAATCCACAGCAATATCTGCCAAAGCATCAATTGCATCATCGGTAATTTCCAAATGAACCTCTTCTGTTGCCATAAGAGCAATATATTGTTTAATCAAACTCGCTTCTGGTTCTGTTAGAATACGTCGTAAATCTTCCCTTGTTAAAGGGTTCAGCTCCACGCGGATAGGCAAACGCCCTTGAAGCTCCGGTAATAAATCAGAGGGTTTGGAAACATGAAATGCACCAGAGGCAATAAAAAGAATATGATCTGTTTTGATTTGTCCATATTTTGTAGCAATTGTTGTTCCTTCAACCAAAGGCAAAAGGTCACGTTGAACGCCTTCACGTGAAACTGCAGCACTTGCGCCTCCATCTTTGGTTGCAATTTTATCAATCTCGTCGATAAAAACAATACCGTCATTTTCAGCAACACGCAGCGCTTCTTGAATAATTTGCTCCTGATCCAGGAGTTTTTCAGATTCGTCATCAATGAGCGGTTTAAAAGCATCCCTTACTGTCGTTTTACGGACTTTTGTACGACTACCCATTTTGCCCAAAATATCGGATAAATTCATAATCCCCATTTGCGCCCCAGGCATGCCAGGAATATCAAAGGTTGAAGCACTATTGCCATTATTATCGACGACTTCTATTTCAATCTCTTTCTCATCTAATTCACCTTCACGCAATTTTTTGCGAAAACTATCACGGGTAGCGGGACTTGCTGTTTTACCAACAAGGGCATCTAAAACACGCTCCTCAGCATTCATGTGAGCTTTTTCTTTTATTTCATCGCGTTTTTTTTCACGCACAAGGGAAACAGAAATTTCAACAAGGTCTCGAATAATTTGTTCAACGTCGCGCCCCACATAACCAACTTCAGTAAATTTAGTCGCTTCTACTTTCACGAAAGGTGCTCCAGAAAGTTTTGCTAATCGACGAGCAATCCCTGTTTTACCAACACCTGTTGGCCCTATCATTAAAATATTTTTTGGCATCACTTCTTCACGCATCGGCTCATCAAGCTGTTGTCTACGCCACCGATTGCGCAGTGCAATAGCTACAGAACGTTTGGCATCATTTTGGCCAATAATAAAACGATCAAGTTCAGAAACAGTTTCACGAGGGGAAAATACAACACACATTTAAATAGCTTTCTCTAAAGAAGATAATTCTGCATCCAATGTTTCAATTGTAAAATGATCATTGGTGTAAACACAAATTTTAGCGGCAATCGCCATCGCTTTACGAGCAATCGTTTCGGCATCCAAATCCAAGCCGATGAGTGCCCGCGCTGCTGAAAGAGCAAAATTTCCTCCAGAGCCAATAGCCATAACCCCATCTTCTGGTTCTAAGACATCACCAAGCCCTGTTAGAGCCAAAGTTACTTTCTTATCAGCCACAAGCATCATTGCTTCAAGACGGCGCAAATAGCGATCTGTTCGCCAATCCTTTGCAAGCTCTACACATGCACGCATAAGCTGATCAGGATATTGCTCAAGCTTTGTTTCCAATCTTTCCAATAATGTGAAGGCATCTGCCGTAGCACCTGCAAAACCAGCAATAACCGATCCGCTCTTCCCAAGACGACGGACCTTACGTGCATTGCCTTTCATAATCGTCTGTCCAAGAGAAACCTGACCATCGCCAGCCATCACCACTTTGCCATCTTTTCGTACCGTAATAATTGTTGTACCATACATTATGTCTGGCTTATGTTCTGTCATAAGGAGACTCCTTAATATTAACTTTAATTTTTAATATTGATTGCTTTGCATACAATATTAAACTCAATTGCTATTGTTCTATTTAAGAACACATAAAGCAAAACACAATGATTCAGCATAACTCAATTTATTAAAATTGAAAAAATGATACCATTGTTGTCAATGTAAATTACTGCTAAGTAGCTTTCTATAAACAGTTTGTGCCTTTTAGAGGAAAATGATGAAAAAAATAGCCATAGGAACCTTAGGTGGAACAATTGCCATGACAGCTGATCGTTTTGGTCACATGCAGCCAACTTTAACTTCAGATAGCCTCATACAAAGTGTTCCTGATTTAAATAGTGTTGCTGATATTCATGCACAAACATTAATGCAAATACCAAGTGGCTCTTTATCTTTTAAAATTCTTTTTGAAATAATCGAGTGGGCAAAACAGCAAATAAAGGCTGGTGCAACAGGGATTGTTTTAACGCAAGGAACTGATACTCTGGAAGAAACAGCTTTTTTTCTTTCTCTTTATTGGAAGGAAACTGAACCACTCATCATAACTGGTGCTATGCGCCCCCCTCATGAAGCAGGCGCTGATGGACCCGCTAATATTTTAGCAGCAACGCGTGTCGCAGTAGCTCCACAAAGCCGTAATAGAGGCGTTCTTGTTGTCATTAATGATACAATTCACTCGCCTTATTGGCTCTATAAAAGCCATACCGTCAAAGTTGAAACATTTCAATCAGGGCTCGTAGGTATTTTAGGAACTATTTTAGAGGGAAAACTCATTTATTTCAATGATCGAAAATTTTTCCCGACAACGTTTGATCTTCCCTCAAATTACGATCATCAAATTGCACTCCTCCATTCTTCTTTATCATCTGATGCAAAATTAATGAAACTCTGTCTTGAAAGTGGGGACTATGCTGGACTTGTTATCGCTGGTTTTGGTGCAGGACATTGTAGTTTTCAAGAAGCAGATCTTGTACAACAATATGCACAAAAAATACCGATTATTATTGCTAGTCGTTGTTGTAATGGCTCAACAACTCGTATAACTTATGGCTATAAAGGCTCAGAAATTGATATGATTGCTTCTGGTGCTCTCATGTCTGGTTATTTATCTGCCATAAAAGCACGTCTTCTTTTGTGGGCTTTTTTGGCACAAGGGAGCTCATTAGCACAAATCCGTGCACACTGGAATGACTGGACGATAAGCTAGTAAAGAATGATCTATTATCTTAAAGAAGAGAGTATGCAAAACAAAATTTATTTGAATACAAAGTTATTCTATCTGTCCGTTCTTAATCGGTTGCTGCGGCAAAAAAATATCGACAAATATAAATGATTGATACGACGATACAAAAAATTAATCAGGAAGATAATCTGGTCAAATGCATTCCTGACCGGTATTCCCCCTATCGTGTTTTTACTGCACAAGAATGGTCAGAGTTTCGTGCGGACACACCTCTTACTTTGACTTTTGACGAAATTAAGCGCTTACGCTCTATTGATGATCCTATCGACCTTGAAGAAGTCCAACGCATTTATCTTTCTTTATCACGTCTTCTCTCATGCCATGTTGAAGCGGTACAAGACCTTTTTCACAAACGACAGCAGTTTCTCCACCAAGAAGAGAGTAAAAAAACACCTTTTATTATTGGAATTGCTGGTTCTGTAGCGGTCGGAAAATCAACCACGGCGCGTATTCTTCAAGAATTGTTGAAACGTTGGACATCTAGCCTTAAAGTGGATCTCATCACAACGGATGGTTTTCTCTATCCTAACGCGATCTTACAGCAAAAAAATCGTATGAATCGTAAAGGATTTCCTGATTCCTATGACATTAAAAAATTGCTGTGCTTTCTTTCAGCTATAAAAGCAGGTATTGGGAATGTCCGCGCCCCACTTTACTCACATATGGCCTATGATGTTTTAGAAAACCAGACAATTACCATTGACCATCCTGATATTTTAATTGTTGAAGGCATTAATGTATTACAGGTCAGTGATCTTCCTAAAGATGGAAAAGCTATTCCTTTCGTATCAGATTTTTTTGACTTTTCAATTTATGTTGATGCCGAAACTGAAGTCATTCGTCACTGGTATTTGGAGCGCTTTAAGCGTTTGTGTAAAACAGCTTTTCAAAATCCTGAATCCTACTTTCATCGTTATGCCCTACTCAATGAAAAAGAAGCCTCAAAAATCGCTGAGGATCTTTGGCAAACGATTAATCTAAAAAATTTACAAGAAAATATATTGCCAACACGACCACGGTCTAATCTCATTCTACGAAAGGGAAAAAATCACTTGGTCGAGTATGTCGCGCTTAGACGACTATAAGGATCTCATAACCATGCATCACCACCCCATTCATTTTACCTCAGAACGTAGCGATAACAGTTGTCCTATCATCTTGATAAACCAAGAAAGTCTTGCAAACTTATCACTTGATGTCTCAACAACAGCATGGATAAAAGTTAATGATTTTACTGGAAAAGCAGGACAAATACTCTTTGTTCCTCACGAAACGGGACATTTAAAAAAAGTTTTATTTGGAATTGGCAATGGTAATGATCCCTTTATCACAGGACTGCTTGCTCAAAAACTTCCTGCTGGTCAATGGCATTTAGAAGGTGAAACCTCTGATGAAATAAATGCCTATCTTGGATTGGTACTGGGAAGTTATCAATTTAATCGTTATCGCCAAAACTCTTCTTTCAAATCATTATCCATTCATGTCAATGAAACCGTTGATCTTAATGAACTCCAACGAATTTATGAAACTGTCTTTTTCGTCCGTGATCTTATTAATATTCCAGCGAATGATATGAATCCTGATACTCTCGAGGAAGAAGCACGCAAACTAGGAAAAATCTATGGTGCTCATGTCCAAAGTATCTGTGGAGATGAACTCTTATCCCATAATTTTCCAATGATTCATGCCGTAGGACGCGCAGGCAGCGCCGCACCACGGCTGATTGAATTACACTGGGGACAAGAGCATCATCCGAAAATAACGTTGGTAGGCAAAGGTGTAACTTTTGATACAGGGGGACTGGATATTAAATCAGCCAATAACATGTTGCTTATGAAAAAAGACATGGGGGGTGGAGCAAATGTTTTAGGATTAGCTAAACTTATCATGGATGCAAAATTGCCTTTCCGTCTACGTGTTTTGATTCCTGCCGTAGAAAATGCAATTTCTGCAAATGCTTACCGACCAGGAGATATTCTTAAAAGTCGTAAAGGCTTAAATGTTGAAGTAGGCAATACAGATGCTGAAGGAAGACTTGTCCTTGCTGATGCACTTACCTATGGTGATGAAGAAAGTCCAGAATTCATGCTTTGCATGGCTACTTTAACGGGGGCAGCGCGTATCGCATTAGGACCAGATCTTCCCGCATTTTATTGTAATGATTCAATATGGGCACAACAAATTTCTGAATCGGCTCACGCTGTTTTTGACCCTCTTTGGCAAATGCCCCTTTGGAAACCTTACCAGGAGATGTTATCATCACCCATTGCTGATCTTAACAATGTAACTGGAAATAGCTTTGCTGGCTCTATAACGGCTGCTTTATTTCTTAATTCTTTTGTTGAACAAGCTAAACATTTTGCGCATTTCGACCTTTTTGGATGGGTTCCAAAAGAAAAACCAGGATACCCTGTGGGGGGATCTGCACAAACTATTCGTGCCCTTTATAATATTTTTAAAAATGAAGTTTGACACAAAATATCCATAAAGATGGACAATATTGCAGTTTCAAGAAGGATTGTGATCTTCTTGAACTGTGTGTTTGGTTTTATTTGAAGATAAAAATCTTATCAATATAGTTTTCATGAGTTCGTTTAAAGATGAAAAACAAAAAGATGATTTCTAAAGATCCGAGATTACACGCTTTTAGAGAAGATCTAGCAGACAAACGTCTTGAAACAGAAATTACAGCACGGCGCTTTGTACAAGGTGAAAAAAGACGTGTTAATGTCCCTGTTGCTGGGCTGTTTAAAGAAAACAATAAAAAAAGCGAAAGGCAGACAGAGTGCTTATTTGGAGAAGAACTTCTCATCTTTGAACACGGAGAGACTATGTCGTGGGGACAATCACTCAAAGATAATTATGTTGGCTATATTGCAACGAAAGCGCTTTGTACATCAACCGTAAAGCAAACACATATCGTTTCAGTCCCACGTACTTTTCAATATTTCCAAGCTGATTTGCGTGGACCAATGGAGTATCCTTTATCCATGGGAAGTAAGGTGACTGTTGTTGATGAAGTTGAAGTTCGTGATACGCTATATTCTATTCTTGAAAATGGAAAAGCAATCATTGCAACCCATCTGAGCCCTATTGGACGCGTGTACGAAGACTATGTTACGGTAGCAGAAACCTTTATTCGTACACCTTATCTTTGGGGAGGTGTCAGCGGTTTTGGAATTGATTGCTCGGGACTCATTCAGCTCTCTATGATGATGACTGATCAAATCGTTTTACGTGATACCGATATGCAGCGAGAAACTATAGGAAATCAACTCTCAGACAGTGATAAACTTCAACGAGGTGATTTGATTTTTTGGCAAGGTCATGCTGCCATTATGGTTGATCATGAAAATATTATTCATGCAAATGGCTTCTCTATGGACGTTATGATCGAACCACTAGAGGAAGTAATTACACGTATTGCTCAAACATATCAACGATATCCCATCGCAAAACGCCGTCCAATTCAAGAAATTTAATACCCCTCCTCTAAAAACAATTCATCAAAATCATCCGTTTGTGCGTCACAAGCAATGGTAGTGTGTGAATAAAAACGATTAAGAAAAGAATAACTCTTATGAATGCTCTCGAATACTAAGACTTAAATATAAGGACTGTCGTAAAATTGGGGCTGACAAAGCATATAATAGCACCGGCATGCTCTTTGAATATTAAGCGTAAAGGGATAGTGCTGAATAGATTTTATATTATTTCCATGAGGGGCTTTAACCTTATGCTCTTCACGAAGAACCAACGAGAAAGGGGTTTAAATGTGTTGAGAGATGTATCTTAAAAAAACAGGCCCACGAATATCAAAGCAATGGCGCTCTGTATTATATGAAGGATGCGCCTTCCTTGAACAAAGGGAATACTTTTGATCTTTTTTTAAAACTCAGATTCAATATTTATTGAGAAACCTTTATTAATACTCGTTTATTTTAAATAGTGTGAAAATTTATTGATAGACTTACTGCATAATTTTCATAAAAAAATATCCGTTAGTGAATCATAAATCCGAATTACATAATTTGAATCAGAGTTTCTTACATTATCATATTTCACTGTCTCAAACAGTTTTATTACAAATCCATAGAGAAATAAGGCGTATTATTTTGAATAAGATGCTGAAGGTAGAAATTATTACGTAGTTTTATCATTTCTTTTGCATTTAGCCTTACAGTTTTTAAAAATATACAGAGACAATATCTTTAAAAATATGAAAATTGCATAGTTTTTTATATTTAATCGTTCATTAGTCGTGTATTTTATTCGTTTTAAAATTGTTTTTCACATTATACACCACTCTTTGTACGTTATTGAAATTTTTTTGAATGAAAAATCGTAAAGCATCAAGAGAAGAAATTTATTGTTATAAAACAATATGTTATCACAATAAATTGTATTACAACGATGCTTAAGTTATTGGTCATATAAAATAATCTCTCATAACAAGCTCAAAACATCTTCTTCTTAAAGAATCTTTTGAAATTTCTCCTATTATCGATATTCATGAAATAAACGCTCCTTATATCTCTCAGTACCCCCAAGCCCACCTCACAACAATATACGAAAAAGTATAACCCCATTATCTGCCACTATTTTATGCTTATGGAATATTTAACGCCACCATTATAAATTTTGCCAATTATTAATGTTATGATAACCCTTTGACTGTTGGAGAGCGTTCTTTCAGAATGGACTTCACGTCTTTCTTAAATCGTTTATCCACGTAGCTCTCTCTGCTTGGAACGCACAAAAGACATGGCTTTGATTGATTGAGCATAGAATAGATTTTACGAGATTGGATTTTCCCATTTAATATAAAAAATTATAAATCAATACTTATAGTTAAATAATCTTTCCTTCTTATAACACATTAAAGAAAATGATTTTTTAATATCTGAATCAATGGTTTATCAGCATCAGGCATAGGATATTTATCAAGATCATTCATAAAAACCCATTCTAAACTCTGTCCCTCTCGCCCTTGCGCAACTCCCTCATAATGGTCACAAAGATACAATGGCATTAAGAGGTGAAACTTTTCATAGCTATGACTCGCAAACGTTAAAGGGTGTAAATTATTTGCCTGAACATACACACCAAGCTCTTCTTCTAGCTCACGAATCAGTGAGATTTCTGGAGTTTCACCTTGCTCAACCTTTCCACCAGGAAACTCCCATAAACCAGCCAGCGATTTTCCTTCAGGACGCCTGGTAAGCAAAACACGATTATTTTGATCTAACAATGCGCAGGCAACAACAAGAAGAAGAGAACTTTTTATACACATATCGCTCTCCAATGGGAATATAACTGTCTTTTTATCATATTCCCTTACCTTAAAAAGAATTCATATATCTCATTCTCTTAAAAAAATGATAGGCCGTTAAATATTTAGAGATTGCATCTGTTAACTTCTGTAATCGCTATTGATCATAACGTACTCTTTTGTTAAGTCGCAAGACCAAACCGTTGCTGTGCCCTCACCCAAACCAATATCAACACGAATTGTGATGTGTTTACCTTGCATATAAGAACCTACTGTCTCTTCACAATACACAGGATTTCGTTCGCCATTTACTGCCACACGATGTTCACCAAACCAAATCGTCAATAGATCACGATCAACTTCAACACCAGCCTTCCCAACCGCCATAACGACTCGCCCCCAATTTGCATCTTCACCGGCAATAGCTGTTTTTACAAGCGGTGAATTTGCAATGGATAAAGCAATCGTTTTCGCTGCATTGTTTGTTGTCGCACCCCTCACATTCACTTCAATTAAATGGCGCGCCCCCTCACCATCACACACAACTTGGAGTGCAAGTTCATGCAGAAGTGAACTTAATTGTTTCACAAAAATCCCATAACGCGGATCAGATTGACTTGTAAGAGGAGGAAAATGTTCTTTTCCTGTCGCAAACAACATAAGCGTATCTGAAGTCGAGGTATCGCTATCAACAGTAATCGAATTGAAAGACCCCTCAACGGCCTCTGATAACATGGATTGAAGTATATCTGAAGAAATCGTCGCATCACTAACCACAAACGACAGCATTGTCGCCATATCGGGTGCAATCATACCAGCACCTTTTGCAATTCCATGAATAGTAATATTCTCCCCCCCACAATCAAAAGTACGCGTAGCAAGTTTTGGGAATGTGTCCGTTGTCATTATGGCTTTTGCAGCTTCCAACCAATTTTCCTCTTCTGCTGTCTCTGCCATATTAGGTAAAAGATTTACAATACCCGATGCATCCATTGGCTCACCAATAACACCCGTAGAAGCTATAAAAATCTCATTTTCTCTCACCTTTAAAGTGTTCGCTGCTGCACAAATGATTTCATTGGTTGTATTTTTTCCCTTGCGTCCTGTAAAAGCATTTGCATTTCCAGAATTCACAACAACACCTCTTGCAACCCCATGGGGAAGCGATGCACGACAGTGCTCTACAGGGGCAGATGGACATTTTGAACGTGTAAAAACACCTGCCACACTCACTGGTTTATCAAATATAATAAAAAGAAGATCTGTACGATCTTTATATCTAATCCCAGCTTTAGCTGTTGCTATCCGTACACCTGATAATGGGGAAAGCTCTTGGATGTTTTGGGGCGCCAAAGGAGATATTTTAAAAACCACAATATGCTTTCTATAAAAACAAATAAAATAATTGCAGATCAATAATCTCTTATAAAGAGTTGCTAAGATTTTTTTTGAAAAAACAAACCTAGCAAACTCTCTATTCAAAAGACTATCTACTTATTTTTTCTCATTATTCCGTATCTTCTTCATCGGATGTCTCATCGGGAAGCAACGTCCCATTTTGATTAAGTGATTCCATAATTTTTGCAACATTAGGATCGGGATATTTCACATCTATCTTGCTCCGCAAATCAACAATGAGTTCTTGATAGCGCTTTTTTATCAACTGTGTACGCAACATCTCTTTAACGTCATCAAATGCAGGAGGTTGTTTTACACGACGATCTTCTAATTTAATAATATGCCAACCAAAAGGACTTTCAACGGGTTGTTTTGTGTATTCGCCAACTTTTAGACCAAATGCAGCATCTTCAAAAGGCTTAACCATTTGACCATGGCTAAAATAACCAAGATCGCCTCCCACAGCAGCAGAACCGTCTGTTGAACTTTTCTTTGCAATCTCTTCAAAATTTTCGCCTTTATTTAAATGCTTAATGATAGATTCTGCTTCTTTTCTCGTTTTAACCAAAATATGACGAGCTTTAACTTCATCCTCTTTAGGTAAAGCAGCAATTTCCTTTTTGTAAAGAGCTTCCAAATCAGCATCTGAAATTTTGTCAACAATCGCCTGTTTAAAATAAAGCTGTTGAAGCACATTGTCACGCATAACTGCCATACGTTTATCGTAAGCTTCTGTCTTATCAAGGTCTTTGCTTCTTGCTGCTTTTGCAAGTGCCTGCATATCCAAATAAGCTTTTAAGACCATCACACGGCGTTGTTCATCAGGAAAACGTGCTAAATTAGGATTTATTTCAAGCGCTAAATCATCCAATTGACCTGCTGTAATATTCTTCCCATCAATAACAGCCATAACATGAGAAGGAGAAACAGCCTTTTCAGAAGCTTTCTCCAAAGTCTTTAAATCATTCGACGATGAATTCAAATTTTCTTGGGCTCTAACCCCTAAACTTGTACTTGCCAATAAAGTTGATGCTAAAAACAGCGTGATAAAGTTAAATTTCATAAATATACTCCTTAAAAATGAAGGCAGGTTCAAGATTCCAATTTTCTTTACCATAACACTTTAATCTTTAAACATAGAGAAATAAATGAGTAATTTTATTTTAAAAAGTATAAAGTCGTTCTTTTATCTCGGTGTCTCCAACCCTATCTAATACAGATAAAACACATGATAATAGAGAAAATGATATATTGTATCTTAAATTACTTTGTATTGTATCAGCTAAACCGCATACATAAAGTTGACATAGCATATTTCGCCTCTTATCTCTACTTTACAATTAAAGTGAAGAATTGCACACCAGCAAGTATAATGGTACCATCTACATTTTTTAATATCAGAAAACTTAAAAAAAAATGTAGAGCATGGGGAGAGCATATGAAGTACCCAGCAAGAATGACAACAATTAAAAGAAAGGGCCAGAGATGGTCAATTTAGGTGTTTTTGCACGTAAATTTTTTGGTTCAGCTCAGGAGCGACGTCTCAAAGCACTCCGCCAAAAAGTTGCACAAATTAATGCTTTGGAAGAACAATTCGCAAAATTAAGTGATGAGCAGCTTTGCCAAAAAACAGATGCTTTTCGCAAACGTCTTAATGATGGTGAAAGTATTGATTTACTGTTACCAGAAGCATTTGCAACGGTTCGTGAAGCCGCAAAACGTGTTTATGATATGCGTCCTTTTGACGTACAACTTATTGGTGGAATGGTTCTTCACGACTGTGGTATCGCTGAAATGCGTACCGGTGAGGGTAAAACATTAATGGCAACCCTACCAATTTATCTTAATGCATTGGAAGGTAAAGGTGTTCATGTTGTGACAGTAAACGATTATCTCGCCAGTCGTGATGCTGAAACAATGGGAAAAATTTTTAGTTTTCTAGGGCTTACAACAGGTGTTATTCTTCATGATCTTGATAGCGATGCCCGCAGACAAGCCTATGCATGTGATATCACCTATGCGACAAATAATGAACTAGGTTTTGATTATTTGCGTGATAATATGGCTTTCGATCATAGCCAAATGGTTCAACGAGGTCATCATTACGCAATTGTCGATGAAGTGGATTCTATTCTCATTGATGAAGCGCGTACCCCCCTTATTATTTCTGGTCCTCTAGAAGATCGTACTGACTTTTATAACCTTATTGATACATTTATTCCAACCTTAATTCCAGAGGACTATGAAATAGATGAAAAGCAAAAAACAACGACCTTTACCGAAATTGGTACTGAAAAAATTGAAAAAATGCTCGAACAAGCTGGATATCTTAAAGGTGAAAGTCTTTATGACATAGAAAATGTTGCTATCGTTCATCATGTTAATAATGCTCTAAAAGCCCATAAACTGTTTGTTCGCGATAAAGATTACATTGTGCGCAATGATGAAATCGTTATCATTGACGAATTTACAGGTCGTATGATGCCCGGACGGCGTTATTCTGAAGGACTCCATCAAGCATTAGAGGCTAAAGAGCATGTTGCTATTCAACCAGAAAATCAGACTCTTGCTTCCATCACTTTCCAAAATTATTTCCGTATGTATAGAAAATTATCTGGAATGACTGGAACGGCAACAACAGAAGCCGAAGAATTCAGAAATATTTATGGTCTTGACGTTGTCGAAATTCCTACCAATTTACCCGTACAACGTATTGATGAAGATGATGAAATTTATCGAACAGCAGAAGAGAAATATCGAGCAATTGTGCGTGATATCCGTCAAGCGCACGAAAAAAAACAGCCTATTCTTGTTGGAACAACCTCTATTGAAAAATCAGAACAATTGGCAGCGCGTTTGCGAAAAGAGGGTATTACTGATTTTAGAGTTTTAAATGCTCGTTATCACGAGCAAGAAGCATATATCATTGCGCAAGCAGGCGTTCCTGGAGCTCTTACCATCGCAACCAACATGGCGGGACGCGGTACGGATATACAGCTTGGTGGTAATGTTGAAATGCGTATCCGACAAGAACTACAGAATATCCCCGAAGGACCAGAGCGAACAGCTAAAATTGAAGAAATCAAAAAAGATGTCAACAAACTTAAAGAAAAAGCTTTAGAAGCTGGTGGTCTTTATGTTATCGCAACTGAACGTCATGAAAGCCGCCGTATTGATAATCAGCTTCGTGGACGTTCTGGTCGCCAGGGAGATCCTGGTCGCTCAAAATTCTTTCTCTCTCTTCAAGATGATCTCATGCGTATCTTCGGCTCCGACCGTATGGATAGCATGCTGCAAAAACTTGGATTGAAAGAAAATGAAGCTATTATCCATCCATGGATTAATAAAGCCCTTGAAAAAGCGCAAAAAAAGGTCGAAGCACGGAACTTTGAAATTCGTAAAAATCTGCTAAAATATGATGATGTCATGAATGATCAACGCAAGGTTATTTTTGAACAGCGTATGGAGGTCATGAACGCAGATGATTTATCAGAAATGATCCATGAAATGCGCAATGAAGTCGTGGAAGATCTTGTAGAGATTTATATTCCCTCTGGAACATATTCTGAAAAATGGGATGTAAAAGCTCTCGAAGAAGAGCTTCAAGAACTCTTTAATCTTGAGCTTCCAGTGGAAGAATGGGCAAAGGAAGATGGAATTGCCGAGGAGCAAATTTTAGAGCGTATTTCAGATGCTGTGACAAAACTTGAAGATGAGCGTACTGAACGCTACACTCCAGAGGTTATGGCTTATTTTCACAAAGCAGTATTGCTCGAAACGATTGACACTTTATGGCGTGAACATCTGGTAAGTTTAGACCATTTGCGGTCTGTGGTTGGTTTTCGCGGTTATGCGCAGCGGGATCCACTCAATGAGTATAAGACAGAATCATTTGAACTTTTTCAAAGTATGTTGAGAAATTTGCGCAGAATTGTCACGTCTAAGCTTATGCGCTTTGAAGTTATTCAACACCCCACAGAACCAACTATCTCTGAGCAAGCGGATGCTGATTCTTCTGGCTTTAATGATCAAAGTCCAGAAAAGGGACCATCCTTATGGGCACGTGCACAAGAAAATAGGTTTGTTAATCCACAAGACCGTGATCCCAACGATGTAACGACATGGGGAAAGGTTGGACGCAATGAGCGTTGTCCTTGCGGTTCAGAGAAAAAATACAAACACTGTCATGGAGCCTTTGTTTGAAAAGCAAACAATGAAGATGAATAAAAAGCAAAACTATGAGAAAGAATTGCGTGCAGCTGGGTTAAGGGTAACGCGTCAACGGCGTGTTATCCTTGATATTTTGTCTGATACAAATGATCATCCCAATGCCTTTGAAATTTTTCAGCGCGCAAACCAAATAGATTCGAGTATTTCACTCTCAACGGTTTATCGAACCATGAAAACATTAGAAGGAAATGGAACAATTCATCGCCATACCTTTAATGGTGGCCCCTCTCGTTTTGAGCAAGCAGATGGGCAACATCATGATCATCTCATTGATATAGAAACAGGACAAGTTATCGAGTTTCATTCTGATGTTATTGAAAAACTGCAAGAGGAAATTGCAAAATCCCTTGGCTATAATATTATTCATCATCGCCTTGAACTTTACGGAAAAAAGCTCTTAAAGAAATAATGATATATTATGAGATGAAATAGCTCTAGTAAATCGAATTTTATAAAAAATTACCTTAAAAATAGCATAGTTTTCATTGGCAAAAAAGTTTTTCTGCTTTATTACCTCTTTTTGTATGATGCTATACGCTAATTCATTGTCAGTGTTACAATAAAAAAGCATTGCAATAAAATATTATAAAAATTGTATTATGAAAAATTAGGCTAATATTATCATGGTTTCTTTGCCACAAGATCGCATAAAACAGCTTGAAAAGCGCTTTGAAATAATTGAAAGCCAAATGACGACCAATCTAAATGCTGAAATATATGTCAAATTAGCTTCTGAATACGCAGAACTACAACCCGTTATTTCCTCTATCCGCGCATTAAATGCTCTTTACGGAGAGATTGCAGAATTAGAAATGCTTATCAACGATAAAAAAACAGATATAGAGATGCGAAATCTTGCCCAAGAGGAGCTCCCATCTTTATATAAAAAAGTAGAAAAATTTGAAAAAGAACTCCAAATTCTGCTTTTACCCAAAGATGTTGCTGATGAAAAAAGCGCTATTGTTGAAATTCGAGCAGGAACAGGTGGATCAGAAGCTGCACTTTTTTCTGGTGATCTTTTCCGCATGTATGAACGCTATGCCCATGCTCACAATTGGAAAGTAGAAGTTATTTCACTCAGTGAGGGGGATGTTGGCGGATATAAAGAGATTATTGCAAGCATTTCAGGAAAAGGTGTCTTTTCTAAATTGAAATATGAATCAGGTGTTCATCGTGTGCAACGTATCCCGGAAACAGAAACCGGTGGGCGTATCCATACATCTGCTGCTACCGTTGCCGTGCTGCCAGAAGCTGCAGAAATTGATATTGATATTCGTCCGGAAGATATTCGTATTGATACAATGCGTGCTTCTGGAGCAGGAGGACAGCATGTCAATACAACGGATTCAGCTGTTCGTATCACGCATATTCCAACCGGAATTATGGTCGTACAAGCAGAAAAATCACAACATCAAAACCGCGCACGGGCGCTGCAAATTTTACGGGCACGCTTGTTTGATACCGAACGACAAAAAGCGGAAAGTGAGCGTTCAGCTTCTCGTAAAAGCCAAGTTGGTTCCGGTGATCGCTCTGAGCGTATTCGTACCTATAATTTTCCACAAGGACGCGTCACAGATCACCGGATTAATCTGACCCTTTATAAGCTTGATCGAATTTTGGAAGGAGATATTGATGAGCTTATTCATGCACTCATTTCAGATCATCAAACAACACTGCTGATGGAAATGGATAATCATTGAGCCAATATTCTTTCAAAAATATCATCCAACAAGTGCGAGAAAAATTACGCGCAAAAGGAATTTTAGAAGCCGATCTCGATGCGAAAATACTTGTTGAATGGATAACAGGAACAAATGCTGCTGAAAGAATTTCTAAACCAGATATGCATGTGTCTTGTGAGCATATGAGACAAATAGAACAGCTCATACAACGGCGTATTGCAGGTGAGCCGGTTTATCGCATTATAGGAATGAGAGAATTTTATGGCATACCCTTCGCATTGTCTCAAGGAACGTTAGAACCCCGTCCGGATACAGAAACACTTATCGATCTTGTTCTCCCTTTCCTCAAAAAACAAGTCGAAAGTTCGAAAAAAACCACACTCCTTGATATGGGAACAGGAAGCGGCGCTATTGCGATTGCTATTCTTAAACAAATTCCCCAATCCTATACAGTGGTGGTCGATATTTCTGAAGATGCCCTTAAAACAGCGACAAAAAATGCAAAAAATGCTGAAGTAATCCATCGCTTCACACCTCTTCTTAGCGATTGGTTTGATTCTGTCACAGGTCGCTTTGATTTCATTGTTTCCAATCCACCCTATATTCCTGCAAAAGATATCAAAAAACTTGCAAAAGAAGTTCGCTTACATGATCCATTGCGCGCTCTGAACGGAGGGGAAGATGGGCTTGATTTTTATCGAAAGCTCGCCCATGGCGCCGCCAACTACTTAAAAGAAAACGGCTATATTGCTGTTGAAATTGGTTATAATCAAGAAAAAGAAGTCTGCAATTTGTTTGAAAAAAATGGTTTTCAATGTTTAGAAATGCGCAAAGATTTCAATAATATACCCCGCGCACTTCTGTTTACATGCAAGCGTTAAAATTCCCAATCATCATCCGTGGTTGCAACCGCCTTGCCAATGACATAGGAAGAACCTGCCCCTGAAAAAAAGTCATGATTTTCATCAGAGTTTGGTGATAAAGATGCCAAAATAGCAGGATTAACACGACAAACCTCCGGCGGGAACAGAGCTTCAAAACCCAAATTCATTAAAGCTTTATTGGCATTATAATGAAGAAAAATTTTCACATCTTCCGTCAATCCAAGAGCATCATAAAGATCTTCAGTATATTTGCACTCGATATTGTAAAGATCAAAGAGCAAGTTAAAAGCAAAATCTTTAATTTCTTGCCTTTTGGCTTCATCAAGCTTTGCATAGCCCAATTGAAATTTATAGCCTATATAATAACCATGGACGGCTTCATCACGAATGATCAATCGAATGAGATCTGCTGTATTGGTTAATTTAGCGCGACTAGCCCAATACATAGGCAAATAAAAACCAGAATAAAATAAAAAGCTTTCTAGCAAAGTTGAAGCAATCTTTTTCTTGAGCGGATCATTGGCTTCATAACGCTCAAGGACTAACCTTGCTTTTTTTTGCAAATGAATATTTTCTTCTGACCATCTAAATGCATCATCAACCTCTACCGTCGAACAAAGGGTTGAAAAAATAGAGGAATAAGACCGTGCATGAACCGCTTCCATGAAGGCAATATTCGTCAAAACAGCTTCCTCATGCTCTGTGATTGCATCAGCCAGAAGTGAAATAGCACCCACGGTATTTTGAATGGTATCGAGAAGCGTTAGTCCTGTAAAAACACGAATCGTTAGCTTGCGTTCTTCATCTGTTAAGCTCGACCATGAAGGAATATCATTCGACAGTGGAACCTTCTCGGGTAACCAAAAGTTTCCAGTTAAGCGGTTCCATACTTCAAGGTCTTTCTCATCGTGTAATCTATTCCAATTAACAGCAGACACAATAGGATTTTTGGTTGTAATCTTTGTCATATGATAACCTCCTACAAACTGCACGAAACACAGCCATCAACCTCTGTGCCACTCAATGCGACTTGCCGCAATCGTACGTAGTAAATGCTCTTTATACCCTTTTTCCAAGCATAAATTTGTGCGCGGTTAATATCACGTGTGGTCGCGGTATCAGGAAAAAAGAGTGTTAATGAAAGACCTTGATCGACATGCTGTGTCGCAACAGCATAGGTATCGATAATCTTTTCAGGACCAATCTCATAAGCATCTTGGTAAAAATTCAAATTCGTATTATCCATATAAGGAGCGGGATAATAAACGCGCCCAATTTTTCCCTCTTTGCGAATTTCAATTTTTGAAGCAATTGGATGAATAGAAGATGTGGCATGATTAATATAGGAGATAGATCCTGTAGGGGGAACTGCCTGCAAATTGCGGTTATAAAGCCCATACTCAATAACGCGTTTTTTGAGCTCCTGCCAATCTTTTTGATCTGGAATAATAATATTATTCCGTGCAAAAAGCTCTTGCACAAGCGCGAATTGCGGTTTCCATTCTTTTTCGATATATTTTTCGAAAAAATGTCCATCTGCGTAAGCTGATTTTTCAAATCCTGCAAACATTTCTTGACGTTCGCGCGCAATTAAATTGGAAGCTCGTATGGCGTGATAGGTCACAATATAAAAATAGATATTGGTAAAATCAATCGCTTCTGGAGACCCATAATAGATTTTCTCACGTGCTAGAAACCCATGCAAATTCATTTGTCCCAAACCAATCGCGTGACTTTCAGCATTGCCTTTCGCAATAGAAGGCACACAAGCGATATTGCTCATATCCGAAACTGCCGTAAGAGCACGAACAGCCGATTCCACCGTCTGTCCGAAATCAGGACCTTCCATTGCTTTGGCAATATTCATTGATCCAAGATTACAGGATATATCACTTCCTATCGTGCGATAAGTTAAATCTGTCTCCAGTTCACTTGCTTCACTGACCTGCAAAATCTCTGAACATAAATTGCTCATACTGATACGTCCAGCGATCGGATTTGATCGATTAGCAGTGTCCTCAAATAAAATATAGGGATAACCAGACTCAAATTGAATTTCTGCCAATGTCTGGAAAAAAACGCGCGCACTTATTTTCTTTTTACGAATCTTTGCATTATCAACAAAGGAGCGATAATGCTCTGTTAAAGAAATATCGCTAAAGGCTTTGCCTGTAACACGCTCAATATCATATGATGAGAAGAGATACATATCCTCATTATTCCGTGCAAGCTCAAAAGTGATGTCAGGAATAACCACACCAAGCGAAAGCGTTTTGATTCTGACTTTTTCATCAGCATTTTCACGCTTTGTATCCAAAAACTTCATAATATCCAAATGATGTGCGTGCAGATAAACAGCTCCTGCCCCTTGGCGTGCCCCAAGCTGATTGGCATAAGAAAATGAATCTTCCAAGAGTTTCATCACTGGCAAAACACCGGATGATTGATTTTCTATCTGCTTAATTGGCGCTCCAGCCTCCCGCAAATTGGTTAAACAAAGCGCTACACCGCCACCGCGTTTTGAAAGCTGCAAAGCCGAATTAACCGCACGGCCTATCGATTCCATATTATCTTCAACACGAAGCAAAAAACATGAAACCAATTCACCACGTTGTTTTTTTCCAGCATTTAAAAATGTTGGCGTTGCTGGTTGAAAACGCCCTGTAATAATTTCATCTACAAAACTTTCAGCAAGAGATTTATTCCCTTGTGCTAAATATAAAGCCACAAGACAAACACGATCCTCATACCGTTCAAGATAACGTTTCCCATCAAAAGTCTTTAGCGTATAGCTGGTATAGTATTTAAATGCGCCTAGAAAAGTAGGAAAACGAAATTTAAATGCATAAGCGCGTTTAAAAAGCTTTTTAATAAAAGAAAAATCATAAAGCTCAAATAAAGCTTTTTCATAATAACCTTCTTCTATCAAATAATCTATTTTTTCCTTCAGGTTATGAAAAAAAACTGTATTTTGATTAACATGCTGAAGGAAATATTGCCGTGCAGCAAGCCGATCCATATCAAATTGGATATGACCATTTTCATCATAAAGATTAAGCATTGCATTCAACGCATGATAATCAGTAATTTGATCGGATTTCTGTGACTGTTCTATCCCAATTGTTTCCAAAATCTTTCCAATCCCTTTTTTACACAAATAACGTCTTCATCAGTTCCACGCAGCTCAAAACGATAAAGGCAAGGTACACAACATTTTTCAGCAATAATCTTACTTGCTAAATTATAATAGCGACCAAAATTACGATTCCCACCGCCAATGACACCACGAATGAATTTGCGGTTCCCATCTTCGTTAAGAAAATGAATAACGGCTTTCGGTACAGCCCCTCGTCCTTCGCCATCCGCATATGTAGGAACAGCCAATACATAGGGTTCACTCACTAATGCAGACGGTTTCTTTTTATCAATTTTGAAAAGTCGTTGACCAAGCTGCGAGACAAAATATTCTGTATTACCCGTTGCACTCGAATAATAAACAATAAGCCCCATTAAGCACAAAGACCACTAATCATATCTGGCCTAAAACCAGACCAATGATTCTCACCACAAACAACGACAGGAACCTGACGATACCCCAGAGATTGAACAAAATTATATGCTTGTTCATCACAAGAAATATCAATAACGCGATAATGAATGCCTTTTGCATCAAAAGCACGACGTGTAGCATCACATTGGACACAAGATGGTTTGCTATAAATAGTGATCGACATTTTCTTCAACTTTCACAATTTCAAACGATTAACTCTAAAAGAGTTAATCTCATAATTTTATAGGTACTCAAGAATAACAAAAAACAGAAATTGTACGCAAAACATATGATTATTTTCAAAGAGCACGCAGCTTCCTGAACATAAAAATTCCCCATCAAATAACTTCAAAGACTATAAAGGCTATGATGAGAATAAGCGATTATTCTACAACTTAAATGGCGCAGACCTCCAGTTATAAAACAATCTTTTGCTCGGCAAACAATTCCCTCCTGCTGTTTAAAAAACGAATGTTCTAAACTACCGCTTTTCAAGAGTTCTATTTTACTCTTTTACGGCAAACATCAATTACAAAAATGAAAGGAACCCCTTCCAAAAGAAATACTTTCGAAAGAATACTGCCATATCCTTGGTCAATAAACTCTTTACGATAACATTGGAAATAACTTAGATACCAAACGAAACACACTAACACCCTCTCTTGTGCTTATTTAGAATCACCAATCATTTTGATACTATATATAGTATACACACTCTCTCTTTCGTCAAGGAGGATTCAACCATTATTTTGAATTTTCCACGATCTTCCCACTAAAATAACCAGTATTCAAACTATGTAATAATATAACATTTTATTGACAACCGTTATATTATTACATAATCTCCAAAATAGTTAAGAAAAGATGGTACAAATTATGGATCTGCACTTCAATAAAGCAACGTTAGGCTATCGGAATAGAATAGCAATAAAGAACTTTTCGGCAAAGTTAAAAGCAGGTTCTTTGGTTGCCATAACAGGTGATAACGGCGCTGGAAAATCAACACTGCTAAAAACCATCGCCGGCTTAATTAAACCTCTTAAGGGAAAAGTTACAAAACCGAAAAAAAGTCGCATTGCTTATCTTGCTCAGCAATGTGATATCGATAAAACATTTCCAATTGATGTGAAAACGCTTGTAAAAACAGGGCTGTGGTCTTTTTGTGGATTGTGGAAAAACCAGCGCCCTTATGATTCTAAGATTCAAAATGCGCTTGAAATGGTTGGGCTTACAGCACTTACCACCCGTTCGCTTGAAACATTATCAGGGGGGCAATTACAACGCGCTCTTTTTGCCCGTATCATTGTACAAGATGCCGATATCATTTTGCTTGACGAACCTTTCAATGGTATCGATCGTCATACCCAAAAAGATCTTCTTACTCTGATTACATACTGGCAACAGAAAGGTCGCACAGTTCTCACAGCACTCCATGATCCTCTCATCGTGCAAGAATTTTTTCCTCAAATGATTCAAATTAATCAACAAAACGCCTTTTATGGAGAAACAACACAATTTCTCGACAACACAATTCACTATATTATGCCTTCTTTCACATCCAACTCTTCGTGTGTTCGTGCACAAAAGGATCTCCCTCCTATCAATGATTCTCTCTGTCTCAGGTTATAATCTACGTGTATGCATTTTTTCTTGCCCCCTTTGTTGATTTCCACTTTATGCAAAGTGCTCTTATTGGTTCTATTCTCCTCTCTATTAGCGCTTGTCCTGTCGGTGTTTTTTTAATGCTCCGTGGAATGAGTTTGACAGGAGATGCTATTTCTCATGCCATTCTTCCTGGTGTTGCAACTGCTTTTCTCATTTGCGGATTCTCCCTCATATCTATGACACTTGGCGGTATTTTCGCTGGCATTATTGTTGCTTTAGCAACCATTTTAATTTCACGAAATAGCTTTCAGAAAGAAGATGCATCCATGACCGTCTTTTATCTTATTGCACTGGCAGCAGGTGTCATTATTATCTCACTGAAAGATTCAACCATTGAACTGCTTCATCTTTTATTCGGATCGGTTCTTGCAATTGATACACAAGCCCTTTGGTTGATCAGCGTCATAATGCTCATCACACTCTGCAGCCTTTTTATTTTCTGGCGTGCACTTGTCTTAGAAAGCTTTGATCCCCTCTTTTTTAAATCACTCTCTCCATTGAGTAAATATATTCATATTTCATTGCTTGGACTTGTGGTGTTAAATCTGGTTGGAGGCTTTCAATCACTAGGAACATTACTTTCCGTTGGCATTATGATGATTCCAGCGATTACCGCTCGTTTTTGGTTTTCACGGCTAGGTCCTATTTGTGTGCTTTCCATTCTTTTTGGAATCATCTCTAGTCTATGTGGCCTTTTGCTTTCTTTTCATCTCTCACTTCCCTCCGGCCCTGCCATCATCATTGCCGCGGGATTTATTTATCTTGTTTCTTGCCTGATAAGTCCACGCGGTTTTATCGTAACACGGTTTCCCCACCTCTTTTATACTTCCTCCTCACTTTAAGGAAAAGCTATGTTTAAGTTTACTCAAAAAATTTTTCTGCTTGGCGCTTTATTGCTTGCCCTTTCTTCATTTTCTGCTTCTGCACACAATAAAATAAAAGTTGTTGCAAGCTTTTCTATTCTCGCAGATCTCGTAAAAAATGTAGGAGGCGACCATATCTCTATAACCACTTTTGTAGGTCCTAATGCGAATACCCACACTTATGAACCCACACCCCATGATGCCCAGGCTCTTAGAAATGCTGAAATTATTTTTATCAACGGCCTTCATTTAGAAGGATTCATTGACCGCCTCATTACAGCAAGTGCTACAAAAGCACTTCTCGTCAAGGTTAGCGCAAACATCCATCCTCTCGAAATGGAAAATCAAGAACATAGTGCCCATCATCATCACAGCACTATTGATCCACATGCCTGGCAAACAATTCCCAATGTCGAAATCTATGTAAAGAATATCGCTGCTGCTTTTTGTAAAATTGATTCACAATCTTGTACTCTTTACAAGAAAAATGCCGAAATCTACATCCAAAAGCTTAAAAGAGCACAAGATACCTTAAAAACAAAAATTGCCACCCTCCCTAAGGATAAACGTATCATTATTACATCTCATGACGCTTTTGGCTATTTTGCCAAAGAATATGGCTTTACTATCCTTGCCCCCCAAAGCGCTTCAACAGAAGCCGAAGCAACCGCAGCTGATGTTGCTAAACTTATCACACAAATTAAAGAAAATAAGGCAGCAGCACTATTTATTGAAAATATCTCTAACCCCCGTCTCATCAAACAAATTTCAAAAGAAACAGGTTTAAAAATTGGTGGAACCCTTTATTCTGATGCATTGTCAAACGAAAATGGTCCTGCCGCAACTTATCTCGATATGATGGAGCATAATGTGAATACCATCATTAATGCCATCAAAAAACATTAAAAAATCTTTTTTATAGAAGAGAAAAAGTTTTATAAAATATAGGATTATGATTATATTACCAATGATATCCAACATCTATGATTGATAACAATGGTATGAAACAAAGTTAATTTTACAGAAAAAATTATACCTTATAGATACTTAGATAGATGAAATCATAAGTGAAATTATTACCTTATGGAGCCCGAACTGCGAGCATTATTATTCTATTTTCCAATGTTTTTTTTTCAATACTTCTCAACATTTGAAACAAGTCATAAGCAGTATTTTTATTTTTTTCTTAAAGCGTTTGCGCCACACGGTAACTCTCATTGATGATATGTAAGTAGGATTAGCGTATAGATAAAAATACTGGAAAAATGTCTCTTATGAGTCGTCTCGATACAAGGATTGTCGCAACATGAGAAACTAGCAGAGAATGATAGCACCCGCTTGCACTTTGTATAAGCATAAAAATGACAATGCTCAATCAAAAGATGATGCTAAAGAGACATCTCTTAAGGTACCCAAGCTCATTTCACGATGGCAGTTTGTGAATGGTATAACAAGCATTCTATTGATCTCCCCATCTTTACACTGATCAAGAAGCAAGTGGGCCCTATCACACTATTTACCAATCCTAGAATATTGCTCCAACTCTTGCATCGAAACGACTCATAAGAGGCATTTTAAGTTTTTTTAAATCGTTTTTTAGCCAAACGACTCTCCCCACTTGTAATGCCAAGCGAATGGTTTGGATTGATTTAACATAAAACAGTTTCGGAATGAGAAAGTCTTTCAGTATTTGGGATTCTCACTTACCGTACAAAACAGTGAATGATCATTATAAACCAATCTATTGTGATGCAGTAGAACGTATCTATCCTTGTGCAAACTATTTTGAACACCATCGTATTTTTATGGATAAAATTGACCTTTTATATCACTAATCAAAGCCAAGATATGAGATACCTGACGCTAGCATTCGTAAATAATTTACTCTCTTTATTTTTCTTATTCATTCTTTATAAGATATATAAATTATCTCATCAGAAAATAGATGATAAGATACTGTTTTTATGAAAAAATACTTTTCTAAATTAGCAAAAATATGGTTAATCAATTATTATCGCTATTAATTTCAATGAAAAAACTTTATGATATGTACGGATAATATTCTTCCTACAGATCGTAAAAAGATAGAATTTCTTCATATGAGTGTTTCGACACTCTCGGTGTCATGTGACAATAGCTCATTACAAAAACTTTTCATTTTTTAATCTCATCAGTTACACTTTAGATTTTGTGAATGTAATCGAGAGAGTCAAAGCACAATATTATCACGATGCAGCATAAAAAAAGTCTTGTTATATCAATTGATGTTTACTTATTCTTTGTCCGCTTTCCAGTATTTTTATTAAAGGTATGAAAATCTTGATAAGCGACAGTAAAACTTAAGTTTTGACCATAGTCGTGTGTCAAGCGTTCTTTTATTTCAATCGTAAAAATGATATTATTCCAACGCGTTAAAATATGGCAACCAGTTCCGATAGGCTTAATTAACTCAATTTGTGTGTGAAAGACAGGTCCTTTATCGGGGTGTTCACCCAATAAGATTATTTCAGGTCTGAAAGCTAAAAGATCAGTTTCTTCGCTGTAAGAACATGAATGCCCTAAATGTTGTTCTAAGACACGACGTTCAAGAAAATTCATAGGAGGAGAACCAATAAAATCTGCAACAAATGTGGTTTCTGGAGTATCATAAATTTCCATTGGTGTTCCAATTTGCTCAATAGCTCCTTTATTCAAAACGACTATTCTATCGGCTAATGTCATGGCTTCTAGTTGATCATGGGTAACATAGAGGCTCGTTGTTCCTAATGAACGCTGTAGCGTTTTTATCTCAATACACATTTGCGCCCGTAATTTTGCATCAAGATTTGAAAGAGGTTCATCAAAAAGAAAAACACGAGGTTGACGTACAATCACACGCCCCATCGCAACACGCTGACGTTGTCCTCCTGATAATTGTCGTGGTTTACGATCAAGAAATGGTTCTATCTCCAAAAGTTTTGCAGCATGTGCGATGCGCTTTTTTATTTCTTTTTTAGGGGTTTTTCGATTTTTCAGACCATATTCTAAGTTTCCGCGAACTGTCATATGGGGATAAAGAGCATAGTTTTGAAAAACCATCGCAATATCGCGCTCTGCTGGTTCACGATCATTGATACGTTCGTTATCAATACACAAGTCACCTGAAGTGACTTGTTCAAGTCCTGCAATAATACGTAATAACGTTGATTTTCCGCATCCTGAAGGACCAACAAGAACAAGAAGTTCTTTATCGGCAACAGTTAAATTTAAATCATCAATGACCAGAATGCCGTTTTCATACTGTTTTTTTATATTTGATAACTGGATTGTGGCCATAATTACTTCTCCGTTTCAATAAGGCCTTTGATAAAAAGCCGCTGCATGCAGATAACAACAAGGACAGGGGGTACCATGGCAACAACCGATACTGCCATGAGGATATTCCATTGAGGATCATGTTGAAGGGATTCGATAATAAGCTGTTTTAAAATAACGAGAATCGTTTGATGATTTTGATCCGTTGTGATGATAAGAGGCCAGAGATATTGTATCCATCCATAAATGAACATAATGATAAATAAAGCAGCGATATTGCTTTTACTAAGAGGAAGAAGAATATCCTTAAAAAATTTAAATGGTCCTGCTCCATCAACACGTGCTGCCTCTAAGAGTTCATCAGGAACAGTCAAAAAAAATTGCCGAAATAAAAATGTAGCGGTTGCAGATGCAATAAGTGGAATAATCATTCCACTATAGGTGTCGATCATCCCCAATTTTGCAACAACCTCATAAGTTGGAAGAATACGAACTTCAACAGGAAGCATCAATGTAACAAAAATAAGAACAAAAGCAGTTTTTCGGAAAGGAAAACGCATGTAGACAATTGCATAAGCAGATAAAAGTGAAATAATAATTTTGCCAATACTAATCCCTAGAGCCATAATGAGTGAATTCATTAAGAGTGGCCAAAGGTTAGGGAGACCACGCTGTGCAAGGCCATTTCCAAAGATTGTTTTATAATTTTCCAAAGCATATTCCCCAGGTAAAAGAGGTATTGTTCCGGCGTTAAATGCTGCTGAACTATGAGTTGACGCAATGATCGCAACATAAACTGGAAAGCAAATAATGATAATACCAACAATGAGAGTGATATGCGTTAGAAATTTTAAAATAGGACGATTTTCAACCATAATGTGTTTCCTAATATTGTACACGACGCTCAATCCAGCGAAATTGGATAAACGTTAAGACAATAACCATCAACATCAAGAGTGTTGATTGTGCTGCTGAAGCTCCGATTATTTGATTTCTAAAGCCATCATCATATACTTTATAGACGAGAGTGCTCGTTGCGCGCGCAGGACCTCCAGAAGTTGTGCTATCAATGATACCAAAAGTGTCAAACATAACATAATTGACATTGACGATAAGAAGAAAAAATGTCGTTGGTGAAATTTGCGGAAAGACCACCGTCCAAAATCGTTTAAAGGGACCAGCACCATCAATGGCTGCTGCTTCTATTTGAGAACGCGGAACGGATTGAAGAGCTGTAAGAAAAAAGAGAAAATTGTAAGAAATCTGTTTCCAGCTGGCTGCAATGACAATAAGAAGCATCGCCTGAGTGCTATTAATACGGTAATTCCATAGCACCCCTATTTTCTCGAGAAGAAAAGGGATAATCCCGATGGTGGGATGAAAGATAAACAACCATAATATACCTGCCAATACTGGAGCAACAGCATAGGGCCAGAGCAAAAGCATTGTATAAGCTTGTTTTGCACAAATAACACGATCAACACAGACAGCCAAAAGAAGGGATATTGTCATTGAAGCGACAGTAACTGAGATGGAAAATACTGCAGTTGTAAGAAGTGATTGCAGATAAATAGGATCAGAAAGAACGGTTAAATAATTTTCAAAACCAATAAAGGTTGTTGTAAAGCCAAAAGGATCTTCACGCTCAAAAGATGATTTTATGGCTTGAGCAGCTGGCCAAAAGAAGAACAAAAAAGTCACAAGAAGCTGAGGAAAAAGCAGTCCGTAAGGAAGAAAACTATTTTTAAAATATGCTTGTTTTTCTTGCATTCGTAGGGCTCTTTAAATGTAGAGACTTTAAAAAGATAAACAAAAAGGACTCAACTATTTTTGTTGAGTCTTTAATGTTTAACAAAAAACGAAACTAATGATTGGATTTTTCAAATTCACGTAAGAGTTTATTTCCACGTTTAACGGTCTCATCTAAACCATCTTTCGGTGTTTTTGAACCACTAAGAACAGCTTCTAATTCTTGATCAAGAATGGTACGAATTTGTGGTAAATTACCAAATCTTATTCCTTTCGAGTTAACTGTTGGCGGATTAAGATTGATCTGTTTGATCGCAATATCAGCCCCTGGTGTTTTTTCATAAAAATGTTGTTTTTTGCTCAATTCATAGGTTGCCTTTGTGGTTGGAAGGTAACCTGTTTTTTGATGCCATTTGGCTTGATTCTCTGTTTTTGAAAGAAATTTAAGAAAAGCCGCTGCTCCAGCATATTCCTTTGGAGTATGACCCTTAAATGTCCAAATAGAAGCTCCCCCAATAACTGAATTTTGCGGCGCTCCTTCTACATCCTTATAATAGGGTAGCATACCAACACCTACTTTAAATTGAGCTTCAGAAACAATTCCACCATATGATCCTGAAGATTGCATAAAAATTGCACAGCTTTGTGCCATAAACATTGGCGCTGAATCGAGTGCACCTGCAGGACCACCATAGCGGAAAATACCTTGATCAGACCACTTTTTCAGATCTGTCCACATACGCACTTGTAAAGGCCCATTAAATGTAAGTTCTGAATCAAGTCCTTTAAAGCCATTTTCCTTCGTTCCAAAAGGAACATTATGCAACGCTGAAAAGTTTTCTATACCAATCCATTGCGCTGCATAAGCCATTGTAAAACCACATGCTGCCGCTTTAGTCTCAAGAATTTTTTTGGAAAAATCTTCTATATCTTGCCACGTTTTAGGGGGCTGTTCTGGATCAAGTCCTGCTTTTTTAAAAATATCTTTATTATAATAAAGAACAGGTGTTGAAATATTGAATGGCATAGAGACCATATGACCCTGTTCATCGGAGTAATAACCGCTAATAGCAGGAAAATAATCTGTCGGATCGAATTCTTGTTTTGTGTCAGCCATAAGTTGATAAAATGGGTAGATCGCGCCTTTTGCTGCCATCATCGTTCCAGTACCAACGTCATAAATTTGGGCGAGCACGGGTTGTTTCTTTCCACGAAATGCTGCAATGAGTGAAATCAATCCCTCTTCATACTCACCGCGAAATGAAGGCACAACTTTATATTCAGATTGACTTGCATTGAAATCGTTAATGAGACTCTCAGTTTGCTTTCCTAGTTCACCACTCATAGAATGCCAAAAGCTAATTTTTGTCTGTGCAAAACTCGCTGTTATTCCAACAATGGACATTATGATAGCAACCGTGGCCGCTATGGAAAGATAAAAACGACTCATGGTTCACCCTTTCTGAAGTGATGGAATACAAACTACCCCTAAATTTATCGTATTAAACATGAATATACTGTGACTGTTGTATTTAAAATAATATATCGTCTCATTTAAACAGGAACCACCAAAAGGTCAAATGAATTTGTTTCAGTTTATTCGTTTTCCTTATAGCGTCTTTCTTAATGTATTAACGAAACATGCGCTTATCAATATCTGAAAAAATCATAAGATTTCAATAAGAAAAGTAAACTGTAAAAAGATATAACACATCAATGTCACTCAATAGCGATTATTTGGGGTTATTATCTAGAGCTATTATAATACCTAAATTTACTTGTCTCAAAAAAGAGTGGTTTATTCTTTTATTTGTGTTCTATTAATTCCCTATTTACAATCTTTAAGATGAATTGTTTATATTTACGATATCATTGTTAAAGCAGAGTTTTTAAATTTATTAAGAGGTTATTGACATCTTAAGCTTCTGATACTCTCACCAAAATCACGATATTAATACTGCATTTAACAAAGAGGCATAGACTTTTGTCTTAAAATAAAAAGCCATTGTGAAGTACTTTAATAATCTCCGCCCTCAATGGAATGATGTTCTGTATGCAAAACAAAATGACATTATATTACGCATTTTCATGCTATTAAGAAACCTTTCGATAATCTATTAAGAGTTCCTAAAAATAGGATATAAAAGTCTCTCCGCTACAGTATATAAGACTTTTTGTATGCCATCATTTTACACTTCGTAAAAGTGCAAAATAGCACCATCAATAAGCCCCTAATGATGGAACAAGCTTTGCATTTGAAAACGTTTAAATGAATATTTTTATTCTTTTCTCAATAGTTTTTGTCCACACACCACCCCCATTTTTAATGGGCAAGCAAACGATTTTTGTTGATTCATTGTAAAAAAAATTTGAACGTGAGAAAATCTCTTGATATTAAGAGTTCTCCTTCAATATAAAGAGATTTTAATTACCATTAGAAATCAATGCGTTATCGTTTTGTAGAAGAAAGCACTTCCTACTATCTTCCATTACGCTGGCTTTATAAAGGTACAGGGATTTTATAAATGTATATTGTTATCTTTGTGCACGCAATTGTAATGCAAGATCAGGTTGATCTGTCGTAATATAATGTACAGGCATATCCAGCCAATGGGATAACCGAGCTTTCCCATTGATTGTCCATACCCCTACAGTAAAACCAGCTTCAAGAGCTGCTTCAATAAAACTCTGTGAAACAATAGAGCCATCTAAACTGAGATCAGAATAACCTAATTGTTTCCATTCAGAAAAATGACGATCCATATCACCTTCAAAATTATCAACACATGGACCAGATGATATTCCTGCTTCAATAAAAGGACGAAGAATCAAAGGATCAAAACTAATGGCAGAAACCCGCTCTGTTAAATTTCGGCTTTTTATGAGTGCAAGCGCTTTTTGAGATAAGATTGTTTCACGCTCCACTTCACCACATGTTTTGATTTCAAGATGCAACCCAACATTTGTTGGGGCTAAAAGATCAAGAACCTCTTCTAACAAAGGAGGTGCCTCGCAGCTCCCCTTCACGCAGAGTTGTTTGCGTGTTTCATTATCAACGTCGTGAATATATCCCTTTTTGCCAACCAATTGCTCTAAACGGAAATCATGAAAGACAACCACTTCACCACTTTTCAACAAATGAACGTCGCATTCAATCTCATCAGCACCTAACGCTATAGCGCTATTAAAGGCTGAAAGGGTATTTTCAGGATAGAGATAGGCTCCACCACGGTGTGCAACAATTTTTTTCTCAGACATGCAAAATTTCACACTTCTCAATTTTAAATGACAATGATTTTAAAGACTGTGGCTCTCAATGATATGAGCGTAAAGATTTTCAGAAAAGCTTATACACTCATAAACGAGAACAATCATTTTCTTAAGATCTTTTCTACATTTTTCTAAATATCCAGCTCTCAATCATATTTTATGCTTAAAAAGCTTATCCTTCATCTCAATTATTCCCATTCAATAGTACCAGGAGGTTTTGAAGTTACATCATAAACAACACGGTTAATGCCTCTAACTTCATTAATAATACGTGATGCTGTCTTGCTTAAAAATGCCATATCATAGGGATAAAAATCAGCGGTCATTCCATCGACAGATGTAACAGCGCGAAGCGCACAAACAAATTCATACGTGCGACCATCCCCCATTACACCAACAGTCTGAACTGGAAGAAGGACAGCAAAAGCTTGCCAAATTTCATCATAAAGACCAGCTTTACGGATTTCTTCAAGATAGATAGCATCTGCCTCACGTAGAATTTCCAATTTTTCACGGGTCACAGCCCCTGGACAGCGAATTGCAAGACCGGGACCTGGAAAAGGATGGCGACCAATAAATGGCTCAGGTAATCCTAACTCTCGTCCCAGCATGCGAACTTCATCCTTAAAGAGCTCACGTAATGGTTCTACAAGTTTTAGTTTCATCTGTTCTGGTAGCCCACCTACATTATGATGGCTTTTAATGGTGACCGATTGACCAATGGCAGAGACACTCTCAATAACATCTGGATAAAGTGTTCCTTGTGCTAAAAACTCTGCACCGCCTATTTTCTTAGTTTCTTCTTCAAAAACTTCAATAAAAAGGCGACCGATTGTCTTGCGCTTTTTTTCTGGATCTGTCTCACCTTTTAGAGCATTAAGAAATATATCGGCGGCATCAACGTGAATAAGTTCTATGTTATAGTGATCGCGGAATAATGTAAGAACTTCCTCCGCCTCATTCTTACGCATTAATCCATGGTCGACCAAAATGCATGTCAGTTGGTCTCCTATGGCTTCATGAAGAAGCACCGCTACAACGGATGAATCCACGCCCCCTGAAAGACCACAAATCGCACGACTTTTTCCAACTTGTTGTCGTATTGTCGCAATGGCCTGCTCGCGATAAGAAGCCATTGACCAATTGCCTTTAATCGCGGAGATCTTATGAATAAAATTTTGCAAAAGTTTTGTACCATCCGGTGTATGGATCACTTCAGGATGAAACTGTACCGCATAAAAATGCCTTTTTTCATCAGCAATGGCCGCATAGGGAGCTCCTTTAGAAGTTCCTATGACACGAAAACCTTCCGGTAAAGCTGCCACACGATCACCGTGACTCATCCATATTTGATAACGAGAACCTTTTTCCCATACTCCATCAAAAAGAACACTTTCTTCTTGGATTTCCAAAAAAGCACGTCCAAATTCACGCTCATGTCCAGCTTCAACCTTTCCTCCAAGCTGAACACACATGACTTGCTCCCCATAACAAATCCCCAAAATAGGAATACCGGCCTCAAAAATTTCCATTGGAGCACGCGGAGAACCTTCATCAATAACGGAATAAGGGCTCCCGGATAAAATAATAGCTTTAGGATTGATGCGGTGCAAAGCTTCTAAAGCCAACTGAAAAGGAATAATTTCACAGTATACTTCCATTGCTCGGATCCGTCGTGCAATAAGTTGTGTAACTTGTGAACCAAAATCAATAATAAGAACAGTGTCTGGATGTGATATGCTCATAGAAAACCAATCAACAATTGAAAAAGAGAACTTCATGAGAAGTTATGATTCAATCTTTCTCTTTTCACAAGCCTGTTTTCTTAAGAAAAAGATTATTCTCGCAAAATTTATAATAAAAAATGCAAAAATATGGATCAATGTTTTTTTTGCAACACAGATAAAAAGAAACCATCTGTTTGTGTTGTTGCAGGCGATAAAGTCAGTCCATAATTAGAAAAAACGGGTTGCACAGGCGAAGAACTAAAATATTTCTGCCAAAGTGTCTGCATATCGATTGGATAAAAATGAGAATGTTGTTGAAGGAAATGGGAAATTTGTTCCTCATTTTCATCTGCAAAAAGAGAACAAGTAATATAGACTAAGCGTCCATTTGGCTTAAGATAATCTATCGCCTCATTCAAAATAGCTCTCTGTTCTCTTTGACGTTGTTTTACCTGCTCTAATGTTAAACGCCATTTCGCATCTGGACGACGACGCCATGTTCCTGTCCCACTACAAGGTGCATCTAATAAAACTCTATCCATCTGACCTGTTAATGGCTTTAATTCTTCTTTTTGTGCGCGTGTTTGTACATTACGGACACCAGCGCGTCGAAGACGATCAAAAATAGGCGCTAGGCGTGCTTTATCAAAATCATAAGCATAAATTTGCCCACGATTGTTCATATCGGAAGCTAAAGCTAATGTTTTGCCACCAGCACCTGCGCAATAATCTAATACTTGCATGCTTTCTTGTGCATCCACAAGATGAGCAACAATTTGAGATCCTAAATCCTGTATTTCAAAGTGCCCTTTTTGAAAAGCTGGTTCCACTTGAACATTGGGATGGCGATCAAATTTTTCAATCGGAGCAATTCTTAAAGCTTGCCGAAACCACGCAAAAGATTGAAGTTTGGTTTTTGCTAACTCTTTTAGCACCTTTTCTGGTGTTGCCTTTAGGCTATTTACCCGTAAGTCTAAAGGAGGACGTGTTGCTAACGCAGCCGCTTCCACAACCCAATTATCACCAAATAAAGGATAAAGATGCACTTGACACCATTGAGGAATATCACCACGAATATAGTCTGGTGCATCCGTTAATTGCCGCCTTTGCCACGATTTGCGCTGTTTATTCTCTAATAATTGTGGAGCAAACCGGTCTCCTTCTAACGCACTGTCAATTTGCTCTAGCGTCATTTGTCCAGTATCTAATAAGGCAGCAAAAACAATATCCCGAATATCATCACTTTCCATACGCCATTGTAAAGAATATCGTCGTCTTAAAACATCATAAACGATTGTACCAATCGCTGCACGATCACCTGCTCCAGCAAAACGATGAGAAAGCCCCCAATCCTTTAAAACTTCTCCGACAGGGCGATGCCTTATTTCTATCTCTTTGAGAACATCTATTGCTGCTTGCAAACGCCCACCTAATCGCATTCATTTCTCCCATTAATATCATAAAATTCTAAACTATTTAGAAAATAGTATTATCTTCTTCTTGCCAATGAAACCTAAGCCATCAAAAATTTACATTCACTTTTAAAATGATCTGAGCATACTTTTTTATAAGTTTATAAGATCCAATTGAGTGTATCCAGATTTTTTCTTTCATCTCCTACTCTTTGACTTTTTATTCTTCTAAAAGACTTAGAATTCTTTTACGCTAAAAGATATTTTAGCCATCCATAAAGAACTTCTTTCCACCATGCCTTAAAAAATAAAACTCTTTATTACCATTGCGTAAAATGAAATTTTCTCGACTTATCTAAACAACAAGAAAAGTCAAATATCTTTCATCTTTTAAATGTTATCTCTCTCAAGAAAATAAAAAAATCTTCTAACAAGATGAAAGGGGTTCATCGTTCTTTCAATAAAAAATTAACTTTTTAGAAAATGCTTGGAACCACTATTTGGCATGACCGTTTTTATGGTACTGGCAACTGCCAGACAATTTAAAAGGAGAAAATAATGACTTATAACAATGGAAAAACAACTTCATCTAAAAGCCGTCATAATACAATGCCCTCAAACAATGGAAAGAAATCCATCCAAAGTGATCAAACAAACAATCGCCAACGTACGTCAAAGACGGAACGCAAGACAACAAAAAGTTAATTCTAATTTTATATAATTGACTTCATATAAGTCTTAACCGAAAGAATTAGAGCTTTAGCCTCTAATTCTTTTCTGGCTTATTATACCAAATCACAAACAGAAAAAAGCGCCGTTTCCCTTCTTTGTTGTCGGAAGATTTTACATCTATGCGATATGTTGCTTGGCTCTTATTCCTTCAAACGGGTCCCCGATAGTTTGGACTCTCCCGTGTGATCGAAACATCATGCGTATGGCTTTCATGGAGTCCCGCATTGGTAATACGCACAAATGTTGCTTTTTCACGAAACTCTACGAGATCTTTTGCCCCAACATACCCCATAGACGCACGCAGTCCACCAGCAAGCTGATGGAGAACTGATGCTATAGGACCTTTATAAGCCACCTGCCCCTCTACACCTTCCGGAACCAACTTCAATTCATCACGAACATCATCTTGAAAATAGCGATCTGCTGACCCTCGTGCCATAGCACCAACAGATCCCATACCGCGATAAGCTTTAAAAGACCGACCTTGATAAAGATAAACTTCACCAGGGCTTTCTTCTGTACCCGCTAAAAGAGAACCGATCATTGCTGCACAAGCCCCACCAGCTAAAGCTTTAGCAAAATCACCCGATGCTTTTATCCCACCATCTGCAATGATGGGAATACCTGCTTTTTCAGCAACTTCTGCCGCATTCATAATAGCTGCAAGTTGAGGAACACCGACACCAGCAACAATACGCGTTGTACAAATAGAGCCAGGACCAATACCAACTTTTACCGCATCTGCACCACTGTCAATCAATGCTTGTGTTGCTTGAGCTGTCGCGACATTCCCAGCAATGACAGCTGAAGAGGAAGCCATTTTTTTTATCCGTTCAACAGTTTCTAGCACACGCTGAGAATGTCCATGCGCTGTATCAATGACCAATACATCAACACCTGCGTCAATAAGGCGCTCAGCACGTTCAATTCCATCATTTCCAACACTACTTGCCGCTGCGGCACGCAAGCGCCCTTGAGAATCTTTAGCCGCATTTGGATTTAATTTTGCTTTTTCAATATCTTTAACTGTTATCAGGCCGACACAACGATTTTGTTCATCAACAACCAATAATTTTTCAATACGATGATGATGTAAAAGATATTTTGCTTCATTGAGTTGGACATTTTCACGCACCGTGATCAAATTTTCATGCGTCATTAATTCATAAATTTTTTGTTTTGGATCCGATGCAAAACGAACATCTCTATTGGTCAAAATTCCAACAAGTCGTCCTGCAGACTCACCTTTAACGCTATTTTCAACAACCGGAATACCTGAAATACCATGAGAGCGCATCAAAGCTTTTGCTTCTTCAAGTGTTGCATCTGGTCCAATTGTAACTGGATTAACAACCATACCAGATTCAAACTTTTTTACCTGCCGAACTTCTTCTGCCTGCTCTGCAGGAGACATATTACGGTGAATAACCCCAAGACCACCCGCTTGAGCCATAGCAATTGCCAAACGCGATTCTGTTACCGTATCCATAGCAGCAGAAAGTAATGGCAAATTGAGCTGAATATCAGCCGCAATGCGCGTCCTAAGATCCACTTGGCTAGGCATAACAAGAGAATGACCGGGCTGTAAAAGTACGTCATCAAAAGTTAGCGCCAATGCACCTGTCGCCGTTTCAACAATCTTTGCCATAGCAAAATTCCTTTATAATAAAATATTATAATAAAACACCGCAAGGAGCTTTAAAATACAACTGCGGTTCTCATACAAGATAGATTGGCAAAAAATTATGCCATGCTACAAACAAAATGAAAAGAAAAATAAATATTTTTTATGAAATGTGGTTTATAAAAATTTATAATTGTGATTCAATGGGTAACCAACTTATTATTTTTGCAAATGCGCGACGCCAAAAATTACTTTCTGGCTCATAATCAATGCTATATTTTTTTTCATTTTCAATAAAATCCCAATAAATACGATTATTATCACCAAGACGCAGATGATAACTCATTTCTTTGGTTGTTTCTTCAGAAAATAACAAATCTAGTCTTGCTGTAATGGGGGCACATTCAAAAAGAATGCCCATCTCTGTATTGAGCGCTGCTGATCTGGGATCAAAATTGAAAGATCCAATAAAAGCTGTTTTACGATCAACTAAAAAAGCTTTAGCATGTAAACTTGCCTTACTCGATCGAAACAATCGTAACCCATGGGTGTTGCCTTCCGCTTTTAATTCATAAAGCTTAACACCACTTTTCAACAGTGCCTTACGATACGGGACATACCCACCATGCACCAATGCTACATCGGTTGCGGCCAAAGAGTTCGTCAAAATTTTGACATCAACACCTTTTGAAACCAAATTGCTAAAATTCTGCGTACCAACTTTACCCGGAACAAAATAAGGAGATGTAATCTGAACCGTTTTTTGGGCATTGCCAATGACCTTCGAGAGAACCTTCATAAGCCAATTGCTCGCCTTTTTACGCAATGCTTTTTCTGGAGGATCAGAAAGAACAACAACGTTATCAGCTAAGAATAAACGCTTTCCTGTTTGGATAAAACAATCAAAGTTAATGTGCTCTTTGATATAATCCAAATAAACTTTTGCAACCTTAGAATCCCGAAATTTTCGTAATTTATCTTTCCAATAGCTAAGATCGCTTGCGCTTTTAGGAACAACCAAAGTATGAATGGGTAAAACAACAGCACTATTCCAAAAATCATCAAAAATACTTTCCACCTTTTTCACAGAGGGACCGATTAACATCAAATCTAAATCTCTAAAATGAGATTCTTCACCAGCATCAAAATAAGAATCTGCAAGATTACGTCCTCCTACAAAAGCGATCCTACCATCAACAATAAAAGCTTTATTATGCATTCTACGTGTTACAGTAATTGCCCGTAATATAATTTCTAAACCACGGCGCAAACCGCCTTTACGTGATCGCCCTGGATTAAACATTCTCACCTCAATATGAGGGTGTTTATCGAGCGCAATATAAGCTGGATCACGTGCCTGAGCGTTAATATCATCCAAAAGAAGCCGTACCCGAACGCCCCGATCAGCAGCCTCAACGATTTCACTTAATAAGAGACGCCCCGTTAAATCATCGTCCCAAATATAATACATCAGATCAAGGCTACGCCCAGCCTCTGCCGCACCTATTGCACGAACACAAAACGCATCTAAATTGCTGATGATAAGGGAAAGAGCATCTTTATCAACCCCCAATCCATTTTCTTCTTCAGCTAATTGACCGACAATACGATCAAACCTCGTTTCATCTTTCTTAATAGGCAATGCATAAGAACATTGCCCTTTAGCATTTTTCACAAAACGCCCATAGGTGTAGATTGCCAACACAGATGCAATAAAAAAAAAGAGGATAAAGCCAATAACAAACTGTAAAAGAGTCAAAGAGGATAAACTTTCTATTTTTACGCTATCGTATCACCAGTGATACAAACCACAATACTCAATCATTTTATCTTAACCGTGTAGCAGATAAAATGCTACTTCTTGCTTAAGAGAGTATAAATTTAATATTGATAATGCAAAAAAATTAGCAGAAAGATTAAAAAGCCTTAAACAAACATTGGCCTTTTATTTAACGGATGTAAATTAAAATAAAGTCTATACCCGCTACTTTTTTGAAATTCATGCTTGTTATCAAATAGAGAGTTTTTATGAATTTTACTGTCGTTCTTGATTTCTTATAGCTCTTAATTCTTCCATTTTTCTATAAAGTGTCGAGCGACCAATATGAAGCCGGCGCGCAATCTCACTCATATGTCCCTTATAATGTTTAACCGCTTTTTCGATAATATCATGTTCCATCTCTGCAAAAGTACGCACATGCCCATCAGTATTCAAAAACTGTATCGAGGCTTGTTCATCATCTTCTTGCATATTACCCTCAATGATATTTGGAACACTCATTAATGAATTTCCCATTAATTGCGGAAAATCTCGAACAGTTAATAACGGTCCTTCACTGAGCAAAATCGCACGAAATAAAAAATTTTCAAGTTCATTTCTATTGCCAGGCCAATCATATTGCATAAGTAAAGAAAGAGCTGATCCTGCTAAACCATGGACATGTGATCGTCCTGTTTCTGTGATAATGCGATTAATCAAACGCTGGGTAATCTCTGGAAAATCATCCCTTAACTCTCGTAAAGCAGGAACACTAATAGACGAATGGGAAAATTGTTCAAACAAACTATGCGAAAAACAGTTCTCTTTAACTAAGTCCTTTAAACGCGATGTTGAAATAGCAATAATCTGGAAAGGAAAAAGCTCTTCTTTTGTATTGTTTTGTCTTTCTTTAAGGTAATGAGCAAACCGTTTTTGCTGTATGGGTTCAAGTCGATCAATATCACAAAGGCAAAGTGTCCCTTTTTCAAGCGAAGAAACCAATGGAAGGAATTCTTGAAACCAATGCTGATTTTCTTTTTCTTGATCAACAATCGCTGAGCATTGAAAGCGAATGAAAGTGCCCTTTGAAAATAACCCCTCATGATGAATAATCCGAGCTAATGTCTCACGGCCTGTTCCAACTTCGCCTTCTATCAAAAGATTCTGTGAAGTCGTTGCTGCTATTCTTGATTGTTCTAAAACAATCTGCATCGCTCTACTTTTTATACAAAGGTCAGAAAATTTTAAATGATTCTCTTTCTGTCGTCGAATATCTCGAACCTCATGCTCCAAAGCAGAGATAAGAGCAAGAATATCCAAAGTAACTCTTACGCGTAATAATGTTACTGGATGAATCCAATAATCAATAG
>NZ_CABFVS010000003.1 GCF_902150025.1 Bartonella massiliensis
CGCCAGCTGTTAAAGCTTTCTGGAGTAAATTCTGATTCTCTTGTTGTGCTATCACAATAATAGGAACAGAAACACCAGCAACTCTAATCATTTTAATCAAATCACTTACACTCAAATCAGTCATAACAACATCAAGGAGTGCAAGCACAATGTTTTTACGCCTGTGTAAAAGATCAATTGTACGGAGGCCATTTTCTGCTTCAATGACACGGTAACCAAAACCTCTGAGCATAGCAGAAAGCTCTATACGCCTTCCATAATCTTCACTCGCAACAAGAATGGGACCAACCATAATGTCAATAATCCCCTTTGAGACTACTCATGAGACTATTCAGCGGCTTAATGTAAAAATTGTTGTAAACCATAAGAAATATTTCACCTCTTGTGTTTCACTTACGAACTTCATCAAGCTGTTAATAAAATACAACATTAAGGCATTTTTTTCCATTTTTTTTGCCTTTTCATTGATTTTCATCAAATTTTTCATATTGACTCATGGCGTAATTTAATAATGTTATAGAAAATAGAGAGCAAAATAATCTAAATAGAGTGAAATAAATGAAACATACCTATCATATTTTATGTCTTACAATCACCGCTTTGCTATTAAGTGCCTGTAACTTTTCGCAATATTATAATTCCAATATGCCAACTAGAATTGATGGAAAATGGATTGATGAGAATGGTATTATTTCCTCTTTCCACAATGGTATTTTTGAAACGCGCGCAGCAGATACAGAAGAAAAACTATCAGAAGGCGCATACAATTATCTCAATGCTCAAAATATAGAAATTGAAATACGCTCTATTCTCCGTGGAACAATTTCTAGAGTCAATTGTACGATGTCATATGACGCGACACAACTTCTCTGTACTACACATACAGGAGCACAATTTTTCCTTAAGCGGAAATCTTAAACAAAATAAAAGTAAAGCTTCTCTTAAATTAAAAACAGAGGAAGCACATACACCAACCAGGAGGTGTATCCTTTCTCCTCCTGATAGAAAATCTTCTCTAATAATAATACGCAAAAAGATCGGTATGATCTTTCTTCCTTTAGAGTTTTCTAAACATGATAAAATGCGTAAAATAATCTTTTTCTTTCACAAAATATCAGCAAAGTCCCTTCACAATAAAACTTCCTAATAAAATTGTGACTTTGTATCGTTCAATGTATTTTAGCCTAAAATAATATTTGATCTGATAGAAAACTTTAATCTAAACAGCACCAATGCGCAAAAGATCATGAAAATGAACAATTCCTATCGGTTTTTTATCTTCAACCACGAAAAATGCACCAATATGATGATCATTAATAAAAGCTGTTGCTGCACCAACAAGTGTATTTGGCTTTACAACTTTAGGATCCTTGGTCATTACTTCATCAACATTAAATTTTGATAAATTAAAATGAATGTTCCGTGCAAGATCACCATCGGTCACAATTCCGATGAGTTCATCTTTTGTGTTAATAACACCAACACAACCAAAATGTTTCTCTACCAAAACATTCATAGCTTCAGTCATAGCTGTTCCCTGCATAACCAAAGGAATACGATCACCCTCATGCATAATATCACGCACGTATTTAAGACTTGCACCAAGAGAACCACCAGGATGATATATTTTGAAATCCGTTGCAGTAAAACCACGCATTTCTAAAAGAGAAACCGCTAATGCATCTCCCATTGCCAATTGCATAATTGTTGAAGTTGTAGGTGCTAAACCATGAGGACAAGCCTCTTCTACCTTTGGTAATAAGAGAACAATATCAGCTTGTCGCCCTAACACAGAGTGTTCACTTGATGTCATGGCAATAAGGGGAATACGAAAACGAGCTGCATAACTCATAATACCACTTAATTCTTGCGTTTCACCAGACCATGATAAAGCAAGAATAACACCATCCGATCCAATCATACCAAGATCGCCGTGATTAGCTTCTGCAGCATGAACAAAAAAGGCGGGCGTTCCAGTTGAAGCCAAGGTTGCTGCAATTTTTGTCCCTATATGACCACTTTTTCCAAGCCCCGTAATGACCACATGTCCACGAGCATTCTTAATGGTTTGAACAGCCGCTTCAAAAGAAGAAGAAAGATTTCCAAGAAGAGCTGCTTCAAGAGCTTCAAGCCCTTGCTTTTCACTGGCAAGTGTTTTAAGCGCTGATGCAACAGAACCCTGCAAAAAACTATGAGGAGATGGTATTGTCATAATAAAATTCGATCAATAAAATTAAATGAGAGATCTACATCATTTTTCAACTTTAACGGTTTCTAATAAACTTTTCAATGAGGTAGAAATATGGTTGTGCATATCAGCGCGTGCCAAAGAAAAGGCAACGTTCGCTTCAATAAAACCAACTTTAGAACCGCAATCAAAAGTTCGCCCTTCTAATTGTACCCCCCAAAAATCCTGTTCATTTGAAAGCCTTATCATCGCATCTGTTAATTGAATTTCATTGCCTGCTCCTCGTTCTTGAGTGGAAAGAATATTAAAAATTTCTGGCTGCAAAATATAACGTCCATTGATGTACAAATTTGATGGTGCCGTTCCAGGTGCTGGTTTTTCTACCATTTTTGTAATTTTAAAACCATTGGCAAGATGTTTTCCTTTCCCAACAATACCATATTTATGTGTTTCTCTAGGGTCACACTCTTGAACCGAAATAATATTCCCTCCCCCCACCTTTTCATAAAGGCTTATCATTTCAGAAAGACAGCCCCTTTTCGCTTGTATCAACATATCAGGTAATAACAAAGCAAAAGGTTCATTTGCAACTAATTCACGCGCACACCAAAGTGCATGCCCTAACCCCAAAGGTTGCTGTTGGCGTGTGAAAGAAGTTGTCCCTGGCAACGGCTGTAAACGGTGTAAACGCGCAAGTTCTTCTTTCTTTCCACATTCAGCAAGTGTTGTGTATAATTCAACTTGCGTATCAAAATAATCTTCAATGACTGCTTTATTGCGTCCAGTTACAAAAATAAAATGCTCAATACCAGCCTCCCAAGCCTCATCCACAACATATTGAATAACAGGCTTATCAACAACTGTTAGCATTTCTTTAGGTATCGTTTTTGTTGCAGGAAGAAAACGCGTACCAAGACCCGCTACGGGAAACACTGCTTTCCGAATTTTACGCATACTCACCCTCCTCAATGAATTCATATAACCTTTTTATTTTATTTATCATATGTTTTTACGAAATGATAAAAAAGATATCTTATTGTTTCGATGACCATTATAATGGTCAATCATAAATGTAAAAGAAAATACGAGAATTTATTGGAAGGATTAAAACAAATTATTTGTTTCAGTTTTCTCCTCTTCTTGTTGATCATATCATCGATTAAACTAAATATAAAATATTACACGTCTTAACAAAATGGGGATTTCAAAATGCAAAAAACAGAATTGAAGACTTTCTCTTTTTCAGAGAAATCAATAAAATGGCGAGCGCTTATCACTGGCTCTGCCGTTCTTTTGTCTGCTTTGTTAATGTTTTTTGCATCCTTTTCATATGCTAGTAGCGGATTTAACCACTGGATTAAAGAATTTAAAAAAATAGCTCTTGCGTATAATATTACCCCCTCTACGTTTCATATGGCTTTTAAAGGTGTTAATGCCATTGATCCAGAAGTTTTAAAAAGCGCCACATACCAACCGGAATTTGTTGCACCTTCATGGAATTATTTCGATAATCGTGTCCATGATATTGCAATTGTGGAAGGACGGCGCCAAGCAAAAAAATGGAATCAATGGCTTCTGCAAATTGAAAAACGTTTTGGTGTTGACCGCAATATTTTGCTTGCTATCTGGTCAATGGAAAGCAATTACGGAAAAATTTTAGCCAATAAAAGTGTCATGCGTGATACCATTCGCTCGCTTGCAACCTTAGCCTATGCTGATAAAAAACGTGCAAAATATGCATATACACAACTGATTGCTGCGATGAAAATTCTACAAAGTGGTGAAATTAAACGCTCTCAACTCACTGGATCTTGGGCTGGTGCATTAGGGCATACGCAATTTATTCCAAGCAGTTATCTTGCCTATGCCATTGATATGGACAAAGATGGACGGCGTGATATCTGGACCTCTGTTCCAGATGCTTTGGCGACTGCTGCGAATCTTCTCCACAAAAATGGCTGGCAACCTCACCTTACTTGGGGCGTAGAGGTGAAAGTACCGCAGGGGAAAAGCCTGCCTGAACGTTGGTATTCTTTTGAACAATGGAAAAAGTTAGGTGTAAAACACGCAAATGGGAATCCTCTTCCTCCATTAGCTGAACAAGCAATATTAAAATATCCAGATGGAGCCAAAGGTCCTATATTTTTAGTCACAAAAAATTTCTTTGTTCTAAAACGTTATAATAATGCAGATCGTTATGCTTTTGCTGTTGCCCTTCTTGCTGATCGCATTGCTGGACATCCTAGATTGGTGCACGATTGGCAAAGACCTTTTCAACCTCTTACCTTCCAAGAATGTAAAGAACTGCAATCTCGCTTAAGTGCCCTTGGTTATTATAAAGGAAATATTGATGGAAAAATCGGAACAGCCTCTCGCAAAGCAATTAAAGCTTTTCAGCTGCGTCACGGTTTAAAAGCAAATGGATATCCATCATCTCAAGTGCTTTTTCTCCTGCGCAAACAATAATAGAGAGTTAAGATCTTGTCTCTTTTTCGCCTATTATACTTGATGTTCTTTCTGTTTTTGCTTTCTATTGTGGGGATCGTACAGCCATCCCCAAGTTACGCGACCAACTTCTTTAAATGGTTGTCACAACAAAACCAACAGACACAACAACCACCGCAAATTATAGAACAAAAAATAGATAAGCCGCAAAAAAAGATCTTAATACAAAAGAATATAAAAAAGCCGAAAAACGAGCATGCGAAACGCATTCTTGTCATAGGGGATTTTACAGCTTCTGTTGTTGCCGATGCACTTAAAAAGTTTTTTGCCGATAATAATGATATCGTTATCATGAACAATACAATGCCCGCTTCCGGTCTCGTGCGAACAGATTATTATTCTTGGCAAAGCAATATTTCTAAACTCATTGATCACAATAAAGCAGATGTCATTATCATGATGATCGGTGCCAATGATAATCAACCTATCAAAGACTCTTATAGCATAATTAACACAGATCAGTCAGAATGGATGCGCATCTACAAACGAAGAATTATCGAAATTGCTGAAAATCTTCATGCCTCTGGAAAATCGTGGATATGGATAGGCCAGCCTTCTTTTGAAAATGACCTTTTGACACAAAAAATGAAAATTTTTAATGCGCTCTACAAACAAGAAACAGAAACAGCAGGAGGATATTTTCTCGATATTTGGAGTGGCTTTAGTGATAAAGAAGGAAACTTTTCTTTTTCAGGCGATGATATCAATGGAAAAATAGTCAAATTACGCACCAATAACGGCATTCATTTCACCTCTGAGGGAAAGAAAAAACTCGCCTCTTATTTAGAAAAACCATTGAACAATATTTTAAATTTTCATACCCTTTCCCATGAAGAGCCATACTCAACCGATAAAGCTATTCAAAAACCTATACAAGATTCAGATAAGCAAAAACCAAATAATATTATGCGTCAGCCTCCGATGAGCCTTGATGATATGGCACAAAAAAATACCCACCTCTTAGGCAAAAGAACGTCAAGTTTTATCAAAAAATCATGGATTCCACCAAATGGGCATCAAAAAGATCGCGCTGATAATTTTTCTTTCCCATAATGTCTCTTTAAAAGATAAACTCTCATTTTCCCCATAAACGAAAAGAGAAGATAAAATGCTCTTTTTATAGAGTTATAATATAGCCATACTGCAGAGAAGATTTGCATCAATCGCAACCGTATCCAATGTTGCAACAGCCCTTAACACTTAAGATGATTCATAAGAGCCATTTTTATTTCTTGTCTTATACAATTTTACCCACACAGCCCACCCGCTTTTGACGTGCAAGCAAATGATTTTGATTGATTCAAGATAAACAAATTTGAAATAAGAGAATCTTACGTTGTTCAGACTTCTTATTCAAGTTGAATAACGCTATATGATCATTATAAAGCAATCTATTATCCAAGAAAACGGCATGGGGATACCCATACCGTTATAGCTTACAATCCACGTTTATTCATCATTGCCTCTGGTAAAGGCATCCGTCCGCGAAAAGCTTTATACAGTTCCTCTGGCTCACGGCTTCCCCCAGCTGAATAAATAAAACGCTTTAAAAGATCAGCAAGCTCTAAATTAAAGACATCACCTGTTTCTTCAAATGCTTGAAAAGCATCGGCATCAAGTACTTCCGCCCACATATAAGAATAGTAACCAGCAGCATAACCATCCCCTGCAAACGCATGCATAAAATGTGAAGGACGATGACGCATAATAATTGTATTAGGCATTTGCAACTTTTCCAATTCTTTATGTTCAAAAACTGTTGGATCAGTGACTGTTTCTCCTTGATGAAAAGCCATATCCACCAAAGCTGATGAGATAAATTCAACCGCAGAAAATCCCGCATTAAATGTCTGCGCTGCTAAAACGTTATCGATCAACTCTTGTGGCATCGGATGCCCTGTTTTTGTATGTATAGCATAAGATTTTAATATCTCTGGTACGGTTAACCAATGTTCATAAAGTTGAGAGGGAAGCTCAACAAAATCACGTGAAACAGATGTTCCTGCGACAGAAGGCCATGTAACATCAGAAAGCAAACCATGCAATGCATGCCCAAATTCATGGAAAAGTGTCCGTGCATCATCAAGTGATAAAAGAGCAGGCTCCCCTTTAGAGGGCTTAGCAAAATTACAAATATTGTAGATAATCGGTTTTTGGCCGCCATCCAATTTATGCTGCGATTGCAATCGGCTCATCCATGCACCAGAACGTTTTGAAGAACGTGCAAAATAATCACCAATGAAATGCCCAAGTAAACTTCCATCAGAGTGTTTTACTTCCCACAAACGTGCATCAGGATGCCAAAGTGCAACAGCATTTTTTTCTTCAAAGGTAATGCCAAAGAGTTTTTCTGCTACCCCAAAAGCCGCTTTAATCATACGATCAAGTTGAAAATAATATTTAATTTCAGCACTATCGAAAGAAAATTTTTCAGTGCGAAGCTTTTCAGCATAATAACGCCAATCCCAAGCAGCTAAAGATTCATTGCTTCCCTGATTATTGGCAAAGTTTTGTAATTCAATTTGCTCAGTAGAAGCCTTTGCTCTTGCACGCTCCCATACCGGCATAAGCAAATCCATAACAGAATCAACATTTTTAGCCATGGTATTATCGAGTTTCAAAGCTGCAAAAGATTGATATCCTAATAATTTAGCCTGCTCATCTCGAAGCGTAACAATCTCTAAAATAATCGTTCGATTATCATTCTTGTTATTATTTTCACCACGTTTAGCCCAAGCTTGGAATGCAACCTCACGTAAATCACGACGATCAGAGAATTTTAAAAAAGGCTCAACAATCGAGCGTGCTAGTGTCAATGCATAGGCTTCTTCATGGCCTCGTTCGCACGCAATTTCCTTCATTGACGCAATGAGATCTTCCGGTAAACCGGATAAATCTGTTTGTTTTAAAAATAGAATCCATTCAGCTTCATCATTTAAGACATTCTGCCCAAAAGTAGCATTTAAAAAAGCAAGTCTTTCATTAATTTCCACAAGCCGTTTTTTAGCCTTATCATCTAGTTTTGCACCATGACAAACGAACTTTTTCCACCATAATTCAAGAACGCGTGTTGTTTCACTCTCAAATATGCCCTGCTGTGCCTGTTTATAAAGTGCATCTATTTTTGCAAATATCCGCGCGTCCATCATCATTTTTGAAGAATAACGAGAAAGTTTTACAACGAACTCTTGTTCTAACTGTTGAATCAACGCATTCGTATGAGCACTAGTGCGCAAAAAAAATATTGAACAGACACGATCAAGCGCTTTGCCACAAAGCTCAAAAGGTTGCAAAAAATTCTCAAGCGTTGGTGGTTCTTGCACCATTGCAATCGTCTCTAATTCTTCTTCAGCTTCTTGAAGTGCCTGTTCAAACGCAGGTTTAAAATCTTCATCTCCTATAGAAGAAAAATCAGGAAGACCTGAAAATCCCTTCCAATCCAGCACTGCTACTTTTGTCATAATATTCTATGTCTCCATTATAAATTTTAAGCTGTAATCATTACCTTTACGATACAAATTGATCATATACTAAAACTATCTCACGCGTTTAAAAAAGAATTTTCAAAGCTTTATTGAATATAAAAATAAAAATTTTTACGATAGTGAGACAACACATTGATTTATAATTTTTTTATATTGAATGAGAACTTGAATATCGTAAAATTCTTTTATTTGAAACCATATTATATCGAAGCAATAAAAATCATTCACTTGCACATCACAAATGAAATTGCCTATTGATAAAATCACTTGAAGAAAAACATAAAAGCGCCTCTTAATGAACTTTTAAAATGCAAGAGCTGTATAATATTGGATGCTGAAAAAGAGTATAATGGTACCAGCTTTCATCTTTTATTTAAACGTAAAGATGGTATCTTTTATGGATTTTATACCATCTACGAGTAGCGTCATGAAATGGGTATAACGTATCCAGAGAGAGCTTTTTTCAACAGTGTATGAATGTGCAACACAAGAATGTTCTATTTTTTTAAAGGATGCCCCGTGAAAACGTTTAAGAAAGAACTAAAAATACCTCTCCTCATCCTTCTCAAGGATCAAAGCCTAGTGCAAGATGGGGAAATATACTTCTCTTAAAAAAAACGTAAGAAACAAAATTTTAAAGCAGGGTATAATCTCCATTCCGGATACAACTGTAAACTCTTTTTAAAACCGCAAAGCTATATTAAAGCATAGTGATAAAAATGAAAACTGCTTTTACATTTACGCCTTCATATTATCTTAAAATTAGGCTGTATTCTCGTTTAAGCAATTCAGAAATTTGTTTATAATTTACAATTTTTCCTTGACTTTACTTAAAATATTAACAATTGGAAATATAATCGGGGAGGTTTTTTTTCGAATCTTCCATAAACTTTTGTTTTTTATCTCATCTATTATCTAGATTGACAACTCTCCAACTCTTCAGGAGGTACTTTATCATGACTGAAATTAAAACGACCTTCGATTTTAAAAATTTTTCTCCTGAAGCTCTCGCTGAAAAATTAAAAAATCAGCATTTTGCAGACTCTATTGATATCATCAATGATCTCGATATCATGGAACGTGTAACTATTCTTAGTCTTCTTCCTCTTGAGTATGTTATCGAACTTTTTGATAAACCAGAGCTTGAGCAACCTGCTGCTATTTTAGAACTTCTGCCCCTCAATCGTGCTGTTGAAATTCTTGATGGCATGTCTGCAGATGCTGCTGCAGACGTCTTTCAAGAAATGGATAAAGAAACCCGCACTCGGCTTTATGCCTTGCTAAAACCCTTAACGCGTGCTGAGCTTAAAAAGCTCACCAGTTATCCTGATCATACAGCAGGAGCACTGATGACAACAGAGTTTATAGCGGTTCCTTCAAACTGGACCATACAAAAAACTTTGGATCACATTCGTGAAGTCGAGCGAACACGTGAAACAGTTTATACCAGCTATGTGATTGACCCTAAAACAGGGACCCTTCTCAAAGCTGTTTCACTGCGTAATCTTATTCTTGCCTCACCGGATGAACAAATTCTTAATGTCCGTACTCATGACTCACCGGTTACAATATCGCCTTTCACACACCATGAAGATATTGCGCGCCTTTTCCAGCGCCATGACCTTCTCTCTGTGCCCGTCGTTGATGAAAATAACCATGTCATTGGCATTGTAACCGTTGACGACGTACTTGATACTATGGTCGATGAAATGAATGAAGATGCCTATAAATTTGGGGGTATGGAAGCACTTAATAAGCCCTATATGCAGATCAAATTTCCTGAAATGATGAAAAAACGTGGCGGTTGGCTTGCTTTACTCTTTATCGGTGAAATGTTAACCGCAAGCGCTATGCAATATTTTGAAACAGAACTTGAAAAAGCGATTATCCTTACTCTGTTTATTCCTCTTATTATGAGCTCTGGAGGAAATTCCGGTTCACAGGCGACATCCCTTATTATCCGTGCGTTGGCTTTACGTGAACTCACGCTGAAAGACTGGTGGAAAGTTATTGTTCGTGAAATTCCAACAGGACTATCCCTTGGTCTCTTACTTGGAATTATTGGCGTTATGCGCATTACTCTTTGGCAACAACTCGGTATCTATGACTATGGCCAACATTGGATTGCTGTTTCAACAACAGTAGGTACTGCTTTAGTCGGAATCGTGACATTTGGTTCTCTTTCTGGATCTATGTTACCTTTTATTCTTAAAGGTTTAAAATTTGATCCAGCAAGCGCTTCTGCTCCTTTTGTGGCAACTTTAGTTGATGTCACGGGTATTATAATTTATTTTTCTGTCGCTTCTCTTATTTTGTCAGGAACGCTTCTTTAAATATGTGAAGTAAAAACACTGCCTTATGGAAAGATCTTGTCATGTCGATTTAGATTTTTCCATAAGAAAGAAAGCTTTATTATTTATTTTTTCCAGCGCACAACTTCATAGATAATACATTGTTTATCATGAAATTTATCATTTTTATAGTATAACTCTAAATACTGTAAAATGACCTTGTCATAAATCTTCTCATATTGAATCAATTAAAGCTCTCTTCTTGCCTGTCATAAGCAAGATGAGAGTGTGGTTGGAGACTATTCAAAAAAGGAGTAAAATGCTCTTTTATATCCTCTCTCAACGACAAAAACTGTCACCATATTGACAGCCCGAGAAAGAATAATAACGGAGGCGAACAATGGGCTTTATACGCTTCCCAAAGGCGTTAATAGTATAACTATTCCGTGTATTATAGCATCATTGGCTCTATCATGAAATGAATGCGTACTGCTAAGGTATCTCTCTTTTTAAAAACAAAGACAGAACTGTGCAACAACAAGTATATTTGTTCTATTTGACATGATCCCCCTCTTAGAGAGGGAACAAGACACTCTCTCCATGGTTTTAAATGTCGTGTTGTTGAAACTATAAATTTGAATTAAAATAACGACAAAGAGAGAAGTTTTCTTCAGATCCTTGACTTTATCAATCAGGCCATGTTTCCGTTTTATAAATCAATAAAAAATAATAACGCTTCCTCTAATTTGGTATACAAAATTAGAATTTCATATAAAACTCTTCATCATCTCACTATTTGCCTCAAATATCAGTAGCATTAAATCTGGATGTTGATTCATAAGTTATAGCATAAACAAAAGCATTATGAGAATGATAATGTTATAAAGCGATCAATAGATTAGTAATACAATTGAGAGATATTTGCAAATTTTATCAATTTCTTTGTAAAACAATAAACATAACATGCCTTGCTGTAAGTTTATTTATTCTTACAGGCGCTCACATAAATTCCTAGCGTTATATTGATAAAGATCCAATTAAGGGTAAAATATGGACAATTCTTTAGCTCGAGAATAACACACCCATAATTATAAAAATTCTTTTATGAAACCATACCAATTAACGCTCAATAGAATATTAAAAACTTGGATATATCGTTGTGCCATAAAAATATGGACTCCGTCTTCCAAAATTATAAAAAAACATGTAAAAGGTTCTTTAATAGTCAGGCAAAGAATGTAAAGACTTTGCCTCCAATGAAATTTCATTAAACGAAAAGAAGAAAATTTATGCAATTGCGTAACATTGCCATCATTGCCCACGTTGACCATGGAAAAACAACACTTGTAGACGGGCTTCTCAAGCAATCAGGAAACTTCCGTGATAATCAGCGTACTAGCGAACGTATGATGGATTCAAACGATATTGAAAAAGAACGTGGAATTACAATTCTAGCAAAAGTGACATCTGTCGTTTGGAAAGATACCCGAATTAATATTGTTGATACACCAGGACATGCCGATTTTGGTGGAGAAGTTGAACGTATTCTAAACATGGTTGATGGCGCTATCGTACTTGTTGATGCTGCTGAAGGACCAATGCCACAAACAAAATTTGTCGTTGGCAAAGCGTTGAAAGTAGGATTGCGTCCTATTGTTGCTATTAATAAAATTGACCGACCCGATGCACGTGTTGATGAAGTCATTAATGAGGTTTTTGACCTTTTTGCCGCTCTTGATGCAACCGATGAACAGCTTGATTTTCCTATTCTTTATGGGTCTGGGCGCGATGGCTGGATGGCTGAAACCCCAGAGGGACCAAAAGATCAAGGATTGGGGCCTTTATTTGATCTTGTAACGAAACATGTTCCTTCTCCTTGTGTTGCAGAAGGACCATTCCGCATGATTGGAACTATTCTTGAAGCAGATCCATTTTTGGGACGAATTATTACAGGGCGTATTCATTCTGGCCCTCTAAAGCCTAATCAAAATGTCAAGGTTCTCGGACAAGATGGAAAACTTTTAGAAACTGGGCGTATTTCAAAAATTTTAGCATTTCGTGGGCTAGAACGACAACCTATTGAAGAAGGACATGCTGGTGATATCGTTGCGATTGCAGGTCTACAAAAAGGGACTGTTGCGGATACTTTTTGTGATCCTGCTGTTAATGACCCCTTGACTGCCCAACCCATTGATCCTCCTACTGTTACGATGAGTTTTCTCGTCAATGATAGTCCCCTTGCCGGAACGGAAGGAGATAAAGTAACAAGCCGTGTCATCCGTGATCGTTTATTAAAAGAAGCAGAAGGTAATGTCGCTCTTAAAATTGAAGAATCAGCCGATAAAGATTCTTTTTACGTTTCAGGACGAGGAGAATTACAACTTGCCGTTCTCATTGAAAATATGCGCCGTGAAGGATTTGAGCTTAGTGTTTCACGTCCACGTGTTGTGATGCAAAAAGATGAAAATGGAATCACTCTTGAGCCAATCGAAGAAGTGGTTATCGATGTTGATGAAGAATATTCTGGCACTGTTGTACAAAAAATGTCTGAACGTAAAGCCGAAATGGTAGAATTACGTCCTTCTGGCGGTAATCGTGTCCGCCTTGTTTTTTACGCACCAACGAGGGGACTCATTGGTTATCAATCTGAGCTTTTAACAGATACACGTGGTACAGCCATTATGAATCGCCTTTTCCATGCTTATGAGCCTTATAAAGGGGACATTGCTGGCCGTGTTAATGGTGTTATGATTTCAAATGACAACGGTGAATCTGTCGCTTATGCTCTCTTTAACCTTGAAGATCGTGGACCTATGATCATTGATGCCGGTGTAAAAGTCTATCAAGGGATGATTATTGGCATCCACTCGCGGGATAATGACTTAGAAGTCAATGTTTTAAAAGGAAAAAAACTCACCAATATGCGTGCTTCTGGAAAAGATGAAGCCGTAAAGTTAACGCCTCCCATTAAAATGACATTAGAACGTGCCTTATCGTGGATACAAGATGATGAGCTTGTGGAGGTAACCCCTAAAAATATTCGTCTCCGTAAGCTTTATCTTGATCCCAATGAACGGAAACGTTTTGAAAAAACACGGACATCAATCTCAAGCTAATTTCAAAAATCTCTTTGGGACAATATTTGGCTGTAATAAGCCTCACTTCTATCTTAAGAAAGGATATCTTTATGAATATTAAGGAAATACCCGTGGGCAACAATCCACCAGAAGATATTAATGTGATTGTGGAAGTTTCTGTTGGTGAACAACCCATAAAATATGAGATGGATAAAAAATCAGGTGCATTATTTGTTGACCGTTTTCTTCATACCTCAATGGTTTATCCTGGAAACTATGGTTTTGTCCCTCATACGCTTTCAGATGATGGTGACCCTATTGACGTCCTTATCTGTAATACCCGTCCTCTCCTTCCTGGCTGTGTTATCAATGTTCGCCCCATCGGTGCGCTGATGATGGAAGATGATGGTGGTAAAGATGAGAAAATTATTGCCATCCCCACACCAAAATTAACAAAACGCTATATCAATATTCATGACTACACAGATCTGCCCGAAATTACACTTAAGCAAATTGAACATTTCTTCGAACATTATAAAGATTTGGAACCTGGAAAGTGGGTTAAAATTGAAGGGTGGCGTGATAAAAGCTTTGCTCATGAATTGATTAAGCAAGCTGTTGAGCGCAATAAAGAAATATAACGATTTTAATAAAATAAAGCCTGTTTTTTTAATAGGCTTTAATTATTTATTTTTTCTACGAGATACGAACTTTAAAGAATTGCCATATCTGCTTTAGCTCTTCTAAATGTGTTGAAAAATAAAGTTGTTTGTAGCGAGATGTTGCACCACTTTTCAGAGAAATAGAAGAAGATGGAATTTTCCACTGCTTCGCAAGAAATTTAGTGAGAGCTTTATTTGCTTTTCCATCTTCAGGAGCAGCACGAAGACGTATAACCAGATACTGTTTATCGTCATCTCTGCATTCAACCCCTATTATTTTATCAACAGATGATTTGGGAATGAGATATACAAACAAAACCAAGCTATTTTTATCAACTTGATAAAACATATATTCGTCTCAAATAATATTTCTATAGATACGCGTTTGCGTAAGCATGCCACATGAAAGTACGAATAAAATAAATAATGATAAATACCACAATAGGTGAAATATCAATTGTTCCAAGGTTTGGTAAAATACGCCGAATGCGGCTTAGAACTGGATCTGTAAGACGATATAAAAAATTCCCTATCAAAACAACAAAGCGATGACGCGAATTTATGATATTAAAGACATAAAGCCAAGAAAAAATGACACTGGCAATTAAAATATCAATATAGATATCAAACATCAAATCAATCGTTCGAAGCAATGCATAAACCATGCGTTATCCCTTTCAATCAAGGAAACAGAAAAGCGTATAGAAAGCCTTCATTAAAGTGAGTCTGTATATTGAATAAATAGTTTTATACCCCAACATCTCATGAATAAAAAACCAAATAGCCAAAATTCTTCGTTTTTCTATTTAATGACGATGACCCCAGAAGCCAAATATCAGAATTAAAAATAGTGTGTAAAAATAGAAAAAACAGCAAATAATCTGAGAATTTTAAAAGCGCTGAATATTCCTTATAGGATTAATCTTAAATCTCATTGTTTTAATGAACAACCTATATGCACAAACTAAAGGCGGCCTAAAAAGGCCGCTTTTATTTTATTTTTAAATTATTTCTGCAAAGCAGTCAAACGGTTAAGAGCATTACTAAAACCATCGAGTTGAACAAATAAATCATTTAAAGCTGGTTCTCCTGCAGCAGCGATTGTCATCGCCAACTTTAACTTCTTTCCAGAACGTAAAGCTGCTACATGATTTTTGTCAAAAACAACTGGAACCATGCAACCTGCTGGTACACAAGTCCGTATACCAGTTTCAATAACAGTTTTTCCCTCATCAATTTGTAAACGAACAGGCTTAGAAACCAAAATGCCAAAAGGAACTGTTAAATTACCAGAGACAACACCCTCAGCATTGAGAAGAAGGCTTATCGCCACAACAACACGACCTTGCTCATTCACTTCTTGACGGTGCATAAAACAAATTTTCTTTCCTTCTTGTAATCCACAGTTAATGGTCCACAAACCGTAGGTTTCAGTTAAAGAAGAAGCGCCATTTGGCAATGTTTCTGCTGCATCTTTGGATGTAGAAGGCTTTGAACCTGTTGCAAATGCAACAGATGAAATACTCAAGAGAGTAAAAACTATAAGTAAATTAAATAACTTTTTCATTTTATATTCCTGTTCTTTACATAAAAGAGAAACATGTTTATTATTTATAAATGGTATAAAGCGCCTTAATAAAAAAGCTTTCTTATAATCTATAGCTTTTATAATGGTCTAAAGCTACCTCGAAATTCGCTAACAACTTTCATATAAACATGCTTTTTAAAAGAAACAACAATTAAAGGAAGGGTTTCTAGATCCATCCACTTCCATTGATCGAATTCTGCTTTATTGCCATCTGGCGGTGGATTAATTGCAATTTCAGAAAGCTCTCCCATAAACTGAAAAGCAAACCATTTCTGCATTTGCCCACGATATTTATTGCTCAATGCGCTTCCAACAAGTTCTTGTGGAAAATCATAGTAGAACCAATTTTGTGCTTCTTTGATCAGCTTTACAGATCGAATACCCGTTTCTTCATACAGTTCTCGATAGGCTGCATCTAATGGCTGTTCATCTCCATCAATTCCCCCTTGAGGAAGCTGCCAAGGATGAGATATGTCAATATCTGCATGAGCAGGCGTCATTAAACGACGCCCAACCCAAACTTTACCCTCTCGATTAAAGACAACAATTCCAACACATTTGCGATAAGGAAGAGTCTTCAAATTAATATCTGCATCCATTAATATCCCTCAAAATTGCAAGCTACAGACATCGTTTCTCACTGTAATATATCCTTATTGGGATCTGGTGGAAATGCTGCATTAGCCATCTCACCCCGTAGTAGCTTATAAGCCTCATTCAATTGAAGGTCATCTTTAGGATCTTTTGGAACAAAAGCAGCTGAACCAGATCCTTTATTACTCTCTCGTTTCCCTTTGATATGCCCTTTTAATGCAGACTCACCAATTTTTACATCATAGCCCTTATATTTTTCAGGAAGTGGTTGCTCTACAATAATATCAGGTGTGATTCCTGTTCCTTGAATAGAAGCGCCTGACGGCGTGTAATAAAGTGCTGTTGTTAAGCGTAAAGCTCCATTTTCACCCAAAGGAATAATTGTTTGAACAGATCCTTTACCAAAAGATTGAGTCCCTAAAATTGTTGCACGACGATGATCTTGTAGCGCACCTGCAACAATTTCAGAAGCACTTGCCGAACCACCATTAATAAGGACAATGAGTGGTTTTCCATTCGTAACATCACCTGGCTTCGCATCAAATCTCGTCACATCACTCTTTTTGCGTCCACGAGTTGACACAATCTCACCTTTATTGAGAAAAGCACTCGACACATTAACAGCTTGATCTAAAAGCCCACCCGGATTAAGCCGCAAATCAAGGACGTAACCTTTTAGCTTATCTTCAGGAATCTTAGATTGGATATCTTTAATTGCCGCTAGAAGATTACCCAAGGTCTGCTCAGAAAATTGGATAACTCTTAAATATCCAATATCCCCCTCAACGCGATATTTTACCGCTTTTACCTTAATGATATCACGAACAATCTTGACTTCAAATGGCTTATCAACGCCAGGACGAATAATTGTCAAGGTAATTGGCGTTCCAGGAGCCCCTCGCATCTTATTAACAGCTTCATTCAATGTTTGACCATTCGTTTGTACATCATCAATTTTTGAAATAAGATCTCCTGCTAGAATACCTGCTTTCGAAGCGGGAGTATCATCCATCGGTGAAACAACTTTAATTAAGTTTTTTTCCATAGTGACCTCAATACCAAGACCTCCGAATTCTCCTTTCGTAGAATCCCGCATATCTTTAGCTTCTTCAGCATTCAAATAAGATGAATGAGGGTCCAGTGATGAAAGCATACCATTGATAGCATTTTCAATAAGCTTTTTATCATCTGGAACTGTGACGTATTGCTTACGCACGCGCTCAAAAACATCGCCAAATATGGATAGCTTTTTATAGGCATTATCTTCATTATCCGCAGCAACAGACTGCACCATAATCATTGAACAGGCGCCGAGCAATACCCCAGCGACCAAAAGAATAACTTTACGAATCATTTTGGCTCCTTCTTATTTTTTCAGTCTGCCACCAAGGAGTTGGATTTACAGGCTTTCCCTGCTTTCTAAACTCAATGTAAAGCATTGGCGAGTTTTTTCCTATATCCAATGCAACACTATTTGCAATAAATTGCATTTCCATCATACCCAGAGGCTCACCTGAAAGAACAAATTGCCCCTGTTTTACATTAATTCTCGACATTCCAGTAAGAATGATATGATAACCATTTCCAACATTGAGAATAATCAACTGTCCGTAAGAACGAAATGGCCCAGCAAAAGCAACAAAAGCATCCGCAGGAGATATAACAACAGCTCCTGATTCTGTTTCTATCATTTCACCAAAACGCGTAATCTGCGAATTTTTGTTAGAGTGCTTTATTCTTTTTCCTGAAACAGGAAAAAGTAAAGAGCCTTTTCGGCTTTCAAAATTAGACTGCTCTAACAATTGTAAACTTTTCCGGACCTGGAGCGATGCATCAGAGCTCAATTTTGACTGATGATCAAGCTCTAAAATCAATTCTTCTAAAGACTGCGCTTTTCTAGCAAGAGCCATATTCTTTTGTTGCTGTTCTGTAAGCTCTGTTTCTGATTTTTTTTGTAGTTTATTTTTTTGGTCTAATAAAAGCTCTAGACGTTTTCGCTGTTCTGCTTGATTTTGCAGTTTTGTCTTTAACGTCGCATATTCCGTAGTAATGGAATTACTTAAATTAGTCAACTCCTTGAGCTTCTCTGTTAAATCTCGTGTTTTCTCTTGCATCTGAGGAATGACAGTTCCTAATAAAACAGAACTGCGCATAGAGGCCAACGCATCCTCTGGCTGTATCATAAGAGCTGGAGGTGGATTTAATCCCATACGTTCTAAAATTGCAAGAACTTCTGCAAATTCAGCGCGACGACTTTTTAAACTTTGATAGACTTGTTCCCGCATTTCTATCATTTTTTTAAGCTTTTCTTCCCTTTCAATAATATCATCTGCAATTTTACGTTCTTCTTTAGCTGCTTTTATGAGTGCATCCCTCAAAACACGTTGATCTTTTTTTAAATGCTCAACTTGGCGCGTAAGAAAAATAACACGCTCACGCGAAAGCGAAATATTTTTATGAATTTCTCCCAATTCTTTATGTGCTTCTATACTCCTCATTGTATCTTCCGCATGCGATACAGAAAAGCAAAAAAACATACTCAAAAGCAAGATGACAAATATCACGCATTCCCCATATAAATAGAGCATCTTTCTATGAAGAAGCTTTTTCATTTGGCCAACCATGACACCTCATCCTATACACGAGAAATGCTTTAAATGGTGTCGGCTAAAACTATATTAATAAATATATAAATAAGTGCTAAAAATTAATACAAATATTTAAAAACGATGATATGGATGATGATTTGCTATTGTTACGGTACGGTAAAGTTGTTCTGTAAGAAGAATACGTGCAATTTGATGTGGCCACGTCATCAAACCAAAAGATAACAAAAAATCAGCGCGATTCCTTATTTGTTCATTATGCCCATCAGGCCCCCCTAAAGCAATGACAACATCCCGAATGCCTTCATCACGATAACATCCCAATTTTTTAGCAAAAGCAACTGAAGAAATCGACTCTCCTCGCTCATCCAACACAATTAATCGGCATTTTTCAGGTAAAAATTCAATAAGTCTTCTTCCCTCTTCCTCCATACGCTGACGCGCTGTTTGAGCATGACTTTCTGGTACTTCCTGTACCTTTTTTAAATGAAATCCTATAGCTCCGGAACTTTTAGAAAAACGACCCAAATAATGCTGAACCAATTTTTGCTCTGCCCCACTTTTCATACGACCAACAGCAAAAATAGAGATTTGCATTTTACTGATCTCCAAAGAGAATCGATGATGTATTGTTTAAATCTGGAGCCATCCATATTTTTTCTAAATTATAAAAAAGACGAATTTCCGGACGGAAAAGGTGAATGATAATATCACCTGTATCAATCAATACCCAATCACCTCCAGAAAGCCCTTCTACATGTGCAAGCCCCTGCCCACTATCTTTCCAAGTGCGTAACAAATGATCAGCAACAGAAGATACATGACGCTGCGAATTTGCTGAAGCTATGACCATATAATCAGCTAAAGATGACTTTCCTTGAATATTAATAGCAACAATATCTTCTGCTTTTGTATCTTCTAAACTCTTGAGAATAGTTTCAAGACTCTCATTAACAGAAAAAACTTTTTTTTCTGTTGAAGGATTCATATCGTAAGAGCGATTTTGTGTAATGTTTTTCAGATCAATATTCCTTTCTTATCGTTCTAGAATGCAAAAAAGAGAGATTTTTCCAAAGAAAAGCAGAAACTTATAAATTGTTCAAGAAAAATCATTCTTTTTCAAACGAAGGTTTGTTGAAGATTGAAAAGATAGAGGTCCATGCAAATAAGTCCAAATAGGTGGTTTGATAAAAGGTAATCGCTTACTTTCTTTCTCATCCAAACGAAACTGGCGATAAATATGTGCTATAGGAGAAGAGAGGGCTGATCTATTGCCTAAAGGACGATCAATAATTGCAATAGGAAGCGTAGAGACGATATCACGCCATCGATACCAATGATGAATCGTTGTAAAACTATCTGCCCCCATAATCCATACAAAATTTACATCACTGTAATGGGTAAGAATGTGAAAAATCGTATCTACTGATACTTGGCTCCTTATAGTTTGTTCAAAAGCTGTTAAGCGAATTTTCGGATGATCAATAAGTTTAAAACTTAATCGCATTCTCTCTTCTAAAGGGAGTAACTGTGTACAATCCTTTAAAGGATTTCCTGGAGTGACCATCCACCATAACTGATCAAGATGCAAACGCCGAATGGCAATTTTTGCAACAAGAAGATGCCCCGCATGCGGTGGATTAAAGGAACCACCAAAAAGACCCACAACATTGGATCTTTCAACATGTGGCATACGATTTTTCCATGGAAAAAATGGATTTTTCAAGCTCTAACCTGACCACTTCCTTTAACATGATATTGAAATGATGTTAACTGTTCAACACCGATAGGACCACGTGCATGCATTTTTCCTGTTGCGATACCAATTTCCATTCCAAAACCAAATTCACCTCCATCAGCAAATTGTGTAGACGCATTGTGCAATAAAATAGCTGAATCTAAATGATTAAAAAAACTCTTCACCACTTCCATATCTTCAGCAATAATCGATTCCGTATGTCCTGATGAATAACGCTTAATATGAGAAATGGCTCCCTCAACCCCTTCAACGGTTTTAACAGAAAGAATAGCGTCAAGATATTCATATGACCAGTCTTCTTCAGAAGCTAATTTTACATCTGGCATAAGACATGCAATATCTTCCGTAGCACGAATTTCACACCCTTTCTCTTGTAAAGCCGTCAAAACAGGAAGAAACTTTTTTAATGCCTGTCTGTCAATGAGAACTGTTTCAACAGCACCGCATACCCCTGTCCGCCGCAACTTCGCATTTAAAACAATATTGCGAGCCATATCCACATCTGCTGATTTATCAATATAAATATGACAAAGCCCCTCTAAATGAGAAAAAACTGGAACACGTGCATCAGACTGCACACGCGCAACAAGACTCTTTCCACCACGTGGCACGATCACATCAATTGCTCCACCCAATCCTTTGAGCATCTCTCCAACAGCAGCACGATCTGTTGTTCCAACCATTTGAATTGCATCTTTCGGTAAACCAGAACGTTCTAAACCTTTTACCAACGCACAATGAAGAGCATGTGAAGAGTGAAAACTATCCGAACCACCACGCAAAATCGCAGCACTGCCTGCTTTTAAACATAAAGCACTCGCATCAACAGTAACATTTGGGCGACTTTCATAGATAATACCAATCACACCAAGAGGTGTCCGTACACGACTTATATGAAGCCCATTAGGGCGTGTCCACGCGCTCATGACCTGCCCAACAGGATCAGACAAACGAGCAACTTGGCGAACACTGTCTATCATTGCCCTCAAACGCAATTCATCTAATTTGAGCCGATCAACCATTGCGGCTTTCAAATTATTCTGAGCAGCCTTCTCTAAATCTAGACAATTCGCCCGAAAAATTTCATCTGAGTAAGACTCTAGACTTAAAGCGATCATTTCCAACGCATTGTTCTTTTGCTCAGAAGAAGCAACGGCTAACGCTGCAGCGGCATAGCGTGCTTTATGCCCCATATCTCTCATTTGTTCTTCTAAAGTCATTGCACCATCCATTTTGCCAAAACAATCAAAACAAAACAACTTTTTTAAACGAAACTCGTGATGCAGCGTAAAATCATATCATTACGGTGCACCATCGCAGAACGTGCCTCATACCCAAGTATCGATTCAATTTCTTCGCTTTTATGTCCCATAATACGGACAGCTTCATCTTTGTCATAGCTTACAAGTCCACGCGCAATCTCAACCCCATTTGTATCAACAATAGCCACCGTATCCCCACGATTGAAATTTCCCTCAACGACAATAACCCCTGCTGCTAATAATGACTTTCCTGTTTCAAGAGCCTTAATGGCTCCTTGATCAATCGTCAAAATACCAGACGGATCTAAATGACCAGAAATCCATGTTTTCCAAGCATTGACAGATTTCTCACCGGCCGCAAAAAAAGTCTTGCGTTCACCTTTATCAATCGCCGCAAGAGGGTTCATACGTTTGCCTGAAGTGATAATCATCGCCGTTCCAGCAGCATTCGCTATCTTTCCAGCATCAAGTTTAGTCTTCATTCCTCCTCGTGAAAACTCTGAAGTAGCACCATCTGCCATTTTTTCGATATCATGCGTAATGGATGCCACAAAAGGAATAAATTCAGCTGTCGGATCACAATGGGGAGACTTTGTATAAAGACCATCAATATCAGATAAAAGTATTAAAAGATCTGCCCCCATCATTGTTGCCACGCGTGCAGCTAAACGATCATTATCACCATAACGAATTTCATTTGTCGCGACAGTATCATTCTCATTAATAACAGGCACTGCTCCAAAACGTAAAAGTACATTTATCGTTGCACGTGCATTAAGATAACGCCTTCGCTCTTCCGTATCAAATAAAGTGAGCAAAATTTGACCTGTTTTGAGCCCATATTGTGCGAGTGCATCACCATAGGTTTTCGCTAATTCAATTTGCCCCAACGCAGCACATGCCTGACTTTCTTCCAGTTTCAAAGCTCCTTTAGGAAGCTGTAGCAATGTCCTTCCTAAAGCAATAGCGCCTGAAGACACCAATAATATCTCTACGCCTCCTTTGTGCAATTCAACAACATCATGGATCAAGCTTTTAAGCCATTCAACGCGTAAACCTGTCTGAGGATCAACCAAAAGTGCAGATCCAACCTTGACCACGATACGTTTATAGTGTGTGAGTTTTTGCAATCCAACAGCCATCTCAATCAATCCTGCTATCCCCAACGATCTCCTCTTTACGTGACATTTCAATAATGTGTGCACCAGCCCGCAGCACATTTTCTAAACCTTCGCGGCTAACCGCAGAAAACATCATAACAGGTTGCCCCGCTACTCTTTGCAAAGCTTCCTGTTTAGCTTTACGCTCTTCAATCGTGAGCGTATCTATCTGGCTTAAAGCAACAATTTCAATCTTATCACTGAGACTATGTCCATATGCTTCGAGTTCATGACGCACAATTTGATATGCTTTTGCCACATCTTCTTCTTGAGCAGAAATCAAATGAAGGAGTACACGACAACGCTCCACATGCCCTAAAAAACGATCTCCAATTCCAACCCCTTCATGAGCTCCTTCGATTAACCCTGGAATATCAGCCAAAACAAATTCACGACCATCAATCCGTACAACACCAAGATGAGGATAAAGAGTAGTAAAAGGATAATCAGCAACTTTTGGTTTTGCAGCCGTTACAGAAGCTAAAAAAGTTGATTTTCCAGCATTGGGTAAACCAACAAGTCCCGCATCAGCAATTAACTTTAAACGAAGCCATATTGCACGCTCCTCTCCAGCTAAACCTGGATTTGCACGGCGCGGTGCCCGATTTGTCGATGTTGTAAAATGAAGATTGCCAAAACCGCCATTCCCTCCTTTTGCAAGGCGATAGCGCTGTCCCACTTGCGTTAAATCACAGATTAACGTTGTATTATCTTCTTCAAAAATTTGTGTCCCAACCGGAACTTTAAGGATGACATCATCACCCTTTTCACCCGTCATATTACGCCCCTTGCCATGCCCTCCTGTTTTTGCTTTAAAATGTTGTTGGTAGCGATAATCAATCAGTGTATTAAGTCCATCAACAACAAGAGCCCAAACATCACCACCCCGCCCTCCATTCCCTCCATCAGGTCCCCCAAATTCTATGAATTTTTCACGACGAAATGATACAGCTCCAGAACCTCCATTCCCAGAACGAATATAAACTTTAGCTTGATCAAGAAATTTCATTGGAAGCACTCACTGAGGAATCAATCTCTCTACCTCTATAGGCAATACATTAATTTTACCAGTTTTTCATCATTGATAACAGAAAAACTGCCCCTCGCTGATAACTCTTTGGGAAAAAAACATCACAATTTAAATAGGTTAAGTAAGGTTTAAGTCTTCTTAAAAGAAGGCCCTATTCTTGTATTTTTGTTTTTCCCTTAAATTCAAGTGCTAAAAGATAAAGCTCAACTGATTCTGATCGGCTTGCGGGTGGTTTAACATGATAGACTTTTTTAAAATGCTGTTTTAATGCTGCGAGAAGCGTATTTTCTGCTCCTCCTTGAAACGCCTTTGCTAAAAAATGTCCCCCAGGCTTGAGAACCGAAAGAGCAAAATCAGCTGCAACTTCGCATAAATAAATCGTTCTTAAATGATCCGTCTGACGATGACCTGTTGTTGATGCAGCCATATCAGAAAGAACCACATCCGGTTTTGTCCCTAAAGTTTCAATTAATTTCTGCGGTGCATCTGTATGCAAAAAATCCATTTCCAACATCGCAACTCTAGGTAATGGATCCACATGCAAATAATCAATACCAACGACACTAGGCTTTTCATCACTTGACCCTACGATACGCTCAGCCACCTGACACCAGCCTCCCGGCGCTGCCCCTAGATCAATAACCTTTTGACCTTTTTTCAAAAACTTATAACGCTCATTAATTTCAATGAGTTTATAAGCTGCACGCGAACGATAACCATCTACTTTCGACTGATGTACATAAGGATCATTCAAGTGCCTTTCTAACCATCGCCGTGACGAAGCCTTAATGGTCCCAGCTTTCTTTTTGACACGCTGATATAATTCATGGGATCCTGAACCTCCATAACCACCCGTTGGTTTTTTTGTCGTTTTTTTCATCGTTATTCATTGTCTCCACATGTAATTCTCTAACGCTTGAAATCTCTGCTCTTTCTACGACGACACCACACACCATCGCGTAACATCAATTCTATCAAAATTCCTTCCCTTAATCCACGATCAGCAACTCTTAAACGCTGACTTGGCCAAACTTCTCGAATAACATCTAAAATGGCACAACCAGCTAAAACTAAATATGCTCTCTCTTTCCCAATAAAAGGATTTATGACACGTTTTTCTATATCCCATGACAATAAGCGTTTTGTCATAAGAGTAATGTCTGCGTCATTCATCCAAATGCCATCCACCTTCCTCCTATCATAACGCTCTAAATTAAGATACATCCCCGCTAACGTTGTAACTGTACCAGAGGTTCCCAAAAGATGAAACTTCGATCCTTGCGCTAACTTTCCTAATTTATGACGATCTGAAAAATTATTTAATAACCCTCGCACATAATTTTTCATTTTTTCAAAATCTTCTAAACTAATGTTATTCCCTCCAAAACGTTCAGCAAGTGTAACAACACCGACAGGAAGAGAAGTCCAAGCGGTAATTTGTCTCGCTAAACGAAAAGAACGCTTTTGAGAAACATCAAGGAGAACAATTTCTGATGACCCTCCTCCAATATCAAAAAGCACAATTGCTTCAGTGTTTGGTTCAACAAGTGTACTACATCCTGTAACAGCAAAACGTGCTTCTGTTTTCCGATCAACAATTTCCAATTCAAGACCTGTCTCATCCAAAACACGCTGAATAAAATGTCCACCATTTTTTGCTGAACGACAAGCTTCCGTTGCAATCAAACGATAACGCTTAATATGCCTTTGTTTTAGCTTTACATAGCAAATCTTTAATGCCTCAATTGCACGATCCATAGCTTGAGTATTAAGAAAACCATTATTTATTAAACCTTCTCCCAATCGTACAATGCGTGAAAAAGCATCAACAACACGGAAATATCCAGGTTTACTAGGAGATGCAATAAGAAGACGACAATTATTCGTTCCCAAATCAAGAGCCGCATAAAGAGGTGGAGACTTTACTTGAGAACGCCGTCGAAGAAAAGGTGCTTGACGTTTTTTTGGTTTTTGAGCACCTATCATTGTCTGACTATGAAACTCAAAAGCTGTCTTAGATTGGATCAAAAACTGTTTCTGTTTACAATATTTTTTTCTCTCTTGTCTCTTTATATCAACAAGGATAGAGCATGGCTCTGTTCGTAACAATGCAGAATGATTATTTTTATTATTCCCACACTGATCGTACAGCTGATTTGCTTCGGTATCGTATGATTCTCCTTGTTTTGACTCTTTCGAAGCATAATTTAATGGGGTCATTTTTCTTATTCCTTGAGCGTTTCCCCCAATAAATAAACGCGAAAACTCTTCTTCTCATTCCTAAATAAAGCAACAATGCAGCATCAAATGATAAAATACAAAAAACATTCTTTCTTTTCTTATTATCAAAATGTTCTACGCTAATATCATTTCAGATTTTTTATAATCTTTTGGTTGTTTCCGTAAAGTTATGTTTTTTAGGCGCCATTTTGTATCTTTAACATGTTTAAACATATAGATTTTTCCTTAAACAATCATTTTTAGCCCACCTTTTAGACCACCTTAATTTTTTGATTTGAACATAAAAAACTATACACATCAATACGCTCTTACACATATTTATATACTTTGAATCTTGTTGATAAACCCCAGCCAGCCTCTTTTGAACTTAAAACTATAAATTAATCGTTTGCGTTCACATAAATTTTGTATATTATACTCCTTTTATACCATTTATACAGAGCATACTCTAATTGTAACAAACCAGCACTATCATACTCTTTGCTAACATTTAAGGTTGCAATAACCTATATATTTAAATAGGTTATAAGAAAAAATTTACTTTTTTCTTCAATAGTTTTATCAACACATGAGCCTTGTTTGTTCTATTCAACGAAATAGTTTTGATTATACTGGAGTAAAAATTCCATGGTCCTACAAAATGAAATTCCAATAGCTGTTATCACATGAATAGAAAAAAAACTATCGCTCAAAAAATTCTCTATAATTATAGATTTATCTATTATTATAAAACTTCAATTGAAAAATGTTAGTGCTTAATCAGATCACTATAAAAATCCGTATGGAGTTTAAAAAAGGAACTTAACCTCATCCCTATTGTGAGAATAGCCATATTTTTATTTATTTAAAATTGAGTATTTCTAATATTTTTTTCTTCTAACAACCAACGTAATCATTTTTTAGGCTTTGTGGAAAATTCTAATTTAATTTTTTATTATATAAATAACTTATCGTGAATTTAACTTCTTAAAATGCTCACTCTTGCGAATAAATCAGCTCCCTGTCATATCACACGAAACTTCTTACTTATTTTACATTATCATTAACATTAAAAAATACAATATGACGATTTATGATAAAACAGCTCTTAATTAAAATATTTGATGGATTGCTAACGGCGCAAAGAATTAAGCGCTGTGTTTAACCCTTTAAATGGTACAGTAAAAGAAAATACCTTTCCTTCTTTAATCTTATAGGAAATACGTACTTTATTATTCTGCTCTATTTGTTTAGTCAAAACTGGACCTACAGGTGATTGTGCCAAACAAACCTTTTCATTACACTGCGTATAATGAATAAGAACAGGTTTTTTTACACCTTTCACAAACATTTGAATCGGAACATTTATATCAGAATTTGGCAATGTTCGAAAAAGCATCACAGCTTGTCCATTTGTCGTAGAAACAAGAGACCAACTAAAAATGGTATTTCCTTCCTGATCATGAACAGTCTGTGTCACATTACATATACCTTGCTTAAGCTTAAGCTTTTGTTTTTCGTCACAAATTAAAGTCCAGTCATAAAACTGCATAATAATTCGACGTGTTTCACCTGGTTCTCCCCTAGGTATCGATAAGTGCGGTGGATGAATTGTATAAATACTATTATTCTCATTAGCAAAGCCTTCGCCCTTGCCTAGTAAGGCAAGAGCAAACAGAATCTTCACGAACATACTTTTCTTTTTTATTATCATCTCAACCTCAGAGTAATCCCCGCACCTATGCCCCAATGTCCTCCAGCACTTGTAATAGATACATTCGAACGAATATTTCCATCTTCAGACGTATAACCAGCCCCAACAGCAAAGGCAGATTGGCTGCGCCACAAACCACTACCAAATGAGACACTTACAGATCCTGGTATGTCATAGTAACGTAAGTTAGACACAGCCAATCCAATAGCCGCAGCCTGTCTTGCTTCCTTCCGAACATCCTCAATGGCATAATTTAACGTCTCAAACTTCATATCCGTATAGGATTTCGCCTCATTAATACCATTGTCGACAAGACTACTTACTTGTTCATCCGTATATTTCTTCGCATCATCAAGAACAAGTTTCATCTGCTCTTCTGTATAATCATGCAACTGACCGCCATTAACCGCTTCATGAGAACCTTTCTCGATCTTACCATCTCCCACATTGTCTATTAATACCGGTGCACTTTCATCGCCCCCTACCAAGGTGATGCTATTGCTCTTCTTACCATCCGCTCCTTTGTCATAGTTAACTGCTCCATCGGTCACGGCCGTTTCAATATCTTTTACATGTTGACCTATCGTATCTACCTTCTTCTCAACCGATTCTACCTTCTGATTTGTTTCCCAAAGCTGACCACCATTAACAACATCTGTCGAGCCTTTTTCTACCTGACCATCGGAAACATTCGTTATCTTACTCGATTCTCCTTTATGACTCGCATCATAGGCGCCCTTGTCTTCATTCCAATTCAAGCCATTCGTATCAAGATTGCTCGCAACCTCCGTAATACGATCATTCATACTCGCCATACCCTCACTAACGCCATCAAAGGCACCCGCTACATCATTATAAACCTTCTTATCTGATGAAACGCCATCTCTATTGAATTGTGCAACCTTGAATTCAGGCGCCTTCCATTGGCCTCCTTCATAGCTCGCACCACCTCCTAAATACAGCGCTAGCGTCTGATTGAGAGAATAAAGCTGATTACCCGTAATCGCTTCGGTGGAACCTTCTGAAATGTCACCATCTAAAAGTGACTTCAATTTACTCTTGCTTCTTTGAGTTCCTTTTCCATGAAGCGCTACAAAAGCTCTATCTTCATCACTCCACAACAAGGCATTCTGCTCAATATTGTCGGAAATGGTATTATGAAGCTGCGTAAATGAAGCATTCATACCCGCAAAGGCAGCTGCAACATTATTATAGCTCTTCTCTTCTGAACTGCCATCAGAATTAAAGCTTGTAAATGTGAAAGTAGGCGCGGTCCATTGTCCTTCTTCATATTTCGCACCACCTCCAAAATACGTCGCTAGCGTCTGATTTAAAGAATAAAGCTGACCACCATTCACAGCCTCTGTTGAGCCTTCTGAAACTGTTGCTGCTTTTACGCCAGAAAGACTACGCAATGCACCTTCACTGTTTGCAATGCTGATTTCTGTTCCTTCTTTCTCTGAACCAATGCGGATAACCTTACTGTCAGAATCCTGCTTGACAAGACTATCATTAACAACTTGGCTAATCTCATTCTTAAGCTCATTATGAAGATTGGTGAAAGAAGTCCCTACACCAGCAAAGGCTTTTGCTACATTATCATAGCTTTGCTCTTCAACACCACTACCATCCTCGTTGACTGTCTGAACCTTAAAAGTAGGCGCTTTCCATTGGCCTTCTTTATATTCAGCACCGCCACCAAGCGATTTTGCTATATCCGTAGCCGCTGTTTGCAAATTATCAGATACAGAACTCACATGTTGATTGGTAGCAAAAAGCTGGGAACCATTAACCGCATCACTCGATTCTGCCGAAAGCGTTCCTGCCTTCACACCTGAAAGCGTCCGTGAGGCACCATCAATATTGGCAAAATTAACTTCAGTACCGTTCTTTTCTCCTCCTACATGAATAACATGTGTCTGAGCATCTTGCTTAACAAGACTGTCCCCCACAACTTGGTTAATAGCTTTGTTAAGCTCATTTTTAATATTCGTGAAAGATATACCAACTCCAGCAAACGCTGCTGCAACATCATTGTATTCTTTCGT
>NZ_CABFVS010000004.1 GCF_902150025.1 Bartonella massiliensis
CTCTTGTCTAAACTCTCTAGTCTTTCTTTCTGCTTTAAACATTCTTTAGTTGATTGGTTTTAATATTATAAAGTCTTGTAGGTTAAGATGAGATACAAAATATCGTTTGCAGAACTTAAGGGTGGGGTGATCTTTACAGTGATTGGGTTCTCTTTGTTTTTCTTGAAATCATAATACTTTCATCAAAAAAACTGCTCATAGTTTTCCACCTACTGTGCTGAACAAATAAGGTATATCATGACAAGCTTAATGAAGTAGATTTAAGGTTATAGAAAAACTGTATATATCACAATTTATCTGGATAATGGATTGTTGCAATCGTACATTTTTTTATATATATCACCGCCGAATATGAAAATGAACGAAGCTTTAATTTTCTTGCTGCTAACTTGATGCTAAGCGGTGTGGAGCAAGAGTAAGCGGTGTTGTTATTCGTACTTCTTCCCATCTATATACTCAAAAGAATTATAGGTGATGAATTTCCAAACAGTCAATTTTGAGGGCTACCGTGTTAGCTACATTACCTAAAAATATACGCTCTTTAATAATACAAGCGCCTATGGCTGGTGTATCGACGCCTGAGATGGCGGCTGCCGTATCTAATTCTGGTGCGGTTGGTTCGATAGCTATTGGCGGATTGGGGCCGGATGAAGCAGTTTTGTTAATTCAAAAAACGAAAGCACTAACTGATCGGCCGTTTAATATTAATCTTTTCTGTCATGATCCTTTTGTGCGTGTGGATACAGCAAAAGATTCTCATTGGCGAACTAAGCTAAACGATCATTTTTTAGGTGGGGAAATGATTCTAAATACTCCTCTTAAGAATATATACACCTCTATTAAAAATAATAAGGCTTTAGCTATCGCTGTTGCTGCACAATCCCCTGATATTATTAGTTTTCATTTTGGTATTCCTGATGATGATATCATTGACATCTTTCGACAGACTGGTGCCAAACTCATGGCTACAGCAACTTGTCTTGAGGAGGGGAAAGAAATTGCAGACAAGGGTTTGGACGCAATAATTGCTCAAGGCTTTGAGGCAGGAGGCCACCGAGGACAATTTAATCTTTCACAATTCGACGAGAAGTTATCAACGCACGCCTTGACTCGGCTTTTGGCCCAGCACTTGTCACTTCCTATAATTGCTGCGGGCGGTATAATGACTGGGGCTGATATAGCGAGTGTTATGCTCATGGGTGCTCAGGGGGTACAATTAGGGAGTGCCTTTATAGGGTGTAACGAAAGCGGTGCGAGCCATTGTCATAAAAATCTTTTAAAGTCTGATAAATCCATACCAACCGTTTTGACGCGAGCCATTTCTGGGAGGCCTGCGCGGTCAATAATGACGTCGTTTGTCCAATGGGCGATGAGTATTACTGATAAGGATATTCCGGAGTATCCTTACGGTTATGATGCCTTTAAGCAGCTGCAAAAAAATATGCTCTTACGAGGAGATCTTGATATAGGTCCTTTTTGGGCGGGGCAAAACGCTTTCTTGGTGCGTTTTATTCCGGCAGCACAAATTATCGCAGAGTTAGAAAACGAGTATGCTCATTATATACAGGGCTAAGAAAAAGTAAATCTAAAGCTAATATAACAATGAATAAAACGGTCAAGTACGTATTGAGTGGATTTGCTGCATCTTTGGTTGGCATAGGTTTATCACGCTTTGCTTATACACCTGCAACACCTTATCTTATAAGCCAAGGTTGGCTTGATGAAAATCATATTTTTTGGGTGGGTTCTGCAAACTTTTTAGGATACTTCATCGGTGCTTTTTCATCCCCTTATATTTTACGCCTCACTTCTCCAAGATATGCATTGAGATTAGCATTCTTCATGAGTGGGCTGTCTTTTTTATGCTGTTGTTATCCATATGGAAGCTTATGGTTCATGATATGGCGTTTTATTGTAGGCTTGTCGGGTGGGGTCTTAACAGCTGTGGCTGCTCCGACTTTGTTATCGGCTATAGATCCAAAAGATCGCGCTCATTCTGGTGGTATAATGTTCTCAGGAGTGGGGTTAGGCGTGCTATTGTCTGCTTTGTTTATACCTATGATAGCAAGTATTAAAGTATATTATTATTGGGGGGCACTTTTTTTTATCACTCTTATATTTTTTATAATAACCTATCAGTTTATCCCCAACACCAATTTTGAGCACATTAAAAAGTCGTATAAGTCTAAGCGAATAGATTATTTCATATATCTAACATATGGTATCAACGCTGCAGCGTTGATACCATATATATTATTTCTTGTGAATTTTGTTTTGCTTCGCACAATACCATCAACCTATTTTGCTTCTATTATTTGGCTAGTTTATGCCTTTGGTGCGTTTTTAGGAGCCATAATATTGGGCATAGCAGCCAAGAAAACATCGTATCGCTCAATGATCTTTTTGATGAATTTTGTGCAGTTATTTGCTTCGTTGCTATTGCTATTGTTCCCTGATTCAAAGATCGCGTTGTTACTATCGGCTTTTATTATGGGGGCCGCTACCCCTGGCATTGTACCTTTATATCTTGGTTTAATAGGAGAACTGTCTTCATCTGATCCACAAATTCAGCAGATTATCTGGAGCAGAGCAGTGTCAGCATTCGCCTTATCACAAGCAATAGCTGCGTATATGTTTACTTGGTTTTTCTATATAATAGAGAATTATATCCTCATATTCTCTATTTCATCATTTCTTCTTTTTATTCTATGCGTGTGGTTTATACAGGAAAGACACTATGGCTACAAACAGAAAAAAAATCATTAATTGTGCTATCATCGGTTTTGGGGCTCGTGGAATTAGTTTTTATGAAAGGATAAATGCCTATGCGCGTCGTTATATAAGTAGTGTGCATATAAACTTGACAATATTTGATCCCAATGAACATGGTTGTGGATCTCATTCGCCAAGACAAGCAGATTATTTATTAGTCAATACAGTTGCATCGCAAATGACTATGTTCTTAGATAAAACTTGTGAAGTTTCTGGCCCATATACCAACGGACCATCATTTGCTCAATGGGCTAAAGATGCAGGTATCCGTAAAATAGGTTCTAACTTCTATCATATGGCCGAAGACACAGATATTGGAGCACCTATAGACGATAATGACTATCTATCACGTGCTGAATTAGGGAATTATTTACAATTCGTTGTAGATCAATTGACAGCAAACAGACCGCGTAATGTAGATGTGTCTATTATCAGATCTCATGTCATTGATATTAAGCCATTATCAGAGCGTGAATTTATTGTTGTGGTAGATGGGGATTATAAGCAGTCGTTTGAATTTATATTTATGACTACTGGGCATGGTACGAATATACTCACAGAAAATGAGCAACAAAAAATAGATTTTGTTTCTTCAAATAAGCATAAAAATCCCAATTTAGGATTTATAAGATCTCCTTATCCTTTATCCATGATAGAAAGTGTTAGCCCTGATGCTCGAGTGCTGGTGCAGGGTATGGGACTAACGGCGCATGATGTTATAGCTGAGCTAACAGTTGGAAGAGGAGGACGATATAAAGAGAACAGAGGCCGTTTGGAATATATACCATCAGGGCGAGAGCCTGTCATCAGTCTCTTCTCAAGACAAGGACTTCCATTTTCTTCTAGAGCCATAAATGAGAAAGGGGCCTCTGAGGCTTATACAGCTGAATTTTTTACATTAGATTACTTCAAATCTTTGCGACAGAAAAAAAAGAAATTTGATTTTTTTGAAGATGTTCTTCCAGTCTTGAAAAAGGAAATGTTAAGGGCATACTATCATGCCGTGGGTAAGACTACGTGCATTGACTACGAAGATTTTAGGAAAATTGATGAAATATTATATCCTTTACAAGACGTTGTATTCAAAAATGCTGTTGATTACAAACGCTATATCTATGAATTTTTGGAAGATGATCTCAAAAATGCTTACGCAGGAAATGTTTCTGGCAGTGTCAAAGCAGCAGCCGATGTTTTGAGAGATGTGCGTGATACTATGCGTTATTGCGTTGAATGGGGTGGTTTGACACCAGAGTCGCATGCTTGTTTTGTAAGAGACTTTGTCCCTATTATGAATCGTATAGCTGTCGGTCCGCCTTTAGTGCGGAACAGGCAGTTACTCGCTTTAATTGATAGTGGTTTACTTCGCATAGATCTTGGTCCTTCACCTATTTTAGAAATTGATGAGAAAAATTCTGTTTTCCGTATTGTTGGTACTTTCTCAGAAGAAATAACGACTCAGGTTGCAGATGTTGTTATCCAAGCAAGGATAGATCCATTTGACATAAATCTTGAGCGTTCACCATTAATCAGAAACCTCTTTAGTAAGGGTTTTCTCACAGAATATGTAAATGGAGACTATCATACTGGTGGCTTGAATATTGATAGAAATTATAACATTATCGATCTCAATGGAGATGTGAGAAAAAATGTGTGGTCTTTGGGTAATCCGGTTGAAGGTCCTTGTTTTTTTACCTTTGTTCTGCCACGACCAGGTGTGAACTCTCGCTTTCTCTTGGATTCGGATAAATGTATCCAGCAGATGTTTAATGAAATAGAAGTGAACTATGCCACATCTAGGTAAATTTAATCCCTCAAAAAGTGTTTGGAAGCGCTAAGTAAACAGTTAAGCGTAGTAAGGATATTCGGCAGCGTGTTTTGGATAACTCTCATGTTTATGAGAGGTAAAAGAAGTAAATTGTCGATAATTTTAAGAAACCGTTGCAAGAACGGGTAACTGTTTGTGTGTGAGGATATCCCAATAGAGGCAAAAAGGATAGAGGTTTCGCTACTGTATTCATGCTTATGGATATGGGAGCGATTCTTGAAGTAAAACCACATGTGAGAGATGCACTGAACGTTTGTTAAACTACAAGGAAACTACGTGAAGTTAATATTCAGGTAACGAATTGATTTATAATGATAAGTCATCGCTATACACTTTGAATCATAATCCCGCATATTGTAAAATACGCTGTTTTGTGTGCGGCGTTTTTTCCCTAGTGTCTTGTGTGTTTACAGGTGTCGTGTTCATTTCCCCATCTTAGTTTTTAAGCTAAATCCTAAAATTATCGCGCACTTTATTGTGTTTTCTTACAAAATGCAAAAAAATATTTTTAAAATCATCACACTTTCCTTTTATTTCCATAAGGGGATAAACATCAGTAAATACGTCAATATGGTTTGGGGATAGGCTAAAGAGGTTTTCTTATATTATGCAGCCAAGAATAGAGAGAACGTCTAAAAGTTAAGATATTTTAAACCTTTTGGGGGAGACACAAGAGCCATTGACGAATTGGTCTAAATTCGATAATCGAAGGTATTTTTAATTGGGTGGGAAAACATGACGACGTTACAATCGCTTTTACAGACTTATCGTGATGAAGCGCGTACAAAACGGGATAAGGGTACGTATTTTGAGCGTTTGGCTCTTGCTTATCTGACTCATGATCCAATCCAGTCAGGATTTTATGAAAAGGTTCAAACCTTTAAAGATTGGGCCCATGAAAATGATTGGGATGGTCGTGATACCGGTATTGATCTGGTGGCAAAGCTTCGTCATGAAGATGGTTTTGCAGCAATCCAATGTAAATTTTATGATGAATCCTATCGGATTAAAAAAGCAGATATTGATAGTTTTATTTCAGCATCAGGTAAGGAACCGTTTAAGCAGCGTGTTGTCATAGATAGCACCATGAATGCTTGGAGTGACAATGCGGAAGCAATGATACGGGGGCAGGATATTCCTGTTAATCGGATTGGTCTTTCCGATTTGCAAAAAAGTCCGATCCGTTGGGAGATTTTTGCGGCCAAAGGTCAAGTTGAGCTGGAGGGTAAAAAGAAACTCCGTTCCCATCAGCAAGAGGCATTGCGTTTTGTGCGTGCGGGGCTTATGCAAGCAGATCGGGGTAAACTTATTATGGCTTGTGGGACCGGTAAGACATTTACCAGTCTTAAGATTGCTGAGGATTTAGCGGGTAAAGGCAAGTTTGTCTTGTTTCTTGTGCCTTCTTTAGCCTTGATGTCACAAACAGTGCGTGAATGGACGACGGATGCAGAAATAGGCTTGCGTTCCTTTGCGGTCTGTTCTGATACACAAGTAGGAAAGCGTCGTAAAAATAGTGATGATGTTGCAGAAATTGATGTGTGTGATCTTGCTTTTCCAGCAACAACCGATGCAGCGAAACTGGCAGAACAGGCGGGTAAGAGTGTTGCAGATGAGATGAGCGTGGTGTTTGCAACCTATCAATCCATTCAGGTGATTGCGGATGCGCAGAAAAACTATGGTTTTCCTACCTTTGATCTGATCATTTGTGATGAGGCACATCGTACAACAGGAGCAACGCTGGAGGGAGAGGATGAATCCAATTTTGTGAAGGTGCATTCCAATGATGTTATTCGGGCTAAAAAACGTCTTTATATGACAGCGACACCCCGCATTTTTGGGGATAACGCAAAAAGTCGCGCGAATGAAGCCAATGCTGTTCTCGCTTCGATGGATGATGAAAAGCTTTTTGGTAAAACACTTTTTTATCGGGGCTTTTCATGGGCTGTACAACATAACCTTTTAACGGACTATAAGGTTATTGTCTTAGCCATGGATGAAAAACTGGTGAGTTCTGCTGTTCAAAAGCGTCTTAGTGATAGCGAATCCGCGCTTATTCTGGATGATGCTACGAAAATTATTGGCTGTTATAAGGCGCTGACCAAACAAGATATGAAGGCTGATGTTGGGGGTGATCGACATCCTATGCAGCGTGCTTTGGCATTTTGTAAAGATATTCGCAGTTCTGAATTGGTTCGTGATGAATTTTCAGCCGTGGTTGAAGAATATCTTGAGTATACGCAAGGGAATGCGGAAAATGCGCCATTTTTGCAATGTGAAGTGGAACATGTTGATGGCAAGTTTAAGGCTAAGGATCGTAGTGCACTGCTTGATTGGTTGAAAGCTGAGAGCGGCGATGATGTTTGTCGTATTTTGACCAATGCTCGGTGTTTGTCTGAAGGGGTGGATGTTCCAGCGCTTGATGCCATTATGTTTTTAAATCCACGCAAGAGTCAGATTGATGTTGTGCAAGCGGTTGGGCGGGTGATGCGCCGCTCTGAGGGCAAAAAGATGGGCTATGTCATTTTACCCATTGGTGTTCCTGCTGGGGTTCCAGTGGAACAAGCTTTGAACAACAATGATAAATATCGGGTTGTTTGGCAAATTTTAAATGCTTTGCGCGCGCATGATGATCGTTTTGATGCGACGATTAATAAGGCATCGCTGGGGCAAGATATTAGCAATGTGATTGAAATTATTGGGGTGACGCAAAGTAGTGAGTTACAGGCTGTGACAGCTGTTGTCGACAATCTTCCGGTTCGCTCAAAAGCTGCAAGCTCGAGAATTGGAAGTTCTGCGCCTGATCTCCTTTTGACGGATGGTCAAGGGGAGCTTTCTTTCCCTGTGGATGAGCTTTCGCGCGCCATCATGGCAAAGATTGTCAAAAAATGCGGTACGCGTGATTATTGGGAGGATTGGGCAAGCAACATTGCGGAAATTGCCAAGAACCATATCACGCGCTTAACAGGACTTCTGGCAGAGCCAGAGACGAGAGCGCGTCAAGCTTTTGATCAGTTTTTAGCGGAACTGCGTGATGATTTAAACAATACCATAACAGAGGCTGATGCCATTGAGATGTTGGCACAGCATATTATCACGCGTCCTGTCTTTCAGGTGTTGTTTGAAGGTTATCAGTTTACGCGTGAGAACCCTGTCTCGCGTGCTATGCAACGGATGCTTGATGTGCTTGATGAGGCCAATCTTAATAAGGAATCCAAAGATCTTGAGAAATTTTATGCTAGTGTAAAATTACGCGCCAGTGGCATTACCGATCCACAAGCCAAGCAGAGGTTAATTGTAGAGCTTTACGATAAATTTTTCCGTTATGCTTTTCCTCGTACGGTAGAAAAGCTCGGCATTGTTTATACCCCCGTTGAGGTGGTGGATTTCATTTTGCACTCCGTCAATGATGTTTTAGAGAAAGAATTTGGTCAAACGCTTGGTTCGTCGGGGGTGCATATCATGGATCCCTTTACCGGAACGGGCACCTTTATTACACGGCTTTTGCAATCGGGCTTGATCACACCAGAGGAGATGAAACACAAATATTGTCATGAAATTCATGCCAATGAAATTGTTCTCCTGGCTTACTATATTGCAGCTATTAATATTGAGACAACCTATCATGGTCTGATGGGGGGTGATTATGTTCCGTTCGAGGGAATTTGTCTGACCGATACATTTCAGCTCTATGAGCAAGATAAAGATCTGATTAGCGATTTGCTGGCGGATAACAGCACCCGACGGGCACGCCAGAAAGAACTGGATATTCGTGTTATTGTTGGCAATCCCCCTTATTCTTCTGGACAAAAAAGCGAAAACGACAATGCAAAAAATATTGGCTATCCTAAACTGGATCGTTGCATTGGAGAAACTTATGCCGTTCAATCTAAAGCAACCTATGTACAAACACTTTATGATAGTTACATTCGTGCTATTCGCTGGGCAAGTGATCGCATAAAGAGTAGTGGTGTTATTGGTTTTGTGACAAATGCGAGTTTTATCAGTAGTCACTCTACGGATGGTTTACGAAAATATTTAGTCGAGGAATTTAGCAGTCTTTATATCTTCCATTTGCGGGGAAATCAGCGGACCTCTGGCGAACTTTCTCGAAAAGAAGGGGGTAAAATTTTTGGTGCCGGAAGTCGAGCACCCATTGCTATTTCTATTCTGGTAAAAAATCCAGATGCACAGCAACATGGGAAAATATATTTTCATGACATTGGCGATTATCTCACGACAAAAGATAAACTCCGTGAGCTTCAGCGATTAGGCAGCGTTGATGGCGTCAAACATGAATATGGATGGCAGACAATTACACCGGATGAACATGGTGATTGGCTCAATCAGCGCAACAGTGATTTTGAAAAATTTCTAGCTTTAGGTGACAAGAAGGGTCGTGATAAAAGACTCTTTGAAAATTTTTCTTGTGGTATTGTAACCAGTCGTGATGCATGGGCATATAATGCAAGCCGTGAAGCTTTAGAGAGCAATATGAGCCATATGATTGCTTTTTATAATAATGAAGTGGAACGTTTTAATAGCGCTTATGGACATGCTGATCGCAAGGTACGTACAAATGCTGTAAACGATTTTGTTAACACGGATGTTACAAAGATCAGTTGGAGTCATAATGTTAAACAAGAATTAGTAAGAGGAAAAGTTTCCGAATTTGAAAATGATTGCTTAGTTCAGAGTTTGTATCGTCCTTTTACACGACAGTGGCTCTATTATAATCGTACTTTCAATGAGAGAGTATATCAAATGCCGTGTATTTTTCCTCTAGAAAAGACAGTTGAAAATAGGGTCATACAAGTTACAGGTATAGGAGGAAAAAAGAGTTTTTCTGTTCTTATGATTAAGAATTTGATTGATTATCAAGTGATAGAGAATGGTCAATGTTTTCCACGGTATGTTTATGAAGATGGTGCTTTAGAAGATAAAGAAGGAAATTTGGTTCATTTATTTGCCAACCTTGCAGAGGAAAGCAAAAAAGCTGGTTTAGAGCGGCGTGATGCACTCACAGATGAAGGGTTAGCTTATTTTAAGGCGGCATATCCTGGTGAAGTAATTACAAAGGATGATTTGTTTTATTATATTTATGGGGTCTTGCATTCGGAAGATTATCGTGCGCGTTATGCGCATAATCTGTCTAAAGAATTGCCGCGAATTCCAACGGTCAAAAAAGCAGAAGACTTTTGGGCTTTTGTGGAAGCGGGGCGAAAGCTTGGTGATTTGCACATGAATTACGAAGAGGTTGAGCCCTATCCGGTGACCTATAAACAAGGCGATCCAAAAACTTGGGTGATTTCTGATGCGGTGAGTTTCTATCGTGTTCAAGCGATGAAATTTGCCGGTAAGCGCGGGGCTATTGATAAAAGTACTGTTGTTTACAATGCGAATATCACCATGCAAAATATTCCTCTTGAAGCTTATGATTATGTGGTCAATGGCAGGTCTGCTCTTGAATGGGTGATGGAGCGACAGATTGTCAAAACGGATAAAGCGAGCGGCATTGTGAATGATGCCAACCGCTATGCTGTTGAGACGGTGGGTAATCCAGCCTATCCTTTAGAATTGTTTCAACGGGTTATTACGGTAAGTTTAGAAACCATGAAAATTGTACGCAGTCTGCCAAAATTGGAAGTGCGAGAAACTGAAAAGGTTAAGTTATCCATTGTGCGGTAAAATAGTGTCGAGTTCTAACAAGATGGAACTTTCATATATTTTTGCCAACTCGTGGGTGTAGCGATAAGCCCTTGAAGTTTGCGGTGGTCTATAAGGGGGGCATGTTTTTCTTAATGGGTCACGCCTCTCACGTAAAACAGAGCGCCACCCAGTTGCTAATCTACGGGTTTGTTTTAAGAGACATTTCTTAAAGTAGTCACACCTATTTCACGGCGTTGACCATGAATGGTATAATGGTAAAGCCCCCTGGAATAATATAAAATCCATTGATCACCCCCCATCTTTACGTTTGTGAAGTAACAAGCCGACATCATCACACACTTTGCCAGCCTTAGAATGTTGCGATAAGCTCTTGGCACTTAAGACGATTCATAAGAGGCATTTTTAGTCCTTTCTTTAACAGTTTTTAACCACATACCAGCCCTGCTTATGACGTTTAAGCAAGTGATTTGGGTTGATTCAACAGAGAGCATATTTGCAATGAGAGAATCATAGGGTATTTAGGATTCTTATTTAAGATAAAGAGCTCTAGTCTTTATTCATCAATAGGGTATTGATCATAAAACATCCTATGCAATAAGGAAGTTAAAGTTTTGAGATATGAGCTTTAGCGACAGGGGTGAATATCTTTAAGGGATTGCTTGTCGCGCTTTATATGAGAGTGAACCCTATAAAGGAGGAAGCAAAGTGGAACTTGCTTTATTGCCACCCGCTTTTGTTCCTTTTGTTCTATTAATAGGGTCACGTCCGTTACGAAGAAAAAACGCCCGCCCCAAGCGGAATATATTTGCGTTGCATATTCATGTGCTTGTGTTAAAAGAACATCTCTCAATGCTCGTAAAACTCATTTTACGACGGCAGCCTGTACAAGAGTATAACGATAAAGCTCCAATGAAGTGTATAAAATTTATAGGGCGCCTCCTCTTTACGTTTCAGAAAAGAGCAAGCCAACACTCTCATACATTTTGCTCACTCGTGGGTGTTGCAATGAGCCCTTGGAGTTTGAGATACTTTATAAGAGGCATGCCTTTCTTGTACAGTTTTATTCCAGATCCAAGCAGTGCTTTGATGATTTTTCTGGTGTTCGTTGCTCATCTCTTATACTGAAGCAATTAAAATCTTTTCTTATACGTCACAAATAGAGCATGTTATTATTAAAAAGGCATAAAAATGTTCTTGTATGCTCTCAAGTGATAAGGGCTGTTATGGACACGTTTGGGGATATGGGAGAGGTGTGTGGTTTGCTCCTTTTATGAAGCCTACGGTGGTTCTATAATATGTCTGGAGAACTTTATTGATAAGGGTTGTCTTAATATATTGTGAGATGGCATTGATAGATCTGTGCTGTGAGAGATGTTTTTTAAAGCGGGTGAAGGTACAACACAGTGACAGGTGTCTTGGGGCGTTTTGCTTTGCATGAAGATAAGGGGTTGCTTGTCGCGTCTGATAGAGTAGAATATTGACCAGCAGTTGGGATCTAATCAAAAGAAGCTAATCTTTAAATGAGATGAGAAAGAGACTTTCATTTTTTATAACGATAAAGTCATTCATTGAGCATCCCCATCTTTACGCTTGTGTAGGATTAAGCCGACATCATCACACACTTTGCCAGCCTTAGAATGTTGCGATAAGCTCTTGGCACTTAAGACGATTCATGAAAAACCATTTTAGTCCTTTCTTTAACAGTTTTTACTCATACGCCAACCCCACTTATGAGGTGAAAAGGAATGATTTTGATTGATTCAAGATAAACAAGTTTGAAATAAGAAAATCTTACGCTATTCGGGTTTCTAATTCAATATGAGCAACACTATATTATTATAAATCAATGTATTGTCTAAGGTTCCGGGGAGATGTCAACGTTATTGTCTTATGGCTTGATTGTATATCTGTTGGTTGAGAGTTTATAGTCTAATACAGTTCTTAATGATTTTAGTGTTTTTTATTATTGTTATTTAGGGTTGTGGGTGATGTGAAGCCATAGCACTAGAAAAATCATCGAATAAAGCAAGCGTTTTAGTGTTTAGAATATCGTTACAATCATCATGCGGATAGTGTGGGTAGTGTATATTTGTGGGAAAATGATCACGTAAGAAATATAAAAATTGAGGGAATAGTTGACTGGGTTAAGCTTAAAGTAAGGCTCTTGAGCGGACAGTGGAGTGGATAAAAAAGTTTAAAGTCATAAAGGGGAAAGGCCAAGGGAAAAGTCAGAGGAAAGGCTGGGGGGGGGGAAGATCAGAAGGCTGTTCTGATGTAGACTTGGAGCGTTTTAATATATTGGATTATAAGAATGCGGAATTGATTGATCTGTTGTATTGTGCTTTCCGCATTACTTTTTTTAACAGGGTAAGCAATGAAATGGATATCAGGCATGAGATATTTAAGCTCACGCATTGAGCGCCATATGTGGTAGTCATGGGTGACAATATAAAGGGTTTTATAATGGTGTTTTTTAATCCAAGCGGCACTTTCTTCAGCGTTTCCTCTGGTGTTAATTGCCTGATGCCCAATGTCAATACAACAGGATACAAGCCGTGGGCTAATATGCATATTATGCATAAAACCCTTTAGATTGGTTGAGGTGTTAACACCACTGATGAGGAGTCGTGAACCAAGCCCCTTTTGTAAGAGATGAAGTCCTATCTCTATTCGGTTTTCTCCGCCTGTAAGCACAATGATGGCATCGGCTTTGGGCAGAGGCGTTGGGGGGGAAAGCTGTTCGGTTTTTTCAGAAAAAATAATAAAACCACCCCAAAAAATGAAAAAAATGACAGTAAGAGTAAGGGTTGTGGGTGGAAAATAGCGAAATAAGCAGCCGAGAGACCAATTATAATGGAGCCGTTTTGCAACAGAGTGTTCTAAATAGTTTTGCGTTGATGAGTTAGAGCTGCGAGTCATAAATTAAAATAAACCATTTTCACATTGATCGATTTTTTTCAATTGCGTTAAAATAGTCATGCGGTTTGTAAGAGTAGTGAGAAAAGAAACGAAAATAATAAGGAGGATGATTTTTCCATAAGGAATGGAACTTATGGAAATATGTCCAAACAAAGCCGTTACTTGGCTGGCTTTTGCTCTTCCTAGATTATACTTCGACCAGAGGCAAAAGGCTGAAAATAAAAATATGCTTGTAAGCCCCCCATATAAGGCTCCGCGCAGCGCAGTTTTAAAAAAATGCCAATCAAATTGGCGCGCAATGAAAAGGGTTTCAGTCCCAAGGAAATATAACACATTGATAATATGGGCATTTTCTGCCAATGCATTGCGGGTGGCAAAAATGATGGTGAGGATAAGAGAGCCTAAAACCAATGCTAAAATTGAAAAACCAATGAAAACTGTGGTAAATGCCATGGTTGTAAAACGTTTGACCCAAAAACGGTGATCGTCAAATTGACCACCTGGAATTTGAGTTTTAATGGCATGATTGATGGCGGCAAAATCGCTTTCTGCATTTTCTTTTAGGGTGACAATAATAAGACGGGGAAGAGGCAGTTCGTTCAAATTAAAACCGGTTCCAAGCCATGGTTCCAGTAACTTTTCCGTGGCTGTTTGGTCAACTATTTTTGCATCTTGCACACCGGAAAAGGTTTTAACCAATTGTACAGCATCATGAAGTGCTTTGTTGATATCAACATTGTCAACGGGGCGTATTTGTATTGTTGCTTCATAGCTAATCTGATTGCTCCAATTTTTAGCAGAACGCTGGACTAAATCAACACCAATTAAGGTGAGGCTTGAGAGAAATGTCATAATAGCAATTACGGCAACCAATGCTTTTCCAGAAATATTGTTACTGGGAATAATCGCTGTTGTGTTTTTTTTATTGTTGGTAAAAATGGAAAAAACTTTATTCATGAATCGTCATCCGTCCATTATGGAGAAGCATACGCCGTGCTGCAACTTGTTCCATTAAGGCGATATCATGGGTGGCAATGATAACAGCTGTTCCAAAACGATTTAATTCAATAAACAAACGCAGAAGGCGTTTTGCCAAGGGCGGATCAACATTTCCTGTTGGTTCATCCGCAAGCAGAATTTCTGGTTGATCAATAAGCGCGCGTGCAATGGCGACCCTTTGTTTTTCTCCACCAGAAAGAACCGGTGGTAAAACATGAATATGATCTCCAAGACCGACCCAACAGAGAAGATCTTCTACTTCACTGCGATAGGTTGCCTCTTCTTGTCCTTTAATGCGTAAAGGTAAGGAAACATTTTCATAAGTGGTCATATGGTCGAGCAAACGAAAATCTTGAAAAACCACACCGATACGTTGTCGTAGTGCAGGGAGTTCTTGTCGTTTGAGTAAAGCTGTATCTGTTCCAAATAAATCAATATGACCGCGGGTGGGTTTGAGCGCCAAAAACATCAGACGCATTAAAGATGTTTTCCCTGCTCCAGAGGCACCAGTGAGAAATTGAAATGATCCAGCAGGAATATGAAAGCTAATATCACGAAGGACCTCCGGGCCCATTCCATAGCGCAGACCGACATTTTCAAAATGAATCACTTTTTATTATTACTCCTGATCTTATATTGCATTATTTATTCTAAAAATTATAGCTTTCTTTCATCATGCTAAGCTTTTGTTGTAAATTTGTTCATTTCAGAGTTCATGTTTTTTTCTACGCTTTTGTTGTCGATAAATATTCCTGTTCAAGAATATCATCACTTATACTTGCTCTTTTTAACTTTATTTATGATTTTAACAGGAATTTCAAAGTGATTCTAGCATAAACATGAAAATCATCTTGCCTTTTTGCTTAGAGGCTTTTTTTGCATTGGGTAGGCATTAAACGATTCAAAAAGGTTCTGTTGTTCTTTTTATCTCATTTTCTTGTTCGCATTTATCCTCCAATTCTGGCCTATTCCAATTTGGAAGTTTTTTTAATTGTTCCTTTTTTATTATGAAGAAACCCGTTTTTTGTTAACGTTATTGAGCTTCTCATAAATTATTTTCTTAATTCTTATCGGTGGTTTTTATAACAATGCTGAGCTAATTTTAGCAAAAGAAATAAAAACCACCCTGTTTTATAGTAAAGTTTGGTTTCTTTAATCTTGTCGGTTAGCAATCAACTCTTCAACAACTTGTGGTTCTGCAAGGGTTGAAATATCTCCAAGATTATCAAAATCGTTTTCAGCAATTTTTCGTAAAATACGTCTCATAATTTTTCCTGATCGCGTTTTGGGGAGTTGCGGAGCAAACTGAACTTTATCCAATATGGCAATGGAGCCTATTTCCTTTCTGACATGTTTTATAAGGTTGTTTTGCAATTCTTCACTTGGGGTTATTCCTTCCATAAGCGTGATAAAACTGTAAATGCCTTGTCCTTTAATGGGATGCGGGTAACCTACAGTAGCCGCTTCTGATACAGCTGGATGAGAAACAAGGGCTGATTCAATTTCAGCGGTTCCTAACCTATGTCCAGAGACATTGAGAATGTCATCAACGCGTCCCGTAATCCAGTAATAGCCATCACTATCGCGTTTACTGCCATCACCTGAAAAATATTTTCCTTTATAGGCGGAAAAATAAGTTTGAATAAAGCGTTCATGATTCTTATAAAGCGTTCGCATTTGTCCAGGCCATGAATCACTGATACAAAGATTGCCTTCTGCTTCCCCCTCTAAAACATTGCCATCGGCATCAACAATTTGCGGTTGAACACCAAAAAAAGGACGCGTGGCTGATCCCGCTTTTAGGGGTATTGCACCGGGCAAAGGGGTGATCATATGTCCCCCTGTTTCTGTTTGCCACCATGTATCGAGAATTGGACAACGGTCATTTCCAACGGTATGATAAAACCATTTCCATGCCTCTGGATTAATCGGTTCTCCCACGGTCCCTAAAAGACGCAAAGATGTCCTTGCTGAGCGTTCAACAAATGAATTTCCTGCTCCCATTAAAGTACGGATAGCTGTTGGGGCAGTATAAAGCGTATTGACTTGGTGTTTATCGACAATGTCCCAAAATCTGCCCTTGTCAGGAAAGGTTGGCGTGCCTTCAAACATTAAAGTGGTCGCACCGTTGCATAACGGTCCATAGACCAAATAAGAATGCCCCGTAATCCAGCCAATATCAGCTGTACACCAGTAAACTTCATCTGGATGATAATCAAAAACATATTGATGGGTCATTGATGCAAAAACAAGATAGCCTGCGGTGGTATGCAAAACACCCTTCGGTTTGCCAGTTGAGCCTGAAGTATAAAGAATAAAAAGCGGATCTTCAGCATTCATGGGTTCTGCTGGACAGTCTATTTTAGCATGCGCTATCTCTTCATGGTACCAAAAATCACGCCCCTCTACCCATTGAATGGGTCCACAAGTGCGTCGTATAACCATGACTTGGTTGACATGCATGTTTTGACGGGCGGCAATCTCGATGGCATGATCAACAGTGTCTTTTAAGTTGATCTGTTTGCCACCACGCAAGCCTTGATCAGCGGTAATAACGAAGGTTGATTCACAGTCAACAAGGCGCCCTGCTATTGCTTCAGCAGAAAAGCCAGCAAAAATCACCGAATGAACAGCACCAATGCGAGCACAAGCGAGCATAGCATAGGCTGCTTCGGGAATCATAGGGAGATAAATAGTTACTTTATCGCCTTTCTTAATGCCGTGGCTTTTCAAAAGATTAGCAAAACGACAAACATGTTCATAAAGTTCGTTATAGGTTATTTTTTTATCATGATAAGGGTTATCCCCTTCCCAAATGAGTGCAATGTGGTCGCCATGGGTTTTCAGGTGGCGATCAATACAATTATAGGCAACATTTGTTATCCCGTCCTCGTACCATTTAATCGATACATCTCCATTAAAAGAAGTGTTTTTTACTTTTGTAAAAGGTTTAAACCATTCAATGCGTTGACCATGTTTTGCCCAGAAACTTTCTGGATCATTGATGCTTTCTTGATACCATTTTTTATAAGTTTCCTCATCAAGCAAAGTATTTTTTTTAATATCTTCTGATATTGGATAAATCTTTTCAATCATGCTTCCCTCTTTTATTATGCTTGGAAAAATCCGCCATAGTATTTTTTAGGCAAAACTTCCCCATCAGCTTTTCATTTCATTTTAAGGGTAGACTAAAGGACAAAGATTGGAATAGTCAATTTTTAAAATCTGATGTGATGATATTAAAGAGAGTTTTTACTTATTTAGGATAGGCAAATGTGGTAGAACCTATCATAGTACAGAGCTTTTTATAAAAACATAAAAGAAATTAAAAAATACCCTATAAAAAAGGCAAAGGGAATGAGAGCGCTTTCTTGATGAGAATATTTTTTGTTTCTAAAAGAATAGCTCCCATTAATATAAAGCAAAATATCAAAAATAATGAACAGAATTACTGACGATAATGCCATTATAATAGATAATTTCCAATCCACACCACAGAATATTTTAAAAGGAATGGCAGCTATTAGGAGTCATTAATTAGTATGAAAAATATTCCTATGATTTCATAATGAATATTCATTATAAAAAAGTCTTAATTATAAAATGTAATCTATATTAAATATCTCTGAAAACTATTTTATTCATAGATGTAGATATTTTACTTTGGTATGTTTTTTCAAATATATTTACAAAACTACTAATTTCAGAGATAGCTTTGTAGCTACTTTTTATAAATTAGAACCAATAATTTCAAGCAGACTGTCCAAAGCTATAAATAGAACCTCCAATGAGTCCCCCTCCCAAACCTACAGTTCCACCTGTAAGAGCGCCTGCTGGTCCTCCAAACAAAAATCCCCCTGCTGCACCTGTTAGTCCTCCCTGACCTCCTAGTGTAGGGGCGTGTGAAACCATGTTATTAGCAAAACCACTGGGACTACATGCATTTCCATAAACAGGTGTTGAGTTATGTATCGTATAAGTTACATATGAAGCAAAATTTCTTATATTAATCCTCTTTGAATTATCTCTATTAAAACAGTATGATAATGATATATTTCAAATGACTATTACACACTTTATAAGATATTAAAATATATCACTATTTTTCTTAATTTAATTTTAAAATTAGAAGAATTTCGTATCTGAAAAGTTGGTGGTTTTCCTTTGATTTATAATAACTGGTTAAGAAAATGAGACTGTTATTAAATTCGGCTTCGTTGCCGTTGTTTTGCGTGTATGTGTTTTGTGCATACGCACGGTTTTTTTTATTTTTTTTCAGTTGAATATCGACCGTATTTTACGTTCAGTGTGTGGAAAGCCTTTGTTGTCCTTTGCTGAGCTGTTGTTGTTCTTATAATGGCCCCCTTGTTGTTTCGTATGGTTTTATATATTTTCTTGGGCGTAGGACATTTGTCGTGCATCGGTTTTATTGGGTGTCGTCTTCGAATCTTTTCTTTGCCTGCTTGATGGTATTGAAGTGAGGGCATATCGGAGAAGTTGGTAAAGTGCCCCTTTTTACGAAAATTGTCGCGACAACTGGAATGTTCTTTTATCTTTTAGTTATTTTGCGATCTTTTTTCATTAATGTACAAACTACTTTTATCGTTCTTATCATTTTACCTTTACAAATAGTTGTTTCTTTTTTTCTGGAAAGATGGTCGAGGGAGGTGCTTTAAGATAAGTCAATATGTTTATGTATCATGGTAATATATCGTTATTCACCTTGAATGAGAGCCTTAAAGACCGTTAGATTCTCTCATTTAAAATCTCTCTTATGGTGAATCAATCAAAACCATTTGTTTGTATGTGATAAGAGGAGAAGTCTTGCGTGGCGTAAAACTGTACAAGAAAGGCATGTCTTTTCATGAAGTTTTTTCAATGGCTTAAGGGTTATCGCAACGTTGTGAGGGGAGTGTAGGACGGCGCTGGCTCATCTCTTCATAAAGCAGAGTCAAGGTGAAGAACCGGGAGAGCCAATAGGACAATTTTGAAGTCATTGTACAGGTTTAGGGATGTGCTGGTGAGAAGATTAGGAAGAGCAGCTTTTGCTCATTTTGCGCATAGGGTGAAAAAGGGATGGGGGTAAAAAAGGGACGGGAATTTTTTCTGCTAGAGTTGCGCTTTTATCGCGATTGAGGGGAATATTTTTTCTCATTTCTGTTGTTTTTGGCTTGTTCGGAGAGTTTTCAATAGGAATTTATATGAAGGGGGAATGACTTTATATGAAGCGAAATTGCTTTACACAGGACGTTTTCCAAATAAAGCAGAGCCAATACGAAGGACATTAGAGCCAAATTGTAGAGCGGTTTTGAAGTCACTAGACATGCCCATGGAAAGCTTTGGAAGACCGGCTTGTTTTGCCAACTGTGCTAAGAGTGCAAAATAAGGACCGGGGTTTTCGTCGACAGGGGGGATGGCCATAAGACCGATAATATCAAGCCCATAGGTGTTTTTGCATCGAGAAACAAAAGGGATCACTTCTTGTGGATCAACACCACTTTTTTGTGGTTCTAAGCCAATGTTGACTTGCACATAGCAGGGAAGGTGCCTTTTTTGTTTTTGCATTTCTATGCTCAAAATTTTGGCTATTTTTTCACGATCAACCGTTTGAATAACATCAAAAAGTTTGACAGCTTCAGCGGTTTTATTGGATTGTAGAGGTCCGATGAGATGAAGTTTAATATTTTCAAATTCTTGACGTAAATCGGGCCATTTTGCGGTAGCTTCTTGCACACGGTTTTCTGCAAATTGAGCATGACCGGCTTGCAAAAGGGGGCGTATATCAGCGGCAGAAACAGTTTTTGAAACAGCGATAAGTTCAATTTCTTCTATGGGGCGTTGTCGTTCTTGGCATATTGCCGCAATGTCTTTTTGCAGGTTTTCCCATGCTTCAATGGAAGAGTTATGAGGGGGGATGTGTATATTCATGTTTTTGTTACCATTTTTGTTCAATTTTTATTCAGGGGTTGATTGTTTTTATAAAATACTTAAGGAAATATTTCATGAAATTGTTGACGATGAGGTTAATCCATGGTCAAGCATAATAAAACAAGTTTTTTGGTTCAGTTTTGTTAAAAGAGTATAATGGGAATGACAGTTGAACATTATAAGTTAGGTGAACGCTATAATCCACGGGCACGAGAAAAAAAATGGCAAGAAATTTGGGATGAAAAGAAAATTTTTCAGACTGTGGGGGAAGATAGTCGTGAAAAATATTACGTTTTAGAGATGTTTCCTTATCCCTCAGGGCGTATTCATATGGGGCATGTACGTAATTATGCTATGGGAGATGTGGTTGCGCGCTATAAACGCGCAAAAGGCTTTAATGTGCTTCATCCTATGGGTTGGGATGCTTTTGGTATGCCGGCTGAAAATGCGGCTTTGCAAAGTAAAGTTCATCCTAAAACTTGGACCTATGAAAATATTGCGGTCATGCGTGGGCAATTAAAGCAATTAGGGCTTTCACTCGATTGGACACGTGAATTTGCAACCTGTGATGTGGACTATTACCACCGTCAACAAATGCTGTTCCTTGATTTTTATCAAAAGGGATTGGTGGCGCGTAAAGTGGCTAAGGTGAATTGGGACCCCGTTGATCATACCGTTTTGGCCAATGAACAGGTTGTTGATGGTCGGGGATGGCGTTCGGGGGCGTTGGTTGAACAACGTGAGTTGACCCAATGGTTTTTCAAAATTAGCGACTTTAGTGAAGATCTCTTGACAGGCCTTGAAGAACTGGATCAATGGCCGGAAAAAGTTCGCACGATGCAAAAAAATTGGATCGGCAAATCCCAAGGCTTGCTGATTCGTTGGGCTTTAAAGTCGGCAGCTGATGACGCGAGGAATACTGGTAATGCAAGGGATGCGGATGATGCCAAGAATGCTGAGGATATTTGTAAGGCATTTGATGAGGTTGTGTGTTATTCAACGCGTCCTGATACGTTGTTTGGCGCTTCCTTTTTAGCGCTGTCTGTTGACCACCCCATTGCTCAAGCTTTGGCAAAAAAAGACAAAGCACTAGAGGCTTTTGTTGAGAGTTGTCGGAGCGGGGCAATAACAACAGCAGCACTTGAAACAGCTGAAAAACAAGGTTTTCTTACCCCTCTTGTAGCGGTGCATCCTTTTGATTCAACGGTGCATATACCCGTTTATATCGCTAATTTTGTGCTGATGGACTATGGAACGGGGGTTGTTTTTGGTTGTCCGGCTCATGATCAGAGAGACTTTGATTTTGCGCGTAAATATGACCTTCCGATAAAACCGGTGGTTTTGCCCAAAGGGGTTGAAAAAGAAGATTTTGTCATATCTGAAACGCCTTATGTTGGTGATGGGGTAATGATCAACTCCAGCTTTTTGGATGGTTTGACACCGCAACAAGCCTTTGAAGAAGCAGCCAAAAGGCTTGGGGAGCAAGTGCTTAATGGGCAATCGCAGGGAGAAAAGACTGTGCAATTTCGTTTGCGTGATTGGGGAATTTCGCGTCAACGTTATTGGGGATGTCCCATTCCGATGATCCATTGTACAACGTGTGGCGTTGTATCTGTACCACGTTCCGATTTGCCGGTTGTGTTGCCGGATGATGTTACTTTTGATCAACCAGGCAATCCTCTTGCGCGGCATGAAAGGTGGCAGGATGTTGCTTGTCCTTCCTGTGGGAAACCTGCTAAACGTGAAACGGATACCATGGATACATTTGTTGACTCTTCTTGGTATTATGCACGCTTTACGGCTCCTTTTGCATCAGAACCTGTTGAGAAACAAGCAACCACTGAATGGTTGCCTGTACAACAATATATTGGTGGAATTGAGCATGCGATTTTGCATCTTCTTTATGCGCGCTTTTTTATGCGTGCTATGAAATTAGTTGGTCATGTGACGGTGAATGAGCCTTTTAAGGGGCTGTTTACCCAAGGGATGGTGGTGCATGAAACCTATCGTGATGATCAAGGGTGGGTTTCTCCAGCAGAAATTTCGATTGTTGAAAAAGATGGTAAGCGTCAGGCTTATAAATTAACTGATCAAAGCGAAGTGACGATCGGCTTAATTGAGAAAATGTCAAAATCAAAAAAGAATGTTGTTGATCCGGATGACATTATTGCTTCCTATGGCGCCGATACTGTGCGTTGGTTTGTATTGTCTGATTCACCTCCCGAGCGAGATGTTATCTGGACAGAATCGGGGGTTGAAGGTGCGCATCGCTTTGTGCAACGTGTTTGGCGCCATGTGGCTTTGAGTGCTGTTGTGTTAAGGGATGTGGCCCCTTGTGCAGGGCATCAGGGGGTGGCTTTGGAACTTTCAAAGGTTGCACATCGTACGCTTCAGGCTGTAGAAGATGATTTAGAAAAATTCGCTTTTAATCGCGCTATTGCACGTCTTTATGAATTCTTGAATATTATGGCACCTTTGTTAAATAAAGTGGCTGATCTTGAGGGTGAAATGAAAGCCTCTCTCCGTCAAGCCGTGGATTTTTTTCTTGCTATGATTGCACCGATTATGCCCCATTTAGCTGAAGAATGCCATGCTGCTTTAGGGGAGAGGACTTTAATGTCTGCGCTTGCTTGGCCCATTTATGATCCCGCATTAATCGTTGAAGAAAGCTATATTTTGCCGGTACAAATTAATGGTAAAAAACGCGGTGAAGTGAGGGTTGCAGCAACAGCGAGTGAGACGATGATTAAAGAAGCGGTTTTGGCTTTAGATTTCGTACAGACACAGCTGGGCGAAAAGCCTATGAAAAAAATCATTATTGTTCCACAAAGGATTGTAAATGTTGTTTTTTAAAAGTTTTTTGCTTGTCAGTATAGCTGGTTTGTTAACTCTTTTATATGGATGCAAAGTTGAGCCGCTCTATCGTCAAGAGTCGCAGAGTTTAAGGGCAATGAATTCTATTACTTATCAGGATTCTGTTGCTTCTCAGAACTCTATTGCTGAGCACCTTTCTGGGCAAGCTTCTTTGGGGCTTGCAGCAAAGCTTGCCTCTATTGTTGTGGAAGAGCCTTCGGATCGTTTTGGACAAATGGTGCGTAATCATTTGTTGTTTTTGCTGTATGGCAATGGTGGTAAATCTTTAACTCCAGCTTATCAATTGGCATTGCAGATATCTGTCTTTACAAGAGAATCAATGCAAATAGAGGTTGATCTTGAGAAAAAGAGAGAGGGACGACCTTCTGTTGGAACTGTTATGAGCAGAGCTTCCTATATCTTGCAGGATATGAAAAATATGCCTGTTGCAAAAGGAACAGCAATCATGAATGCATCTTTTGAACGACTTCGTCAAGAATATGCAACGATGCAAGCAGAAGAAGATGCAAAAAAACGTGTGGCAGAAGAGTTAGCTGAGCAGATTTTTTTATCACTTGCAAAAGATCTTTCTCATAAGATTTCTCGCCATTAAGCAATATTTTGTCCTGTTTTTTTCCAATCATCGAGAAATATTTGCAATCCTTTATCGGTGAGAGGATGCTTGATCAGTGCTTTTAAGATTGCGGGTGGGATTGTTGCAACGTCAGCACCGCTTAAGGCTGCCTCTTTAACATGATTAACGGTGCGGATTGAAGCAGCTAAGATTTGTGTCTTAAAGTTATAATTATCATAAATTGTGCGAATTTCATGGAGGAGTTCATTGCCATTGATTCCGCAATCATCGAGTCTTCCGATAAAAGGCGAAACAAATGTTGCACCTGCTTTAGCAGCAAGTAAGGCTTGATTGGCAGAAAAACAAAGTGTGAGATTTGTTTTTAATCCTTCTGCTGTAAGGGCTTTACAAGCTTTTAATCCATCAAGTGTTAAAGGAAGCTTGATGCAAATATTGTCAGCAACCTTTGCTAAAATAGCTGCTTCTTTCATGATGTTTTCAAATTCTGTTGCTGCAACTTCAGCAGAAACAGGTCCGCTAACAAGGGAACAAATTTCTTTTGTCACTTCAAGAATATTGCGTCCTGATTTGAGGATAAGAGAGGGATTGGTGGTCACACCATCAACAAGGCTTAAATTTTGTAATTCTTGGATTTCTTCAATATTGGCGCTATCTACAAAAAATTTCATCTCTCACCTATTCTTTTTCGCTTTTTTATTCAAAGCTTTTCGCACTTTATCCTGCTTTTTTGTTATGCGCTATTGTTGACTGTAAAAGCAAGAGCAAGAATGAATATCTCTGTGAAAATAGGAATGCCGTGGAGTTAATGAAAAAGGGTGTTCATGAAAAAGAATGCCATGGTGTTCGTTATATCCCTGCTTTCTGTAAACAAGATCTCGTGTTATTTGCACATCTATTTTATGGCTTTGTTTGTGATAAGACATAGGATTCATTGCGCATTAATATTTTTGTGTATTGGCATCTTTGTAGAGCGGTATCTTTATACTTATGGCAATAGGCGAGCATTATCACACCCTTTGCTGATTTTTCATGGGTGATTGCTTTTGATATTTGTGAGTGCATCATAATCATAGGGTGCTCCCCTTTTTCACAGGGAATTATGTTTCATTTTGTTCGTAACGTATAAAAGAATGGATTTATTGTGTCGTAAAACACTACTGGAGAAAGCATGTAAAATTTTATTGTATGAAGTATTTTTTATGATCAAGATATTGATTGAGAATGATAAATAATAAATTTTAAACTTAAATCATAACAGTGAAGATAGTGTGGTTTTCTCATCACATACGTTGCTTTGTGTTACAACCATTAAAATTGCTTTTTTGTACGTTATAGAGGAGAGGGAAGATGAGGTAAAAACATTAAGGATTAAAGATTCTTCTTATGAAGTGTTTCAAGCGCTAAAGATTATTGCGGCATTTACAGGTTGGCAGAGCTTGTGATGGTGTTCGCTTTCTCTTTTATAGCTTTTATAAAAGTGTAAAAAGGTTGGTGACCAATGGTTTTATCTTTAGACTATTGATGATTACCTTTACCAAGTAAGCTTGGGAGTGGGTGATGAATATTTTAGAGAAGGGCGGGTTTTATCTTACGAAATAGCGTTTGGGGGATATGCACGATATGAGGAGGCTGTAAAGCCTGTTTTGGAAGTTAGAGTATGGGCATTATTTACAGATTTGTGGGGTTAAAAACTTTCGTTTTTTTAAGATGTTGTAAGACATTTTAAAGGGCTATGATCGTGGGGGCTTATGATTAAATGGAGGCATCATAAGATGATGAGAAAAATGGGTTTAAATAGCGCTTAATATCAAGAAATTTTATGAGAAAGATTTTTAAAAAATACACAATAATTCTTTAACAATTTACCTCTGTATTGCATTGATTTATAAAAATAATGTATCGTTCTTCAATTTGAATTAAGAACTTTCTGTAAAACTTTCTCATCTCAAATTTGTTTCTGTGTTGAATCAAGCAAAAACATGGACTTGCATGTTATAAGGGGGTAGCCTGCGTGGATAAAGTTTGTTCAATAAAGGATTCAAAATGTCTCTTATGAACTGTCTTCATGGTTGTTGCAACATTCGGGGGTTGGCAAAAGGGTATGATGGTGTCGGTTTGTTGCCTATATTGTTTGTGTATTTTTCCAAGCTGAAAGATACGTGTACTGTTTTCATGCCTTGGTATGAAGCTTAAGACGAATATTGCAGCGGTTCTTACAATGGTTTCATTTGCAGTATTACTTTTCCTATTATCAAAAGCATTGAATATTTTTGCATCAATAAAGATTTGCAAATGTTTCTCGATGGGGTGGAAATGAAAAAACGCTCATATTAGGGGCATATTACAGTATATAAAACAGTTATTTATCTTTATAAATCAAATTATTGATTACAAATTGAGGTATGGTGTAATCAGAAAATAAAAGGGCGTATTAGGCATGAAGCTGCACTATGGGATCACTAAAGAGCGTACTGATGATATTCTATTGAATGCTTAATGGCGATGAGCTTTATACACTAGAGAATGGCACTGTTTTTTTGTTATAGAAGATGACGTTGTGTTGATTGTTGGTGTTTTGGTGATGGAATGCGTATTAAAAAGAACTTTTGTGAGAGGCGTGTGTGTGAAAGGGAGAGTGATTTAAATCCCGCCATGCGTTTTATAAGAGTGTTTAAAGATAAGATGTAGATCTGTTGATGCTCGAGAGGATTTGAGATAAGGGGGGAAACGTCGCTTGGTTAAAAGGGTAAATTCAAACATGATAGAGGAAAAGGTTGTCTCTGTATTGGTTCCTCTTCCTGTTGCTCATGCTTATAGTTATAAAGTTCCGTCTTCTATGGAGGTAGAAATTGGTTCTTTTGTTCGGGTTCCAGTGATGGGGCGTGAGCTTTGCGGTTTTGTTGTGGATGTTGGAGAGGGGGAAAAGGATGGACAACGGGCTGCTTCGGTAGCGCGTGAAAAATTACGTTCTCTCTTACATGTTTTTGATTGTCCGCCATTAAAGCCAGAAATGATTGCATTTTTGCAGTTTGTTAGTCGTTATACAATGACGCCTTTTGGTCTTGTTGCACGATTGGTTTTGTCCGTACCGGCTGCTTTAGAGCCGGAAGCGCAGATGCTGGGATTGCGCTATTGTGGGGGAGATGTGGAACGTCTCACACCAGCCCGATCACGGGTTTTGGAATTGGTGCGTGGTGAGAAGATATGGACACGTTCTGGTCTTGCGCATGCGGCTAGAACTTCTGTTTCTGTTGTTGAAGGGTTAAAAGCGTTAGGCGTTTTTGAAGATGTTAAGATTCCTGCTCCTGATCTTGTGGGCATGCCTGATCCTGATTTCTGTTCTCCTCAGTTGCAGGGTGCACAGAGTGAAGCAGCAAAATTGTTGCGGGAAGGGGTTTTATTTTCTCAGTTTCAAGTTTTTTTGCTGGATGGTGTGACGGGTTCTGGAAAGACAGAAGTTTATTTTGAAGCGGTTTCTCAAGCTTTTAAAGGGGGGCGCCAAGTTTTAATTTTATTGCCGGAAATTGCTTTAACACAGCAATTTTTAGATCGTTTTTATGCACGTTTTGGCGCTGTGGCAGCAGAATGGCATTCTGATTTGACTCCACGTCGTAGAGAACGTGTTTGGAGACAAGTTGCAGAAGGGCGGGTGCGTGTTGTTGCGGGCGCTCGTTCGGCACTTTTTCTTCCCTTTCATGCACTTGGTTTGATTGTGGTTGATGAAGAACATGATAGTGCTTATAAACAAGAAGAGCGCATTTTTTATCATGCGCGTGATATGGCTGTTGCACGGGGCTCTTTTGAGCATTTTCCTGTTATTTTATCTTCAGCAACACCGTCGATTGAAAGCCAAGCCAATGTTTTAAAAGGGCGTTACCAAAAGGTGCATTTGCCTTCGCGTTTTAAAGAAGTCGCTCTTCCACAATTGCGGGTCATTGATATGCGTCAAGGAGGGGTGCAAAAGGGGCGTTTTATTTCCTTTTCTCTTGAAAGGGCTTTAAAACAGACGCTTGAGAAAGGTGAGCAGGCGCTGCTTTTTCTTAATCGCCGTGGTTATGCGCCTTTAACTTTATGCCGAGTTTGCGGACATCGTTTTCATTGTAGCGATTGTTCAAGTTGGTTGGTCGAACATCGTGCGCAAGGACAACTGAAATGCCATCATTGTGGCTATCATCAACCAATTCCAGAAGCCTGTCCTGAATGTGGAACATTAGACCATCTTGTGGCTTGTGGACCGGGTGTGGAAAGAATTGCAGAAGAAACACAAGGACTTTTTCCACAAGCGCGATCATTGATTCTTTCAACAGATCTCAAAGGCGGGATTGGACAGTTGCGAAGCGAATTGCAAGCTATTGCCAATGGCGATGTGGATATTATTATTGGAACACAGTTGGTCGCTAAAGGACATCATTTTCCCAAGCTCTCGCTGGTGGGGGTTATTGATGCTGATCTTGGTCTTGCCAATGGCGATTTACGGGCAAGTGAACGGACCTTCCAGTTGCTTTCTCAAGTGACTGGAAGAGCAGGGCGGGTAGGATTGGAAAGTTTAGGATTATTGCAAACCTATCAACCGGATCATCCGGTTATAAAAGCTCTCCTTTCGCAAAAAGGTGAAGATTTTTATGCGCATGAGATTGCAGTACGTCAGCATTATCATTTGCCTCCCTATGGGCGCCTTGCCTCTTTGATTGTGTCATCACAACAGCGTCAAGCCGCAGAACATTATGCACGTGCATTGCGTCAAGCGGCACCACGGGACAAAAATATCTCGGTTATGGGACCCGCAGAAGCCCCTTTGGCTTTGGTTCGAGGGCGTTATCGTTTTCGGCTTTTACTACAAGGTCTACGCTCTTTTGATATACAAGGGTTTATTCGTACCATGCTTGGCAATACCCCCAAAATGCCGAGTTCCGTTCGGGTTCAAATTGATATTGATCCGCAAAGCTTTTTTTAAAAATTAAATTTCTTTTTCATATGACTGGAAGAGTAGGGCGGGTAGGATTGGAAAGTTTAGGATTATTACAAACCTATCAACTTCAAACCTATCAATAGGGTCATCCAGTTATAAAAGCTCTCCTTTCGCAAAAAGGTGAAGATTTTTATGCGCATGAGATTGCACCACGTCAGTGTTATTATTTGCTTGTCCTATGGGCGTCTTGCCTCTTTGATTGTGTCAGCATAACAGCGCCAAGACGTAACAACATTTTGATTTATAATGATATTTTACTATTTTGTATGTTGAATGAGAGTCCTGAATATCGTAAGATTCTCTCATTTCAAGTCTACTTATGTTAAATCAATCAAAATCACTTGCTTGCACATAACAAGCGGGTGGGCCATGTGGGTAAAAGCTGTATATCGGAGAGGTTGGTAAAGTGCACATTTTTAACGAAAATTATCGCGACAACTGGATTGTACAATAAAAATGGCTTTTTATGAACCGTCTTACAAGCCCAAAGTCTGGTCCGCAACATTCAAAGGTTGGCACAAGTGTGTGATGGTGCCGGCTTGCTCCTGATCAGGCGTAAAGATGGGGGGCTCAATGGATTTTATATTATTCCAGGGGGGCTTTACCGGTATACCATTCACGGGTGCCGCCCGCGAAATGGGTGTGGTGTGCACTTTGAGAGATGTCTCTTTAAAAGAAGCCCGTGAAACTGCAACTGGGGGGCGTTCTATTTTACGTGAAGGTCGTGATCCCATTAAGGAACGTGAGAAACAAAAGCGTGAGGCAATAAGCAATTTCCATTATTTAAAAGAAGAATCGTTGTTTGGAGCTGCAAAAGCGTTTGAAGCAAAATTAAAGAGCATGACTTTTTTTCACAGAATGTCAAAAAGAGGCATAAAAAAACGTGATGCCATCTTATCGATCTAAAAAAATCCTTTTCAAAAATATTTTGAATATTTTATTTAAAATTTTTAAAAAGCAGCGATTTGTGGTGTTGCGAGTCGGTTATGTCTATGCTAGAAACCAAAAGGTTTTTATTCGAGGTTTTAAGAAGAAGATTCTTAAGATTGAGGATGTCTGTTTCATTATCATCTGATAACTATCAGAGAGTCGCTTAAGGGAAAGAGGCGGTATTTCGTGTCAGATTCATTTTCTCTCATACCGCTGCCGTTGGTAGATCAACGCTATGCGCAAGCGCTTTTTAATTGCGTTCAAGAAGCAGGAAACGTTGAAAAGATTGAAAAGGCAGTGGAAGATTTTTTGCTTGTTTTAGAGCAAAATGAAGATTTAAAGCACTTTGTGCTCAGCCCATTCTTTTCGGTTAAAGAGCAAATTAAGGTGATGCAGTCTGTTTGTGAAAACATCAAATTTGCTGATAAAGAAGCAGGAAAGGTTGTTGGTAATTTTTTACGCGTTATTGCAGAAAACCGTAGGCTTAGTGCCGTATTTGGTATTTTACATGCTTTTCAGCGTTGTGTTGCACGTGCTCGTAGGCAAATTACTGCACAAATTGTTTCTGCGCGCCCACTGAATTCTCAACAAAAACAACAGTTGTGTGAGACTTTGGAAGGTGTCGTTGGGGGAAAAGTTTTGCTACACATCATTGTGGATCCAACAATTCTTGGTGGATTAATCGTTCGTGTTGGGGCGTTTCAAATTGATACGTCTCTTTTAACAAAATTGTCTTCACTTAAGCTTGCATTGAAAAAAGAGGTCAGCTGATGGATATTAGACCATCTGAAATTTCAAAAATTCTAAAAGAGCAAATCAAAAACTTTGACCAAAAGGCTGAGGTTTCAGAAATTGGTTGGGTTCTCTCTGTGGGGGATGGTATCGCTCGCGTTTATGGTTTGGATAATGTTCAAGCTGGGGAAATGGTTGCTTTTCCAAATGGTGTGCGCGGGATGGCGCTCAATTTGGAAGTTGATAATGTCGGTGTGGTCATTTTTGGCTCAGATCGCGATATTCGCGAAGGGGATTGTGTAAAGCGCTTGGGCGCTATCGTGGATGTCCCTGTGGGGCCGGCTTTGCTCGGCCGTGTGGTTGATGCTCTTGGAAATCCTATAGATGGTAAGGGGCCACTTCAAGCAACAGAGCGTCGTCGTGTTGATGTTAAGGCGCCAGGGATTATTCCGCGTCAGTCTGTGCATGAACCAATGTCGACCGGATTAAAAGCCATTGATGCACTCATCCCTATTGGGCGGGGACAGCGTGAGTTGGTGATTGGTGATCGCCAAACAGGAAAAACAGCGATTTTGCTCGATACATTTTTAAACCAAAAGCCTTTTCATGAAAAAGGAGCTGGTCGAGAGCAGGATAAAGTTTATTGTATTTATGTGGCTATCGGCCAAAAACGTTCAACTGTAGCGCAATTTGTTAAAGTTTTAGAAGAACGTGGCGCATTGGAATATTCCATTATTGTTGCGGCAACCGCTTCTGATCCTGCGCCCTTGCAATTTATTGCACCTCTTGCGGGATGTGCTATGGGCGAATATTTCCGTGATAATGGGCAACATGCTTTGATCGGTTATGATGACTTGTCAAAACAAGCCGTAGCTTATCGTCAAATGTCTCTTTTGTTGCGTCGTCCACCAGGGCGTGAAGCTTATCCGGGAGATGTTTTCTATTTGCATTCGCGTCTTTTAGAACGGGCTGCAAAGTTGAATGCGGAAAATGGATCGGGGTCGTTGACCGCTTTGCCAGTCATTGAAACGCAAGCCAATGATGTTTCGGCTTATATTCCTACAAATGTGATTTCGATTACGGATGGGCAAATATTTTTGGAGACCAATTTGTTTTACCAAGGTATCCGTCCTGCTGTAAATGTTGGTCTTTCTGTGTCTCGTGTTGGTTCGTCCGCACAAATTAAGGCAATGAAGCAGGTTGCCGGTTCGATTAAAGGTGAATTGGCGCAATATCGTGAAATGGCAGCTTTTGCGCAGTTTGGCTCTGATTTGGATGCGTCAACTCAGAGACTTTTGAATCGGGGAGCGCGCTTGACAGAGCTTTTAAAGCAGCCACAATTTTCTCCACTCAAAACGGAAGAGCAGGTGGTGGTTATTTTTGCGGGTGTGAACGGCTATCTTGATTCTCTCGCGGTTTCTGATGTTGCGCGGTTTGAGCAAGGGCTTTTGGTGCTTTTGCGGAGTGATTATCAAGATCTCTTAAAGGCAATTGCTGAGCAAAAGCAGATAACAGATGAGTTGAAAGATAAGTTGATCACTGTTCTTAACACTTATGCGAAAAATTTTTCGTGATGAATCGATGGAATGCTTGAATGGCTTCATTAAAGGATCTTAGAGACCGTATCGCTTCGGTTAAAGCAACACAGAAAATTACCAAAGCTATGCAAATGGTTGCAGCAGCAAGGTTGTCGCGTGCGCAAGAAGCGGCACAATCAGCACGCCCTTATGCGAAGAGGATGGCTGATATTTTAACCAGTGTTGCTGCGGATGTGGATGGTGTTGATGCCCCTGCTCTTATGCGTGGTACGGGGCGCGATGATGTGCATCTCTTGGTGGTGTGTACTGCCGAGCGCGGTTTGTGTGGTGCTTTTAATGTGCAGATCGCTCGTCGTGCTCGTGAGCAGATTAAAGCGTTGTTGGCAGCCGGTAAGATTGTGAAAATTATTACTGTGGGTAAAAAGGGTGCTGATATTTTATCGCGTGATTACAAAAGTTTGATGATTGATCACATCGACTTGCATGCTGTAAAGCGAGTTGGTTTTGCAGAGGCGATGATGATTAGTCAACGCATTGTTGATTTGTTCAATGAAGGTGCTTTTGATGTCTGTACGCTGTTTTATTCTGAGTTTATTTCTGTGATTAATCAGCGTCCAACAGCTTTCGGCTTGATCCCTATGGTTGCTCCAAAAGCAGCTGTTGAGGCAATAGATGTTGTGGATCAAACAGAGATGATTGGAGATTCACAATCGGCTGTTAATGGAGCAATTGTTTATGAGTATGAACCTGATGCTGCTTCTCTTTTAGAGGTGCTTGTGCCTCGCAATCTTTCAGTACAAATCTTTCGGGCTTTACTGGAAAATGTTGCGGGTGAAATGGGGGCAAAGATGACAGCTATGGACAATGCATCACGCAATGCGGGTGAAATGATTAATAAATTGACGGTGGCTTATAATCGTCAACGTCAAGCACAAATTACGACAGAATTGATCGAAATTATTGCGGGCGCTGAAGCGCTGTAAATGGAAAAGGTAAAGATTGATGGCAAAAGCAGTAACCTCAAGCAAAGGAGCAGAAAAAGGTGAAAAAAAGAAACCAGCTGCTCGTTCCAGCGTGAAAAAAAACATTTCAAAATCTCAAGTGGATGTAAAGGATTCGTCCACGGTGTCTGCGCGTAGCGCCGCTAAAGGGACAGTGGGAAAAAAGGAAACGGTAAAAAAAGAAGAGCATGCAAAAGGCGCTGTTGGTGAGATCAAGCAGGTTATTGGTGCTGTCGTTGATGTGCAATTTGAAGGGGCATTGCCAAATATTCTCAATGCTTTGGAAACAGAGAATTTAGGCAATCGCTTGGTGTTAGAAGTTGCGCAACACTTGGGTGAAAATACCGTGCGTACGATTGCGATGGATACGACCGATGGTCTAATGCGCGGCCAAAAGGTCGTGGATACAGGAGCACAAATTCGTGTTCCTGTAGGAGAAGCAACATTGGGACGTATTATGAATGTGATTGGAGAGCCGGTGGATAATGTAGGACCAATCCCTGCGACCAAAACACGTTCTATTCACCAAGAGGCGCCTGAATATGTTGAGCAATCGACTGTTTCAGAGATTCTTGTCACGGGTATTAAGGTTGTGGATTTATTAGCCCCTTATTCGAAAGGGGGTAAAATTGGCTTGTTTGGTGGTGCTGGTGTTGGAAAAACCGTTCTCATTATGGAGCTTATAAACAATATTGCAAAAGCACATGGTGGTTATTCTGTATTTGCTGGTGTGGGAGAACGGACACGTGAGGGAAATGATCTTTATTACGAAATGATTGAAAGCCGCGTGAATGTGAATCCAAAAGACAATAATGGTTCAACAGAAGGGTCAAAATGTGCACTTGTTTACGGGCAAATGAATGAACCACCAGGGGCTCGTGCGCGTGTTGCTCTTTCAGGCTTGACCATTGCAGAAAGTTTCCGTGATGAAGGACAAGATGTTCTCTTCTTTGTGGATAATATTTTCCGTTTCACACAAGCAGGGGCTGAGGTGTCGGCTCTTTTAGGACGTATTCCTTCTGCTGTGGGGTACCAGCCTACTTTGGCAACGGATATGGGGGCTTTGCAAGAACGTATTACCAGTACAAAAACAGGCTCTATTACTTCCGTTCAGGCAATTTATGTTCCTGCCGATGACTTGACAGATCCAGCGCCGGCAACGTCTTTTGCTCATTTGGATGCAACAACTGTTCTTTCGCGCTCTATTGCGGAAAAGGGAATTTATCCGGCTGTTGATCCGCTTGATTCTTTCTCGCGTATGTTGGATCCATTGATCGTGGGAGAAGAGCATTATACGGTTGCTTGTCAAGTGCAAACCATTTTACAACGTTATAGAGCGCTTCAGGATATTATTGCTATTCTGGGAATGGATGAACTTTCTGAAGATGACAAATTATTGGTGGGACGGGCGCGTAAAATTGAACGTTTCCTTTCGCAACCTTTCCATGTGGCGGAAGCCTTTACGGGTTCGCCGGGGAAGCTTGTTCCTTTGGAAGATACAATCAAAGGCTTTAAAGGTCTTTGTGCAGGCGATTATGATGATTTGCCAGAAGCTGCTTTTTATATGGTTGGTTCAATTGATGAAGCTCTTGAAAAAGGAAAACGTCTCATGGCAGAAGCTTCTTAAATGAGAAGCTTTTTACTTGAAGAGAAATTTTTCGTTAAATAAGGGCAAATTGTTGAAAAGATGAGTTGTTAAAGAGGGCAGAGAGTCCTTCTATCGGGTATTGTGGAGACTGTTGTGGAAAACAATAGAGAAGAGCATTTTTTATTTGAGCTTGTATCGCCGGAAAAGATTGTGTTTTCAGAGCAGGTGGTGTCTGTTGTTCTTCCTTCAGCTTCAGGTTCTTTGACCGTTATGGCACATCATGCGCCATTGGTGGCAAGCATTGTGTTGGGGAGTGTTCGTGTTCACACTTCTGCGGGTGAAAAGCTCTTTGCTGTTTGCGGAGGTGTTGCCAATATTACCTTTTCGGGTTGTTCGTTATTGGTCGAGCATGTTGTGGCTGTTGAGCATCTTTCTTTTGATGTATTAGAACAGAAGATTTTGCAGGTTCAAGCGACGTTAGAGGGGGGAGTGAGCGATGCGGACAATCCTAAAATCGAGGCTTTTTTCCAGCAATTTTCAGCTGATGGTTCTGTATTGATAGAAGCGTAGCTAAGGGTGTATTAGGAATAGGTGACATGAGCGGAAAAAAGAGTACGGTTGTGTCTGCTAAAAGAGGCGGAAAACCTTTTCCGCATCCTGGGCGTATTTTTGCCGGACCTTTGCCGAAATGTTTTGTTTATATTTTTGCTTCTCTTATTTTGCAGTGGGCTTATGGTTTAGGGGCTAATATTGTTCAGTCTAATATTGTCCATCTGACCGGTGATTTTCACGCAACTTTAGCTGAGACGACATGGTTGGTTGCAGCCTACATGGCACCCAATGTCAGTGTGGCGATTATGTTGATCAAAATCCGCTATCAGTTTGGGTTGCGTGCTTTTGCTGAACTGTCGATCCTTGGCTTCGTTTTGGTTTGTGTGTTGCAGCTTTTTGTGACTGATTTGCGTTCTGCGTTGATTATTCGCTTTTTTGCTGGGATTGCTGCTGCGCCTTTGGCCTCGCTTGCACTGCTTTATATGATGGAGGCTTTTGCGCCAGCAAAAAAGTTTACTGTTGGTTTGAGTTTGAATTATATGAATGCAGCTCTAGCGGCACCTTTATCACGGTTGATCTCGCCTGATTTATTGGAAAGTGGTGATTTTTCCAGTCTTTCTGCTTTGGAAATGGGGTTGGTTCTCATCAGTTTGGTCTGTATCTATACTTTACCCCTTACGCCTGTTGTTCGCAGCAAGGTTATTCAAAAGTTAGATTGGATAAGCTACGGTTTGATTGCTTTTGGTCTTGGTCTTAATGCCGTGATTATGTCTGTTGGCATATTGTATTGGTGGTATGAAGCACCATGGATTGGTTGGGGGCTTGCACTTGCTATTTTCTCGTTGGCTATTGCTATTATGATTGAGCTTAATAGAGAGAAACCATTGATTGATCTGCGTTGGATCTTCAGTAAAGAAATGATCCAATCTGTTTTTATTTTATTGATTTTTCATGTTTTTTTATTGGAACGACCCAATTTGCCTGTTGGTTTTTTTAATCTTTTTGGTTTGCTCAATCGTGAAATGGCACCCATGTATCTTGCGGTGACATTGGGGACTCTGTTAGGGGGAGCTGTTTGTGTGTTTTTTTTACGCGTAGGGCGTGAAGATTATTTTTATTTGTTATCTTTGGGGTGTTTGGCACTTGGCGCTTATTTAAACAGTCGTGTCAATCATCTAACGCGTCCGCAAGACATGATGCTCAGTCAAGGGTTGGTGAGTTTTAGTTATGCACTTTTTTTGCCTCCTGCTCTTTGTAAGGGGTTTGTGATAGCCGGAGAAAAAGGACCACGTTACGTTTTGAGTTTTATTGCTGTTTTTTTGCTCACGCAAGTGACAGGAGGGCTGATGGGGTCGGCTTTTTTTGGCAGCCTACAGGTTTATTTTGCCCATAAGAACTTTGAGTCTTTAACACAAAATATTGTTGTAACTGATCCGCTTATTTCTGGTGAGATGAATACTTTGTTTTCGCCTTCTTATGGTGCTTCTGTTCCTTATGGTTTGGGGAGTGAGCAGGGAACTTCTCTGTTGATAGAGAAATTTAAGTTAACAGCAAATATTTTTGCTTATGATGATGTTTTTCGGCTTTATTTTTATATTTCAATGGTTGTATTCGTTATTCTTCTTGTCACAATGGTTGTTAAGTCATGTTCTTTACGGGCATTAGATAAAGTAGAGTGATGTTATAGAAGAGGGGTGCAAAAAATGATAAAAGCATTACGGTCAAAAGCTACAATTGTTGCATTTCTGTCAGGTATTACGGGTGTTCTGCTGATTTTGTGGGCTTGGAGACTTCCTCCTTTTGTGAGTAACATTCAAATAACAGATAATGCTTCCATTAAAGGTGAAGTTACTTTGGTTAGTTCACAGATCTCTGGGGTGATTGCACGGATTTATGTGCAAGATTATCAACGCGTCGAAAAGGGAATGCTGCTCTTTGAGCTTGATGATTCTCTCTTTCGTCAGCAGCTTGCACGGGCACAGGCTGTTCTTGATTCAAAAAATGCAAAATTGGCTAGTATTGAATTGCAAGCACAGCTTTTGCAGGGTGAAATTAACACAGCAGAAGTCGAATTGGCGCGTTCACGAGCGTTCTCCAATGTTGTTCCAGACAGTAAAAAATTAGGTTTTGATGATGCAGAAAATGCTATTTCTCGTCCTCTTTCACAACTCTTGGCAGCGCTGGAAACAAAACGACAATTACAAAAACAATTAAATCTTGAACGGCAAAGTTTACAGTCAGAAGTTGCGGGTGCAAAGGTGAGTGTTGAGTTGGCAAAACTTAATCTCGATCATACAAAGATTTTATCGCCTCGAACAGGCTATATTGGATTGGTTGGTGCTAGGGTAGGGCAATATGTTATGCCGGGTACGCAACTGCTTTCTGTTATTTCTGATGATATTTGGATTATTGCTAATTATAAAGAAACGCAGCTTTCTCAGATGCGTGTGGGACAACCGGTTGTTTTTTCTGTTGATGCATTGAACAATAAAAAGTTAACAGGGCGTGTGGTTCGTTTTGCTCCAGCGACAGGTTCAGAGTTTTCATTGTTAAAAACAGATACGACAATTGGTAACTTTATTAAAATTGCGCAACGTATTTCAGTGCGAATCGCTTTAGATCCTGGTCAGGAAGGGATCGAAAAGCTCATTCCTGGGATGTCTGTGGTGACATATGTGGATACTTCGCAGCGGGTCGATTCTGGAGGATAAAATTTTGGGTTTTTTCAGTTTAATTTTTATACCATTTGCTTATAGCAAATGGGTGTTCACTTTAGAAGATTTCGTTTGGTTTGTGATGATCGATTTTGTAAAGCTCTTATCTGTTATGATGTAAAATAATATTTTTTAGAATTTTCAAGCGCATGCCTCTTTGAAACACTTCCATTTCCTTTGAAATAACTTCAGTAGAGGAGAATGGGGGTGAATGGAATACTTTAGAGCTTCCTTGACGTCTCTCACGACACTGTTCTTTGAGATATGGTGGTTCTTTGAGGTATGGCGATGTGGGGTGGCATGTGAGGACATTAGGTGAAACTACTCGATAAAAAATTGAGTGTTTACAGACTGATGACTTGGAGGAATATTAAAACAATATTGAGAACAGAGTTTGCCTGACGTTTCGCGCAATGCTGTTCTTTAAAGTGTGGTGGTTATGAAGTGCAAATGTGTGACAGAGGACGCGTTGATAAAAAGTTGGATGATAGAGACTGGTGGGGTGGAAAATTTATCCTGTTGAGGATGTCAAGTTAGGAGCAGGGCGTCAAGTATTGTGCTTGATCAACGGTGAAAAAATGCCCGCTTTGGGGGCGGGCATTAAAAGAGGGAGGTTGTTGGGGGGATTAATTTTTACGCATTAGTAAGACGCTTGCTAAAGCTAATCCTGCAGCGAGTGCGAGGGTTTTTTTAGGGTTTTCTTTCACTTTTTTCTTTAATTCTGTCGCATGTTCGTTGAGGTGATAAAGCGCATGGCGCCCCTTTTGTTTCCACGCGTTAAATAGCTCAGAAATGTTTTCAAAGCTATCATTTTGAGAACCCCAATGATTGACGGGGACCAGCTCTTTTTTTACCAGCTCTTTTTTTAATTGTGCGATACGTTTTTTTATTTTAGCATTTTTAGCGTTAGTTGAAAATAGACACATCTGTTGACTCCTTCATGTGTTAAATTGTTGCATGATCGTTGGAATTGTGTTTGGGGTTTTGCTATAACGGCTTAAAAATTGAAAGGTTGCATGGATCATCTGATTGGGGTATGCAGCTTTGGGGGTGAGAGAAAATTTAAGCGTTTGGGTTTAATGAGGTGTCTATTGATGGGTGGGCGTTTATTTCATGATGGGTTTGTGAAGGGTGTAAGGTACAATCTCTTGCAAAGAATGATCCTTTGTGAAGGATATAAAGCTCGTTTTTCATCCTCTCTTTGATTTCATAAAAGCTGTACAGCTTGTGCCTTCGTTTTTTTTTGTTTTTTTCGTATTGTGATAGCCTTTAGAGACGGCTTATCAAGCATTTTTATCTTTTTAGTTTTTCTACACGGCTGCTTTTAGGTGCTTAGGAGATATGGTTTTGATTGATGATGAATAGGTTTGAAATGAGAGAAGCTTACGATGTTTCGGTTTTCCATTCAAATTTGGAAAAAAATGGATTATTGTAAATCAATATGTTGACTTAATTGGGCGGTATTTTTCATGCATTTTTTAAAATTATGCTATGATAAGCGTTATCTGTTGTGTTGTAAAATATTGTTTTGTTATGATGTTGATGTAGGGTATAGGTGATGCAACTTAAACATAGCGTATTGTCTCTGTTTGATTTCAGTTTCTCTTTGAAGAAAGCAAGTGTAAAAGTGTGAACCGGAACAGGAGGGGTAGGATTTATCTGGGGCATTTGTGAAATGAATCTCGCTTATGGGCTGGATTGCATCAGGGGGTGACAGGTGGAACTTAAAGCAATCTCTTAAAGATTGGGGGGCGGTATCATTTTCGTCCTTTGAGGCGCGGAGAAAGTCAATATCAATGATGATTGAGAGCGCAGGCTTTAAAGATTTGAGGACTTGATGAGCACGACCTATTCTTTATCTAAACCCCTTGAGCGTCGTCGCTCTGTTGGTGTTGCTGTTGGTGATGTGATGATTGGGGGGCAGAGCCCGATTGTTATACAGTCAATGACCAATACCGATACTGCTGATGTTGATGCAACCGTTGCTCAAGTGGCAGCTCTTTGGCAAGCCGGTTCAAAATTGGTCCGGATTACGGTTGATCGTGATGAAGCGGCGGCAGCGGTACCAAAAATACGGGAGCGATTGGAGCGGTTAGGATTTTTTATTCCATTGGTTGGGGATTTTCATTATATTGGCCATAAGCTTTTATCAGAGCACCCAGCATGTGCTGAGGCGCTTGCAAAATATCGGATCAATCCTGGAAATGTTGGTTTTGGTGCAAAAAAAGATCGTCAATTTGCAGAAATTATTGAAATTGCTTGTCGGTATCATAAACCTATTCGCATCGGCGTGAATTGGGGTTCTCTTGATAATGCGTTGTTAACACGGCTTATGGACGAAAATGCACGACAAGAAAATCCTTTATCGGTTGCTGAAGTCATGCGGGAAACGATTGTGCAGTCGGCTTTGCTTTCGGCATCTTTTGCGGAAGAGCTTGGGTTGGGGCGTGATAAAATTATCCTTTCTGCTAAAGTGAGTGATGTTCAAGATCTTATTGCTGTCTATACCTCTTTGGCAGAGCGGTGTGATTATGCTCTTCATTTGGGGTTAACGGAAGCGGGGATGGGAACAAAGGGAATTGTTGCTTCTTCGGTGGCTTTGGGCATTTTATTACAGCAAGGGATTGGCGATACGATACGAATTTCTTTAACGCCTGAACCGGGTGGGGATCGAACACGAGAAGTAAAAGTGGGGCAAGAGCTTTTACAAGTGATGGGATTTCAGCAATTTTTGCCTGTTGTTGCGGCTTGTCCTGGATGTGGTCGCACAACCTCGACAGTGTTTCAGCAATTGGCACAAAAAATTGAAGCGGATTTACACAAAAATATGCCCGTTTGGCGTGAAAAATACCCTGGAGTTGAAAGTTTGAAGGTTGCTGTGATGGGCTGTATCGTCAATGGACCTGGAGAATCAAAACATGCGGATATTGGAATTTCATTGCCTGGAGTGGGGGAAAATCCAGCGGCTCCGGTTTTTATTGAAGGACAAAAGGTCAAAACTTTGCGAGGGGATCACATTGCTGAAGAATTCGAGGCGCTTTTGAGTGATTATATTCATACACGCTTTGGGCAAGGTGAAGAAAAACAATCGCACAAGGTTTAAAAAAGGCGGTAAAGATATCTTTTAAGATCCCTAAGTTTTAAAGTTCCCAAGCCTGTTTCACGATAGGGTTTATGAGTGGTATAAGCGTAAAGTTTTCGTGAAGTGTAAAACTTATGGAGCCCCTTTACGCTTCATAAATAATAAAAATTGCTTATTGCCTCATGCCTTTATTCCTCACGTTTTTAAATGCAGGCACGATTCTCACGTAAAAAACAAAACGCTATTGGTTTGCATATTTATAGGTTTGTTTTAAAGAGACATCTCTCAAAGTACTCAATCTTATTTCATGGCACCGACCCATGAAGAATATAACAATAAAGCCATGAAACCCCTTCATCTTTACGCTTTATAAAAGAGCACACTATAAAAGAGCACACCGGCACCATTGTACTATTTGCTAGCCTCCAATGTTGCGATAGCTTTTGCATTGAAACGGTTCATGAAAAGCTATTTTTTGTTCTTTCTTTAACAATTTTTACCCCCATGCCCGCCCCGCTTATGATGACGTGCAAGCAAGTGATTGTGTTTGATTGATTCCAGTATAACAGAGATTTTAAATGAGAGAACTTTATAGTATTCGGGATTCTCATTCAACATAGGAGACAATGAATTATCTTATTCAATCAATGTGTTGATATTATATGCTGCTTTGGTGATGATAAATGCTATTGGTGGCCCGCTTATGATCTTAAGTCACAAAAACAGTTATTATGCATGTTATCAGAAGCCTATAATCGATATCGATGTATTTGAGTTTTTAAGACTATTAGGCAAAATTATATGAATACTTTGATAAATCTGTAAATGTTGTTGCTGACTCGTCGGCAGTTCTTGAAACCATAAAAATATTTAATAGATTTTGACAAATGTCACATTATAGAGAAAACATGATTTATTAATTTTTCCAACATTTTCGGGCGTTTTTCTAGATATCAAATTAATAGGACCGAAGATCCCTATAGCGGTTATTGCCCTATTTGTCATAAAAATATAAGCTTTTATATTGATATAAAAAATGTATACAGGTGCCTTTTGGGCGTTAGTGGGGGATGAATGGCAAGTATATTAGCCTTTGGATTTTTATTTAACGGTATAAGAATTTTAACGGGTGCTTTTATTGTCTTTTATATGCTTGAAAAAGGTTTAACGCTTATTGATATCGGGATCATTAAGTCATTTCAGGCTTTTACTATGATGGTGACAGATATCCCTTTGGGGTATTTTGCCGATCGAAAAAGTTATAAAATATCAATCGTTTTAGCAGTGACTTTTGCAGCCATATGGCTCTTGCTTATGGGAATTTCTACAAGCTTTTATGGTTTTCTTGTGGCAGAATCTTTCAATGCAGTGTCGCTGGCATTGATTGCGGGGGCTTATAATGCTTTGCTTGTTCAATATGCAAAAGCCAAAGTGACATCGACTAAAAAAGTGCTTGGATCCAGCGCGCAATATAATTACATCGGCATGTTTGTCTTTAGTTTGATCGGTGCTTATTTTGCTGATTATTCGAGCCAATATATATGGTATATCGCGGCGTTTTTAATGTTGATGACAACGGGATTTGGTTTGTTTTTTCTTGATGATCTGAAAGGGGCGAAAAAAACAAGTCGTGTCAATTCTCTTCAAGAAAATTCTTTTATTTGTGAAGCCAAAGAGATGATCTCTATTTTTGTTAAAGTGCCTTATATCTCTTTATGCTTTTATTTTTCATTGATTTTTTTCAATATATTTTCGCAATATTGGCAGTGGATCTTTAAAGATTATGATATTCATATCACTTATTTTGAGCTTGGTATAACGTTTTCTCTAATATTGCTCTCTCAGCTCTTGGCGAGTTTTCTCTTTACAAAACTCAGTGAGAAGATAAATTTTGTTTTATTGTTGTTTCTTTCGGTTTCAATGATTTTTACAATGGCTTTCTTTGAACCAAGAAAAGAAATGGCTATTCTTTTAGTCTGTATGATTTTTTATCTCATTAAGTATACTTATCTTCGTGTGGAAATTTTCCTACATGATAGCATTAGCGATCATTTCAGGGCGACATACGAGTCTTTTTTGTCAACCGTTGGAAGGCTTAGTTTGTTGGTATTTTTTTACATGAGTACATTTATGGTCAATATATTTGGTTTTTTCTCACTCGTTTATATTTTTGCTCTTTATTTATTGATTTACTTGTTGGCAGTGTTTTTTTTAGAAAGAACTCTCAAAAAAGCTCCGTGAGAATGAGAACGTATTATGACACGTGTGTTTTATGGGCTGTTATAGCCGATAAAGTCTTTGATCGAGGCGTATCATCGTTTTGCATGTTGCATGAGAAAGTTGAATAATAAACTTATTGATGGAGACTTTGAGTAATATTCCCTCTTTTAAGAGGAAATAAAGCTAAGTGTAGCAATATTGTTGAGTATAATTTGCTACACATAAGTGATAAAAATAATACAGATTGATGTATTTGATCAGAAACAGTTAAGTTAAACAAATTTATAGTTATTAAAAGGTTAAAGCGATGAAGTCGTTATCCATAACGCCTTTTGCAATATTTATAACGTTTTTTCTGTATTAATCTTATGGGGGTGTACGCGCGTCGATAGTCTCGAGCAGTACAATAAACTTTACGAAGAATATATCAGTGAAAAATATGAAGCTTTTGAACATTTTCAAAAGCAAGAAGAAGCAAGAAACTTTATATATAGGCGCGGCTATCAGAATATAGCATCTAAATTTGATGTTATAGAACATCGTCATATACTGATTGTTTTATGTGGACGCTTTGTTAATTTATTACGTGGTGATTATAATGAAGAGATGTCATGGGCAATACTACCCAATGTCATAAGCAGTTTGTGTTATGATTATAACTGGAGAGAAAGCGATTTTATTTGGGCCTATAATATGTCTATGAATTCTACAGATCTTATGATTGATTATGCGCAAAGGTTTCTGAATTCTTCAAGTGGGAATGGCATTAGTCCCAAAACACAAATGATTGATCTCGTATCAAGCATGAGTGCTGGCCATGGTGAAAATGTTAAACAAATAGTGCGTTTTTGCAAAGAGCTCCATACGATATATGACATGATGAAACCAAGAAGAATTTATAAATAACATTGAGTGAGAAAATGAAAGATATTCAATGGTTATGGTACGATTGATTATCATGATATTTTTGCTTATTTTTTCATTATGGTCATATTTTCCAACTTTGGCAACGGGTATAGGTTCGGTTATAATAGTGCTTTTTATCTCTATAAAAAATATCGTTTAAAGTATGAAATTTATTCTTGGCTTGAAAAAAGGACTTATCATTATCCTATTATGCCGTAAAATGCTGCCGTTTGAGGTGTGGTGATGTGAAGAGATCTAAAATTCTACGTATTTGGTCTTACGTGCGTGGTGAATATTCTTAAAGGCTTGTTTGTTAAGCCTTATGTCAGTGAACTATACAGCAGCTGTGAGTACCCGCTTTAAGAATCCAGATGGTTTATAAATTGGCAGGGGGAAATCCTTGCTCTTTGAAATGTGGGGAGGAGGCAAAGTTGCGTTATTCTATAGAATAATAAGGACTTGCCTTTTTATCGCGAGAATCACTCTTTCATTTAATTTTTTATGCAATAAATTGAATAAATGCGATAAAGATTCTGACAAACTGAAGGACTACAGTGATTATTATTATTAAACTGAAGTTATTGTATAATTTTGTAAAAGTGCTTCTGTGTTTCGAAAAAGCAAATCGGCACCATCATTCACGCTTGCAATGGTTATAGCCTTTGGTATGTAAGATGGCTCATAAGAGGTATTTAGCTCTTTCTTGAATATTTTTTCCATACTCCAGTTTGTATTGTGTAAGAAAATAGTTTTGATCGATCCAACAGAGAAAAGATTTGAAATGAGAGAGTCTTACGATTTTCGGGTCTCTCATTCAAGTTGAATAACGCTATATTATATTTATAAATCAATAGTTTATATGATTATTGAAACCTTCGTTTAATGATGTGGTTGATGATATAATGTGGATCAATGGTAAGTTTTTTTTAAACTTCTTGTATCCTCAACGAGAAAGATGATGGTGTACAATATGTATAACAGAGTGGAATGTAATAGGGTGGATGACGTTAATTTTTGCGTATTGCACTAAAGCGGGCAGCTTGTTGGAGGGGGAGTGCTTTGGCATCAAAAGGGTGTAAGAGGGTTTCTGCTTTTGTGATGAGCGCATTTCGCTTTTTTTGGGTTTCTTCAATGCCATAAAGGCGAACAAAAGTTGCTTTTTGTGCCGTTTCATCTTTTCCAGCGGTTTTGCCTAGGGTCTGCGTGTTAGCGGTGACATCAAGAAGATCATCGGTTAATTGAAAGGCTAAACCAAGATAGGTTCCAAAAGCCGTCAATTTTGTCGTTAATTCTTTGGACGCTTTGCCAATGATGGCACCTGCTTGGCAAGCAAAGCTCATCAAAGCTGCTGTTTTCATGCGTTGTAGTGTGATGATGTCAGTACTTTCTTGCGGTTTTTTTTCCGCTTCAAGGTCCAGCATTTGTCCCCCTAGCATACCGCCAAGCCCAGCTGATTGTGCAAGAGCCGTGATCAATTTTATTCTGATATCTGTAGATAGTGCACACGCTTTATGGGCAATGATTTCAAAGGCAAATGTCAAGAGAGCATTGCCTGCGAGGATTGCTGTTGCTTCATCAAATTCTATGTGAACGGTAGGTTTTCCACGCCGGAGGGTGTCATTATCCATAGCCGGAAGATCATCGTGAATGAGCGAATAACAGTGAACACATTCTAAGGCACATGCAACATCAAGTGAATGCTCTACAGGGATATCAAAAAGTGCAGCACTTTGAATCAACAGAAAAGGTCGCAGGCGTTTTCCACCGTTCAGCACGCCATAGCGCATGGCTTTGAGTAAGTTTTCAGGGCGCGAAATTTCACCATTTTGGATGTGATCACTTAACAGTGTGCTTAGTCGCCTTTCAACGGTGTGGCCATGTTTTGCAAGAAGGGTAGTAAATTCGTGCATTCTTACTTCCTTTGTTTTGACAAAAATGAAATTATGAAGTTTCAAGAGAAAGGCTGTTGCTCTTTTCCTTGTTTTCATCAATTGCTGTAGCTTTTTATTAAAAATAAATGTCTCTTTATTATGCGTATCTCTACTGTATGCGTAAATCCCTTTTAAAGCCAAATAAAAATTAAATGTTCATCTTATGAAAAGGTTTTTATTGCTGTATAAGACTTCCAAGTTTTTCGGTGTTTTTGATATTGACTGAATTGTTGTGACATCATTTTTGGTAAAAAGAAGATTATTTTTGGTACGAGGAGGATCATTTTGACATTGCCTCTTCTTTTTTATCAGTGTATAATGCTCTCAAAATTTTATGGTGTTTTTAAATGAAGCATTGTCATTTTTGACATTGCTTTTTCTGTTTTAATGGATTTGGAGTGTCTTTTTATGGCTGTACCTAAACGAAAAACCTCTCCAGCGAAGAGGGGCATGCGCCGTTCGGCTGATGCTCTGAAGGCGCCGACTTATATCGAAGATAAAAACTCAGGTGAATTGCGTCGCCCTCATCATATTGATTTGAAAACGGGAATGTATCGTGGACGTTCCGTTTTAGTGGTTAAGGACTGAGAATTTTTATTTCTCTTTTGCGTTGGTGAGCTTCTCTTTGATTTATTGGTGAATGCACGTTCTTAAGCCGTGCATTTTCTGGCTTGAGGTGTCTGTTGATATGTCCTTGTGTCGCTCTCATGCGATTGATTTGAAAACGGGAATGTCTCGTGGGCGTTCCGTTTTAGTGATTAAGGCTTTAGAGTTTTATTTCTCTTCTGCGTTGGTGAGCTTTTCTTTGATTTATAGGTGAATGCACGTTCTTAAGTTGTGCATTTTCTGCGTTTCCTTGAATAGAGAGTGGGCTTTGCTGTAGAAAAATGATTCTATTGTGGGGGATGATTTTCTTGTTTTCTTGAGAGGCTATAAAGGATTTCTTATGTGCGGAGTCTTTTATGATGACTTTGTTAAGAGCTTGGGTCTTGATATAAGTTAGCTCACGCATGGAATTATTTTCTTAAAAAGATTTTTAAAGAGCTGTTTTCTAGGGATGGTAAAAGACAAACATAAAAATAATCAACGTTATTGGAATTATGAAACTGTATATTCTGTCTGTATCGCACTTCATGTTATAGTTTAGGGGGATATCCATTTCGTATTCTACAAGATATTGATTTATCATGATAATTTATCGTTATTCATATTGAATTAGAACCTCAAATATCGTAAAATTTTCTCATTTCAAATCTCTTCCATGGTAAATCAATCAAATATGAACCATCTTAAGTGCCAAGGTTTATCACAACACTCAAAGGCTGGCACATAGTGTGATAATGTCGGCTTGTTACTCTATGAGATCGTAAAATATCGTTATTGGGGGTGGTTGACTCAAGACTTTAAGCATGAGGTATTTTTATTGGGAATGTGTGATGAATGGCCAATGAGTTTTATAGAGTTTATCGTATAACATGCTGTTTTCAGTAAAAGGATTATGATTTATAAAGATTATTCATTGTTTTACGCTTTAAATGAAAGGGTTTTATTTTTTTATTTAAAATCTGTTTTACGCTGAAGCGAGGACGATTTATTTACTTGCGCATTGTAAGTGGGGATGGTCTATGGGTAAAAATTGTATAAGAAAGGAAAAATACCTCTAATGGACACCTTCAAATAGAAGGGGTGTTAAAATATTGGAGGCTCAATGGTTGCGGGTGTCTTATAAGCAGAAAAAGAAAACTTTCTAAGACAGAAGGGGCCCATTTAATAATCGTTCGTGCTTTTGGGTGAAAAGGTGCATGAAATTTTTTATGAGAATTGCGCTTTCTTTTCATATTTTTGAGCTAAGAATTGTGCATATATTTTTCTTATTTTTATGAATATAAGGGACTTGTTACGAACAGCTTGTCAAAATAAGAAACGTCAAACCAGTATCATGGGTTTTGAAGTTATTTTATCAAAGTCGGTATGGTCTTCTTCATTCATAGCTTGTTTATGAATGGTTTTATGGCATTGTTTACTTAAATTTTACCTAAGCTTATGCTTTTTTATTGTTTGTCAATTAAAATATAATCCTTAGCAGTATGTTTGAGACAGAGATTGAGACTTTAGAGTTTTGTGAGTCGTTCCAGATTTTATGTATCGAACTGGCGTGAAGAATATTGGAATATATCTTATAATTTTTGAAATGAGAAAGCTTCATTTTGCAAATATGACATTGCATGTGATGTTGCAAGGGGTGATGCCAACGCTCATTTTTTAATTTAGCCTTATCATTTTCAAAAGTATTTGGACTGTCTGTTAAAGAAGAAGGGGATAGTTTTTTCAATGTCTTTATTCTTCTCGTTTTTAATGGGGGCATGCTTTTCATACAAAATAGAATACCTTAAATAGAAGATATTTGATGTGGAAGCTTCACGTTTTTTTTAAGAAAATATTTCTTGATGTGTTTTTAAGCTCATTTTGTGATGGTGCTTCGTGAATGGTAGAACGGTAAAGCCCTATGAAATAATATAAAATTTATTTATTTTGTCTTGAGGCTTCATAAAGGTGCACGCGAGCACTGGCATATACTTTTCTAGCTCGTGGGTGTTGCGGATAGCTTTTAACTCTTGAAACGGTTTATAAGAGGCATGGCTTTTATGTAAAGTTTTTACTCACATGATCTCTGCGCTTGTAATGGGTAAGCGAGTGTTTTTGATTGATTGAATATGGAATAGATTCAGAATAAAAGAATCTTGCGATATTAGGGGGGGTTAACTCAAGATGAGAAAATGTAAATTATCTTTATAAATCAGTATTTTGAATTGAACGTGTAAGCAATTTATTTTAAGGGTTTAATGTAATCTTTCAGTATTCAGACTTATGAGTGAATATAAAAAATGCTTATTATCATTATAAATCAATGCGTATCTTATCCGTCGAGCCTTTTAAAATATTTCAGCTCCTAACACCATTAATGGACTATGTTTGTGACGTTGCTGATATGCAACAATCTTCTATCGATTTTGTGGCTATCTCTGCATTATGTGGTTTTGTTGCTGTCATTGGAAATAGTGTGCGTATCGCTCCAGAACAACATGCCAATTGGACAATTGTTCCTAATCTCTGGGGGGCTATTGTGGCGCAACCTTCAACCTATGAAAAACACCTACCATGAAAGCTGCTTTAGCCCCTCTCTATGCTTTTCAAGAGAAATGGCATCAAGAATGGGTAAAGCAGAAAAAACAGCAAGAAACAAAAGATATTCTGATTGAATTAGACAAACGAGAAAAGAAAAAACAAGCCTACAAAGCACTCAAAGATCAAGACGAGGAACAAGCCCTTGCTCTTCTTTCTCAAGCTCTTGAACACAAAGAAAGTGACGATGATGACACGCTTAATAAACGACGTCTGATTGTCAACGATGTCACGGTCGAAAAGCTTGGGGAATTGTTAAAAGAAAACCCCCGTGGTCTGTTGTTGGTTCGTGATGAATTATCTGGTTTTTTAGCCAATTTGGAGAGAAAGGAATATCAATCAGACCGTTCTTTCTATTTAACAGCTTTCAATGGCAATAAGCCATATACCTATGACCGTATAGAGCGTGGAACCATTCATATTCCTAATGCAACTCTTTCCGTTATTGGGGGCATTCAACCTTCACAGAATTATTCCAGTCATTCAAGCAATGCACCGTGGAATAAACGATGATGGTTTATTGCAACGATTTCAAATGCTGGTCTTTCCCGATGAACGAAAAGAACGTGAATGGGTTGATAAACCTTTCAAGCAAAAGGCATGGGAAAATTATCAAGAGGTCTTTCGTTCTCTTTATGATAAACCATTAGGATCACCAAAATACCCCATTACCATACGTTTTTCTGCCGAAGCCCAAGAGATGTTTCGTGAATGGTGGGAAAATTTTCAAAAAACAATCAAAGGGGAAAATTTCTATACAAGTTTACAATCATATCTTTTGAAAATGGATAATAAGGCGCATGCGGTGGTAGTGGGTGAAATTTGACGAAAAGTTAGATTATTTATTGGTACTTCAAGAAACGTTCTCCTTGAGAGTACAGAAGGTGATAAAAAATAAAACCAGCATTTGCTGGTTTTATCAAAATATCCTGTTTTTATGAAGAGTGTATTATGCAGCGTAGACAGTTTTGCTGTTTTCAGCTGTTTCATCTCTCTCAGTTTTAAATTCGCGCTTCGGTTTGTTGGAGAGATGCATCTCGATGAGATTGATCGCTTCTGTTTCAGAAAGGCTATTAATAACCGCAATTTCACGTGCCATCCTTTCAAGAGCAGCGGTATAAAGTTGACGCTCAGAGTAGGATTGTTCGGGCTGTATGTTAGAGCGAAAAAGATCACGGACAACTTCGGCTATACAAATAAGATCTCCAGAGTTGATTTTAGCATCATACTCTTGAGCACGGCGAGACCACATGGTTCGTTTAACGCGTGCTTTTCCGCGTAAGACTTTTAAGGCGCGTTCGACGGAATCACCAGCAGATAACTTACGCATTCCAACGGAAAGGGCTTTTGCAATGGGAACTTTGACATCCATTTTATCTTTTGCAAAATGAATGACAAAGAGTTTTAATTTGTGTCCTGCAACTTCTTGATCTTCAATCGCTATAATTTGTCCTACTCCATGCGTAGGGTAGACGATATATTCAGAAGTTGCAAATTCTTTAATCTTGGAAGATGTTCCATGTTGGGATGCCATAATTTTAATTTACTCCCTTATGATCAATAAATGTATCGGAAAACAGGTTATAAACCTGAGGGTTGAGTTTTCTTTAACCAAGTATATTGTACCAATTAAGTGAGCATAAAAGTTGAGTACCTTTAAATCCAAAAAAAATACATTGCTTTATTACAAAAAGCAAAGAAAAATACTTAGAAAGATGATCACGTTAGAGTAACATTAACATCAAACTTCAAAAGAATCAATCATTTCGCTTAAGGATTTTTTATTTTTACAAGAGAAGTCTTTTACTTGTTGAAGAAGGGGTTGTACACTGTATCATTACTCTTCTCCGCTTCCTGGATTTTCTGAAAAATACTTTTCTAATTTGTTTGGAACGCCATCCATTTCTTTTGCTTGAGGAAGAGGCTCTTTTCGGGTCGTCAGATTAGGCCATTTATTGGCATAAAGAAGATTAAGTTCTAACCATTGCTCGAGCCCTGGTTCTGTATCAGGTATAATAGCTTCTGCTGGGCATTCTGGTACACAAACACCGCAATCGATGCATTCATCAGGATGAATGACCAACATGTTTTCACCTTCATAAAAACAATCAACGGGGCAAACTTCAACGCAATCCGTATATTTGCAGTGAATGCAGTTGTCGGTTACGACGTGGGTCAAGATCAAACTCCATTTATTATTTTAATGCTCTTTAGAAGAAAGTGCGTGTGTGTTTTTATGATTGGTGAGTTGATCGCGTAGCACAGCGAGTTTTGCGAAAGGTGAATCAGGGTTAAGACGCTTTTCTTTTTGAAAGGGTTTATGATTCACACGCTTGTCTTGAGATTTATGGAATTTATGAGAACGTTTTGTTTGTGTAGAGGCTTCTTGAGGGGAATTTCCATTCGCATTATCCCCTTTTTTTATAGCGCTTTTGGGTTTATTCTTCCATTTATGTCCGGATTTATCACGTTTTTTTTGTGTATTGTGGTGAAATGGATGCCTATAATGCCATAATAAAATAACTTTATCTTCTGCGAGAGGGGGCGTGGGTTTGGCAAAATTTCCAACAGGTTCAGCTGCTGGTAAATCATTGGTTTTATGGGAGGATTTTTCAATATGAGAGGATAAACTATTCAAGGGTGAAGGTTTTTTTTCTTCTTGTCTTGTTTCTACAATACTGATTGTTTGCCAGTGACTGCCAACACATTCTGCTTCAGGAACATCTTGGGTTGTCGTATTGATAGGAAAAGAGCTTTGGAGTGCAAGAAGATTTTGTTCAAAAACAGTATTGCTTATGCTGTATGATTGGTAGCCAAGTCCTTTGAGGATTTCTTCCATGTCATTTCCATTGGCTCCAAGAATGGACATCATGGCTGGGGTGACAAAAAAACTTTTGCCATCATAAGCACCATCGGGTTTGGGCTCATTTCCTTTTTTCCAATGAAGGGCAGGGCGAATGAGATTGGCAAGACGTTCTAAAATATCAATCCGTACAGCTCGTTGTCCTAAGATGCGATACCCAGCCAATTGATAAAATTGGCGGTTATAGGTAGGTTCAACAATCAAAGAAGTGCGACCAGCAGATAACGCCGTAAAAATTTCACCTAAGCCTGTTTGGTCTTGTCCTGCATTTTGAAGGTTCCACAAAAGGGTAATGGCTTGAACCGGAGCGGGTTTAAGTATTCCTGCAACATAGATATGAAAAGCACCAAAACGCACACCTAGACGCCGAAGCACAGCACGTGATTCTTGCGCAAGGTTTTTGACAAGGTCTAAAACTTCATGGCGGGGTAAAACCCCTAAAGAGTTAAAAAGTTGTAAGGCAAGATTTTTGGTTGAATCTGTTAAATTATCGGCATTGCGCAAATCAAATAGGGGTTTTAAAGCCGTTTCAAAATGAAAGGTCACAAAGCGCTCTAATCGTTTTACGACGTTATCGCGAGATTCTCCAATTAGTTGTTCATCTGCTAAAATAATCAACTTTGGATTGAAAAAATCTTCTGTTGCTACAAGTTGTCCTACGGGTTGACCAATCCAGCGTACGATGCCATCAGAACTGAGGGTAAAATCGCCATTGGCACAAGCACAAAAGCGGGTTGCGCGTTTGGAAAACGCAAGAATCAAATTTTCATTCTCTGTTGAGTGTTGCTTCTCAGCTGTTTGATCAGTATTGTTTTTGTTGGCATAAAAACGGAAACCTTCAAATTTACCCTTTCCGTATTTTTCAATGAGAATATCATCCTGAAAAATCTCGTTCTGTTGAACAATTTTGCTATCCATGATCATTTTCTTTCTTAGTGCAACACTGGTAAAAACCTTTTGCGACAACTCCATAATGCTGCTCTTTCTTTAACACGTTTGTTGCGCTTGCTTCAATCACTCTTGTCGTTTTTTGATGTTTCTTTTTGCGCCTTTAAAACTTAGATACTTCTTTTTTATTCAGTTTTCATTCAGTTTGGATGTTTTATATTTGTAAATTACACTTATTAGTTGTAATGTAAAGCTGAAAGCATAAAAAATAGATTCTTTCAAATTTAAAAGGAAATGGAATCGATCTTCAAAAAAAGCAGTGTGTATTTTGTCTGATCATTTTATTTTTTTCTGTTTTGTTATGAAATTTGTCATGAAAAGTGGAGAGATTTTTTTCAAACATTTCATAGGCAAAAAGGCGTATTGTAGGGGCGTTTTGCAGGTGAAATTATGTCTTACAATAGAAAGTTTTACCATGATCATGAAAAAAACAATTGCGATTATAAAATTACACGCTAAAGTAGTGCGGCATAAGTGGACAACTTTTGCGTTCTTTTTTTTAAGAAGAACAATGATGTCGTTGCCAAATCAATTTTGATAATTTTAATCGCAAGGGGTTATTATGGGTAATCTTTCAAATGCTGTTTATAAAAGCAGCAAAAATTATAGCGATGCAGACAAAAGCTTAGGGCGTAATATGATGCGTTCTGCTATGCAAGCACCTTATCTTGAACGACAAAAAGAGCATGATTTGGCTCTGCGATGGAAAGACAAACGTGATGATGATGCTATGCATCAAATTGCAGCGGCTCATATGCGTTTGGTGATTGCTATTGCGAACCGTTTTAAACGTTTCAAAATGCCCTTAGGGGATTTGGTACAAGAAGGGTATGTGGGCTTATTGGAAGCCGCTGCACGTTTTGAACCGGATCGGGAAGTGCGTTTTTCAACTTATGCGACATGGTGGATACGGGCTTCTATCCAAGATTATATTTTGCGAAATTGGTCAATCGTTCGAGGGGGAACCAGCTCTTCGCAAAAAGCACTTTTCTTTAATCTGCGGCGTTTACGCGCAAAATTGGTGCAAGATGATAGCGCTTTGTCAAAACAGGATATTTTTCGCACAATTGCTGAAAAACTCGGTGTTTCTGTACGAGATGTTGAAACAATGGATTTTCGTTTTTCTAGTTCAGATAACTCTTTGAGCGTTTCTGTTTCTGAAAACAGTGATAATCCTATTGCAAAGATGGATGTTTTGGTCGATGAGAGTCCTCTTCCTGATGCTTTAATTGAGCAAGTGATTGATGGTCAACGGCGTACGCAATGGCTTTACGATGCATTGCAAATTCTCAACGAACGGGAGTTGGAAATTATTCGCTTTCGTCGCTTAAATGAAGAGGGGGCTACTCTAGAAGTTTTGGGTGAAAAATTAGGAATTTCGAAAGAGCGTGTGCGCCAAATTGAAGCACGGGCTTTACAGAAACTACGTTCTGCTCTTCTTACGATTCATTCAGAAGATGCTTATGATATATAAGCCGTGAAGGCTTTTGGGGGAAAAAGGGGAGTGCATAGAGGGGCATAGGGCGTGATGAAGCTGGTTTGAGGGTTTTATAGCTTTATCAAGCAATACGCCTCTCTTTGCGGGTTGCATTGAGCTGTGTTTATGCACAGAGGGAGATTAGAGGGTGAGGTTTGTTTGAGGAGGCTTGCGTGGAAATTAACGTTTTTCTCTCCTTGATAAGTTTATTTAGAAGATCTTCACGCTATAAGCCGTGATAAGGTTTTTGGAGGAAGGAGAGTGCATAGAGGGGCGTGGGGCATGATGAAGCTGGTTGCATTTGCGAATAGATTTGGGGTGGGTGTGATTAAGGTGAGAAAAAGAATCAAGACTATAGCCGATGAAAAAGAAAAAGGAGTCTTAGTCGGTGATAATTTTCACTTTTGTACCGGCGTGTAAAGTTTGAGTCGGTGAGAGGGAATTGAGAATGCGAAAGAGTTTTTCTTTGTTTGGTGTGTGTTGCATTTTATTGGCGAGGTTTGCAATATTTTCTCCTTGTTTAACGCGGATAACACGGATTTTTAAGGGTTTCAATTTTTTTAGCTGCGAAGTTGAAAGGGGATGAAAGCTTTGGATTGTTTTTTGGGCAATTTCTGCAAAATTTTGAGAATTATAGGGGGCGGCTGTCAGAAAACGAAAAATATGATTATTAAACAGAATGACAACCACATCAAATTGCCATTGCTCATGGGTCGCATGGGCTTGTGCTCCAAGTAAGTTTTGACTTAAGTGTCCTTGATGGAGGTATCCTTGGATTGTGATGGGGCGGATAGAGGATGGATCGAGCCCGATAATCCACCCACTTTTCAAATAATCGCTTGCTGACATTCCAGTAGGATGGGCAACAGCATCCAAACGAATCGCAATTTTATTGGGGCCACTTGCCCAAACTGTGTGGGCTGAATATTCTATTGTAAAATTGTTGGGAATAGAAAAAGCGATGCGCCATTGTGGGTGAATAAATTGGTTACCTCGTACAAACCCTGTATAAAGACTTCCTCCAAAAGTCATGCCATCAATGCTTTTGAGAAAAGAATCACGATCCGTGTATCCTCTGTTTTGTTTACTGATTTTACAGGCTTTTTCTATCGCTAGCCGAATGCGTTGGGGGGGGGTTGGGTGAGAGGCTAGAAAGTCTAACGAGGTATTTGGGGTACCAGAGATATTCTGAAAAGCATTATAGGCTTCCATCGTTTTGAGAAAGCGCGGTGAAGCAAATGGATCATATCCTGCTTGTTGAAGCATTTCGAGGGCAATGGAATCGGCTTCCAGCTCTTGATTACGGGAAAATTGCGCGAGTTGTTGCTTATTTTGCATGGGATTGTGAAGTTTTGTGCCCATAGAAGAAAGAAGATGTGAAGACATAGGGTTTGTCATCTTCTTCAACTCTGCTTCTTTTTGTAAGCGTAAAATGCCATGATTGGCTCTGATATGTGCCATCTCATGGGCTAAAATGGCGGCAACTTCTGAAGAATCATTGGCAAGTGCCAGCATACCACGGGTGATGTAGATTGAGCCATTGGGGAGTGCAAATGCATTGACACTTTCTGAGTTTAAAATTGTGACAGAATAGCTTTGAAAAGAATGGTGGGATGCAATGGTGAGTTTACGGACAATCTTTGCTAAAAAGCGTTCAAGTTTTGTATCATGATAGGCACCGCCATACATTTGCAAAATACGGGGGTGTTGCAGAGCGCTTAATGTGACATAGATATTGTTATTGTTGGTACGTTTGATCGTTTTAGAAGAATTGGAAGAAAGCTTATCATTTTGAGAAAGGCGTGTATGACACGCTGAAAGGAGAAGCGTTAAACTGATGAAAGCTGCTCTATAAAGAGGCGAGCGAAAAAGAAAATTCCGTCGAAAAATGGGGTATATTGAACCACGATGCATGTTGTTTCTACGGTGTATTTTGGCAAATTTCATGTGTATTTTTATATCGTATGTTTTTATAAGAGAAGCTTTAGGGGTAAGGATTTGTTTGGCTATATCACGGTTTTTGTTTCTAAAAAATGGCTCTTAAATTTAATTTAAGAGGATGTGAGAGAATAAAATTTTGTGGAAGGTTGTGAAAGGCAAAATATGGCATGACAACATTTACGCTATTATTAAATGGGGATGTTTGTATCACTGATCGTTTGTTGAATCAAATTCAAAACAGTCGGGTGATTGCTGCGGATGGTGGTATGCGCCATGCGGCAGCACTTAATGTGATACCTGAATTGTGGTTAGGGGATTTTGATTCGTCTGATCAGGCTTTGATAGACAAATATAACCATGTTCCGCGTGAGGTTTTTCCCTCTGATAAAGATATGACAGATAGTGCTTTGGCTTGCGAAAGAGCGCTACAAAATGGCGCTAAAAAGCTTATTTTGTGTGGAGCTTTGGGAGGTGAGCGAAGTGATCATAGCCTTTCTCATATGACGCAAGCGTTGATGATGGCTGAAAAAGGCATTTCAGTGTTGTTGACAAGTGGTTTGGAAGAAGGTTGGCCGGTTGTGCCAAATCTTGTTCCCTATGATTTGCCTGAAGAGTGTTTGTTTAGTCTGATCGGTTTTTCTGACTTAAAAGGCTTAACGCTTAAAGGGGTAAAGTGGCCAATTTGTGACAAAAATGTGTCATTTGGCTCTTCTTTAACACTTTCTAACCGTATTTGTGGAACCTTTTCTTGCCATTTAGGTTCTGGAAAAGCTATATTGTTAGCGTCTGTGCCTATGCCATAAAGCTCTTCCAATAATATTTTGAATAAGGCAGGGGGGGGCTTAGTGATTAAGTGCTGACATAAACGATATATTATGTATTGATCTTGAGAAGGAAAGGTTTTGATATGTTAAAATCAATTTTAAAAGTGGCCGTCGTTTCAGCGATTGGCTTCAGTGCGGTGGCCTGTACCACAACTGATGAGCGCGTTGCGCGTTACGGTGTCGGAGGAGCAGCAATTGGTGCTTTGGCTGGAACGGCTATTGGGGGAAGTACGCCTGGAGCAGCGCTTACCGGTGCAGCATTTGGTGCTTTGGCTGGAACAGTAACCGGTGAGGCTGTAAATCAAAGAAGACAACAAAAACGGGCATCACAATTGTGCACCTATCGTGGGCGTAGAGGATATGTTTACCAAGCACCTTGTGCGCAAAGAGTCCCAGTGCAACAATTATGTACTTACCGTGATGCAAGAGGGGTGATGTATCAAGCACCTTGTCCGCGCCGCGTTCGTTAATGACAGTGCCATTACTGCGGCTTGATCGCATTTTCCTAAATTTTGGGACAACGCCTTTGCTCAACCAAGCGAGTTTATCGGTTGAGCAGGGAGCGCGTATTGCGTTGGTGGGCCGTAATGGTTGTGGAAAATCGACTCTGTTAAAAATTGCCGCAGGAATATTAGAGCCGCATGGGGGCGAAATTTTTCGCCACCCTCGGGTGCTCCTTCGTTATGTCTCACAAAATCCAGATTGTTCAGGTTTTGAAGATATTAACGCTTATATGGAAGCGGGGGTGGACGAGACATCTGATGTCCAGTGGATCAATACGCTTCGCACAAAGCTAGGTTTTTCGGGGGAAGAAAAATTAGAAACTCTGTCGGGGGGTGAAAAGCGGCGTGTTTCATTGCTACGGGCTATTGCAGCAAAACCTGATATTTTGTTTTTAGATGAACCAACCAATCATCTTGATTTACCAACCATTGAATGGTTGGAGGGGGTTTTATCTTCTTTGCGTTCAGCCATTGTGGTGATTTCTCATGATCGACGATTTTTAGAAAATGTTACGCATTCAACGGTATGGCTTGATCGTGGCACAACGAAAAGACTGGAAAAGCGTTTTTCAGAATTTGAGAGTTGGCGTGATAAAGCACTGGAAGAAGAAGCACTCGAGCAGCATAAATTGGGGCGTCAGATTGCTCGCGAAGAGCAGTGGTTGCGTTATGGTATAAGCGCACGGCGTAAGCGTAATGTACGGCGCTTGGGGGAATTAAAAGACTTAAGAAAACGTCATCAAACCTATAAAGGGCCGCCGGGAAGTGCACTGTTGAGCGCCGCTAAAAGTCATGATTCTGGTCAATTGGTGCTTGAAGCAAAGAAAATTTCAAAATCTTATGGTGAGCGCGTGATTGTGAAAGACTTCTCTTTACGCATTCAGCGAGGTGATCGCATTGGTTTGGTTGGGCCCAATGGTATCGGAAAGACAACGCTCCTTTCCGCATTAATTGGGCAAGAAGCTGTGGATAGTGGAACAGTGCGGCATGGCTATAATCTGTCTATGGCATTGCTAGATCAGCAACGTATTATCAATGAAGAAGAAACTTTGGCACATTATCTTACAGGGGGGCGGGGCGATACTCTTGTGATCAATGGGCAGGAACGCCATGTGGTTTCTTATATGAAAGACTTTTTATTTTTACCGGAACAAGCGCGCACCCCTCTTAAAGAATTTTCCGGGGGAGAAAGAGCGCGCCTTATGCTTGCACGCCTTCTTTCGCGTCCTGCAAACTTTTTAATTCTTGATGAACCGACCAATGATTTGGATATGGAAACTTTGGATTTGTTGCAAGAATTTATTGCGGATTTTGCGGGAACAGTGTTGTTGGTAAGCCATGACAGAGACTTTTTAGATCGTACTGTAACGCATATGTTGGCACCGGAGGGCGATGGTCATTGGGTTTTATATGCGGGCGGCTATAGCGATATGATCGCACAAAATAAGCAAGCCTTAAAGGTACAACATAAAAAACGCTTACAAGGCAAAGAAATAGAATTATCGCACCATAAAGCCTCTTCAAAATCTCATACGGGCGAGGGCGGAAAACGTGCTTCATCAACAGATTCTAACCTGAATACGAGAGAGAAAAAAACACGGAGCAAATTGTCTTATAAGCAGGTTTATGCATTGGAAAAGTTGCCGGATGAGATTGCTGTGTTGCAAAATGAAATAAAAAAAATTGAACAAGAGCTCTCTGATCCAGCCCTTTATCGCAGTGATAAAGAGCGTTTTGAGCGTTTAACAACAGCGTTGGAAAAAAAGAAAAATACTTGCACACAAAAGCAAGAAAAATGGCTAGAACTTGAAATTTTACGCGAAGAAATAGAAGCCTGTTCACGTTAATGTCTCAGAGATTCATCTCTAAGCATGTTAAGAGATTCGTATTGTATCATCGCTTTTTGTAGAGCGCTTGGACATATTGAAGAAAGACGAGCGTATCCTTGCTAGGAAAGAAACGTCTCTCAAAGTGCACGTCATAGCCATTTTGCGACGGTGCCCCCGTGAATGGTATAACGGTAAATCCATTAAGCACTCCATCTTTGAAGTTTTTCGAAGAAGAAAGTCGGCATCCTCATACACTTGTGCCAGCTTTTGAGTATTGTGGACCAACCCTTGGGCTTGTAAGACGATTCATGAAAAGTCATTTTTAATTCTTATACCGTTTCACTCTACACGACTTATTCTGCTTTTAACGTGCAAATGGGTGGTTTTGATTGATTGAACATGCGAGAGATTTGTCATCAGAGAATTTTACGATATTTAGGTCTCTTATTTAATAGGTAAAATAATGAATTATCTTTATAAATTAGTGTCTTGTGTTTATAAAGAGCCGGTTTTTAAAAATGCGCTTTTGACTGAAGTTTATTTGATTGTGATTCAAAGTGATAGAGCTGGTTAATGAATGCTTGAAGCAAACTTTGACTTTTTATGTTTGTTTTTTTTTTGCAAAAATTTTGATAAAGAAAAAATTATCGCTGCGGTATGTTTTGTCAAAATTTTATCTATGCAAGCTTATCCACACCATCACACACTTCTTTTCGCTTCTAATGTGCGGTAGTTCTTGCCGTTTTAAGAAGATTCATAGGAGGTCTTTAGTCTTTCTTAGCTTTTATCTCTACGCTGTGCTTAGGCTTGTAAGCCACCCCTGCTTGTGATGTGCAAGAGAGGTGATTTTTATGCTTCAAGATAAGAAAATTTGAAATGAGGAAATCCTACGATTGTCGAGATTTTTCATTCAAGAGGGAGAACGATAAATGATCATTATAAATAAATACATTATAATGGGTGAATGATTGATCAACAGATGGTCCGTTTTACTGAGACAAGAGAAAAAACACAGGGAAAATTGTTCTATAAGCAGGGGGCAAGAATTTAGCATTTATAGAGGTGTCAAGCATTGGAAATATTGCTATCAGCACTCAACTGTTTTGCAAAATGAAATAAAAAGATTGAATAAGAACTCTTTGAGAAAGTTTTATCGCAGGGATAAAAAGCGTTTTGAGCCTTGATTGACAGCGTTTTAAAAAAAATACTTGTACACAAAAAGAATGGCACACAAAAAGAATGGCGGGAATTTTTACGCGAAAAAATGGAAGGTAAAAACAGGGAATGTGAAGTGCTTTTGTGCTATCGGATGTTTTAAATGCTTTGTATTGCGTTTTCTTGGGATTTATTGCAAGCGTTTATGGCTGATTTTGTGGAAATCAGTGTTTTTTAAAGTTATGACAGAGACTTTTTAGGTTGTGCTATATCCGCTATGTTGGTCTCTCAAGGCGATGGTCATTAGGTTTTTTATGCGGGGGGTGTATCGGGTGGTTATTCGTGAATAGGATGGTGGAAAAACAAGCTGGCTCTCCACTTACAAGGTAAAAAAACCAACGCAAAAAACAGAATAATCTCTGCGTTGTGTTTTTTTCAAAGTTCCGTATATGACAAGTATGCCAGCTTCATCACAAATTTTTCCAGTCCTAAAATGTTATTAGAGTCCTTGGCACTTGAGACGGTTCATAAAAAGCCTTCTTTTAATCTTTACCTTATACCCTAAACACACCAATTCCGCTTATAAAGTAACAAGCAAATGATCCGCATTGATTCTCATGTAAGAAGCTGTTTTGATGCAAAAAGCGTATCGTATTTGACGTTATGATTTAAATTTAAAAGTAATGATTTATCATGGTAAATCAACGTGTTATTGTCATATTTCTAGGAGGAGAAAATGAGGACAATTAAAACAAAGCGAACAATTTCTACATTGATTGGTTTAGAAGATGCGGTTGAACTATCTGCTTATTACCTGCGTAATGCGAATCATCTGCGCTCTTTTGAACCGTTAAGATCTGATGATTACCACACCCTAGCCGCTTGGAAAGCACGAACCAATGAATTTGCGTATGAAAGCGCGCAGAGACAAGCATACCGATATGCTGTACGATTAAAAAATCAAAATAGAATCATTGGTGTGGTAAACTTTACAAATGTGGTTCGTGGTGTTTTTCAAGCCTGTCATCTTGGTTTTTCTCTTGATGAAAAACAACAAGGCAAAGGTCTCATGTTTGAGAGTTTATCGGCTCTCATACGCCATATCTTTCGCGTTTATCATTTGCATAGGGTCATGGCAAATTATAGACCTGAGAATATAAAAAGCGGACTTTTATTAAAGCGCCTTCATTTTGAAAAAGAAGGCTATGCCAAGGATTATTTGATGATTTCTGGAAAATGGAGAGATCATATTCTCACGTCTCGAATAAATGATCTTTATGAGCCCGCCGATAGATCTGAATAAAGCTCTATTAAGGGGCTTTTCTCCCAGATGTATCAATATGCCGAATTCTTCACTATCCTAAAAGATCCTTCATCATCTTTCTTTTTGTAAATGCCCCTTGTTGAGCGGATTTTAGCTGCGGTTCCCTTTGAGCCGCCCCCTTTAAATGTCTTTTTTGTAGATAATGAATTGATTGATCATCATTATTCATTGTTTTTCAATTTAAAGAAGAATCCTTAAATATCGTAGGATTTTCTCCATTTTACCTCTATCTTTAGGGTGAAGCACTCAAAACGCCTTGCTCGCCATACACAAGTGCAGTTGGCTTAAAGGGGGGATGATTCGTATGGATAAAAATGCCGGTATGGATAAAATGCCCATATAAATAAAAATAATTGGAGAATAAGCATAAAAATGTGCTTTTTATGAAACCTTATACCGAGCATGAATCCTTTCAAATATGAGGGCTTTTGCAATCTTACGCCTTCTTGTGACCAGATATCGTGTCACAAGTTACATGCGTTTTTTGTTATTTTGCACAAATTGCTCAGGGGTAGCAGAGTTTATATGCATTCATTCGTTTTTCTCTATTTCTCGTTTTCTTAAGAAAAATTCCATTGATATCAATGATGTTAACTCATTCCAAGCGCATTTTTATAAAGTTCAATGATGGCTTCTTCTTCCATTCGTTCATGTTCTTCTTTTTTACGCAACCGTATAATGCTGCGCACAGCTTTGCTATCAAAGCCTGAGCCTTTAAGTTCTGTGTAAACGTCTTTAATGTCATCAGAAATGGTTTTTTTCTCTTCTTCTAGCCGTTCAATCCGTTCGATAAAAGAGCGTAATTGATTGACGGATATAGCATGTGTTTGATCGGTTACTGTGTCATTCATTGTATTGTTCTCCAAGTTGTATATTTGTAAGTTTTTTTTCGACGACGAATTTATGTTGAAAAAGCTTGAAAAACAAAAAGTCAATCAAGCTCCATCGTTTTTTTACAAATTGACTTTAAATATTTTGTAAAATTTTTAAGATATATGCCTTCATAAAAGGGCTATAAAAAGAAAAATGTGAAAATATATTTTTAGACTTGAAAGACTTTTGAAAAAAGAGATTTATAATTTTGTTAAAAATTGACATTATAGAGGAAGTTTTGTGATTTTAAAAAAACGATATTGGGCGTTGAGAAGAGGGTTAAAGGTTTTTCTCTTGAGCGTTTTGCTTTTGTTTCCCTTTGTTGTTTGTGCAAAAGCTGACTTTAGAGTTTGTAATACAACCCAACAGTCTGTGGGCGTTGCTCTTGGATATCGTACGTTTTCAGGGTGGGTGAGCGAAGGTTGGTGGGTGGTCCCTGTGACAGAATGTAAAACCTTAATCGAAGGGCCCCTTGCTTCACGGTTTTATTATTTTTATGCGGAAGGGGCACAAAAAAAAGGAAACTGGGCAGGCTCTATCACCATGTGTGTGCAAGATAGCCAATTTACCATTCAAGGGGTTCATGACTGTTTTCCTCGCGGGTATCAAAAGGCTGAGTTTAAAGAAATCGATACCGGCAATCAAACCAGTTGGATGGTACAGTTGACGGATGAATCTTTGTTCAACAATTCAGTTGTCCCCTCTCTTTCAGGAAATTCTCCACCGTGAAACGTGCTCGTAAAGTAAAAATTATTGCGACTCTTGGTCCTTCTTCTTTTTCTCGTGTCATGATTGAAAAGCTTTTTAAGGCAGGAGCAGATGTCTTTCGCCTTAATATGAGCCATACGGACCGTGACACAATGGTTGACTTGGTCAAGTTGATACGCGAGGTGGAAAAAATCGTTCAACGCCCCATTGGTATTTTAGTGGATCTTCAAGGGCCAAAACTGCGTATTGGTCGTTTTGCTAACGGTCAAGAAGATTTACGTGTCGGGCAAAGCTTTACCTTAGATAATCGCGATGTACTTGGTGATGCACAGCGTGTTTTTTTCCCGCATAAGGATGCCTTTTCGGTGATTAAACCAGGGGATCGGTTGCTGATTGATGATGGAAGGTTGGAGCTTTGTGCTGAAGTTTGTGATGATCATTTTGTTCAGTGTCGTGTGGTTGCAGGTACCCGTATTTCTGATCGAAAAGGCGTGAGTTTTCCTGATACCACTTTGCCTTTTGATTCGATGACGTCAAAAGATAAGGCTGATCTTCAAGCTCTTTTGCAACAGCCTGTTGATTGGGTTGCCCTTTCTTTTATCCAGCGTCCAGAAGATATTATAGCTGTGCGCCGGTTGACAAAAAGCAAGGTGTCTTTGATGGCTAAAATCGAAAAGCCGCAAGCCTTCGAGCATATAGAGAAAATTATTGATGTTTGTGATGGTATTATGATTGCACGCGGTGATCTCGGCGTGGAGATGCCTCTGGAAAGGATTCCAGTACTGCAAATGGAGCTGATAAAAGCTTGCCGTTTAGCCGGAAAACCTGTCGTCGTAGCAACACAGATGCTCGAATCAATGATCACATCTCCTGTGCCAACGCGCGCAGAAGTATCAGATGTGGCTACAGCGGTTTATGCTGGAACAGATGCGGTGATGTTGTCTGCTGAATCTGCTTCGGGTCGCTATCCAGAAGAAGCTGTACTTATGATGGACAAAATCGCGCAGCAAATTGAACAAGATCATACTTATGCCGCTCAGGTTGGCGCACAACATCCAGCACCAGAATCAACAGGAACGGATGCGATTTCTCTTGCAGCGCGGCAGATTGCTGAAACACTTTCACTCGCGGCTATCGTTGCCTATACGGCTTCAGGAACAACGGGGGTGCGCGCTTCTCGTGAGCGTCCCAATAGACCGATTATTGCTTTATCGCCCATTGTGGAAACAGCACGGCGTTTGGCACTCGTTTGGGGGCTTCATTGTGTGGTCAGCGAGGATGCACGGAATTTAGAGGATATGGTTGATCGTGCTGCAGCTATTGCCTTTCAAGAAGGTTTTTGCCAAGCAGGAGATCGCTTCCTTGTAACAGCCGGTGTTCCCCTTGGAACGCCTGGTGCCACAAACCTTTTGCGTATTGCCACTGTCTCTCAAGATGGAAAAAAGGGGTTTTGATCCGTTTACGTATGATCTTTTTTCATGCATTTTTGAACAGGCTTTAGGAAACAATAGGGCGGCGCTTCTCGTGAGCGTCTCAATAGAGCGATTATTATTTTGATCTTCCATTGTAGGAATAGCAGGTCGTCTGATGTTTGTGCATTAAGTTTTGGGGCGAGATGCGGTGATGTTGTAATTTTGTCCGTTTAATGTGTCTTTTGTCTTGAAGAGGTTATGCTTATGGAGGGTTTTAATGAAAGAAAACTTTTTATCTTATTGAGGTATGTTTCAGATTGCTTGATTGATGTCTTGCAAGCGAGATATTCATTTATCATGAGTGTTTATTCTTTTGATATTTGAATGAGGGCGTGACAATTTTTGTGAATAGATAAAACTTTTGCAAACAGAATTGAATAAATTCCAAAAAAAATCATGTGCTTAAAAAGTTATACGAGTATGCCATGAGAAAAAATGACGGGTCAGTGCGTTTTAAAATATATTTTTTATGCACTGTTTTTTGCAAAAGTCGTTGGCTGTATGCGTTGTGGGCGCGTTGATAATATATTGATTTATAATAATTTAGCGTTATTCAACTTGAGTGATAGTTCCCAATATCACAAGATTTTCTCGTTTTAAATTTGTTCCATGTTGTGTCAGTCATGCCTCTTTTCTTGTACGTTACAAGTGGGGAAAGCTTACATGGATAAAAACGACGAAGAAAGGTCATGTCTTTGCATGAATCATCTTGCAAGCTTAAGAGTTGTTGCAGCATTGGGGATAGGATGTGATCGCGTTGGCTTTTTCCTTCACAAGTGTAATGGGAAGTTTTAATGGATTTGCCTTTATACCATTTATGGGTGCTATTGTTATGGGCGCTATTGTGAAATAAACTTGAATGCTTTGAGAGATGTTTTTTTAACAAGCCACTACAACTGGGTGGCACTCTATTCTTTGTGAAGGGCGTGATTCTACTCAATAAACCAGACTGTTTAGGGCTGTAGAGTTAAAAATTTTTGTCCTGTAATAGTGTGGGAGGCACATCACACATTGCTGGTTCGTTCCGCACTGATGTATGTTTAGAAATCTTCCTGTTCTTGTTCTTGAATGTTTGTGCTGTTTTGATCATCTTTGAGCAATTGGTTCGTGAGTTTTTCAATGCGTTGTGTGGTGTCACGCATAATTTTTCCCATGGTACGGTCTCTTTCATTGTGGAGTCGTAAAAGAGCGTCGTAGTCTTCTTGTAGCTTTTTATTTTCTCGTTTTATTTCTTCCATTTCATCGATAATCATTATGCCTGCCATAACAGATAAACGATGATCGCCAATTTCACCAAAATTTTTCTTTAAATGGGTGATATATTGATCTAATTGAGCTGCAAGCGCCATAAGATGACGTTCTTGTCCTTTATTACAAGCCATGCGATAATTTTTACCATCAATGGTAACGGAAACAGTTTCCATACATTCAAACCTTTATCTATCAATGACGACACGAATCGTTTCCATTGCTTTAATAAGACGTTTGGAAACTTCTTTGTTAACAGATTCTAAGCGTTCAATTTGCGCTTCAGCTTTATCAAGTGCTTGGGCAAGATGGCTGCGGTCAGCATTCATCCGTTGAATTTCTTCTTCCCATTCGTTATTTTTATCAATAACGGCATTGCGGTTTATGATGGTGATCTCTAAGGTTCTAAGTGCTTTTTCTAGGTGCTCTAGAGCATCTTGTAGAACCGTAGTCTCTTGGTTCATTGCTTTTGTCCTTTGAGTAATTGTATCCTTTATCAATGCGTTATGCAAAAACGAATCACTTACACTTTAGTATTGTGTGCATTTTATTTTTAAGTATGTAGGATATTTTAGCAAGCAAAGCGGAGTATAGATATAAATTAAAAGCTGGATTTTTTGCGCGTATTGGCATAAATGACATGGATATACAGGATGCGTGAGGGGAATGTGTTATTAGTGTTATTGATAGTGGTGACAGGTAGTCTCACGCTGATGGTTAAAAAAGAGTATTTCTTAAGGAATTTTAAGAGAATACCCAAAAAGTAACAGAATAACGTATTAATGAAATGGTCGATCATTCATGACAAACACCCACCAACAGAATCAGATGGCCAATGCTATCCGTTTTCTAGCTATTGATGCGGTTGAAAAAGCAAATTCTGGTCATCCGGGTTTGCCAATGGGGGCTGCCGATATTGCTACGGTTCTTTATACACAATTTCTTGCGCATGATCCTAAAAAGCCGCATTGGCCTAATCGTGATCGTTTTGTGTTATCAGCAGGACATGGCTCTATGTTGCTTTATGCTCTGCTTTATCTTTCTGGTTATGAAGATATTGGTATTGAAGACATCAAAAATTTCCGCCAATTAGGGGCAAAGCTTGCAGGGCATCCAGAATATGGGCATGCGGCAGGAATCGAAACAACAACTGGACCTTTAGGACAAGGGTTGGCGAACGCCGTAGGGATGGCTCTTGCAGAACGGTTGCAGAATGCCCGTTTTGGCGATCTTATCAACCATTATACTTATGCGTTGGTAGGAGATGGATGCCTAATGGAAGGGATTTCTCAAGAAGCTCTTTCCTTGGCTGGGCATTTGAAACTCAATAAGCTTATCGTGTTATGGGATGATAATAATATTTCTATCGATGGAGAAATCTCTCTTGCGGATAGTACAGATCAGATAACTCGGTTTCAAGCATCCGGTTGGAATACACTCAAAGTGGATGGACATGACCAAGCCGCTATTGCACGGGCTATTGAAGCAGCACGCAATGGTGATAAACCAACGTTGATTGCTTGTAAAACAACGATAGGCTTTGGAGCGCCCAATAAAGCGGGAAGCAACAAAGTTCATGGAGCCCCTTTAGGCGCACGGGAAATTACTGAGACCCGTATCGCTTTGGGGTGGGAGGCAGAGCCTTTCCTTATTCCAGCTGATATCCTGGATAACTGGCGCTTGGCGGGCCTTAATGCTGCTAAAAAGCGGCGAAAATGGGAAGAAAAATTAGCTGCTCTTCCTGTTTCAGAACGGGTGGAGTTTGAAAGGTTGATGCGTGGTGATTTGGTGGGGGGATTTGATAGTGCTGTGGATGCTTATAAACAGAAACTCGTCGAAGAGCGTCCTGTTGTTGCGACGCGTAAAGCTTCAGAAATGGCTCTTGAAGTGATTAATGAAGTGGTGCAGGAGACCATTGGTGGTTCTGCTGACTTAACGGGATCCAATAATACAAAAAGCAGCCAGATGAAAAGTATCTCGGCGGATGATTTTTCAGGACGCTATCTCCATTATGGGATTCGTGAACATGCTATGGGCGCTATCATGAATGGGCTTGCTCTTCATGGGGGCTGTATTCCTTATGGGGGAACATTCTTATGCTTTTCTGACTATATGCGTCCTGCTATGCGTTTGTCTTCTCTCATGGGATTGCGGGTGGTTTATGTCATGACCCATGATTCTATTGGACTTGGGGAGGATGGTCCGACCCATCAACCCGTGGAACATTTGGCTAGCCTGCGCGCTATGCCTAATCACCTTGTGTTCCGACCTGCTGATGCGATAGAGGCACTCGAGTGTTGGCAATTGGCTTTGAAAGCACGCGGGACGCCTTCCACCTTGGCTTTGAGCCGACAAAATTTACCGCTTTTGCGCCAAGAGTATGAAGAAGAAAATCTCTGTATGCTCGGTGCTTATGAACTGTTAACAGCCAGTGATGATGCAAAAGTGACTCTGTTTGCTTCCGGTTCAGAATTACAAATTGCAGTAAAAGCCCATGAAGTCTTAGAAGAAAAAGGTATCCCAACCCGTGTGGTTTCTGTGCCTTGTTTTGAACTTTTTTCTCAACAATCTTGCTCCTATCAGCGTGCTCTCATCGGAGATGCGCCGATTAAAATCGCGATTGAAGCTGCTGTTGCCCAAGGATGGGACCGTTTTATTGGCTGTGATGGTGTGTTTATTGGTATGGAGGGCTTTGGGGCAAGTGGAACAATTGATGATCTTTATGCGCATTTCGGGATCACTTGGGAAAATGTTGTTGCTCGTGCTGAAGGAGAGCTGGAAAAGATCAAAGAGAAAAAGACAAAATGACAGCTTGTGTTGTCATGAGTGTGGGGCGTGCGCCATATTTTGTTCAGTGTTGTGGATAGGACTGTGCATTATTGTGGATTAAGTGAGTGATTGATCAAAATATTGACGTTATGGGAACACATGGTTTGGGATTGGAAAATGCCCTTTAATATTGTGTTTTTAACGGTTGATGAAAAGTATATACATAACGCATGTTATCATGAGAGTGTGTAGCGCGTTATATTTTATGCAGCATTGGGGGGGTGTGGGTAGTTTTGTACATCGTTGTGGATTAAGTGAATGATTGATCAAGATATTGACTTTATAGGAATGAATGATTTGGAATTGGTAAAATATCCATTTATTCTTATTCTGTTTTAAATGTTGTGCTTTAAAAAATTGATGAGGAAACATGTAAGATGACAGTTCGTGTTGCAATTAATGGGTTTGGTCGTATTGGACGCAATATTTTGCGCGCACTTATGGAAAGTGGACGAAAAGATATTGAAGTGGTCGCAATTAATGATTTGGGATCGGTGGAAACAAATGCCCATTTGTTGCGCTATGATTCAGTTCATGGGCGTTTTCCTAGGGATGTTAAGGTGGTAGGAGATGCTATTGATGTAGGGAGTGGTTTAATAAAGGTATGCGCAGAGCGTGATCCTGCACAGTTGCCTTGGAAAGATTTGGATATCGATATTGCCTTGGAATGTACGGGCATTTTTACTGCACGTGATAAAGCAAAGGCTCATTTAGATGCGGGGGCAAAGCGTGTTCTGGTTTCTGCACCCTCAGAGGGCGCAGATCTTACGGTCGTCTATGGGGTTAATCATCAGTCTTTAAGCAAAGAGCATCGCATTGTTTCCAATGCTTCTTGTACAACCAATTGTTTGGCACCTGTTGCACAAGTCTTGCATAACACGGTGGGCATTGAAAAAGGCTTTATGACAACAATCCATTCTTATACGGGGGATCAGCCGGTGTTGGATACGATGCATCGTGATCTTTACCGTGCGCGTGCGGCAGCTCTTTCGATGATTCCTACTTCAACAGGAGCGGCAAAAGCTGTGGGATTGGTCTTGCCAGAATTAAAAGGATTGCTTGATGGAGTCTCCATTCGTGTTCCAACCCCTAATGTTTCTGTGGTGGATTTGACATTTGTTGCTAAGCGTTCCACAACAATTGAAGAAATTAATACAGCTATTGAAACTGCTGCACGAGGTTCTCTAAAGGGCATTTTGGATACGACAGAAGAAAAGCTTGTGAGTTGCGATTTTAATCATAATCCGCATTCAGCAATTTTTCACAATGATCAAACCAAAGTGATTGATGGTAAGCTCTGTCGTGTTCTTGTTTGGTATGATAATGAATGGGGCTTTTCTAACCGTATGAGTGATACGGCTGTAGCTTTTGCCAAGACAATATAAACGCTATAAGAAGGACCTTAGGGTCCTCTTTTTTAAGAAAAAGTTTTATAGGAAAAAGCCTCGTTTTTGTACAAATTAAGGCGCATTCTTTTAAGAAAAACAGACAGAGGTTTTTTTGATGCGCTAGAGAGAAGATGCTGTTGAAAGATTGATGGTGTTTTTAAAATACGAGGCAATATGTGCTTTAAAAAACCGTGTGAAAGAGTAAAATTTGAAAAAATAATATCTCAAATGAGATAACGTTTGAGCAAAGGTTTAGAAAACGAAAAATGCAAACGCTTTTGCATAAAAGTAAAAGGGCATTTTAGTGGATAAGACAATTAAGCCAATGTATTTATTGGTAACAATGGAGTTTAGAAAATTAAAAGCAATGAGCGGCTTTGGTATACTTGACGATGGAAGTTTTAGATCTTCAGGCAGAGAGTTGAGAAAAGGATGGCTGTCGCAGATCCTTTTCATGCAAAAGCGAAGAGGGGCAGGCAAAAGCGAAGAGGGGGGTAGTGGAGAGAAAATTGAGCAGGTTTGTTTGATGCGCTTTTATTTGAAACAATGGAAAGTGAAGAGGAAGCCGTGATGGGATTTCGTACGCTTGATGATGTTGATGTTTTGGGCAAACGTGTTCTTGTGCGTGTGGATTTTAATGTTCCTATGGCGCAGGGCAAAGTTTGTGATGAGACGCGTCTTCAACGACATAAAGAGACACTTGTTGAGCTACAAAAGCGGGGCGCTAAGCTTATTCTGCTTTCTCATTGTGGTCGTCCCAAAGGAAAGGTAGAGCCAGAATTTTCACTCCGCTCTGTTGTGCCAGTGCTGGAAAAGATCATGAATCAGCCGGTTGCTTTTGCGCCCGACTGTATTGGCTCGGTGGTGCAGGTCGCGGTGGACGCATTGCAAAACGGGGGTGTTTTATTGCTTGAAAATGTTCGCTTTTATGCTGGTGAGGAAAAGAATGATTGTTCTTTTGCAGAAGCTTTGGCTCATAATGGAGATCTTTATGTTAATGATGCTTTTTCAGTTTCTCATCGTGCGCATGCTTCGGTGGAAGGGATAACACATTTGTTGCCTTCTTATGCGGGGCGATCGCTGCAAGGGGAATTGCAGGCTTTAGAAAAAGGGCTTGGCAATCCAACGCATCCTGTCGTTGCACTGGTGGGAGGAGCAAAAGTTTCCAGTAAGCTTTTTGTTCTTAATCATTTGGTGGAAAAAGTCGATTCTTTGGTTATTGGAGGGGGGATGGCCAACAGCTTTTTGGCTGCACAAGGTGTCCATGTGGGAAAATCTTTATGTGAACACACCTTGATGGAAACGGTAAAAAAAATCATTAAAAAAGCACAAGAGTATCACTGTACACTTCTGCTTCCTGTGGATGCTATCGTTGGATTTCGCTTTGAAAAAGAGGCACCGCATCGTCTTTATGATATTGGTGATATTCCTGAAGATGGTATGATATTGGATATTGGAACGCGCTCTATTGCCCATATCAAGAGTACGATAGATAAGGCTGCTACCCTTGTATGGAATGGGCCCCTTGGTGTTTTTGAAATGCCACCCTTTGATAAGGGAACAATTGCCATTGCACGTCATGCTGCAGAACGCAGTTTGATGGGAAAGTTGGTTTCAATTGCGGGAGGAGGCGATACGGTTTTTGCTCTTAATCATGCTGGTGTTGCTAATGATTTTACTTATCTCTCAACGGCAGGAGGGGCTTTTTTGGAATGGATGGAAGGAAAGGTTCTGCCTGGAGTTCTTGCGCTTATGCAGGTTTAAAGGCTTATTTAAAAAGTAGCTTTAAAGCTGTGGGTCGTAGGGTATGTTTAAGCGTATTATGCACTTTTGGAAAATTTTAAGATAAGATAGAGAAAATAAAGAGGAATTTTTTTATGACTGAACGGCTTGAAGATATTGCACTTTCTCTTGTGCAGGCGGGTAAGGGTATTTTAGCGGCAGATGAAAGTACGGCGACCATAGGCAAGCGTTTTACAAGCATTGGTGTTGAATCCAATGAAGAGAGGCGCCGTGCTTATCGTGAAATGCTGTTTAGTACAAAAGAAGCGATGGAAAGTGCTATTTCTGGGGTCATTTTATTTGATGAAACCATTCGGCAAAAAGCATCAACAGGGCAAATGTTAACAGATCTTATTCGGGATTCTGGGGCATTGCCAGGAATTAAAGTTGATACGGGGGCTAAGCCCTTGGCTGCTTTTCCCCAAGAGACTATTACCGAAGGATTGGATGGTCTTCGTGAAAGGTTAAAAGACTATTATGCTTTGGGCGCACGTTTTGCTAAATGGCGAGCGGTGATTGCTATTAATGCAGATACTTTGCCAACAAGAGGCGCTATTAATCAAAATGCACAAGCTCTTGCGCGTTATGCTGCTTTATGTCAGGAACTCAATATTGTGCCGATTGTTGAGCCGGAAGTACTGATGGATGGACCGTCGTGTCAACATTCTATTGCGCGTTGCTTTGAGGTGACACGCGCTGTTTTGACAACTGTCTTTAAAGAACTGTTTGAATCCCGTGTTGTTTTAGAAGGGATGATTTTAAAGCCTAATATGGTGATTGATGGCAAGGATGCGCGCAAGGCTGGTGTTGAAGAAGTGGCTGAAAAGACCGTTCGTGTGCTTAAACAAACTGTCCCTTCTGCTGTTCCAGGAATTGCTTTTCTTTCTGGAGGGCAATCTGATCAGGAAGCAACGGCGCATTTGTCTGCCATGAACTGTTTGGGCGTATTACCTTGGAAATTGACATTCTCCTATGGACGTGCATTGCAAGCGGCTGCTTTAAAAGCATGGGCTGGAAAAGATGAAAATATTGCTGTTGCACAAAAGGCATTTCGTCATCGCGCTTGGATGAATCATCTTGCGGCTTTAGGGCAATGGACACAAGAGCAGGAAAAAGTGAGCGCTTAAATTGCCGTAGGCTTGAATTTCCATAAGGAATGTGTACGGTGATTGTCCTTGATGCAAACGCTTTGTTGAGCTAAGCGGGGCAATTAGAATGCGCACACCCTCGCACACCATGCTCTTCGATAAAGAATATAGTTGTTTTTATCTCGAGAATTTCGAGATTGGAGTGTGCTGATTTTTGAATGGTGAGTAGCTGATGGAGGGACCGTTGTGTCAACATTCTCTTGTGCGTCTTTCAAAATATCCCATTACGCGTTGGGCTGTCTTTAAAGAGTTGTTTGAAGCCCGTGTTGTTTTAGAGGGGATGATTTTAAAGCCCAATATGGTGCCCAACATGGTGATTGATGGCAAGGGTGCGCGCAAGGCTGGTGTTGAAGAGATGGCTGAAAAGACTGTCCGTGTGCTTAAACAGACTGTTCCTGCCGCTGTTCTTAAGAATTGCTTTTCTTGTCTTGCGGGCAATCTGATGAAGCGGCAACGGTGCATTTGTCTGCCATGAATTCTTTGGGGGCATTGCTTTGGAAATTGACTTTTTCTTGATCGACGTGCATTGCAAGCGGCTGCAAGCATGGGCTGGAAAAGATGAGAATATTGCTGTTACACAAAAGGCATTTTGTTATCGTATAGGGATAAATTTCTGTCTTGGATAAGAGCGTTTTTAGCCTATGATGCTATGTAATAGCGTCATTTAGGCGGAAATTTGAATTTTATAAAGTAGTTAGTAGAGGAATTTTCTAGATAAAGAGTTAGATTGTATGGGTCCAATATAGAACATAAGAGAAAGAAGAGTTATTTTGTTCATATTGCTGAAAATCCAACGAGGAACTATTTTTATATAATGATAACATATTGATTTATAATGATAATTAGTAGTTTTATGTTGAATGAGAGTCTTGAAAATCAGAAACTTCTCTTGTTTCAACTCTGTTCCAGATTGAATCCAGTAAGACTATTCGTTTGCGCGTTACAAATGGGGAAAACCGTGTAAAGAGAAACGCTACAATAAAAATGTTTCTTATGAATGATTTCAAGTGTTAAGGGCAACATATTGGACATTAGAAAAGTATGTGATGCTACCAGCTTGTTCTTTTATGAAGTATTAAAGATGGGGAGCTCAATAGGTTTTATATTATTTATCAGTGTGTTATCATTATATTATTCACGGTTGATGTCGCGAAATGGGCTTTGTTGCATTAAGATAGGGGGCTTTAAAGAAAGTACGTGAGTGAGCAACCCAACGGTGTTCTATTTTGCGTAAGGATGTGGCTTTATTAGAGAAGTGGCTTTATTAAAGAACATGAGATAAAAGCATGAGGTAATATGTAATCTTTATACTTTAGAAGATATTGCTGTGAATGCTTTTGAAAGCCGTAAAGCTAAATTTAAAAATGATAGTAAAAATCAAAATTGGTTTATACTTTTACGCTTTTATTTCTTTTCCAATTCAGCTTTCTTCTCCTTTCGAAATTACATGAACAAACATATGTAAATAGGTCTTCATTTTGCTCGCCTGAGCAAAAAATCTCTGTTTCAAAACAAGCAAACTATTTTATTGGTTCTGTAAAGCTTTAGACGTAAATCTTTTAAAGCACACTTATTTCCGTTCAAAAAAATGAACGTTTTTTAATCACTTTATTTGAAATTTTTGTGCCTTATGAGAAGGGGACTTATGTTGATATTTCAAAATGATTTTCAAATTAAAAAAACGCAGCCACCGCGGTTTATAAGCGCTTGAGCCATTCTGTTTCTATTGGATGCGTTTTTGAATTAATCTTTAAGGTAGCACTCTTTACAGTGCAAGAAAAAACTCACTGCTTAACGAGGCAATCGTTTTGTTTAAAATCTTTGTGCCCCACAAGAATGAGTTTTTTACATACCAATATTACCAAAACGATTTTTGAACTTAGAAAGGCGACCACCACGGTCTACAAGTGTCTGGGATCCACCTGTCCATGCTGGATGTGTTCTTGGATCAATATCCAAATTAAGGGTATCCCCTTCTTTTCCCCAAGTGGAGCGCGTTGTATATTGGGTTCCATCCGTCATAACAACGGTAATTTTGTGATAGTTAGGATGAATATTCGCTTTCATGCGTCAAGCCTTTTACGTTTATAGAATGAAAGAACACTTACTTGATTTTTTAAGTGCGCTTCCTTTATCTTTTTGATACATTGATTAAAGTATTTATTTCTATAGCTGAGCACGCATCAAAAAACAAGTGTTCAAGATACATCATTGTATCACGTGTTATAAATCATTGAATAGAGTGAGCGGAGTTTTATGAAATTATATCGTCATTTAAAAAAATCTATAAAGTCTTCCTCTAGAAAAGCTCCCTTCTCTCCGCTTGCAGTTTTTGTTCCTTATCTTTTGCGTTATCGCTGGTTGTTTATCTTTGCCTTTGTTGCTTTGTCTATTGCAGCCCTTGTTACATTAGCTTTGCCTATCGCTATTCGCCAAATGTTTGATCATGGTTTTTCTCCTTCAAGTCATGGGCATATCAATTTTTACTTTGGCGTTTTGTTTGTCTTAGCCTTGGTTCTGGCATTGGCTTCCGCTTGCCGTTATTATTGTGTGATCACATTGGGAGAGCGGATTGTTGCCGATTTACGGCGTGATGTGTTCGTTCATATTATGAAACTTTCTCCTGCTTTTTTTGATCGGTCGCATTCAGGCGAGATTGTTTCAAGGCTTCTAACTGATACAACACAAATAAAGTTAGCTGTGGGATCGACCGCTTCTACTGCTGTGCGTCAGCTGATTATCGTGATTGGAGCCGTTGTGATGATGGTGATCACCAATGCTAAATTATCTTTGCTCGTTTTGGCTGCTATTCCTGTTGTGGCACTTCCTTTGGTGGTCTTTGGACGTAAAGTTCGTTCTCGTACGCGTGCGGCGCAAGATCGTCTTGCAGATGCTAATGCTGTTGCAACAGAACAGGTTAGCGCTATTCGTACTGTGCAAGCCTTTACCGCTGAAAAACTTGTTGCGACACGTTTTTCTCAGTTGGTAGAACGCGCTTTTCAAACAGCGCGGGCTTCTGTCATTTTGCGGTCCTTTTTTACCGGTTTTGCAATTTTTCTTGTGTTTAGCAGTGTCGTTGCTGTTTTGTGGATTGGGTCGCACGATGTTTTGAATGGGACGATGACAGGGGGAACATTAGGGCAATTTGTCCTTTATGCCGTTTTTGGAGCCTCAACTTTTGCGCAGTTATCAGAACTGGGGGCAGAATTAATCCAGGCAGCAGGTGCTGCTGAACGGCTGGCTGAACTGTTGCAAGAACAGCCTACTATTTTAGCACCTGAAAATCCTTTATCATTGATGCAGCCTGTTCGAGGCGAACTTGTTTTTGATCAGGTTGATTTTACCTATCCTTCTAGACCACAAGAAAAGATTCTACGCGCGCTTTCTTTTTCAATCAAAGCAGGGGAAACCGTTGCTTTTGTTGGGGCTTCAGGGGCTGGAAAAAGCACCATTTTTTCTTTGATCCTGCGTTTTTATGACCCGATAAGCGGCAAAATTCGGTTAGATGGTATGGAAATTGATTGCCTTTCTTTGCAAGATTTACGCGGAACACTCTCTTATGTTCCGCAAGAGGTTGCTATTTTTGATGGTACATTGCGTGATAATATTGTTTTTGGGACTGAAAATGCTCGTGAAGAGGATATTCTTTCTGCGGCTAAAGCAGCCAATGCACTTGAATTTATTGAAGCCTTGCCAAACGGTTTGGATACGCAGGTAGGAGAACGTGGAACCATGCTTTCTGGGGGGCAAAAGCAGCGCATCGGTATTGCACGGGCGATTTTAAGAAATGCCCCCCTCTTGCTGCTGGATGAAGCAACATCTGCGCTAGATGCGAACAGTGAAAAGCTTGTGCAAGAAGCCTTAGAAGGCTTGATGAAAAATCGCACAACATTGGTAATTGCACACCGTTTGGCAACCATTTTAAAAGCGGATCGTATTCTCGTGATGGATAAAGGCGCCCTTGTGGAAGAGGGAACCCATGCCGAACTTGTGGCAAAAAATGGTGTTTATGCTTACCTCGCAAAATTGCAGTTTTCACCGGAATAAGAATATAACTATCGGTATTCTAATGGAAATGACGCATTGCCTTACGCTTTTGTTTCTCTCGAGTCTTTTTGGCACGCACCCTTCATGGGGAAAAGAACAGCCTTTGTTGTAAAGGCTTTATGACTTGCAAACACCCCACCTTTCATTAAAAAAACTATTTTTTATTGTAAATTTTCTGAAATTACTTTACAGATTAAAAGGTGTTTGGTCGTATACGCAACGACCAATAGGGCCTTGAAAACCCGAAACCTACGCATGAATTTATCCCACTTTGTGGGTATCCCGGAATTCCGGGAGTTTTTGCTATGTCCAGGTGCATCTCTATGCACTAAAAGCAAAAAAGGCTGATTAGGTTTCAGTATTTTCAAGCTCCCGGAATACTTATGCGAGGGCGCTCGCAACCGGAGGGGGCAAAATGCAATCCCAAAATCTTAATATCGATTTTTGTGTGGGCAAAAGAATTCGCTTGAGACGAAAAATGCTCAAAATGTCGCAAACAACTTTAGGAAATGCTTTAGGAATAAGCTTTCAACAAATTCAAAAATATGAAAACGGCTTAAATCGCGTAAGTGCGGGGCGTTTAATGAAAATTGCTGATATTTTGAAGGTTCCGATTGCCTTTTTTTATGCAGATATCATCACAAAACAGCCGCCTTCATATCATCACGATGATGTCATCTCCAGCACAGAAGAATATCTGCTCCTTAAAAGATTTAGAACGCTCACCGCAATAAAACAAAAAGCCATTTTACAACTCATCATGGATGAGAATGCAAACTAACATCATGCGATAGCGCACACCACATTCTCCATAACGCAACGCGTCCTATAGAGCCTATAGACCTCTCTTCTCCTCAACATTCCACTCTCTTCAATAAGCATTCATGGATATTTGGGAAAAGAACAGTCTTCGTTGTAAGCGCTTTATGACTTATACCCCCCGCCTCTTATTAAAAAGCTGTTTTTTATTGCCAATCTTCTGAAATTACTTTATGAGTTAAAGGGTGTTTTGGTCGCATACGCAACGACCAATAGGGATTCAAAAACCCGAAAACTCGTACATTAATTTGTCCCACTGATGTGGGTATCCCGGAATTCCGGGAGTTTTTGCCATGTCCAGGTGCGCTCTAGCACTAAAAGCAAAAAAGCTGATTCGAGTTCAGTATTTTTGACTCCCGGAATACCAATGCGAGGGCGCTCGCAACCGGAGGGGGCAAAATGCAATCCCAAAATCTTAATATCGATTTTTGTGTGGGCAAAAGAATTCGCTTGAGACGAAAAATGCTCAAAATGTCGCAAACAACTTTAGGAAATGCTTTAGGAATAAGCTTTCAACAAATCCAAAAATATGAAAACGGCTTAAATCGCGTAAGTGCGGGGCGTTTAATGCAAATTTCTGATATCCTCAATGTTCCGATTTCCTTTTTTTATACAGATGTTATCACAAAACAACCACCTCCATATCATCACGATGATGTCATCTCCAGCACAGAAGAATACCTGCTGCTTCAAAGATTTAGAACGCTCACCGCAATAAAACAAAGAGCTATTTTGCAACTCATCATGGATGAAAATGCAAGCTAACATCATGCGATAGCATACAGTACACTCTCTATAATGTGGTACGCACTCATAGAGCTTACATGCTCTTCTCCTCAACATTCCACTCTTTTTTCAATAAGTATTCATGGGTATTGGAGAAAATAGAACGCTATTGGTTTGCACATTCACGGGCTTTTTTAAAGAAACATTTTCCAACGCCCGTCATACCCATTTTGCGACGGCGGTTTGTGAAGGGTATAACGATAAAGCCTCATCAATTATAAATGTCAATTATACATTATGAATATTGAACACTGCCATCTTTACGCTTGATCAGAAGAAAGCCGACATCATCACACACTTGTGCCAGCCTTTGAGTGTTGTGGACCAATCCTTGGGCTTATCAGACGATTCATGAAAAGCTATTTTTAGTTCTTTTTTATACAGTTTCATTCCACACATCCATCCCTCTGGTGATGTGCAAGAAAGTGATTTTGATTGATTCAATATGAGAGAGATTTGAAATGAAGGAATTTTACAGTATTTGGGTCTCTCATTCAATATAGAAACAGTAATTTAATATTATAAATCAATGTATTGTTAATGATAAACAGCAATATTTTTATAAAAAAATTATCATGAATCTCTCATGAAGGAGAAATATCAGAATTGAGGCACTCTGTCTTTAATTATGCGTGAGATTATTCATTTTGATAAAAACATTTTTGTGGGGAGAATGTAACGCGATGCTAAGCTAGTTTTCTATGGATTATTAAATTTTGTGCAAAGAGCTCTTTTTATAGCAGAACGTTGATTAGGATAACACATTGTTTATTATGTTGAACGACAGTATAAGATTTTTCCTTTCAAATTTATTTATATTGCATCAATCAACACTATGTTGCGCTTGTGATAAGTGAAGAAAGTTTGCGTACATAAAACACTTTGAGAAAAGACAATGCCTTTTCATGAATTGTCTCAAATTAATGGCTATAGAGGCAACATTGGGGGAAATGTATAACGGTGCGTGTATAATGGTGCTGGATTGCAGAAGAAAAGCTGATCAATAGGCAGAGACCGCTTTTTTATGTAAAAAAGAGCCTGTAACGCACGCAGTTTGTTTCTTTTTAAGGGGGGAGGTTTCCTTTGTTGTAACACAATAGAGTTATGGTTTTTGAGAGCTGATAATATTTTTTTAAAAAAGCGCATCAATCACGAGAGTAGTCTGATTAAATACAAAATGTTTTAAATTTACTTGTGTATAAAGCTAAATTTTATATTATTTATTTCTCACAGAGCATTTAGTAGTTTAAAGATTAGTATGACACATATTGATACAATAAAGAGGGATCAATGAGAGAACTCTAAAAGTAGTCATGAGCACATTAAAGAGGGCAATAATGAGTGATACTATCTTTGTCATAGGGGGAATATTCATATTAGGAATTATACTCTACTACATTTGGAAGGCAATGAAGAAAGGTTGCCATGCAGGATTTGAAGATACGGCGCTATTTGTCATAATTGTGGGTGGGCTTTGGTACTTTGGAGCTTCAACGAATATTTTGTTGAGTGTGGTAATTATAGCCTATTTGGTAGAGAGTATTATGCTCGTTGTGGTAAAGAATCATAATAAACGCTTAAATGAAAGACTTAAAGAAATTGAGAAAGTAAACGATTAAGAGTACAGTAATATAAATTATTGTACAGTGAGAGCAAAGGCTTTTTGAAAAAACGCAAAAAATATCACAAGAATGGATTAAACAATGGGATGCAGGAGTAAGGCAATGGGAAAGGAGTATACTGGAGATAAAAAATCTTGGGCACATTTCTGAATCTAAAGGACAGTGGTCTGTAATGGTAGAAGATATTTGTATGCAAGGATATGGGAAGGCATGTTTTTTTGTATGAGAAGGCGCTGAAAGTAAAATATACTGTTGAGCACATTGAAAGAATAAATGATGAAGTAAACTACTTAATGAGGTTGAAGAATTTTAAGAAAGTTTATTTAAAGACAGTGCGATTGATGAGAGAGAATGGTATCTCTCTGCAAAAGTTTGTAAACCCTCTTACGAAAAAAACGCGCTATAAACCTACGTGCTATCGCTTTATTGGTGTTTATATGTGGTTGATGATATGATTAAAGCTGAAGATGAACAACAACAAAAAGACAAAGCTTTAGGACGTTATAAAAATATAGTCTCTCCGGAAATTCACTTTGAAGGCCTCCCTAAATATACAGAATATGAAATGCTAAGCAAGGTACTAGAAGGATTTGGTTGTCGACCTAGTGAGTGGACAAGATAATGCATTTGTAAAAAGGGGCTGTTATCATTCTTGTATGATGTTTCCAGTGCTTATAAAGTGGCAGGAAAGACTTTCATTTACTATAAGATGCTTATTGAGACGGTGAAAGAAGGCGCTATTGCCTTTAATGAAGATTGTCGTTATTCCACGGTTGAAAGGGTAATGAAAGTTTGTAGAAAGAGAGATAAGCAAAAGAAAAAAGACTTTAGTATTTCCGAAGAGATGCCAACATTTGAAGAAGCTTACAAATTAGGTGTTAAAGAGTGGATGCGAGCTGTCAAATGAGAAATGTGATAACCGGGTGATCTTTTGGAAGGAGCTCATAGGAATAGGGAATTCACGAGAAAAATTAGAAATCATCTTTGGTGAGGAGCAGCTAAAGAAACTGGAAGAGGCTATTAAAAAGGATCGAGAACAGGTTAAGAGAAAAATGCAGGAAGCGATTTTTGAGAACAAGAATTTTTGTTACTACAAATCTCGGGAGCATTTCATAGACCATCTAAGATAATGGTTAAATGAAGGGGGGAATGCTGTATAACTCAATGAATCTGCTGAAAGCTCTGTCACTATGTAGGGGTGATCTTTTAAGAGGGAGAGGGGAGTTTTTTGCCTTGGCTGTGGTTGGTGCTTTTGAGAGCGTTTTGTTGTGATGATGCTTTTTGTTTCGTTTTCTAGTGTGTTTGTGAGCGAATTGAGGAAAACAACAGCGTTAATAATATTGGCTAAGCTGTCATTGCCTCTTTGAGGGGGAGGTGAGGGCCTTGATGATTGGTGATGATGTTTTATCATCATTTTCTTTTGTATCTGGAAAGAAAGTTGAAAAGCCTTCCTTTACATTGTTTTTTCAGATTCTATAAGATTTTAAGGAGGGGGCATGTTTTAAGGAGTCTTTTAAAAACGGGCTTTTAAAAAGATTATAAGGTTTAAATGCCTTTTTTGAGGGTTCTTTCTAGTTTCAGGCGGATATGTTTGTTGCCGGCGAGGATATTTTTTTTACGGAATATGTCATCACCGCCTTCTTTATCGGTGACAAAATTGGTAGTTTCGTGAACTATTTGTATGTTGGTTGTTCTATTCCAAATTTACAGGCTGTCTTCCCAAAACCATTGGTTTGGCTAGGGGCAATATAGGCTCAATCAAAAGCAGCAGTGTTAGAATGGAGAAGGTTTGTGGCTTTTCTCATCACATTGCCAATTTTATAAGATAGGCTGTGTGATGAGGGATATTTAGATAAGGGCGGGGCTCTGTATTGCTTTTTTAAAGACGCTCTTGAGGGGTAAATGTGAGGTTTAAATGCCTTTTTTGAGGGTTCTTTCTAGTTTCAGGCGGATGTGTTCGTTGCCGGCGAGGATATTTTTTTTGCGGAATATATCATCACCACCTTCTTTATCGGTGACAAAACCACCGGCTTCACGAACCATCAATATTCCAGCAGCCATATCCCAAATTTGCAAATTGTCTTCCCAATAGCCATCGGTTCGACCAGCGGCAACATAGGCTAAATCAAGGGCTGCTGAGCCAAAACGGCGAAGTCCAGCAACTTCCATCATTACATTACGCAGTTCAATAAGATAAGTTCCATGACCTGGACGCCCAAAATGCGGCATGCCTGTGGCAATGACACAATCTTCTAGTCTGCGTCGTGCAGAAACGCGACAGCGCCGGTCGTTGAAAAAAGCACCACTGCCGCGTTCTGCAGTAAAGAGTTCATCACTCACGGGATTGTAAATGACACCTGCAACGATTTTACCTTGGCTTTCTAAAGCAATCGAAACAGCAAAAAAAGGAATGCCATGGAGAAAATTTGTGGTGCCATCTAAAGGGTCAACAATAAAACGATGTTGTGAATCCTCTCCAACGATTTCTTCAGATTCTTCCATCAGAAAACCAAATTTGGGGCGTGCTTTGCTTAGTTCAGTGAAAATAATTTTTTCTGCTTTACGATCGGCTTGGCTGACGTAATCGGCTGGCCCTTTCAAAGACACTTGCAAATTTTGTACTTCACCGTAATCACGCACCAGCGAGCGTCCTGCTTTCATGGCAGCTTGCACCATGACATTCATGACTGCAGAATGGGCCATCTTTTTATTCCTTTATTTATCTTTTTCATTTGCACGACGCAAATAAATCAACTCGTTGGTGTCGACAATGATACGTTCACCGGCATTCATAAAAGGGGGGACAAGAATGCGAATACCGTTTTCAAGCATGGCGGGTTTATAAGAGGCGGTCACTGTTTGTCCTTTAAGAGCTGGATCGGCTTCCACAATCGTGACAGCAACTTGATCAGGAAGTGAGATGCCAATAGGCTTTTCTTGATAAAGTTCAACGGTAACAGTCATCCCATCTTGCAAGAAAGCAGCACGTTCACCAACAAAATCTTTTTGAAGTTCAAGTTGTTCATACGACTCTGAATCCATAAAGACCAAAGCATCTCCTTGTTGATAAAGAAAGGTGAAATCCTTTTGTTCAAGGCGTACGCGCTCTACCGTTTCTGCGGCGCGAAAGCGTTCATTAAGTTTTGTCCCATCAATGAGATTTTTCAGTTCAACTTGATTAAATGCTCCACCTTTTCCAGGCTTTACAGCATTACATTTCACTGCAACCCACAAACTTCCTTGATGTTCAATCACATTACCAGGACGAATTTCATTGCCATTAATTTTCATCGTTTCTATCCAATTCTATTTTTGCAAAAAGAGCTCTCTTGTTGCTTTTATGGCGCTTTTCTTTGCTGCCTTAACAATGAACTCTTTATATTGTTTTTGGGTTCAAATTCCCTTGTTAGTCTTGCTGCGCTTTCATGGTCTCTTTGTGTGCTTTTCATCTGTTTTGCCATGGATTGGTTCAAGGCGTTTTCTCATAAATTTTTTCATGAGCTTTGCAGAAAAAAGCTTAAGTACAAACAAGGACCTTGATGTATTCTTGTTCTTCAGTTCTTTGCAAGACCATAAAAAGTGCCAAGACGCAAGCTTTTTAAAAATTTGCACAAAACTTTTTGCGACTTTGGGGGAATTTTTTAGGGATTTTGGGGAAATTTATTCCGTTGTGTCGTAAAATATTATCAAGGCTGATGATAAAAGTTCTGTAAAACCATGAGGCGTTTTTTGATGAAAATCTGTGGTGAATATGAGAGGGGGGGAGCATTCCAGATCAGGTGCTTTTTGCCTGCTTTAGCCAACAGAGTGCATGGCGCCGTTAGAGTATGGCGTTGTTATTGTGCGGTCCTTTCATGCTTTGAAGCATCCTTTTGTTTATTCTTTTGATAAAGACTTTCTGAAAGAAATTTGTACTAAGCAAAGTTTAAGTTTGTTCAGTGCGTTTTAAAAAACAGGAAGGAGCTTTATTGCTTCTTTGCGCGCTTTTTCTCGTTGTTTGTTGTCCATACCTTGGAGCATTATTTCAAGATCAGGTGCTTGCATTTTTGCCTCCTTTGCAAGCATATACCATGCTGCTGCCATGATCGTATCGCCTTTTGTTCCGATACCGTCTCTATAAAGTCTTGCAAGAGAAATTTGTGCGGGGGCGATCATGTTGGTGGCATTGTGAAGCAGCAAATGAAAAGCACGATCAAAATCTTTTTCTCCTCCACGGCCTTGTATAAGCCATTGGGCTAAATGAAGTTGAGCTTTTAAGTGGTTGTTTTGAGCAGCGACTTCCATGAGTCTGCGGGCATTACGATCATCTTTTGGTCGATTTAAAGTGCCTAAGGAAAGAATTTTTGCAGCCGCAAAAGCAGCCTCAGCATCTCCAAGAGCAGCCCCTTTTAAGAGCCATTTTAAGGCCTGTTCAATGGCTTCATTTTCACGGCTTTGAGAAGAGACGCCAGGGAGATTTTGTTTTTCTTGTGAGGCTTTATAAAGAAGCAGTTGTCCATAATAAAAATAGGCTTCCTTAACGCCTGCGTTGACAGCTTTTCGAATAAACTGTGCACCAAGTTCCTGGTTTTGTTTTACAAAATGACCATCAAATAACATAAGTCCATAGCGAAGCTGGGCTTGGGGTTCTCCTTGTTTTGCGGCGCGTTCAAACCATAAAGCAGCCCGCGCACCGTCAACAGGAACAGCGCATCCTTCCATATAAATTCGGGCAAGAAGCGTTTGGGCAAAAGGATCGTTTTTTTCAGCACGCCGGAGGGCTTCTCGAAAAGCTTTTAAATAATAGCCTTGAATGTAATAGTCATAGGCTTGGTCATAGTCTCCAGCTTTTAAGGGCTGAAAAGGTTCTTCTGGGGGTGAAGATTTTTGAATCGTATTGAAAGAGCGTTCAAAATTTGAGAGTTCTTCAGTGTTGCCAGCAGAATTTACAACAGAATTTGTCAATCCCATCATGGCTACCATCAGCACTTTAACGCTTTTCTTGATCATCAATGTCTCCTCCTCGCTAACAATCGGGATTTTCACATTTTTCTTTTATGATATCAAGTATGAGAAAAAGAATTATCTTGCGTCAAAATATTTCTCTTCAAGGCTATAAATTTATATGCGGTTTTCTCTTTCGCATCAAAAGTTTTAAAAGATTGCAAAATTATTCTCTGCTTGAACAACAGTCGGGACTTTTATAATTTCTGTCTCCACCCATGTTTATGGCAATATTTTGCTCACTGAAGATTGCGGCGGTCAGCATGGGGCTTTTTTATCAGCTTTGTTACCATGACTTAATTAAGGTTTAAGAGAATGCATATTAAGAGGATGCATAGCCTATTTTTGCGTCAAAACACGGGTTGTTTAGGGCAGTAATACAAGCATCGTAAACTGACAAATTCAGCTATATTGAAGTGTTTTGAGTGTGTGTGGTTGTCTTTAAGGAAACACTTGTTCCTAGAACTGATGCAAGTGAACCGCATGAGCGGTCAAGCAGTGGAAACGAGCTCCAAAAGACATTAAACTTTTTACAGACTGGAAATTTTTTATAGATTACCAATTTGTAGGAACCTTTTTCCTTTTCATGTATATTTAATGCATTGATTTATAATGATAAACTATCTTTTTTAGTTTGAATCATAACTCTGAATATCGTAAGATTTTCTCATCACAATCCCTCTTATATTGAATCAATTCATATCACTTGCTTGCACGTCAAAGGCGGGGCTGGTGTGTGGGTAAAAATTGCTAAAGAAAGGGCTAAAAATGGTTTTTCATGAGCCCTCTTACAAGCCCAAGGGCTGGTCCGCAACACGCAAAGGCTGGCAAATATAATGATGGTGCCGGCTTGTGACGGCATGTTAATAATGGAGAGAGTGAGAGCGTATAGGGCTCTATATCATGATGTTGAGTTTCATTTTGATTCAATGAAGAGAGCGGAATATTGATGAAAAGAGCGTGTAGGCTTTATGAGTACGTATCGCTTTATTTTATGAAAGAGCATGTGGTTTGATGCAATGAAAAGCGTCCATATTGAAGAGGGGAATGTCCTTAAAATATGTATAACTTCTGATGAATAAAGCCTGTCGTATTCACGTGATATTAAAGGCTTTCATTGGGTTCAGAGAGTAATTGTAAAATTGCTTTGCGTTTTATCGCAGTGAGCGTTCTAAATCTTTTAAGCAGCAGGTATTCTTCAGTATCCGAGATGATTTCATCGTGATGGTAGGGAGGCTGTTGTTTTTTGATGATATCTGCATAAAAAAAGGCAATCGGAACATGCAAAATATCAGCAATTTCCATTAACCGCCCTGCACTTACACGATTTAAGCCGTTTTCATATTTCTGGATTTGTTGAAAGCTTATTCCTAAAGCATTTCCTAAAGTTGTTTGCGACATTTTGAGCATTTTTCGTCTCAAGCGAATTTTTTTGCCAACACAAAGATCAATATTAAGATTTTGGGATTGCATTTTGCCCCCTCCGGTTGCGAGCGCCCTCGCATGAAGTATTCCGGGAGCTTGAAAATACTGAACTCAAATCAGCCTTTTTGCTTTTAGTGCTGGTAAGCACCTGGACATAGCAAAAACTCCCGGAATTCCGGGATACCCGCAGAGCGGGACAAATTCATGTTTGAGTTTTCGGGTTTTCAAGGCCCTATTGGTCGTTGCGTATGCGACCAAAACACCTTTTAATGTGTAAAGTAATTTCAGAAGATTGGCAATAAAAAATAGCTTTTTGAATGAGAGGTGATGTGTTTTGCATGAAGGCAATAAAATAACCACATTGAGGGAGGCTTTGAACAACGCGTGGTACGCCTTATAGTGCGTATCGCGTTATGGAGAGCGTGGTGTGTGCTATCGCATGATGTTAGCTTGCATGTTCATCAGAGATGAGCTGTAAAAAGGCTTTCTTTTTTACAGTGGTGAGCGTTCTAAATCTTTTGAGCAGCAGGTATTCTTCAGTATCCGAGATGATTTCATCGTGATGGTAGGGAGGCTGTTGTTTTTTGATGATATCTGCATAAAAAAAGGAAATCGGAACCTTCAAAATATCAGCAATTTCCATTAACCGCCCTGCACTTACACGATTTAAGCCGTTTTCATATTTCTGGATTTGTTGAAAGCTTATTCCTAAAGCATTTCCTAAAGTTGTTTGCGACATTTTGAGCATTTTTCGTCTCAAGCGAATTTTTTTGCCAACACAAAGATCAATATTAAGATTTTGGGATTGCATTTTGCCCCCTCCGGTTGCGAGCGCCCTCGCATGAAGTATTCCGGGAGTCTAAAATACTGAAACCTAATCAGCCTTTTTGCTTTTAGTGCTGGTAAGCACCTGGACATAGCAAAAACTCCCGGAATTCCGGGATACCCACAAAGTAGGGTAGATTCACGCGTAGGTTTCAGGGTTTTAGAGCCCTCTTGGTCGTTGCGTATGCGACCAAAACACCTTTTAATGTGTAAAGTAATTTCAGAAGATTGGCAATAAAAAATAGCTTTTTGAATGAGAGGTGATGTGTTTTGCATGAAGGCAATCAAATAACCACATTGAGGGAGGCTTTGAACAACGCGTGGTGTGCCTTATAGTGCGTATCGCGTTATGGAGAGCGTGGTGTGTGCTATCGCATGATGTTAGCTTGCATGTTCATCAGAGATGAGCTGTAAAAAGGCTTTCTTTTTTACAGTGGTGAGCGTTCTAAATCTTTTGAGCAGTAGGTATTCTTCACTGTTGGAGATGATTTCATCGTGATGATAGGGGGGCTGTTGTTTTGTGATGATATCTGCATAAAAAAAGGAAATCGGAACAGTCAAAATATCAGAAATTTCCATTAAACGCCCCGCACTTACATGATTTAAGCCATTTTCATATTTTTAGATTTGTTGAAAGCTTATTCCTAAAGCATGCCCTAAAGTTGTTTGCGACATTTTGAGCATTTTTCGTCTCAAGCGAATTTTTTTGCCGACCAAAAGATCAATATTAAGATTTTGGGATTGCATTTTTCCCCCTCCGGTTGCGAGCGCCCTCGCATGAAGTATTCCGGGAGTTAAAAACACTGACCTCGAATCAGCATTTTGCTTTTAGTGCGTAAAACGCACCTGGACATAGCAAAATCTCCCGGAATTCCGGGATACCCGCAAAGCGGGGTAAATTTACGCGTCAAGTCTTCGGGTTTTTAGAGCCCTATTGGTCGTTGCGTATGCGACCAAATATCCTTTCACTCATAAAGTAATTTCAGAAGATTGGCAAATAAAAATAGTTTTTTGACTTATAAAATTTGTTTTTTGAATGAGAGGTTATTCTTACCTCTCAACCTCTCTGGGACGAGTCACAAAATCACGACATTAGACCCCGTGTTTGTTGAGAGAACGAATAAGCTTTTTTAAGATCAAAAAAACTTTGGACGCTTAAAAGTTAAACATTTTCAATTCGCTAATATTGACAACATAACCAATAGTTATTACCTTTAATACCAAGGAATAGAAAGGACATACTGCTATGAAAACTACCCTTTCTCCGCTCATTTCAGAGTTCGAAACCGTTGAACAGGAAAGCAGCTACACGGCGTGGTTGCGCGATAAGGTCGCGATAAGTCTTGCAAATCCATCTCCTCCTATTCCGCACGATGAGGTGATGGCTGAAATGGACGTTATCATAGATCAATGTGAAGCTGAACAGAAACAGTGATGCTTCCGGTTGTTTGGTTGTCTTCGGCTCGTGATGATTTGCGTCAGATTTTAACTTACATTGCTTGCGAGAATCCCTTCGCTGCACGCTGAATGAAAAGGTTATTGGAAGAATCTGTACTACCATTGGCTGAACATCCATATCTGTACAGACAGAGTGAGAAGGTGCTCGGATTGCGAGAAATTATAGCACATCCAAATTACCTTATATTGTATCGAGTTGTTGCAAATCAGATCGAAATTGTCGCTGTCGTACATGCCCGACGTGAAGTTCCTACTTCTCTTTAATTGCCTATTTCTCTTTAATTGAATGAGAGGCTATTCTCGCTTCTCAACTTCTCTGGAACGATGACCAAAGTCATGATATCAACCCCGTGTTTGTGGAGAGGGTTAAAAAGCAGAAAAAAGTAGGGTTATTTTGCGGATGGGATAGTGCTTGCTTAAAGTAAATTACGAGTGAATAAAGTATACTTTCAAAATTAAAGATGAGTGTTGTTTAAATTTATAATGCATCAATTGCATCTGCATCTAAAGAGAAGCCAGCTTTTTTTAACCGCTTCATAAGTTTGGGAAATGTTTCTTTTATGTCTTCTTTAAAAGAAAGGTAGTGAACTCCATTAACATCTGAAGGTATTTCAACACCTTCTTTGTATAAAATAGCAATTTTATCAAGAGGAAGCGCGATGATTAACATGCCCGTTTCCAAAACAGCGTTTTGTCGTGCACGATCTTTGGCCTTTGTTTCACCGTCAGTCTTCGCATAACCCACGTCATCAGGTGTTAGCAGTACAATACCAAACCCTATAGAACTATTACAAATTTCTTGTTTCAAAGTTTCAATGATGGGTAAACCATTACCACTCGTATTTTGTAGAATGTATGGATCGAGCCTAAGTTTGAGAAGAGCATTTTCAAGCTTTGTTAAGGAGACATGATCATGACCATGAACGATAAAAATTTTTTTATTTGATGTATTGGAAGCAATCTTTGGAGTTAAATCTTCTTTTAACTTTCTTGCAGCGGATGCTTTACCTTGAAAGTTGAGTGTTCCTGTACTTTCATACCAATTAATAATTCCTCCACAGTAGGTTTTGATCTGATATCTTCCAGAAGAATTATGTAAGAGAGGTTTAGCTTTTAGAATGTAATACCCAGCATTGCAAACTATCTTTTGAAGATCTTCAAACGTTCCTCTGTATTTATATTCCATTTTTATATCCCCTTTATATTTTTATCATCAGTTGTTTGTATTCACTATTGGTATGAGAAAATGATGATTATCCCCCAATCGTAATGGTTTTTTTATAAGCATTGAATTAGAAAGCTTTTATGATCCTTCTTTCTATATATTATGTCAAAAAAATTCGCTAGCTTTTTCAGCTCGTTTGATTGGAATTATGAAGCAATTTTATTGAGTTTTAAGGTACGCAAAACGTATTTTTATTCTCTTTATCTGTTACCGTGTGTTCACCATAGGTAATATAGTGGTCGCTGTAGTGTTGTTTTTAACGCTTTCTTTATAAATTCTTCCCGTATTAAAAGGGGGGCGCTTTTGCGTTGTTTTAAGCAGAGGCAAGGGGATGTCGTTGGCAAAGATGATATCTTTAACGGCAATGAATTCACAAGCGGTCTCTTCATCAAAACTTGCGCAATCGTTTGCTGTTTAAAAAAGGGTAGGGCGATTCTTTTTAGTCTATAGGGTTGTGGTTACAAGACGTGAGTGGGGTGTCCATGTGGTTTTGGGCGTATGTGTTATCCTAGAGGTTTTTTCCTTTACAAGAGTCAATTAAAAAAGGAGGCGCTTTACAAGGGGGCGTTTTTACATTTTTCTTGGCAAAGTTGAAGCAGAACCAAGGGGGTGTCATGGGTAAAGATGACTTCTTCTATGGCAATGAATTCACATCCAGTTTTTAAGGCTTCATCAAAGGTTGCAAAGTCACTTCCTGCTTGAATAATGGCGGGGGTTTCCATAATCTCTGCCCACCATGTTGCTAACTGAAGATTGCGGGGGTGCGGTTGGGGTTTTTTATCAGCCCCTAATTTGCCAAAGAGAAGATAATCAACCCCTGTTTCTGCAGCAAGCATAGCACTATGGCGATTGCGTAAATTGCCAAAGCCGATGATTTTTTGTTCCTTTTGCTGATTTTTAAAGCTTTCAAGGCTGTTTAGATCATCTTCTATGTGCAAACCATCAGCTTTTATGCGTCCGGCAATGCGGCTGTCACCAGCAATAAGAAGAGCGGCACCATTGTTTTGAATATCTTCTGCGTAAGTTTGAGCTTGTCGTTGTAAAAAAGAACCATCATCTTTTTGCTTTTCAGAATCATAGAGAATGACACAGGCAAAAGATTTTGTTTGCAAAATCGGACGCAAAAAGCTGTGCGGAGTGTTGCGTCGAACATCAAGTGTTAAAACCAATTGAGGAAAAAGAGGGGGGGAAATCGGTTTGTTTTTTTGTTGTGGCATGTCAAGTTCCTGTTTCTTAAAAAAATAACATTTAAAAATTAAAATTTCATCTTATCTTGTTTGCGATGAGGGGCACCATCATTGTATCTAACTTTTTGCGGTGCGTGGAAATCTATTTATGAGTAAATCCATTTAATTGAGCAATGAGAGTTTTTTTGAGTATAAGATGTCGCCTTTTGCTGTGCTCGATGCAGGGTTATTGTTCGTTCTTTTTCCTTAAAAAAAATGATGCTTATAAAGAAACTTGACTCTGCAAAATTAAAGTTTAACTTTGCATTGTTTTTTTTGCAATGAGGGGCACCACCGTTTTTATGTAACTTAAAAGCTTTAGGGTGTGTGGGAGTCCGCTGATGAAATACCAAGATGTTATTGAGCATAATACGCAACATTTTCGTCGTGATACACGTATTGATGTTTTTCGCTCTCTAGCCTTATTGACGATTTTTATCAATCATATTCCCGGAACGCTCTATGAGCATATAACCCATAGAAACTTCGGTTTTTCTGATTCTGCAGAAGTTTTTGTTTTGCTTTCAGGTGTTTCGCTGGGGTTAAGCTTTCAGGGGCGGTTACAGCACAAGCCTTTTGTTTTTATTATCCGAAAACTTTGGCAGAGGGCTTTGCAACTTTATGGGGCCTATCTTTTTACAACCTTTGTTACGTTAAGCTTGTTTTTAAGCGCCTTTTTCTTATGGCGAACAGAAAAGTTGTTAGCAATGAACAATGTGGGGCTTTTTGTCACACAGCCGCTTACGGCATTTTTGCATAGTTTTAGCTTGGGGCATCAATTAGGCTATAATAATATTTTGCCACTTTATATGGTTTTGATGTTTTTTGCACCTTTTATCCTCTATTGGAGTTGTAAACAGACAAAGTGTCTGCTTTTAGGCTCGTTTATGCTTTATCTTATTTGCGGGTTTTATAAAATTGCTCCCCCTTCTTATCCTATAAAGGGGAAGTGGTTTTTAAACCCTTTGTCTTGGCAATTCTTATTTGTCATAGGCTTGACCAGCACTTTAGCGCTTAAACAAGGAAAAACAATCGCTTTTCAGTCTTTTTGGATGGTTTGTGCGGCAGGATACCTCTTGTTGGCGTTGTTATGGGTTCGCTTAAACTGGTGGGGCGTTTTGGGGTGGTTGGGTTGGTCTTCTCCGTTGATCAACTTTAATAAAACCTTTTTAAGCTTACCACGTTTGCTCCATGTTCTTGCATTGGCTTTTCTCATTGTATGCTTGCCGCGTGTCAATAAATGGTTTTATGTTTCAGAACAACATCCTTTAGCAATCTTAGGAAAACACAGTTTACCGGTCTTCGTAACGGGAACTATTTTTGCGATGTTTGGACAAATTGTAAAAACAGTGATGACAGGAACGTTTTTTTCCGATAGCCTCTTAATCATAACAGGTATTGTTTTGCAATTTGGAGTCGCCTATTATTGTGAAAGACGTCGATCGTTGCAGGGCACGTTTTCAAGGAAACTGATCCGTTTATAAGAAAACGGTTTCAGGGTGGTTATTGGGCTGCGTTAACCTTAGTATAAAAAGTGCGTTGCGCAAAAAAATTAAAAGAGGTAGTCAATTAAAAAAAGCATTCTATACAGCAACAAAAGAAACTTTTTAGGACTCTGTTCGTTGAGTGGGGGAGTATTGAGTGGTGTGGTTTTTGTGCTGATACTTGGAGTATAAAAGCGTGAGCGTACATAAATGTCCCTATGATGAACCTATTATCATGATTGAGCATAATGCTTTTGAAAATGCTTTTAATCGTCTTTATGAAGAGACAATGGCACTGATTGAAAAAACAGCAGCCTATATCGATTCAGAAGGGAAAGTTGTGGCACGTTCCCTTTCAGCAGAAATTTCTGCAATCTATGCAAAAGAGGCGATGTATTTAAGTACACGACTTATGCAAATTGCCTCTCAACTTCTTCTCCTTCGAGCAGAGCGTGAAGGGGAAATGTCACCGGAACAAATAAAAAAAGAAATCGTAAAAGTTTCTCTTCATACGCCGACATTGGAACTTGAAACCCCGCATTGGAACGAGCTACCAGAAGATTTCCGCCAATTTGTTGCTCATTCACTGCGTTTAGAGGCACGTATAAAGACTATGTGTGCGGGGTGGGAAGCTGTGGCTTCTCATACTTTGGAAGATGAAAATCCCGTGGGAAAACAAATCGAATTGCTGAAAACAGCTTTTAGGCGTTCTTAGAAGATATTTCCTTGTTTTTTGTCTATTGGCTTCGTTTGAGAAGCACGTATAAAGACTATGTGTGCGGGGTGGGAAGCTGCTGCTTCTCGTACTTTGGAAGATGAAAATCCCGTGGGAAAACAGATCGAATTACTGAAAACAGCTTTTAGGTGTTTTGAGAGGATATTTCCTTGGGCTTTTGTCTATTTGCTTCATTTGAGAGGCATACATATTTTTCGTTTAGGATATGTGGCTGTTGTTTATGCGTTTTGATGCTGTTATTTATGTGCTTTGATAAAGAAGAGGCGGCTTTTTTGGGGGAAGGGTGAGATATCTTCTTGGCTTTTTGTGCAAAGGGGAAATGTCACCGGAACAAATAAAAAAAGAAATCGTAAAAGTTTCTCTTCATACGCCGACATTGGAACTTGAAACCCCGCATTGGAACGAGCTACCAGAAGATTTCTGCCATTTTTTGCCTATTCACGCTCGTTTGAGAGGCACGTATAAAGGCTATGTGTGCGGGGTGGGAAGCTGCTGCTTCTCGTACTTTGGACGATGAAAATCCCATGGGAAAACAGATCGAATTTGCTGAAAACAGCTTTTAATCGTCTTTATGAAGAGACAATGGCTCTGATTGAAAAAACAGTAGCCTGTATCGATTCAGAAAGGAAAGTTGTGGCACGTTCCTTTTCGGCAGAAATTTCTGTAATCTATGCAAAAGAGGCAATGTATTTAAGTACACGGCTTATGCAAATTGCTTCTCAACTTCTTCTCCTTCGGGCAGAGCGTGAAGGGGAAATGTCACCGGAACAAATAAAAAAAGAAATCGTAAAAGTTTCTCTTCATATGCCGACATTGGAACTTGAAACCCCGCATTGGAATGAGTTGCCAGAAGATTTCCTCCATTTTTTGCCTATTCACGCTCGTTTGAGAGGTACGTATAAAATCTATGTGTGCGGGGTGGAAAGCTGCGGCTTCTCATACTTTGGAAGATGAAAATCCCGTGGGAAATATATACCCTCCATAGAGAAGCATCTTTAATACTTATGAATGTATGGATTCTATCGTTGTTTACTGGTGATGGTTTAAGCGTTATGACATTAAAGATGAGAGAGAAGGGGAACTTTATGCGTTTCTTTTGTTTATCTTGTAAGATGTGAATGACTTTGTTTGATTGCATTTGTGTCTCATAAAGTATGTTCTATAAAGCCACTGTTTGTTCGTGTGTTATACTGTATAAATTCATGACGCACGATCGTCTATTTTACTGGTTTTATGTTTTGCTGCTGTTTTCTTTGTGGGCGAGCCTTTATTCAAAAGGGGGAAATGTGTATAAACTGGCGTTTATGGCAGAGACGATTCGTATTATAGGCATTGATCCCGGATTACGCTATACTGGATGGGGCGTTATCGATCTTGTGGGTAATCGTCTTCAGTTTGTTGCCGCAGGGACGGTTTCTTCTGATGTACAGTGTGATCTGGCTTCTAGACTCTGTCAGATCCATAAAGGTCTTTCAGAAGTTGTACATCGATTTATGCCCCATGAAGCTGCAGTGGAACATGTGTTTGTTAACAAAGATGCGACAGCAACTTTAAAACTTGGGCAAGCGCGTGCGATTGCACTACTGGTTCCTGCGCAAGCCGATCTTCCTGTTTTTGAATATGCGCCCAACAAAGTGAAAAAATCGGTTATTGGTGTTGGTCATGGAGCTAAAGAACAAATACATATGATGGTAAAAGTCTTACTTCCACGGGCTGAATTTGATAGCAATGATGCGGCTGATGCTCTTGCTCTTGCGCTTTGTCATAGCATGCATCGTAAGAGTATTAACCAATCTTATCAGGCAAGGGTGGCGATGTGATTGGGTTGGCAACATGATGGGTAAATTAAAGAATGCCTTCATATCGTTGAAGATCATAGCCTTCTGGATGTTGACGGTGTGGGGTATGGTGTTGTGTCACATTGGTTGTATACAATATGAGAGGAATGACTGGTCTTATCAGGCAAGGGTAGTGATATGATTGGGCTGGCAACATGATAGGTAAATTAAAGAATGCTTCCATATCGTTGAAGATCATAGCCTTCTGGATGTTGACGGTGTGGGTTATATTGTTGTGTCACATTTGTTGTATACAATGTGAGAGAATGGGCTGGTCTTGTTAGGTAAGGATGGTGGTATGATCGGGGCGGCAACATGATTGGCAAATTAAAGGGCACGCTTGAACATATCTTTGAGGATCATATCGTTTTAGATGTTCATGGTGTGGGGTATGTTGTTTTTATCTCAAATCGGTTGCGTCCTTCTTTACCTGCTGTTGGGGAGGCGTTAAGTCTCTTTATTGAAACGCATGTTCGGGAAGAGGCAATCCGTCTTTTTGGTTTTGCGACAAGAGCTGAACAGGAGTGGTTTTGTATGCTCCAAAATGTTCCAGGGGTAGGGGCAAAGGTTGCTTTGGCAATCTTGGGGACTTTAGCGCCAGATGAACTTGCACAAGCCATTGCCTTAAACGATGTGGCGATGATTAGTCGAGCACCGGGCGTTGGTAAAAAAGTCAGTGAAAGAATTGTGGGTGAATTGAAAAGTAAAACACTTCCCTTTGAACAGGCGGTCAAGACTGTTTCGGTTTCTCAGAAAGAGAGGACCAATCAACCTGCGCATGATGCACTTTCCGCGTTGATGACGCTAGGCTTTGAACGGGAGCAAGCCGCGAGGGCTCTTGCTCTTGCGATGAACGCTCTTGAGGGGGAAACTGTTTCTTCTGCTCTGCTTATTCGTCATAGTCTCAAATTGCTTTCTTCTCCTACTTGAGTAAAAGGTCACAATGCATAAAGATGAAGATCAACGCCTTTTAGGGGCTGCTTCCCTTCCCAACGATCCAGATCGTTCCTTAAGACCACAAGTTCTCGATGACTTTATTGGGCAAGAGGCGGCGCGGGCTAATTTAAAAATATTTATTGAAGCCGCGAAAACGCGGCAAGAAGCGCTGGATCACGTTTTGTTTGTAGGACCACCGGGACTGGGAAAAACAACGCTTTCACAGATTATGGCAAAAGAATTAGGCGTTAATTTTCGCTCTACTTCAGGACCGGTTATTGCTAAAGCAGGCGATTTAGCTGCTCTCTTGACCAATCTTGAAGAACGCGATGTCTTGTTTATTGATGAAATTCATCGCTTAAATCCAGCGATTGAGGAAATTCTTTATCCAGCTATGGAAGATTATCAACTCGATTTGATTATTGGGGAGGGACCGGCGGCACGCTCTGTTAAAATTGATCTGGCTAAATTTACTTTGGTGGCAGCAACCACACGGTTGGGGCTTTTGACTACACCGCTGAGAGACCGTTTTGGTATCCCCATTCGTCTTAATTTTTATACGATAGAAGAATTAGAATATATTGTGCAGCGCAATGCACGGCTGTTTGCTGTTAAGATCAGTGATGATGGCGCCCATGAAATTGCACGTCGAGCACGGGGGACTCCGCGCATTGCTGGACGGCTTTTACGGCGCGTGTGTGATTTTGCTTTGGTAAAACAGGCAAAACAAATTGACCGAAAAATTGCTGATGAAGCGCTTTCGCGCCTTGAGGTTGATCATCTTGGGCTTGATCCACTGGACCGGCGTTATTTGCTCTTGATTGCTGAGACTTTTTTAGGGGGACCGGTGGGTATTGAAACGATAGCTGCTGCTTTATCAGAGCCCCGTGATGCTATTGAAGATATCGTTGAGCCATATCTTCTCCAACAAGGCTTTATTCAAAGAACGGCGCGTGGGCGTATTCTCACGGAAAAGGCGTGGAGCCATTTAGGACTTGTCGCGCCTACTACAACTTCTATACAAAAGCGTGCTCAACTTTCTGATGTTCAAGATAATGCATCACTTCAGACGTCTTTATGGGATGGGGAAGAGGACTAAGGCATCTTTTAAAAGAAATTGTATAAATATTTTATAGCAAGGTCATAAAATACAAGAGGCATTTTTCTTTTCTATTTTTTTTATTCTTGTGTTCTGACCGAAAGGGTTTAGAACGCGTAAGGCTTTTGTATTTTTGCTTTTCACAACTTCAACACAAAAATGTGTTCAATATCTTGATTGATAAATAATTTGCTAGCTTAAGTGATTTTATGGGACATAAAGTTAATGACAGAAATAACGCCTTTTAAGAGCAATCATACAAGTGCTTTTCATAATTTTCAGGTGCGCGTTTATGTGGCTGATACAGATTTTTCCGGTGTGGTTTATCATGCTCGTTATCTAGAGTTTTTTGAACGGGGACGTTCAGAGTTTTTAAGGGATACCGGTTTTAATAATAAGATGTTAGCAGCAGGGGTTAAGGGAGAAAAACTATTTTTTGTTGTGCGCCATATGGAGATTAGTTTTTTAAGACCAGCCAAGATTGATAATCTTTTAGTTGTTAGAACACGGATTAATCATCTCCAAGGGGCTCGCTTTTTTATGGAGCAATCTATTGTGCATGAGGCAACCACGTTGGTAACAGCAAAAGTTGAAATTGCTTTGATTAATGAGGAGGCAAAACCACGACGTTTACCCAAAGAGCTTTTTGCAAAAATGCTGGGTTAAAAGTTTTGTGCGAAGCCGGGCATCATCGTTATATTTGTCAGCCCCCAATGTTGCAACAGATCTTGCATTAAGACGGTTTATAAGAGCTATTTTTAGTCCTTTCTTATACATCCACACATTCATCCCGCTTTTGACGTGCAAGGGAATGATTTTGATTGATAATCGCCTTATTCAACTTGAATGAGAATCTTTAAATGTCGTAAAATTTTCTCATTTCAAACTCTTTTGTGAATTCATCAAAATCATTTTCTTGCATGTCATATTTTTTCTTGTCATAGGCAGGGTTGATGGGGGGATACAAAAAGGATTGAGAAAGGCATAAAGTACCTAGCTTTTTAAGTGTCAAGACTGATTGCAAATTTTGCGTTAAAACGTTTATCCTATCATGCCGTAAAACACTGCTCTGATCGTTGGGCAATGTAAGGGGCTTCTTGTGCAAAGTGAGGGATGAATATTTTAGGGAAGGATTTGCAGGCTGGAGACTACTCTTCTTTGAGAGACAGTGATTACCTTGTGAAATAATCAACTGAGAAATCCGCTAGAATCAGAAACCGGCGTGTTGACAGACCAGTGTTTATAGAATGGTGCGGAGGATCGTTTCATTTGCTGCTTTCTTTCAAGATACAAAAGTGTAAAAACGTGAATCCGTAAAATGAAAGGAAGTTTTGGTTTTTTTCATGCTTTTGCCTAATGTGAAATTAACCACCAAATTTCCTCCTGCTTTTTAGGGTGAAGTTCTCTAAAAGTTTTCAAAAGGGCGTGTTCTTTTTCGCTATAGGTTTCTTGATCATTGTGTAAGCAATGTTCTTTTGTGGGAAATTCTTTTTTTGAAATATCTGCATAAAAAAGGCAATCGGAACATGCAGAATATCAGCAATTTCCATTAAACGCCCTGCGCTTACACGATTTAAGCCGTTTTCATATTTTTGAATTTGTTGGAAACTTATTCCTAAAGCATTTCCTAAAGTTGTTTGAGACATTTTGAGCATTTTTCGTCTCAAGCGAATTTTTTTGCCAACACAAAGATCAATATTAAGATTTTGAGATTGCATTTTTCCTCCCGCCGGTTGCGAGCGCCCTCGCAAGAGTATTCCGGGAGTAGTAAAGTACTGAGTTCAGTCAGCCTTTTGCTTTTAGTGCTGAGATGCACCTGGACAGTGCAAAAGCTCCCGGAATCCCGGGATATCTATAAAGTGGTATCGATTTTTATGTACTGAACTTAGGGCTTTACTAACCCTTTTGGTCGTTGCGTAGACGACCAAAGTTACCTCATTAGTAAAGTACTTTAAGGAGATTGGCAAGACCCATTAAAGCATTGGTTCTTCTATTATATTGTAAAATAGCGCTGTTTGAGAGGTGAGGATCTGGAGTCAATAGAGGGAATTCGCTTTAAGGAAAGTTGGCGTGTTGATAGATTATTGTTTGTAAAACGGTGCGGGGATGAATGTTTTTCCTGCTGTTTTCTATTAAAATAGCAATGTCGTTAAAATATGAATCCATACAATGAAAAAGAAGTTTTTGGTTTTTGTTTGTATTTTTGTCTCATTTGAAATTAACCACCAAATTGCCTTTTGCTTTTTAGGGTGGCGTTCTCTAAAAGTTTTCAAAAGGGCGTGTTCCTTTTCGCTATAGGTTTCTTGATCATCGTGTGAGCGATGTTCTTTTGTGGGAAATTCTTTTTTTGAAATATCCGCATAAAAAAGTTCATTGGAACCTCCAGTAGGTTGGCAATTTCTAGTAAATGCCCTGCGCTTACACGGTGCAAAGCTTTTTCGTATTTTTGGATTTGTTGGAAACTGACACCTAAATGGCTTCTTAATTTCTTTTGAGAAAGCCCTATGGCAATGCGTCTTGTGACGAATTCTCTTTCCAATTGAAATATCATTAAAGCGTGGCTTTTTGTTTTGTACTTTGCATCCCCCACCTCGTGCGAGCGCCTTTTATGCGTATTCCGGGAGTAGTAAAGTACTGAACCCTAGCCGGCTTTTTTGCTTTTAGTGCTTTTGGCACTTGGACATGGCAAAAACTCCCGGAATTCGACATACTCGAAAAGCGAGTTTATTTTTACGTTAAAGCTTAGATTTTTCAGAGCTCTTTTGATTATCGAGTATGCGATCAAAATACCTTTTAATCTCTAAAGCCATTTCAGAAAATTGGCAATAAAAATAAGCTTTTTTCATGAGAGGCGGGGTGTTTACAAGTCATAAAGCGCGACAATGGAGGTTGTTCTTTTACCCAATCCCCATGAATACTTATTGAAGAGAGTGTGTAGGCTTTATGCGTGCGTATCGCGTTATAGAGAGTGTGGTGTATGCTATCGTATGATGTTAGTTTGCATGTTCATCAGAGATAAGCTGTAAAATAGCTTTTTGTTTTATCGAAGTGAGCATTCTAAATCTTTTAAGCAACAGGTATTCTTCTGTGTTCGAGATGATTTCATCGTGATGGTAGGGGGGCTGTTGTTTTGTGATGATATCTGCATAAAAAAAGGCAATCGGAACCTTCAAAATATCAGCAATTTCCATTAAACGCCCCGCGCTTACACGATTTAAGCCGTTTTCATATTTTTGAATTTGTTGGAAACTTATTCCTAAAGCATGCCCTAAAGTTGTTTGAGACATTTTGAGCATTTTTCGTCTCAAGCGAATTTTTTTGCCAACACAAAGATCAATATTAAGATTTTGGGATTGCATTTCCCCTCCCGCCGGTTGCGAGCGCCCTCGCATTGGTATTCCGGGAGTAGTAAAGTACTGAATCCGAGTCAGTTTTTTTGCTTTTAGTGCTGATAAGCACCTGGACATAGCAAAAACTCCCGGAATCCCGGGATACCCACAAAAGTAGGCATAATTGTACGCTCGGATTTAGGGCTTTACTAACCCTCTTGATCGGTGCGTAGACGATCAAAATATCTTTTAATTGATAAAGTACTTTAAGGAGATTGGCAAGACCCATTAAAGCATTGGTTCTTCTATTATATTGTAAAATAGCGCTGTTTGAGAAGCGGGGTTCTGAAGTCAATAGGGAATTCGCTTTAAGGGAAGCTGGCATGTGGATAGATTATTTTTTGCAAAACGGTGCGGGATGAATGTTTCGCTTGCTGCTTTCTATCAAGATAGAAAAGTCGTTAAAACGTGGATCCGTAAAGTGAAAAGGAAGTTTTGGCTTTTTGTTTTATCGAAGTGAGCATTCTAAATCTTTTAAGCAACAGGTATTCTTCTGTGTTCGAGATGATTTCATCGTGATGGTAGGGGGCTGTTGTTTTGACATGATATCCGCGTAAAAAAAGGAAATCGGAACATGCAAAATATTCGCAATGTGCATTAAACGCCCTGCGCTTACACGATTTAAGCCGTTTTCATATTTTTGAATTTGTTGGAAGCTTATTCCTAAAGCATGCCCTAAAGTTGTTTGAGACATTTTGAGCATTTTTCGTCTCAAGCGAATTTTTTTTACCCACACAAAGATCAATATTAAGATTTTGGGATTGCATTTCCCCTCCCGCCGGTTGCGAGCGCCCTCGCATTGGTATTCCGGGAGTAACAAGTACTGAATCCGAGTCAGTTTTTTTGCTTTTAGTGCTGGTAAGCACCTGGACAGTGCAAAAACTCCCGGAATTCCAAAATAGCCACAAGAGTAGGCATAATTGTACGCTCGGATTTAGGGCTTTACTAACCCTCTTGATCGGTGCGTAGACGATCAAAATATCTTTTAATTGATAAAGTACTTTAAGGAGATTGGCAAGACCCATTAAAGCATTGGCTATTCTATATATACTGTAAAATAGTGTTGTTTGAGAAGCGGGGTTCTGAAGTCAATAGGGAATTCGCTTTAAGGGAAGCTGGCATGTGGATAGATTATTTTTTGCAAAATGGTGCGGGGTTAGAAATTTTGTCTTTTGAGATTGTGGGAGCTTTAGAAATGGGATTGGAGAAACTTTCTTTCTTTGAAGGGTGGAGAGATTAAGAATATTTTGGGCAGGATTTCCTGTAGAGCCTTATGCAAATAAACCGTATGAGTGGTCAGCAGGTGGAATTCGTTTCAGAGAAGCCGGACTGTTCACACGAGACTGGCGCTGGGTGGAATTTTCATCCTTTAAGGTGAAGGGTGGAAGTCAAGATGGTTTGGCGTTCTTTTCATAAACATGAAAGAGGGGGATTGGGTCTCATGCTTTATATTACTGATGGAGAGGGGGAGGCTTTATGGTTATCTTGTCGTTAATGCCGGTGCGAAATGGGCGGAGGTGTGGAGGTCTTTGATGATCATTTTTAAAAGAAATTTAAAAAACGGGTCTTGTTTTAGCGCATGGATTTATGTGAAACTAAAGTTTTTTAATTAAATTTAGAAATTATAAAATAATCTGTTTTATAGAATTTTAAGAAATGCACCTTTCATTTAGAGGGATAAAATTATGCTGCATGGTGAACTAACAAATCCGGAAACAATGGGAATGTTGCATTTGTTTATGCAAGCGAGTTTCGTTGTTAAAGCTGTTATGATCGGGTTGCTGCTTGCTTCCGTTTGGAGTTGGACCATTATTTTTGATAAAATTTTTACGTATCGTAGAATACGGCGTGAAATAAAGCAATTTGAACGTACATTTTGGTCCGGCAAAGCGTTAGAAGATCTTTATGCTGCGTGTAAAAGTCAACGCACCAACAGTATATCTGCTGTTTTTATGGCGGCAATGAGTGAATGGAAAAAATCCCTTGAAAAAGGAACCCATACATCGGCAAGTTTGCAAAGCAGAATTGATAAGGCGATGGATTTGACGCTGGGACGTGAAAGTGAAAAAATAGAATCAAAGTTAAGTTTTCTTGCAACTCTTGGATCCGCAGGACCCTTTATCGGTCTTTTTGGAACAGTGATTGGTATTATGGAGTCTTTTCTTTCTATTTCAGCTTCTCAAAATACATCTCTTGCCATTGTAGCACCAGGGATTGCAGAAGCACTTTTGGCAACCGCTATCGGTTTGTTTGCGGCAATTCCAGCCGTTATTGCTTATAATAAGTTGATCCATGAAAGTGCACGCATCATTGCACAAATAGAAAACTTTGCTGATGAATTTTCAACAATTGTATCGCGGCGTATTGATGAAACACACGCAGCAACTTCCTCTTTATAAAAAGGAGCTTGTCTCATGGGTATTTCTGTTGCTTCTTCTTCTCGAAAAAATACACGTAGACGGCATCGTTCACAAAACCAGCTGATGAGTGAGATCAATGTCACGCCTTTTGTTGACGTCATGTTGGTTTTGCTTATTATTTTTATGGTCTCTGCGCCCCTTTTAGTGAACGGTGTTCCTTTAGATTTGCCACGGAGTCAAGCGGGACCGGTACGCGCGCAAAAAACGCCTCTTACGGTTTCACTTGATGCGCAAGGACGCTTTGCTATTCATCAAGATTATTATGAAACCTCACAAGAGCTGATTGCACAGCTTAAAGCTCTTCTGGAAGCGGATGCGACACAAAAAGATCAACGGATTTTTGTGCGTGTTGCTAAAACCGTTGAATATCAACAAGTCTTAAAATTACTCGCAGATATTCAAAAAGCAGGGTTTTCTCAAGTTGCGTTAGCAAGTCTTGCGCAATAATAAACTTTTTCATAAGTTATTGTTTTTAATATTTTTAAAGAGCGAAGAATGATTGAAAATGAAAAAGTGCAAGGTATAAATTAAGGCATAAAGAATGAACAAAGACTCCTATCATAGCATGAAACGAGGCTTGGCTTTATCCCTTGTGGTCCATGTCATTTTTCTCAGTTGGGGCGCCGTTCAATTTACAAACTCTGTTTTTTTACCACAACCCTTGGAAGCAATTCCCATCACTCTTGCACCTTTGAGCGAAGAGTTTTCCTCTCAACAAGGTGCTGTGAAAGCGCCACTTCGTGCAATCCCTACTGTTAAACCAACGATTCAACCCCAAGAGACAGAAGACGCACATCATGTTGGAGAGGGAAAAATAGATAGTCTTGCACCTTTTCAACCAAAAGAAAAGCCGCGTCTTGTTGAAGCCACATCGTCGCTGCCAAGCAATACGTCAGAAACCTCTGAACTAACAAAACCAGTTGAAACAAAAACAGAAGAGGCACCTGCGCCTGCACCTGAGATGTCTTTAAAAGCACCAGAAGAGACGCCTGCGTCTGCACCTGAGATGCCTTTAAAAGCACGAGAAGAGACGCTTGCGTCTGCACCTGAGATGCCTTTAAAAGCACGAGAAGAGACGCTTGCGCCTGCACCTGAGATGCCTTTAAAAGCACCAGAAGAGGCGCCTGCGCCTGCACCTGAGATGCCTTTAAAAGCACCAGAAGAGACGCCTGCGTCTGCACCTGAAATGCCTTTGGAAGCACCAGAGGATACTCTCAAGATGGCACCGAAGCTTGTACATAAGAATGAAGAAATGATCTTGCCAAAAGAATTGGCGCCCAAGGTACAAAAGGCACCAGCAGAGCAGGTTGTTCATCAAGAGCCCAAAATTGCACTTCCAGAAAAACCTCTTCTTCCACAGTTTAAGCCAAAATTTGACGAAGCATCTCCAATGAAGAATGGGGCTACATTGAATCAAAAGGCACCAAAGATTAACAAGAAAAAACAAGAAAAACAAACCATTGAAGATATTTTAGCACTGGAAGAAAATAATTTGCTCAATCGTGCACGAACACAAGGAGGGGGCGCAAAACGTTCTGATACACCAGAAGCAATGGGGGAAAGAAAAAACATTAATGATACCACAAAAATGGCACAAACATTGGTCAATATTGCAGGGGGATGTATTCAACAGAAGCTTAAACTTGTGGCACTTGGTGGCGATTTAAAAAACCGTCCGGTTGTGCGGTTACGCTTTTACTTAGACCGTGAAGGGATGGTGATAGGCGATCCTATCATTGATCCGGTAAGTGGTCTTGAAAGCCAACAAGCGATTATGATAAGGCAGGTATATGCGGCTGTCTTTTCATGTCAACCTTATGCAGATCTCCCACGTGATCAATATGACCTGTGGGGGCAAGGTTTTGACTTTAATGTTGACCCCCTCCAAGAAATAAGATGATAAAAGAAAAAATAAATCGGCTATGAAAGGACACATTCCATGATGACGATAACAAGACAGAAAGTTTTTACGTGGTTTATCATCACTTGTGGTTTGTGGTTTTCCAGCCTCTCATCGGGTTATGCGCAATTGAAAGGAACGATTTCAAGTGCTGATTTTAATCCTATTCCCATTGCCATTACAGATTTTATTTCCAATGATTCGATTGGATTGAAAATATCGGCAGTGGTGTCAGCTGATCTTGAACGGTCTGGGCTTTTTTTACCGCTTGATAAGGAAAAATTTTTTGAAAAAATTTCTAATCCGAATAAACAACCGCATTTTGCTTCTTGGCAGAAAATAAAAGCGCAAGGTTTGGTGATGGGGCAAGTCATGAGAGAAATCGATGGGCGTTTGAGGGTTGATTTTCGTTTATGGGATGTTTTTGGGCAGCGACAACTGAAAGGGCGGCGTTTTTATACCGCAACAGAACGTTGGAGACGTGTGGCCCATATGATCGCAGATGAGATCTATAGTGAAATGACAGGGGAAAGTGGTTATTTTGATACACGAATTGTTTTTATCGATGAGACAGGCCCCCAAAATGCGCGTATTAAACGTTTAGCAATGATGGATCAAGATGGTGCAAATTTGATTTATATGTCTGATGGAAGTGAATTGGTGCTGACGCCGCGTTTTTCACCCAAAAGACAAGAAATCACCTATATGGCTTATGAAGACAATCAAATCCCTCATGTTTATCTCCAACAAATTGAAATGGGGCAAAGAGAGTTGATCGGAACGTTTAATAACATGACCATTGCTCCACGTTTTTCTTCTGATGGACAAAAAGTCATCATGAGTTTGTTGCAAAATGATGGAAGTGCAAATCTTTACACCATGGATTTGCGAACCCGTACAATGACACGACTGACAACAACTTCTGCTATTGATACTTCTGCTTCTTATTCTCCGGATGGGGAACAAATCGTCTTTTCTTCCGATCGTAGTGGAAAGCCGCAAATCTATAAAATGAATGCCGATGGTAGTAATATTCAGCAGATTTCTTCAAACGAGGGAAGTTATTCAACACCCATTTGGTCGCCACGGGGTGACTATATTGCCTTTACAAAACAATTAGCCGGACAATTTTCTATTGGTGTTATGCGCCCTGATGGACAAGGAGAACGAATTTTAACCACAGGATTTCACAATGAAGGACCGACTTGGGCCCCCAATGGTCGTGTGTTGATGTTCTTTCGCAAAAATCCCGGTATGGGACCAAAAATCTATACCATTGACATTACGGGACGCAATGAACGTCAACTCCCCACACCCAATGATGCTTCTGATCCAGCATGGTCACCGTTACTCAATATACAATAAAAAAAGTGTTTGACGAAAATACAAAAACAGAGAGGGAATGCAGTCTCAAATCTATACCAATTTCCATGGTTTTTAATCATTTAAAAGCAGGAATTTGTTATAGGAGTATAAGAGCTTCTGTCAGTTTTATGCAGCGTTGGCTGCATTCAGCATCGGCTGTCGTGGTCATGAATTTTTTTTGAGACGCCAATGTTTTTAAAAAACAATTTCCTTAAAAAAGAGAGCTGTTTTGAGATTTCTAGATGGCCTTTATTTTTCAAACTGTCGCTATAGATGTTTTTGACGTCCTTTCTGCTTTTTTTTGCTTAAAGTCCAGCTAGTTATCAAGTAGACTCTTTCTACTTCCCTCTTGATCTCGTTTTCTTTAACGATAAGGAAAACTCTAGGGGGTAAGCCCTATCTTACAGACTATGGATCACGTCTTTTAAAAAAATATCGAATATCTCCAGAAGCTTTTAATGTTTCAATAAAAGAGCAAGACCGCATCATACAAACTCTAGAATGTTGCAATAGCCTTACAGCGTTTTAAGACGGTTCATGAAATGGCATTTTTAGTCTTTTAAGTTTTACAGCACACGGGATTTTTCTGTTTAATAATATAATGTGCAAGCGCATGATTTTAATTGTCTCAATACACACACAGATTTTAAATGAGAGAATTTGACGCTATTTAAAGGCTCACATTCAATATACAAAACAGTGAATTATCATTATAAATCAATCTCTTGTGCAAATATAAATAACGCTAGACTTTTAATATAAATCAATGTGATGCGTATTTAGGAAAGGATATGCTGCCTTCAATTGCAAGCAAATCTCATGCGTGGGAAAAGGCATGCGTCTTTAAAAAATCTGAATTATTTAAAGACCAGATTGGGGCGCAATCTTCATTTTTTGAGAGGAAGGCAAAAAAGGTTAATCTTAAACAACAAATGAGAGAGAGGCAGAGGCATTCTTAGAATATAGATAATTCCTAGAATATATCAGGAAAGCGTGAGACTATAGAGTCTAGGCTTTTATCATCAAAACAGTTTGAGCGTTTAAGGGTGTTTTCTTCAATCTGCTTGGTTTTATTTTTTGCAATTAATTATGGTTTTTTTGGGCGTTATAAATGATTGACCCCGCTGTTGATGCGGGGCTTTTATATGTGTGGATAAATTATGTATGCTCCTAAAGAGGAGAGAGATGCTTTTTCAGTTCCTCATAGGTGAAGCGGGGGCTCAAGGATGAAAATTATACGGATAGTTTTGCCAAGATCTCATCGCTGACATCAAAATTAGCATAAACATTTTGCACATCATCATCTTCTTCTAATGTTGAAATCAGTCGTAAAACGGATAAAGCTTTTTCTTCATCTATTGGAGCAAGGGTGGTGGCTTTCCAAATTGTTTTAATCGATTCTGCTTCACCCAGTTTTGCTTCAAGTGTTTTTGAAACTTCACCAATATCTTCAAATGCGCAGGTAATATGATGTCCAGTTTCTTCTGATTGTACATCTTCAGCACCGGCTTCAATGGCTGCCTCCATGATGTTGTCTACTGTTCCTGCTTCTGGTTTATAAATTATTTCCCCAATCCGATTAAACATGAAGCTTACAGATCCTGTTTCTCCTAGGGCTCCGCCGGATTTGGTGAAGGCGGCACGCACGTTTGAAGCGGTGCGGTTGCGGTTGTCTGTTAAGGCTTCAACAATAACGGCAACACCGCCTGGTCCATAGCCCTCATAGCGGACTTCATCATAATTTTCGACATCGGTGCCGGAAGCTTTTTTAATCGCGCGTTCGATATTATCTTTCGGCATCGATTGTGCTTTGGCATTTTGGACAGCCAGCCTTAAACGTGGATTCATGGCTGGATCAGGCGCACCTTGTTTTGCAGCTACGGTAATTTCCCGTGCAAGCTTAGAAAATATTTTTGAGCGCATTGCATCCTGACGCCCTTTACGGTGCATAATATTTTTAAATTGTGAATGACCTGCCATAGTTTTCCTTCCTGTTTCAAGGGCTGTCCTTCCAGTTGGATATTCTTTAGAATTTCAAGGCGATAAAACCACACATCCCACCAGAACAAATATGCCACAGCATACGGTGAAATAATCAAATAAACCCTTTATAAGAAAATTCATCTTAAAGGTAAAGATCCCTTAAGTTTAAGGATCATGATAAGAGAGATCTCTTGTCGTTGAGCAAAAATCACGCTATAACAGAATATAATCTCATGGCAAAATGGTTTATTCCATGCCTCTCTTTGTTTTTAAGAGTGGGTGGGAAAAACTGATATATAACAAAGATTTCAGTGCTCTTGAGTGGGCTATAACCTGCCTCATAGAGGAGGCACAGAAGAGGATTTATAAAGATGGCAACGCAACTTTTGATGCCCAAAGCGACAGCTGTTTGGTTGGTTGATAATACAGCACTTTCTTTTGAGCAGATTGCAGAATTTTGTAAATTGCATGTCTTGGAAGTCAAAGCTATTGCCGATGGAGAGGCAGCTTATGGTATTAAAGGTCTCGATCCGATTAGTTCTGGGCAGTTGACGCGCAGTGAAATTGCACGGGTGGAGGCGGATCAAAGCGCACGCTTGAAAATCTCTCAATCGAGGGTGCATATTCCTGAAAAAAAACGAAAAGGGGCGCGCTATATCCCTCTTTCTCGACGTCAAGATCGTCCCAATGGTATCTTATGGTTGGTCACAAATCATCCCGAGTTAAAAGATGCACAAATTGCACGGTTGATTGGAACAACAAAAGCAACGATTGAACAAATCCGCCTTCGAACCCATTGGAATAGTGCAAACTTGTCTCCTCTTGATCCTGTAGGACTTGGCTTGTGTTCCCAAATCGATTTAGATTTTGAACTCCAGCGTGCGGCAAAAAATCGTCCTGTTGCTGCAGAAGAAGATAGGTCTTTGCTTCCTGCTTCTGTGACGGAAAACGCTGCTCTAGAGGAAAATGAGAGTGAAGAAAATCAAAGCAAGACTTTTGATGCTGATAAAGTATTTGCAAAGTTAAATGCATTGCAAAAAAATAATCAAGATCAAGAAGATGCGTAAACAGCATGGCGTATAAGGGTAACATTTCTCATGAAAATGCTAGAGGAATAACCGGAGAGAAGAAAAATTGGCAGAGACTGAAAAATAATAACAAAAACAGAAAAAATTTCGTCTTCATTAGGAATTAACAGTTATTCTTAAGAAATATTTTTAAGAATGTACCCTTCTTTACGAAACTTAAGGAGAAACGGACTATGCGCTCTACCCAAAATACTCTCTCTCGTTCCTTAGCAATCCTTATTTTTTTCTCTCTATGCTTGAGTGGGTGTGGCAAAAAAAATATCGGGGCATTAAACGGTATAAATGGCGCCTATATGAATGATGCTGGTTTCAATCAAGTGTCACCAGGTTCAGGGCAAGAATTTACGGTTAATGTGGGGGATCGCGTGTTTTTTAGTCTTGATTCTTCTTCACTTAATGCAGATGCTGAACGTATTTTAACGCGCCAAGCAGAATGGTTGCTTCATTATCCTTATTACTCTATTATGATCGAAGGTCATGCTGATGAGAGGGGAACACGTGAATATAACTTGGCACTGGGACAGCGCCGCGCTGTTGCTGTGCGAAACTATTTGGTATCTCTTGGTGTGTCAGCACAACGGATTCAAACAATTTCTTACGGAAAAGAAAGGCCTGTAGCGGTGTGTGATGATATTTCCTGTTGGAATCAAAATCGACGTGCTGTGACAACGCTCAATGACATGAACAGTCGTTAAAGGAAGAAAATTGTTTGTTTCAACCATTCAATGAACTCTTAAGAGGAGAAGAGAATGTATCGTAAAATCAATTGGAAAACGATTTTTTATATGGCGGTTTTCATAGCTTGTTCTACTTCATTTGTTCAAAGTGCAGCGCGAAAGGCTTCTGAATATCCAGCACATGATACAGATAAAGTTGATGCTGCCGATAAAGCGGCTTCTGATGCGGTGAAGCAAGCTCCTGACGCTTCCGATGCAGTGGAAAAAGCCACTGACGCTGCTGATAAGGCTGCTTCTGATGCAGTGAAGAACGCCACTGACGCTACCGATAAGGCTGCTACCGATGCGGTGAAGAAAGCTTCTGATGCCGCTGATAAGGCTTCCGATGCAGTGAAAAACGCCACTGACGCTGCTGATAAGGCTGCTTCTGATGCAGTGAAGAACGCCACTGACGCTACCGATAAGGCTGCTACCGATGCGGTGAAGAAAGCTTCTGATGCCGCTGATAAGGCTTCCGATGCAGTGAAAAACGCTACTGACGCTGCTGATAAAGCGGCTTCCGATGCAGTGGAAAAAGCCACTGATACTGCTGATAAAGCGGCTACCAATGCGGTGAAGAAAGCTTCTGATGCGGTGGAAAAAGCCGCTGATGCTGCTGATAAAGCGGCTACCGATGCAGTGAAAAACGCTACTGATGCCGCTGATAAGGCTGCCGATGCGGTGGAAAAAGCCACTGACGCTGCTGATAAAGCGGCTTCTGATGCGGTGGAAAAAGCCGCTGACGCTGCTGATAAAGCGGCTTCTGATGCAGTGAAAAACGCCACTGATGCTGCTGATAAAGCGGCTACCGATGCGGTGAAAAAAGCTTCTGATGCCGCTGATAAGGCTGCTACCGATGCAGTGGAAAAAGCCACTGGCGCTGCCGATAAAGCGGCTTCTGATGCGGTGGAAAAAGCCGCTGATGCTGCTGATAAAGCGGCTACCGATGCGGTGAAGAAAGCTTCTGATGCCGCTGATAAAGCGGCTACCGATGCGGTGAAGAAAGCTTCTGATGTCGCTGATAAGGCTTCCGATGCAGTGAAAAACGCCACTGATACTGCTGATAAGGCTGCTACCGATGCGGTGAAAAAAGCTTCTGGTATTTCGGAACATCAAGGAATTATTTTAGAGAATCAGCAGCTTTTATTTAAAGATTATGATTTAGATAAGCTTTTGCATAAGATACGAACGGTGCTTGAGCGTAATAATCTGAAAGATATTAACAAGCAGTTTCACCGGCTTTTTGATCAAAAAGACTCTTCTGTTTATTCTTGTTCCGTTGAAAATGCCGCTTTGGATGAAAAATCTCAGAAAGAAGAGAGGGGACAGGAACATAGCACCGGTGATCAGACAAAGGTTGCTGCTGTGAAAGATCATGATGTCCGTGCTCATATCGAATCACATAAGAGTGATACGCTTTCTTCTTCCAAAGCTTTGTATAAGGAAGGGTATGATTTTATTCGTTCTGCCAATTATGTTGATGCTGAAAAAAGTTTTTGTGCTTTTCAAAATCGTTACAAAAAAGATCCTTTGAGTGATGATGCTTTGTTTTGGTTGGCTGAATCTTTGTTGGGACAAAAACGCTATCATGAAGCAGCACAAGTTTATCTAACCGCGTGGTATGCCGATAAAAAGAAACTCTATACTTCCGAGATTTTGCTGAAATTAGCAAGAAGTATGATTGCTCTTGAACCCAATAAAGAGGATTGTGCGCATTTTGTGAAAAAATCAAAACGTCATCAAATGTTAGAATCAGTGTTTTGTAAACCCGCAAAATAAGCAGAGAGGTCATGTTTAGTGTGCATGAATTGGCAGGAAATCTCTTTAAAACATCGGATTTTATTCAGTGTCAACGAGTGATTCTTGCCGTTTCAGGAGGAAGTGATTCTTTGGCTTTGATGTTTTTGGTCAAGGAACATTTTGAAACACTCTCTGTTTCTCCAGAAATAATTGCTGTTACGGTTGATCACCAATTGCGTAAAGAATCAGCGCGTGAAGCGGAAATTGTTGCGGAAATTTGTCGTACCCATCACATTAAACATATCACTGTGCGGTGGGAAGGCGAAAAACCAAAGACCCATATTGCTGCCAGCGCTCGTGTTGCACGCTATGATCTCTTGGTTTTGGAAGCGCAAAAACAAGGTGCTTCCCTTATTATGACGGGTCATACACTCAATGATCAGGTTGAAACCTATCAAATGCGGTATCAACGTCTCCAAAAGAATAAAGGGATTTTATACGATAAAGCAGGTGCTTTGCGTGATGGTGCTTCTGCGGGCGGTTTTGTCGGTGCTTTGCGCGGTGAAGCGGGTGCTCTGGGTGATGGTGTTCCTGCGGGCGGTTTTGTCGGTGCTTTGCGCGGTGAAGCGGGTGCTCTGGGTGATGGTGTTCCTGCGGGCGGTTTTGCCGGTGCTTTGCACGATAAAGCAGGTGCTCTGGGTGATGAAGATCATGCCAGAAAAACGAGAAGCCATATTGCCGAAAAAAGCTATGACGCCCTCTATGCGCGTGGTTTATCCTGTATTCCGCGTGAGGCATTGTTGCATAGAAAAGTGCGTTTGATTCGTCCGCTTCTTGGTGTCAAACGTCAAACATTGCGGAATTATTTACGTTTACGAGGAAAAACATGGATTGATGATCCAACAAACGAAGATCGCAATTTTGAACGTGTGCGTGTGCGTCAGTCTCTTTCTTCGCAAAAGCTTGCTGATATTGCTCAAAAAATAAATGAAGCCGCATTGCAGCGCCGTCAACAAGCGAAAAATATTGCCGATTTGATCTTAGCGCTGGATATTACGGTTCAACATGGGCGTTGTTTCATCGCAAAGCCTGCATCATTTTTACAAAAACATTCCTGTTTTCCTTTTGTTGTCGGGCTTTTTGCGGTGCTGATGGGGGGGGCGTGTTATTTGCTTCCCAAGCAAAAATTGAGCACACTTGTTCAAAAAATCTGTCTTTATTCTTCAAAAAAAAAGCGTTTTACTTATGCTGGCTGTGTGATTGAATATAATAAAAGTGGGATCGCTTTGTGGCGTGAAGGGCGAAATATGAAAGAGGCTATTGTTGAGCCAGATGCAACGTTCATATGGGATGGGCGTTATCACATTACCAATCATGGATCTGAAGCGATAAAGGTTGGAGCAGCGCATTTAGAACAGCTGAAATCTTTATTGAAAAACAGCAATTTTGATCTTAAAAAACCTCATTTTCCCTCTTTACAATCGCTGCTGATGATTTCAAATGATAAAGGCTGTGATATTCCTGAGTTGATTTCTCAAGCGGTTGTGCATAAAAATGTTATGATCAAGCGGATTATGGCGCCTTTCGATTGGCTTTCTTCACGGGAAGATGATGCGCTGGTGAATGTTGTGGAACCTTTTTTTAATCTTGAGGTGAAAAGATAAAGAAAAATCACTCTAAAAGAGAATAAACTGTCTCTCATCCCTTGGCAAGGGGCTGACAAGATTATATGTTAAGGGGAACTGTTTGAAATCTATATTTGATTAAGTGGGCTGAATATGAATTCCAATTACCGCACTCTCCTCATTTGGGGAGTTATTGCCTTGATTTTGATTGTATCGTTTTCTTTCTTTAATGGAGATAGTCAACGTTCTGGTGGTGGAGAAGTCTCCTATTCTGAATTTTTGCAAAAAGTTGAGAATAACGAGCTAAAATCGGTGACCATTCAAGGTCAAAAGTTAACAGGACAAACTGTCGAACGTAGGACTGTTTCAACTTTTGCACCACGTGATCCTGGTTTGATACAAAAATTGGAAAGCAAAAACGTCAATGTTAAAGCTATTCCTGAAAGCTCTGGAAATAGTATATTCCTTAATCTTCTTTTTTCCTTACTGCCTGTTATTATTATTGTTGGGGCGTGGGTCTTTTTTATGCGGCAAATGCAAAGTGGATCTCGCGGCGCAATGGGATTTGGCAAATCAAAAGCAAGATTGCTTAATGAAGCACAAGGACGTGTTACCTTTAAGGATGTTGCGGGCGTTGAAGAAGCAAAACAAGATCTCCAAGAAATTGTTGAATTTTTACGTGAACCACAAAAATTTCAACGCTTAGGGGGACGTATTCCACGCGGTGTTTTGCTTGTTGGTCCTCCAGGAACCGGTAAAACGCTGTTAGCGCGCTCGGTGGCGGGTGAAGCCAATGTGCCCTTCTTTACCATTTCAGGGTCTGATTTTGTTGAAATGTTTGTCGGTGTTGGGGCAAGCCGTGTGCGGGATATGTTCGAACAGGCTAAAAAAAATGCGCCTTGTATTATCTTTATTGATGAAATCGATGCTGTTGGACGTCATCGGGGTGCTGGATTGGGCGGTGGAAACGATGAACGTGAGCAGACTTTAAATCAGTTGCTGGTCGAAATGGATGGGTTTGAGCCCAATGAAAGTATTATTTTGATTGCGGCAACAAACCGTCCGGATGTGCTTGATCCTGCTTTATTGCGACCAGGGCGTTTTGACCGACAAGTTGTGGTGCCAAATCCCGATGTTTCTGGGCGTGAGCAGATCTTGAAAGTGCATGTGCGCAATGTTCCTCTAGCGCCTAATGTTGATCTGAAAGTTTTGGCAAGGGGAACTCCAGGATTTTCCGGTGCAGATTTGATGAATCTTGTCAATGAAGCGGCTCTTATGGCTGCAAGCCGTAATAAAAGAGTGGTGACGATGCAAGAATTCGAAGATGCAAAAGATAAGGTGATGATGGGGGCTGAACGTCGTTCAACTGCCATGACACAAGAGGAAAAAGAGCTCACGGCTTATCATGAAGCAGGACATGCTATCGTGGCTCTTAATGTGCCGGTTGCTGATCCTGTCCATAAAGCAACAATCGTTCCAAGGGGAAGAGCATTGGGAATGGTGATGCAATTGCCGGAAGGCGATCGCTATTCCATGAGCTATCGCTGGATGATTTCTCGTTTGGCAATCATGATGGGGGGACGTGTGGCTGAAGAATTGAAGTTTGGAAAGGAAAATATCACATCGGGGGCTTCTTCTGATATTGAGCAAGCAACGAAATTAGCCCGTGCCATGATCACACGGTGGGGATTTTCTGATCTGCTTGGAAATGTCGCTTATGGCGATAACCAAGATGAAGTTTTTTTAGGTCATTCTGTTGCGCGAACACAAAATGTTTCTGAAGAAACAGCACGCATGATTGATATGGAGGTGCGTAAGCTTATTGATGATGCCTATAAAAGTGCGACCAATATTTTGAAAAGCAAAAGAAAAGAATGGTTTGCTTTGGCACAAGGATTGTTGGAATATGAAACTTTAACGGGCGCTGAAATTAATGAGGTTATTGCAGGAAAGCCGCCTTCACGGACGCAGAAAGATGAAAACGCTGCGCCACGGGCTTCCTCTGTTCCAAAAACTGGAACAATGAAGGCAGAGGATTCTGTGGTGGATGAAAAAGACGCTAAAACAGCACCTAAAACAGTAGCTCATAAAGCAGAGACCGTTAAAGGTGAGGATGGTGAAGCAGAGGGCGCAGAGGGCGCTGGTGGGAAAAAAATAGCAAAATCCAGTGATACTAAATCCAAGGATACTGAGTCTAAAAAAGCGCAATTGGGTGACACTGGAAAAAAGTCGCAAAGCGCAAAAGGTTCCAAAAAATCAGTTAATCGTTCTCAAAGTAAAAGCAGCGCTGAAAAAAAACCAAATGCTGCGCAATCTGATAAAGGAAAATAAGAGCTTTTTAATAACGCTTGAGTGGCTATGTTTTGGGAAAGTTTCTAAATTCTTTGAGAAGGGCGCGAGCATTGCTTGCGCCTTTGATGTCATATTTTTCAAAATATGGAAGCAAAAAGTTAAGCAAAGCTATATAAAATCATTTTATTATGATGACTTTAGCAGGGGATAAGGTGGTCTGTTTCCTTGCGAATTTGGTAGGGTTTGAGGCGAGGCGATGGATTGCCGGTGTATATTTGGGCCAAGAGTGTGAGGTTTGATAATGGGGATGCAGTGCGGTTTTGGTAGGATGTAAGGCTTGGTGGTGGACTTGCTTTGGAGATTTGGGTAGAGGGCGTGAGGTTAGATGATGGATTGCTATGCAAATTTGGTCCAAGCCGTGAAATATCCTTTGGTTGTTTTACAAGGGATGTGTAAAGGCTTTTTAGAAGATTGCTTTATGTGCAAGACGTAGAAACATTATTGGTTGAGCATGGTTTAGGTTATGTAGATGCGGTAGAGGCTTTTTGATGATCTAAAAAGATGAGGGGCGGGTCCAATGGTCTTATTTATAGGGGGAAGGGAATATGGTGAGGAGATCTATTGTACAAGGGGGCTGTTAGAGTTTTTCGAGAAAAGCCAAGGGAAAAAGGATAAAGGAAAGAGGCATGGTACAAAAATATTTTGGTACAGATGGAATTCGGGGGAAAGCCAATTCATTTCCCATGACACCCGATTTTGCCATGAAAGTAGGGATGGCTGTAGGGGTTTTATTCCGTTCACAACATCAATCGCGTCGTGTGGTGATTGGCAAGGATACCCGATTATCTGGCTATATGTTGGAAAATGCTTTGGTTTCAGGGTTAACTGCTGCAGGAATGGAAGCTTTTTTATTGGGCCCCGTGCCAACCCCTGCTGTTGCAATGCTTTGCCGCTCTTTGCGCGCGGATCTTGGGGTGATGATTTCTGCTTCTCATAATCCTTTCTATGATAATGGAATTAAGCTTTTTGGTCCGGATGGTTTTAAACTTTCAGATGATATGGAAGCGAAAATTGAACAATTAATCGATACAGATCTTTCAAAATCTTTAGCAAGTTCTGCTGAAATTGGTTACGCAAAACGGGTTGAGGGGGATATTTATCGTTATATTGAATATGCCAAACGAACTTTGCCGCGTGATGTTCGCTTGGATGCTGTGCGTATTGTTGTGGATTGTGCCAATGGGGCTGCTTATAAAGCAGCACCCCGTGCTTTATGGGAATTGGGGGCCGAGGTTTTTGCTATTCACGATGAACCTAATGGGACCAACATTAATCAAAAATGTGGTTCAACGGATTTAAGCTCTTTAAAACGTAAAGTGCATGAAGTGCGTGCTGATGTAGGCATTGCGCTTGATGGAGATGGCGATCGTGTTCTCATTGTTGATGAAAAAGCACAAACGGTTGATGGGGATCAGTTGATTGCTGTGATTGCTGAAAATTGGCATAAAATGGGACGATTACGGTGCAATGGTGTTGTCACAACGGTTATGTCTAATTTAGGGTTGGAGCGGTTTTTGAATGCCAAAGGGTTGGACCTTATCAGGACAAAAGTTGGAGATCGTTATGTTGTCGATGCCATGCGTCAAAAGGGATATAATGTTGGCGGTGAGGCTTCAGGGCATATTGTGCTTAGTGATTTTGGAACAACCGGTGATGGGTTGGTGGCGGCTTTGCAGATTTTAGCTTGTATGAAGGAAAATCAAAGCCCTATGAGCCAATTGTGTCAACGGTTTGAACCTGTACCGCAAATTTTAAAAAATGTAACGATTAAAAACAAAAATGTCTTGAAAAAAAACTCCGTCAAAACGGCCATTGATCAAGCAGAAAAGCGGTTAGGAAAAGAGGCACGGTTGGTGATCCGTGCTTCTGGAACTGAGCCGGTTATCCGCCTTATGGCTGAAGGGGATGCACGAGAAGTGTTGGACACAGTTGTGACAGAGTTAATGGATGTGATCACTCATCATGATGCAGGCGTGGGGATTGCACTTGAGGAATCTTGAATTTTTTAAAGGAAATTATCAGCTCATCTTTTGCAAAAAACAAAAAGGGGACTTTTAGGAATGATTTTGTGGAGAAAGATTAATTGAATAGAAGTGCATGACCTTTGAGAATGTTTTTGATGCTTGAAGGGGAAAATAAGAAGATTTTGGGGAATTTGTATGTGCTAAAACGTTTTTTAAAAGAGAAGGGGAAAAATTCTTGAATGGTACAAGGGAAAAGAGATAGGTAAGCTGCTAATCAAAACGGTAATCGAGCAGGTAAAGAAGCGGTTGCTGAAAGCGTTTTGGGACTTTGTGTGATGGTGGAGATTGATCATTTATACATTTGATAGAAGGGGGATCGTGATATAAGAGTGATCGGGAATTTATAAAAAGGGGAATGGTTTACACGAGTAAAAGCGATATCGTTTCGTGCTTCTATCTTTACTTCTATTTTTAGTTGTGTTTCGGGGATGCAATTCATTTTTGGGAGAAAATTCGTGTGTAGGAGATCAAGGAAAATATCGCACAATCCTTAGCCTTGGGGAATGTTCACTTTTTTATATCGCTTTTGCGTTGGCATGTTTTTTTCAGTATAAGGCGATAAAAATGGAAAAAAATATAATGGCAAAAAGATAAAAAACCAACTGCGAAAACAGAAGGGATTCTAAAATACCTATACGGTAAAGTAATCTTCCAATTGAATTTATCATGATGCATTTTACAAGAGGAATTTTGTGAGAAAAGGGATATTTTTTTGGCTTTCGAGAAAGAAGGCAAAATAGCTTTTTTCTTCAAAAAACAATAAATCGCTTCCAATCAGAATTCAATGAAGTCCTTAAAACTTTAGAAATGCCAAAAAATTCCAAGCAATTTGTATCATAAATTTGATATAAAACTAAAAAAGGGAAATAAAATGCCCAATGAAACAAACGGAAGATGAAATAAACAGAAGAAATGTTATTAATATATAAACCATCGATATGATATGATGGACTTGTTTATATACTCTCTTTATTCTTAATTATTCCCATAATAAGCGATACTGAAGCAATAGAGGTTGCATGATTTTCTCTTAAAATGAATAAGAGGATATAACATTAATCATTTCAGATTTAAAACACTGAAAGAAAGCTTTTCAGTTTTTCTTTTCGTGAGGAAGATGATTTTTAAAAAAGAGAGAATGTATTTTCAATTAAGTTAAGTGATCCACAATCGCATTTTAAATACGAATTTGGCATATAGAAAGACCACTTTAAATTTAGCTGATTATTGCTATGAAGCAATACAAACAAAACGAGGAAAATAAAAAAATCAAGTCTTTTGATTAAATGGAGAAAGAGATTGGATATAAAATCCTGCGGGGGTCTTAATGCATAACCTCTCTCCCCAAAAGAGAATATATACCAGAGATTTTCATTTAGCAATTACTTTTAAAGATATGGAGATAAATTAATGTAAAAATCTTTTTTATGCGTACTTGATTGGGTTAGAAATCTATACCAATAGCTTTGGCTTACATCTTTTCGTAGAGTTTTTGGAAGGACGAACAAGCCTTAGGTTTTAAGGTCAAGGAAACCCTTACAGGGCGTCTAATGGCGTCCTTGATTTGAAAACCATAGAGGCTTGTCTTATCCTTCTCACGCGGCTTTGAAATCATGATTAAAGGGGAGAGCTAATAAGGGCGCTATAGTCAAAAAAGCCAATAAACAAGGATTTTGTTGGCGCATTCGTGATGGGGAAAAAGGCTGATCGTCTAAGAGGATATTTCTTCCCGTTTGTTGTTTGCAATTATTGAAAAGGAACTTTAAGCGGTCAATCGTGCTTTTGAAAAAACTTTATTGGCATAATGTGTAAAGCAGTAGGGGGAGGGTGTTGTTTTTTTAAAAAGCGTCGCGGCGTTTGAAGGGGTCGTAGTAAATTTCTGTGACACGGAATTTGCCTTCAAGGCGTTTGCATTGGATGATGACGTCTATCATGGAAATTAATAAGCCGCGGATATCTTCTCTTGCTAGGTTACCACCCCCGTCACTTTCTTTGACAAGAAGGGTCATTTGTTCAAAGGCGGCAAGGGCTGTGGAGGCGTGGACGGTGGTGATAGAGCCAGGGTGACCAGAGTTGACATTGCGGATATAGTAAAAGGCTGTGCCATCACGCAGCTCTTGTAGGAGGATTCTGTCGGGGCGCATGCGCAAGCCCGATTCAAGGAGTTCTTTTGCACCAGCTTTTGCTAAGCCTTGGTTGTCTTTTGAATAAAAGAGTTGCACTTTGTTTGAATGGGGAACGACCAGTTCTGGTGTGTCTTCAATGGTGAGGATGCGTTCATAGTCAGGGATTTTGGCAATTAAAGCTTTGGAGAGGGTGGTTTTACCAGAACCGGTTTTGCCAGAGATTAAGATGTTTTGTTGGGTTGTAACGGCTTTTTCTAAAAAGGTGCAAAAATCTTTGGCTATAAAGAGGTCTGTTAGTTCTTTTTCTGTGTCAGAGAGTTCTTTTTCCCGTTGTATCATTTGTTCAAGGGGGGTAAAACTGACGCCTTGTGTGACGGAGAACAGTTTGTTTTCATGTAAACTTTCAAGGGAAAAGGTGCGGGATGAAGGTTTGCGGATTGTCATGCTGATGGTGTTGGGAGCAACGGCAGGGGGCATAACAATTTGTATGCGTTCGTTATTGGGCAGTGTTGCGGAGAGAACGGGGTTTTCGACACTGATTTTTTGTGTTGTATAGGCAGCAACAACTTTTGCAATGCCTTCTAGCTCACTGTAGGTGAGTTCTGGTATGGTGTGGGTTTGCCAACCATTTTGACCTTCGACGATTACTTCGCCAGGGCGGTTGATGACAATTTCGAATAGGTTTTCGTTATTGAGAAAGTCATCTAGGATTTTTAATTTTGTTAAAACGATAGAGGCGCGTTCTGAATTTTTTGCTGTTGGCATAATGAAACTTTGGGTTTGTGTGTGGGTTTGTGATTTGTGTGGGGGTTAGGGGTTAGGATTTGTGGTTAGGTTTGTGGGGTTAGTGGTGTGGTTAGGGGTGGTGGTTAATGAAAGAAGGAATAGCCTGGTGTGTGGCGAGAGTAAGCGTTGTTTTTTTTGTGGGTGATGGTGAGTTTATAGACGGATGAAAAGTCGAGATCTCTGGCGACGAAGATGTTGACGAGTTCGCCTTGGTATTTTTCTAAGGTAGGGGGGATGTTGATTTGATTTTCAAGGGCAATGGAGGCTGCTTCTTTTCCAGTGTGGCTTACGCCTTCGAAATTGCCGCCTCCGGCGTTGTTTGCGCCTGCTGAATTTGATTTGTTTTGCATTTTGTTGACGAGGGTGGTTGTGGCGCTATCAATAACGCTGAGTAAAAGGGAAGAGCCAAAGCGTTCCCACCAATGGGTGTTGATGTTGCCGTCAAAGCCGGCGCGCCCTAAACTGTCGGTTGCGGGTGAGGCAAGGGGAATGATGACGCCGTTGGGGGTTTTGGCTCTGGTCCAGAGAACAAAGAGGCGGGATTGGCCTTGTTTGATGCCACCGCGGTATTCACCGATGACTTGGGTTCCTTTATCAAGCAGAACAACGCGTCCATTGTCAGAGAGGATATCGCGGTTGATGACACAGCTGGCAAAGCCTGGTTGGTCGCTGTTTAAGGCGGTTTCTAGGATACAGGGGATAGAGGTTCCCATGGCGATGATAAAGTTTCTGTTGCCGATGAGTTTTGCTTTTGTTTCTTCTGTTGTGGTTGGTTTTAATAGGGTGGCAAAATTTTGTGTGTTTTGAGCGGCAGGAGAATTTTGCATATTCTTGAGATTTTCAAGGACATTTAATTTCTCAAAGGGGTTGAGAGTATTGTTGACCACGTCTTTTAAGTGAGATTTAGAGCCTCTAGCAAAGGCGAGCACAGGGGCACGTCTTGCGGCATCAAGTAAGGGGTCGTCTTTTTTGGGGGCTGGTGTGAGTGGTTGGGGAGGGGGCAGGGTTATGGGCGCCATTTTTGCGCGCGGGGTGGAGGGGGCGAGCTCGAGAGGTGCGAGGGTGTTGTGAAAGCTTTGGGCTTGTTTTTTATGAGCTTTTACGGTGTCTTTTTTTTCTTCGGGGGAGGAGAGGATGTTCCAGAGTGCATAGATGCAAAATCCTATGCAGGCTAGAGCGATAACGATTTTTTTGCCAAGGCTTTGGGAGATATTGTTGCGTTTATCGCTGATTGCGCTTCGATCTTCGATTGTTGTTTTATCACTCATAACTGAGCCCCCTTTGATTCCCGCTTTGTTTAAAGATGCTTAAAGATGTTGATGTTTAAAGATCTGATGCGACTTTGCGTTCAACAGATGGTGAGGTTGTTCCGGTTTCTGGATTGATGCCTTTTTGTTGATAGGCTTCGTTAAAGATGCAGAGGACATTTTTGCCATTTCTTAGGGTGAAGCGGGCGCTAATGGCATGGATGATGACCATGTTGCCTTTGGTGGTTTTGGGGACCAGGGATTCTGTACCGTCACTGTTTACAATGTAAATGGCAGGGATTTCTTGGTTGTCTGGAAAGGTAAAGGTTGTGGTTTTGCCATTGTCGTAAACAGAGGCGGGTTCAAGGGTGGTTGAGCCTTGTGCGGTGTAAGCCCAATTGCGTGGTCCATAGGTCTCGGTGGCGTTGAAGATATTATCGATTTGTCTGGCTTGTTGTTTTTGTTGTTGCATCAGGGCGGCGAGCCTTCTTTGTGCGGCTTCATCTTGGGGGTAGCGAAATTTCACGAGGAAATAGGTTTCTTGTGCGGTGGAGATGTCGCCATCTTTGATGATAAGTTCGAATTGATAGGAGCGTTTTGAGCCATCAAGCTTTGTGGTGACAACTTGCAGGTTGGTCATGGGTTGGACTTCCCGTGCTTTGAGGAATAGAATATTGCCAGCGGGGGCGACTTCCCATGCGATGCTGTTGCCAATGGCGACATGGGCAATTTCTTCATTGGCAGAAAATTCTATTTGGACAGAGGAGCGGATAGAGCCAATGATTTTTGTGACATTATAAGCATCATAATTGATAAAGCGAATGCGGCTGTCATTGGGGGCGCGGGTGGGGAAAACACTGGCGTTACTCCAAGGTGTAGGAGAAAGGGCGATGATGCTTAAGAAAAGAAAAAAGATTTTTTTTGTCATGATCAGTTGACCACTTCTGGATCTGTTCTATATTCATTAACAATAAAGCCAAGAGGATTTATCAGGCGGTTTTGCACAGAGATAGGGGCGTTGATATATTCGAAGGTGAGAGTTGAAACCCAATGGGTGATGAATTCTTTGTTGTTTTCATTGTCATGGATTGTTCTGTAGTAACGTACTTGAGCGACATTTTGATTGATAAAGGAGATTGATTTTATAGAGATTGTAACGTTAGCGTGTTTGTAGAGCAGTTGTGGGCTTTGAGGGTTTTTTGCGCCGTACCAGCTGGCAAATCTTTGTTGCTCTTCGGGAGAAGAGAGCAGAGAGACGGTTTCGTAGTTGTTTTGTATCTCTTCTGCGGTGAATCCTTCACGCGAGCGGACATATTTTGCGGCAAAATAGCGTGTGATAGCTTCGTCCACATTGGAGGGGGCTTCTTTTAAAGCTTCTACGACCTCTGTGATGCCGGTTGAATTGTCGACACGGATGACAAAGGGTTCCACGGTTTTAAGGGGTGTGAGGGTGATGACCGCCAGCGAGGACATGAGTGCAGCGATGACGGCAATGCCGGCAATGGTGAGTGAGGCGCGGGTGGTGCGCCGTGCTGCGAGCATGCGGTCTTGATCAAAGGAGCGTGCTTCAGCGATATATTGTTCTAGGTCTTTTTCTTTCATGCTTTTTGCCCGCAGTTTTTATAGGATTTGAGTTCTTCATCGGTTAACTTTTGTGCCAGAAGCGTTTCAGGTTTTGCCTCTTTTAGGGGGGAGGCGCTGTTGTTGCTGATGATAATGGGGGTGGGTGTGGGTTTTTTCCCTTCCCAATTCCACATGGACCGGTTGAGTGGGCGTTTAGAATATCCATCACACTTTGGAAGTGACTTCATTGTGTGTGATGAAGATATACAGCCACTGAGAAAGAGAAATGGTAAAATGACCCCAATTTTTTTAAATTCCCGCATTTTAACTTAGACCTTTATTTTAACTTAGACCTTTTTTAAGAGTGATGCTAATTTTTTAACACCCTTTGTTATTGTGTTGGTTGCTGCATTAGCTGCTTTACCTGTTAGTTGAGCTGTTGCTTTAGCGACTGGTGCTGAGCCTGTAAGGGAAACCCCTCCAGAGGCTAAGCTTGACGCGATATCAGGGAGTCTGAGGAAAAGAAAAATACCCCCAATACCAACAATCAAGAACTGAATTAAAGAAGTCATGATATCATCAACACCTCTTGAAAAAATATTCATCGAAATCTTTACATATAAGCCACCAAGCAGCACGACTAACACATATAAAATGACGAAGTTTGCGACTTGCCCTAACCATGCTTCTGTGAATTTTCTGGTTGAGGAAAACATATAGAGGCTTATAAAGACTGGTCCGATTGATAGGACAAGAAATGACCCCAGTTTAGCAAATAATGAAACGGCAAAACCGACTGTACAAAAAAAGGCAGCAATAACTAAGCAGATAAAACCAGCAATCCATGTCGCAATAAACTTCCCCATTTGAGTCAGACCTGTGTACTGGTTTGCAGCATCCAAAACCTGTGCGCCAGCTTTGCCCATCATATTATCCCATACATTTCGATCTGAATGTGCACCTTGGGTGATATTTGCAATGGCATTCGGCAGATCATGGAAAAATATACCACTGACCCACTCATTATAAAGAGCAGCGTTTGTGGCCAGTGCAACAACAATGCCGAGTTTAAAAGTTGTCACTATAAATTCCCATAAAGGCATGGAAGAACGCCCATAGATGATGTTGTAGCCCATAAATATAATGTAAATTGTACAAGACAGCTTAAGTGGAGCACCTAAGCTTGATGAAAGACTTTTAATGGCGTTACCCATTGCCTCTGTAATGGGATCCATTAACATATTATCTATATCAGTAAATGCGCCTTTGCTTTCTACAGCCATTTAAATGCTCCCCTTTTTATTGTGTCTTAATTATTATTCTATTGTTGTTCAGCTTCTCTTTTAGCGCGCTCTTTTGCTTCTAGTTCAGCTTTCCTTTTTTCAAGATCTTCCCTCATTTGGGCTTTCAGTTTTTCCATTGATTTGCGATTTTCTTCTTCAATTTTACGACTTCTTTCTGCTGCTTTTGCCTGACGTTCCTTATCAAGTTCTAAAAATGCTAACCGCATGTTTTCACAATTTTTTGAAGTTCCTGCAAACCCACATTTCGCATCCCACTCTAAGCGTAACTTTTCATCTTTTTTAAATTCTGCGACGCTATAGGTTTTTTCACATCCAGCAGCAATAAGCCCTGTGCAAAGTAGTAATGTTGTTATGAGAACTTTATTCATTGATATTTCCCCTTTTTCCTTTCAGTTTTACGCGGTTTGAGCACAATTTTTAAATCATGCTAGGATATCGGTTTTTCATAACCGGTGATGATAAATTTAGGGCAGAGACATAATCTTGCCATAAATCTATTATAGAATGCAAAAAGCTCTTTAAGTTGAGCAGCTAAAGCGCCATAGAAGTGCGTCATGGTTGTCGCCTTTTTTTGGTAAGGGGCTCCATTAACATAGTGTCTATATCGGTAAATACGCCTTTGCTTACTATTGCCATTTAGATACTTCGCTATTCGTTGTGTATTTTTATAATTTAATTATTATTTTTGTTGTTTCTCTTTTTGTTCTTTTTCAGTGCGCTCTTTTACCCCAAATGTATTTTTCCATATTTCTTTAGCTTTTGCCTGACGTTCCTTCTCAAGTTCTAAAAATGCTAACCGCATGTTTTCACAATTTTTTGAAGTTCCTGCAAATCCACATTTCGCATCCCACTCTAAGCGTAATTTTTCATCTTTTTTAAATTCTGCAACGCTATAGGTTTTTTCACACCCAGCAGCGATAAGCCCTGTGCAAAGCAGCAATGTTGTTATGAGAACTTTATTCATTGATATTTCCCCTTTTTCCTTTCAGTTTTACGCGGTTTGAGCACAATTTTTAAATTATGCTGGTTATCGGTTTTTCATAACCGGTGATGATAAATTTAGGGCAGAGACATAATCTTGCCATAAATCTATTATAAAGTGCAAAAAGCTCTTTAAGTTGAGCAGCTAAAGCGCAATAGAAATGCGTTATGGTTGTCGCCATTGTTTTAGTAAGGGGCTCCATCAACATAGTGTCTATATCAGTAAATACGCCTTTGGTTTCTACAGCCATTTAGATGCTCCGCTATTTATCATATGGGTTCGCGTTCCATACAAAATCGAATTTTTATGCTTTAATTACTGTTCTGTTGACTTTCAGACTGTTCTTTCATTTTTTTCTTATCATCATTTTTACGATATTTATTTAGATAGTTATCAAAATTTTCTTGACGCACTTCTTCTATTGCTTTGTCTAAATTTTTACAATTTTGTGAATCTCCTGTCCATCCACACTTACGTCTCCATTTATCGCGTAATTTTTCATCTTTTTTAAATTCTGCGACGCTATAGGTTTTTTCACACCCAGCAGCGATAAGCCCTGTGCAAAGCAGTAATGTTGTTATGGTGATCGTGTTCATGATTAATGATTGTCCCCTTGTTTTTCAGCTTCTCTTTTAGCGCGCTCTTTCGCTCTTCGTTCTTCTTCCGCGCGTTCTTGTGCTTTTTCTTCAGCTTTTCTTTTTTCTATTTCAGCTTTCCTTTTTTTTATTTCAGCTTGCATTCTTTGATGTTCAGCTTCCATTTCGGCTTTAGTTTTTTCCATAGCATCATGAAAACTTTTGTTCTGTTCCCTAATTCTCTCTGCAGATTTTGCTTCATATTCTTTCTGAAGTTCTAAAGCTGCTAATCTTAGGTTTTCACAGTTTTTTGAAGTTCCTGCGAAGCCACATTTTGCTCCCCATTCGTCCATTAATTTTGGATTTTTTTTAAATTCTGCGACGCTATAGGTTTTTTCACAACCAGCAGCGATAATTCCAGTGCAAAGTAGTAATGTTGTTATGAGAACTTTATTCATTGATATTTCCCCTTTTTCCTTTCAGTTTTACAAGGTTTGAGCACAATTTTTAAACCATGCTAGGATATTGGTTTTTCACAACCAATGATGGTCAATCTAGGGCAGTGACATAATGTTACCATAAATCTATTATAGAGTTTACAAGGCTCTTTAAGTTGAGCAGCTAAAGCGCAATAGAAATGCGTTATGGTTGTCGCCATTGTTTTTTTAAGGGGCTCCATCAACATATTGTCTATATCTGTGAATACGCCTTTGGTTTCTATAGCCATTTAAATGCTCCGCTCTTCATTGTGTCTTTTTATAATTTAATGGTTATGTTGTTCTTCTGCCGCGTGCTCTTTTGCTCTTTGTTCTTCCTCAGCGCGTCGCTTTGCTTCTTGTTCAGCTAATTTCCTTTTAGTATTAGCTTCCATTTTTTCAAGTCTGGCTCTCATTTCAGCTTTAGCTTTGTCCATTGCTTTACGATAACGTTCGTCATCTTCACGGGCTCTTTCTTCAGCTTGTGCTTCATATTCTTTTTCGAGTTCAAGCCCTGCTAATCTTAGGTTTTCACAGTTTTTTGAAGTCCCTGTGAAGCCACATCTTGCTCCCCATTCTTCCATCAACTTTGGATTTTTTTAAATTCTGCGACGCTATAGGTTTTTTCACAGCCAGCTGTGATAAGCCCTGTGCAAAGCAGTAATGTTGTTATGGTGATCTTGTTCATGATTAATGATTGTCCCCTTGTTGTTCAGCTTCTCTTTTAGCACGCTCTTCTGCTCTTCGTTCTTCTTCCGCGCGTTCTCTTGCTTTTCGTTCGGCTCTTCTTTGTTGAAGTTCAGCTTCCATTTCGGCTTTAGCTTTTTCCATAGCATCACTAAAACTTTTGTTCTGTTCCCTAATTCTCTCTGCAGCTTTTGCTTCATATTCTTTCTGAAGTTCTAAAGCTGCTACTCTTAGGTTTTCACAGTTTTTTGAAGTCCCTGTGAACCCACATTTTGCTCCCCATTTTTCCATCAACTTTGGATCTTTTTTAAATTCTGCGACGCTATAGGTTTTTTCACATCCAGCAGCAATAAGCCCTGTGCAAAGTAGTAATGTTGTTATGGTGATCTTGTTCATGGCTTGGATTCTCTCCAGATCTTATCTATTCTTTTCTGATCTTCTTTAATTCTAGCTCGCCATTTAGCGGCTTCTTCTTCTCTCCGTTTTTCACGTTCAGCTTCTCTTTTAGCGCGCTCTTTTGCTTCTTGTTCTTCTTCCGCGCGTTCTCTTGCTTTTTCTTCAGCTTTTCTTTTTTCTAGTTCAGCTTTTCTTTTTTCAAAGTCAGCTTTCCATTTTTCATGTCTAGCTTTTTGTTCAGCTTCAAATTCTTCATATCTTTTGCGATTTTCTTCTGAAATTTTTGCCCGACGTTCTTTCTCAAGTTCAAGCCCTGCTACTCTTAGGTTTTCACAATTTTTTGAAGTCCCTGTGAAGCCACATCTTGCTCCCCATTCTTCCATCAACTTTGGATCTTTTTTAAATTCTGCGACGCTATAGGTTTTTTCACAGCCAGCAGCAATAAGCCCTGTGCAAAGTAGTAATGTTGTTATGGTGATCTTGTTCATGATTAAACCCCTCTCTTTTTCCCTTTATTGTCCACGCAGTTTTTGGGCTAAAGCTTTGTATCGTGCTTTAAATTCTTCCAGTTCACGTCTTTCAGCTGCTTTTTCTTCTGCTTGTTGAATCATGGCGGCGGCTTGCATTTGAAGGACTTGTGTTTGCAGCTTGGCTTGTATGGCTGATAATTGTGCTTGAATGCCTTGAATTTCACCAGCCTCTTCAGTGTTTCCAAGCTTATCGAGAAGCTTGTTAATCTCTTTTTGTGTTTCACTGGCTTCTTCATAGACATCTTGGCCTTTGGCCGCTTGTCCTACCACGCGCTGTTCGGCTTTTTTTACTTCCTCTGCGTAAAAAGCATCCACCGCTTCTTTGGACCCCGCGCCCCCCGCGGGCTCTTTGTATTTAAGCTCTTCTTGCCATTTTTGCGCGTTTTTGCTGCCGCCGCCACCTCCTCCCCCGCTGCCCCCGCTGCCCATTGAGTGTTGAAAGTTGTTAAAGTCTGAAGGAAGAGCGCCATTGCTCCCTTGCTGGTTAAACATTTCTTTTAAGCTCGAAATGTCAGGTTTGGCATTTAAGGAGCTATAGAGTTGTTTCATTTGATCGAGTTGGCTCTTTAATTGATCAAGCTGCTTGTACCCTTGTTGAACTTGCTCTGATGCTTTCTTAACTTGTTCTTTCAATTGGTTAAGTTGCCCTATGTTTTGCTGCAGTATTTGCCAATCAAAGGGACCTCCAAATGCATTTGCTTGAGGGCTAAAAGAAATTGCGCAGAAGGCTGTTGCCAATAAAAGTTTCTTCATTGTTTTGACCTTTCTTGGAAAATTGGAAGCCATTTTTCTGGAGAGTCACCAACTTCATCCATAATGGTCTCTAACAGTTCAATGTTTTTGGTGGTGCCACTTAAAATGGCGATTTCATCATCAAAACCCCGTAAATTCAGCTCTGCTACAACAGAACTTTGTCCTTGTTTGATGAGAAAACGCCGCGACTCCCGGCTTAATTCTGTTTGTATGAGGTTAAATTCCCTGTCGGATAATTTAAAACCTTCTACATAATCCCCATGATTGCCCTTTTGATTGGGAAAATAAATCTGAGTAGGGCATTGCTCTATAATGGTGTGCGCTATCGTCGAATTAAGCGCATCTTTGGGAGATTGCGTGGCAAATAACATCAGCCCATTCTGTTTCCGAATGGTCTTTAGCCTATCTTGCGCAAAGGCTTTAAAGGAATCATCCTCTAGCGCTTTCCAAAACTCATCAATGACAATGATAATACGGCGCCCGTCAATCAGAGACAGAATTCGATGAAATAAATACATCATTAACGGTGGACGAATTTCATCATTGTCCAAAAAATCCGTCATATCATAACCAATAAACTTGGCTTCAATGCCTATGTCATCATCTGGATTGTCAAAAACCCACCCCAAGGCATTGCCTTTACACCATCTCTCTAAACGCCCCGATATCCCCTCGCGATGCGTCGTGTCAAAAAACATCTGTAGCGCCGATATGGTCCGTTGCTCCTTTGGCAATAGAGCAAGTTGGTCAACCGCAGCAGAAATATCTTGCCTTTCCGATTCACTAATATTTTGACCCTCAGAAGAAACAAGCTTGGTAATCCATTGGCGTAAAAACACCCTATCGGCGGGATTGTTATAATCTAAACCTTTTAGTGGCGCTATGCCTGTTGGTTTCCCATTTTTCAAAGGCATATAGGTGCCGCCACCGGCTCTGACAAAAAGCTCCGCACCACGGTCCTTATCAAAAAACACCATATTTGGATCATGCTTTTGAAGTTGTGCTAAAAGAAAATTAACAATAACCGTTTTACCAGAACCAGACGGACCACAAACAAACGTGTTGCCTAAATCACCAAAGTGAAAGTTAAAATAAAAGGGAGAACCCGCAGAAGTCTTCATTAAGGCAACCGCTGGTCCCCACACATTGCCATCTATTTTGCCAACCGGAAAAGAATGAAAAGGTGAAAGCGCGGCATAATTGCGGCTGGTTATCGCGCCAGAGCGGGTGCGATAGGCATAATTGCCCGGTAATTGTGCCCACCAAGCCGCTGCTAACCCCAAATCTTCTCGCGCAATGACTGCGCCACCATCTGTTAGACGAGAACGCGCTTTGGCAAGATTATCAGTTAATTCTTGCGGCGTATCAGCAAAAACGGCTAACGATAAATGATGCTCCCCTAAAACAAAACGATTGGACTCAAGATCATCAAGTGCATCATCCAATTCCACAATTTGTGAACCCGCACGGTCGCCAGCATTAACCATTTGATTTTGTTTACGACCCATAATCTGCTTGGCTGCATTCTTGCTCTTGAAAATAAAAGATTGCGTAAAAATAAACTCAAAGGGAAGCGTTAAAAGACCATCCGCCATGCCTATTCTGGTTTTTGCTGGATATTCTTTCCAGCCAAACATGCCGGCAAAACGCTGTCCCGCCTCGGTGCGTATTTCTATGATCTCTTTCCCAAAAATCAGACGGTCTGAATAAACAGTCGACGCTATCGTCCCCCATGTCAGCGGGACACGTTCACGACGCCCCCCTACCAATTGGTGGATAAACTCACTTTGTTGCGAATAAATAGTGCCTTCATGCTCATAAAGACTAAGCCTTCTGGCGCCATAACGCTCTAAATTTTGAATAAGATCTGTCGTAATATCTTCAAGTTTACGAACGGATTCCGCATCAACTTCTGTCTTTTCTTGTTTGGCTTTGCCTAAACGCTTGAAAAATTCTAATAATTTATCCGTCTTATCAACGTGCGGATTCCACAAAATCGAAAGATAAAGATCATTGCGATATAACTCTTGAGAAACCATCCGTTCACGGTATTTATCATCCAATTGCTTGGCAAATGCCGAGCGAAAAGTGCCATCCGGATAAACAGTCTCACGCTTTCGGATAATATGGCTGTAAAGAGCAATACGCTCATCCGCAACGTTTTTAAAAAGATTATTAAGCTGTTCGTGAAGAACATTTAGATCAATAATATCGGCTGTTTCAAAGTTAATGCCCTCAAGAGCAATAACGCTCATGAGAGCACGCGAATCAAGCGCAATGACATGCTTGTTAACATGGCGAACATACGGAATGATCGCCTCTGGCTGCTTTTCACGTTTGCGCTCTATCGTTTTCATTATAATTCCTCATAATTACGAATTAATCGTAATGGAGAAATACTTCCCCCACCCCATAACTTAGAATTCCTGGCAAAAATAGTTGTCTTTTGCCATGTCAGAAGAATACGAAATTTATTGTGGTCGTTTTTAAGAATTTCCTTAAAAATAAAATGCACCGCTACACCAACAGTGAGAAGAAAAATATTGCCTGACATAATAAACAATATCATCGACCCTATCCCATTTAACCCCATAGCTTCCACCGTCACGCCTGCAATCATTGCAGGGCGCGTGCAAGCAAGAAATAACGTATCCTCTGTTAGCTTATCTTGCTCTTGCATGGCTTTGAAAGATAAAGTTTAATTGGAAATCATTGATACAATTTGCGATGCACCCATAACAATGCCGATGCCAACACAAACAAAAAAAGCCTTACGCATTTCAACATAACCAGCAATCCATGCAAGACCAATACCCGCAACCGCAATGGTCGCAATCGATCTTGCAATTGATCCTGTTAAAGCCTCGATTACTTTTTTAAGCGCATCGTCAATTTTGCCAAAACCATCGGCAAATGCTGGCTCACTGAGTGCAAGGAAAGCAATAAAAAGCATTAAGGCTGTTGTTAACCATTTCTTTTGTGTGTTGGAAAAGGCTAATTTTGATAAAGTACGGCTAGTCGTAAAGTGATTATTTATTTTAGGCATAAAAATGTCCCCGCGTATTAAAATAAAAAATTGCTTTGTAAGATGCGTTCATTGATGAACGGATTATTTATGTTTTTCATGAAAATTCCCCGCTCTATGTTGAAGTTACTTATAAAATTAATCGTTAAAATATTAATTGGGAATCATATAAATGAAAAAAAAAATTTTTTTTCTATTCATAAATTAACAATATTTAATTTTTTTTCAGTGAACAAACAATAAAATACAGTAATATTCAAAATGATACTTTTAAAATATCGTCAATCAGTGCTGAAATATTTGCTCTTAATCTTTATTATTATTTTAGGATACTTTTATTTTAGCGAAAATTTTGAAAACATTATTCACAGTGATTTCTTTAAAAGATTGGAAAAATCAGTTCAAAGTTCGAAGGCAAAATTTATAGACAACAAAAACCAACAAGAGAAAAATCAACAAAATGTGATGTTGCATCAAAAACCTTTGCATCAGGAATCATTGGCATCAGAATCATTGTCGTCACAGTTTTATGAAGAAAATGTTCCCGTTTATTCTGGTTCTATACAAGTTACCAGTGGTGTTACCTTTAAAATGATCACACCAACAGATGATGGCTGGAGAAAAAGGATCGTCCGTGATATTCGCCTCTATGGTGTGGAAACCTGTGAAACGCGGCAATTTGCCACCCGCAATGGGATTAAGTGGCCCTGTGGGGCTTTTGTCACGGCGTGGCTTGTCTCAAAAACAATCGATAAAAATGTTACGTGTAGGCAAGCCCGTGTCATTCAACAAATTCACTATGCACAATGTTTTGTAAATGGGGTTGATCTTGCACGTTTAGGGCTTGCAGAAGGATTGATGGTTTTGACAAAAGATCAGCATAATTTTCCTTCTCCCGCAGACTATAAAAACTTACAATTTACAGCTCAAAAAGAACAAATTGGCTTGTGGTCGAGCCAATTTCAACAACCAGAAGAGTGGAGAAGAGATCACGGGAGCTATAATCCCATTGACCATAATTGATATGGATCATTATTGATCAAGCAGACAAGCGGTTGTTAAAAGATAATACATTGATTTATACGATACTTTACTGTTTTTCATGTTGAGTGAGAGTCCAAAATAACGTAGGCTTTTCTCATTTCAAATCTGTTTATCTTGAATCAATTAAAATGACTTGCTTGCATGTCATAAGTGGGGCTGGTGTGTGGGTAAAAACTGTACAAGAAAGCACTAATAATAGTTTTTCATAAATCGTCTTCCAAGCCCAAGGGAGAGTCGCAACACTTAAAGGTTGGTACAAGTCGTGTGATGGTGCCGGCTTGCTTCTTTTGATCAAGCGTAAAGATGGTGGTGCTCAATATTTATAACGTATAATTGACATTGATAATTGATGGGGCTTTATCGTTATACCATTTATGGTCGGCGCCGTGAAATGGGGGTGACGAGCGTTAGTGAGATGTCTCTTTAAAAGAAGCACGGTTGGTGATCCGTGCTTTCTGGAACTGAGCCGGTGATTTGCATGATGGGGCAAGGAGATACACGAGAAGTGTTGGATACGGTCGTGACAGAGTTAATGGATGTGATTACCCATCATGATGCACGTGTGGGGGCACCGCTTGAGGAATCTTGAATTTTTTAAAAGGTAAGCGATCAGGTTATCTTTTGAGAAAAACAGAAGGGGGTTTTGGGAATGATTTGTTGGAGGAAAGTTAATTGAGTAGACGCTGAGTGACCTTTGAGAATGTTTTTGATGCTTGAAGGGGGGGTAAGAGAAGATCTTGAGGAGTTTTGTGTGTGCTAAAACGAGCCTCTTGAGAGAGAGGGGAAAAATTCTTGAATTATATACAAGGAAAATATGCGTGTTCAGAATAATCTGAATATATTCAAATCAGTGAGATGACCTTCGGTTGTGGTAAAAGGGCTGATGAAAATATAGAGAAAAGCAAAACAGCTTTTTTCTTAAAAAAACAATAAATCACTTCAAATCAAACCAGAACTTTTAACTGAAATATTGCCTAATACTGCCATGTTTCATAAACCTGGGCTTGCAGTGTGCAAGGGATTTTAGCTGTTCTATGGAATTTTGAGCTAAAATGAAAGGGATTTCTTCTCAAGGGCTTGAGGAAGCTTAAAAAAACACAAAGAAGTGCTTTCTTTTGTAATATAAAGAAAGCACTTCGAGGGGGGATTAGGTATACACCATTACATATTTTATTCTGAAAAGCGGTCTTTTTTATCTTTTTTCCACAGGAAATAAGTTGCTAGTCCCAAAATGGGCACACTCAATTTGGCAAAAGGCAGATGTTGACTGAGAACAGCAAGGCTGGAAACGGTCGCATCTGTCATCAGTTTGTGGCGTTGTTCTTCGGTCTTTTTTTGTTGATCATAGCGTTGATAAGCCTTGAGAACACGGTTGATGATAAGCGCTAATCCTGCAACAACAAGCCAAATTATAAACATGATACTAGCGGCGGCAAGAGGTGTCATCATAGAACATAAGGCAATAAAACCGATGAGACATAAAAAAAGCAAAGCCATGAAAAATGAAATGCCAATAACGCCACAGCAAATGGCTTGAAGGCGCACTTGCTTGACAGTGCTTTTTAGCCCTCCACCGACAAGATAGTTTAAAAGAGGAGCGATAAACTTATGCATTGCTTAACGACGCAGTAATTGAGAAAGAATAAAACCAACGCCTGCAGCAAACAAAACACTTTTGCCAGGATTTTTGCGAACGCATTCATTCATCGTTTGTTCAAGATCACTGATTTTGTCTTTTGCTTGAGACATCATGTCTTCACTGCTTTCTTTGGCGGAGTGATACAGTTTTTCCGCTTTGTCTTTGGCTACATTGAATTTTTTTGAACCAAGATCTGTCAGTGTTGAAGCCATCCCTGAAACTTCATGGCGTAACGTTTCTAATTGTCCCTGAAGATCTTTTTGTAGGGCTTTTTCTACTGCTGTCTTATTATTTTGTGTTGTTTTATTATTGGCCATGATGTTTTTTCCCTCTCTGGATATGTTTTAATATATTTGTGTTGTTCATCGTAATTATTTGCATTGGAGTAAAAATTTTTACTGCTGGGGTAACGCTAAAAGTTTTTTTTAGTTCCCTTCGTTTTGTGCCATTTAAAATTGTTTTTGATAAAATAAATTTTATCGATCACTCGGCCTATAAAGAGGGGTTTTGTTTCGTAAAGAAACGCATCTGTTGAATTTATTGAAATTGTCTTATGCTTTTGAAAGGAAATTAGCACTATTTTTTCGCTTTTTATGGAGCTGTTTTTAAATATGACACAAAGGAAAAAGTGCGAACACCTTTGAAGAAACAAGCAAGTGCAAAAGCTAGTTGTGTTAGGGGAGGGTGATACAGTATTTTATAAAAATTCGAGATATCTCTCCAATCTATCGTTGGTTAGTTTTTAACATTATGGCGTTTTTTTCTTCGTTTTCTTTAGAGCGTGCAGTTTTTTTGTTGTTTATCAATCAACATCCGAATTTAACGCAATAGCGTTTTTAAGAGAAAGATTGAGACGAATGAAAGCTCTAAGAGCAACGCCAGTTTTTTTATACCAAATGGGTGCAAGGATTTCGCGTATCTTTAGTTTGGGGAAACTCTAAAACGAGTATACAGCCTCATTTTGGTAAAATATGAAGTTTTAAAGGTGAAAACCAATGACGCACCTTCCTTTTAGATCAGCTTTACAGCTTTTAAAAGCATAGCAATGTCTTTTAAAGAATGAAGATTGCTTACTGGTCTTACGTTTTTGTTTTTCACGTATCTTTCATGGGGGCATGACTTTTAGGTCACGGGCTTGTTTAAAAGAGACATCTCGCAACGCTCATTACACCCATTTTACAGTAGCGGTTTATGAATAGTATAACGATAATGCGCCTCTTAGAAATACTATAAAATCCCCCATGAAATAGTATAAAATTTATTGTACCTCCATTTTTATGCTTGTGAAGAAGTAAGCCGGCATTCATATGCTCGTGCCAGCCTTTGAGTGTTGCGGATTGCCCCTTGGTACTTAAAAGAGCTCTATGAAAAGGTACGTCTTTCTTATACAATTTTTAAACCCTCGTGCCAGCGTTGCTTTTGATGTGCAAGAGACATGATTTTGATTGATGAAATATCAAGAGATTTGCAATGAGAGACTTTTACGGGATTTAAGGCTCTCATTCACGTTGAATAAGGCTATCGTATCATTATTAAATCAATATTCCCTTATAAATCGATATTCCTTGTCCTTATTTAAAATATGAATAGCATATTTTAATGGTGAGAGGAAAGCTTCAGAGCCCTGATTTTTAAAGGGGTAAATATTCTGAAAAGCGCCCTCTTTACTTTTATTCCATGAAAATTATCTTATGCAGGAAGATTTTTTGTTGCGCTTATAAAGAGCGGCTGAAATGAGAAAAGCTGGCGATATGAAGAGTTTATTCAAGAACAATGATGATAAATTATTCTTATATATCAATGAATTGTAAGTAGAAAAATGAGGCGTTATTCTTGCTTATTGAAATATTTATGAAATATTTCTTACAAGTCTATCATTTTGCCAAATTTGTGCAGTAAATTGATTGAAGTGAGATAAACCTGTTGAAGGGTTAGAAAAAAATTCTTGAATAATTGCTTTAGAATAAGAGAGAGCGTTTGGGAAATAAAACTATACTTGATTTGTCAAGTTTTCTTTCTTAAGAGGAATGCGAAAGTAACGTTACAAGGGAAGGAGCATTGTAGAACAGTGATGCTCTGCGGGATGACGGTCGAGTGCATAAAATATAAAAAAAGATAAAATAGAGTGTGAGATAAAAATGGAATCTGAAACAGTCCCTTTAGAGAATAGTTCTGCTGTCTTGGCAGTGCATGATTTTTCTCCTTTTTCTATGTTTATGGCTGCTGATTTTGTGGTAAAAGCTGTTATCATTCTTTTGTTGTTTGCTTCTTTGATATCTTGGACCATTGCTTTTGTGAAAATTATTGAGATCACTTTGGCAAAACGACGCGTGCGTCAAGAACTGCGATTGGTTTTGAATGCTCAGACTCTTACGCGTTTGGCCGCTAGCTTGAAAGAAAGCAAAGGAGCTGGGGTGTTTTTTCTCAAAGAAGTCCTTAAAGAGGTTTATCTTTCGACACAACAGGTTCATTTTATTGCTCCTGAAGGGACAAGTGAAAGCTTTGGCGAAAGCTCTGGTGAGAGAAGCAATCCAAGGAAAAGTTCACAAACGCTTGAAGATATTCTCTTTTATGAGGAAAATGATCAATATGGAGATGTTTCACGCGATGTTTATGTCCGCGATGTTCATGAAGGTTTAAAAGAAAGGGTTCATTCGCTTTTGTCTCGCTGCTTGCTGGCTGCGACACGCCGTGTTGCGTGTGGAAGCGCTGTTCTGGCGACCATTGGTGCTATTGCACCCTTTGTGGGGCTTTTTGCAACGGTTTGGGGAATTATGAATTCTTTTATTGGGATTGCGCAATCGCAAACAACGCGCCTTGATGTGGTGGCTCCTGGAATTGCCGAAGCCTTATTTGCAACGGCGATTGGACTTTTTGTAGCTATTCCTGCTGTTGTTATGTATAATAGCCTTATGCGTGCTTTGAATGGTTATCGCAGTGATTTAGGGGATATTGCTGCAGCTCTTGAAAGGCTCTTGAGCCGTGAACTTGATCGACAAAGACAACAGAAAAGTCATAAAAAATGAAAGCAAGCTTTTATGATGATTGGGAGACAGATGAAAGTGGGTTGCATAGCGAAATCAATGTAACGCCCTTTATTGATGTTGTGTTGGTGTTGCTGATTGTTTTTATGGTTGCTGCACCATTGGCAACATCTGCTATTCCTGTTCAGCTTCCTTCGGTAACTCAAGCGCCTTCAGTGGTTCAACCGGAAGAGCCTTTGTATGTTACTTTGCAAAAAGATCGTTCTCTTTACATTGGTGATCATCTTATAGAACAAGCTGCTTTGAGGGAAACTTTGTTGAAAGAGACCAAGCAAAATTTAGAGACAAAAATTTTAATTAAAGCCGATAGCGAAATTGATTATGGCATTGTTATCGACTTATTAAACCAAATACGCATGGCGGGATATGGTAAAATCGGTCTTGTCGGATTACAAAAGTCTCCCAATCTTGCTGCCAGAGGTGGGGGTAATCATAAAACAGTTGATGGAACAAATGGACCTGTTGTGACAAACAGTGCTAACGAGGACGCTGGTGTTGTGGGGCATGTAGAGGCGGCGACGGTCAATGAGGCAGATGCTTCTGTTTCTGGAACGGCTTCTGCCCCATAAGAAAAAAATAGCCTTTTTTGAGGAAAATAAAGCACTTTCATCAAAGCCATAGGGTGAAATTGATGATGAGACTGTCATCGATTTATTAAACCAAATATGTCTGTCGGGATATGGTAAAATCGGTCTTGTCGGATTTGCAAAATTCTCCCAATTTGGCTGCAAGAGGTGGGATCAATCATAAAACAAAAGGTGTGATTTTTGTGTGCCTTAACGCATCTAAAGCTTTTTTGACGATATCCATGAAGGGTAGAGTGTCCTTATAAAATAAGGATAAAAAAATCTATTGAGTGCTTACCGTCTTGATTTTTTTATCATCTTTCTGCCTCATAAAAAAGAAAGGGAGCACTCTTATATGCTTGGCATCTTTTTTCAATGCGCTCATTCTTAACATACGTGTTTATTGTGGGCTTTCTTTCGTTTTTTTCTACCACCAGTTCCGTTTTTAACATCCAAGAGAAGTGGTTTTGGTGGCTGAAAAACAGATCTTCAATGAGAAAATTTTACGATATTTGAGATTCTTATTCAACATACAAAAAATGAATTATGATGATAAATCAAAGTGTTGTATATTAAATAGCGCAAACATTGATTTGCGATACGGGGTTGATGACTGTTTGGGCAATACGCATTCCTTATGTTCAATAGAAAAAACTTCCTGACCACAATTGATGAGAAGAATTTTGACTTTACTTCCGGATAATCACACTCAATCGTACCTCGCGTGTTGAGGCATGTGAGGCTGTGAGCTTTAACATGAGAAGCGTGGAAGGAGGCGTGTTTTAAAAGCCTAAAGGGATCCCCAAAAAAATCAAAAGATTGGACGAAAAGACTTGTTGAGATAAGGGCACGGTCCTTAAGAGTAAAGATTTTCTTCGCCAAAGGTTGGGGGTGCATGTTAATTAAGATCAGTCGAACCAGCTATCGTTAAGGAAGTTTTCTTATTCTCAGTGCAAGATATTGAATGAGTAAAGTCACGGAGGAATGCATTAAAGTCACGGGGTTGTGAAGGTTTATGAAAAGACGCCGAGAGGAGGAAGGATGCTGGGTTTCGTTGGATTAAAAGGTGAGAGCCTTGGGTATTCAAGTGGCGCTGCTTTGATTTACAAGCTTAAGATGCCTCCAAATTCCAAAAGATCCCAAAAATCAAGAGCTCTCAAACTCCAAAAAGTCCTAAATCGCAAAGCATCTCGAACCCCAAGGGATCCCCAAAAAAATCAAGTGATGAATAGTAAAAGAGTTTTTGAAGCGAGTTTGTGTTATTTTAAAAGCAGACTTTTCAGAGCTTTTTAAGTATGCCCTGTTGAACCAAAACCTCCTGTACCACGGCTTTTTGCATGGCTTTGGCTGTCTTTTTGCTCTGGTTCAATGGCGCAAACATTGACTTTTGTTACAGGGGCGATGACTGTTTGGGCAATGCGCATGCCGCGTTCAATAGAAAAGTCTTCCTGACCACAATTGATGAGAAGAACTTTAACTTCGCCACGGTAATCACTATCAATCGTTCCTGGAGTGTTGAGGCATGTGATGCCGTGCTTTAAGGCTAAGCCGGAGCGCGGACGTATCTGTGCTTCATACCCTGGTGATAAATGAAAAATGAGACCTGTTGGAATAAGGGCACGCTGCCCTGGTGCAAGGGTGAGAGTTTCTTTTTCTCCAAGGGCGGCGCGTAGATCAAGACCCGCAGAACCGGCTGTTGCGTAGTGAGGAAGTTCTAAATCTTGTCCGTGTTCAAGACGTTGAACGAATAACGTTACGGATTGTGAAGATTTTGAAGAAACACAATTTTCTTGGTTGTTTTGCGGTGTGTTGGTTTCAGTGTGCGGCATGATCAAAGTATTTCCAAAATATGAGGTCTAGAAAAAAATCATACTTTAACAAAAGATGTTCATAAAACAAGTCGATAAAGTTTTTTGATATAGATTGTCCCCAGAGCTTGATTATCATCTTTTGTTGATCCACAAGACTTCAAAGTATATATCCCAAAACACCCTAAGAGCCCTTTAGGTCCTAAGAGCCTTTTGAGCATTGCCAACGATGATTTGATATATTTCGATAAAAGGGATGATCTATGAGAGAGCGTTGCACATTTACACACTTGTTTTAAAAAAACATCTGCACATGTCACATCCATTTCACAGTGGCGGTTTATGAATGGTATAATGATAAATCCATTGAGCTTCCCCACTTTTGCGTTTATGGCGTAAAAAGCCGGCATGATCACATGATTTGTACCAGTTTTTGAGTATTATTGACAGACTTTGGCATTTCTTGACGATTCATGAAAAGATATTGTTATTATACAGTTTGATCCACTTGATTATATAGTTTTATCTACATGGGTTTTTCCCACTTGTAACGTGCAAGAGATATGGTTTTGATTGATGCAACATAAGAGAGTTGAAATGAAAGAATTTTACGGTATTCAGGTTTCTTATTTAAGTTGAATAGTGCTAGGTTATCTAAAGAAATCAATATCTTGTTGCAAGACTATGAGGGGCGTGTATTTTTTTTAAAAATACTGTCGATAATAATTCCTGTGGCAAAAACCAAGGCTCCTCCGATGATGACCTGTAAAGAGGTGCGCCAAAAAGGGGGCGACATGAATTTGTTTTGAATCCAGACGAAAGCATCATTTTTTTTAATAAGGGCATTGCCAACGATGATTTGATGCTCCTATATGACGCGTCTTTTGTACAAAGGGATAATCTATGAGAGAGCTCAATGACGGATTTGTACGGATTTGCGGTTTTTTTCAAATACTGCCGATAATAATTCCTGTAGCAAAAACCAAAGCCCCTCCGATGATGACCTGTAAAGAGGCGCGCCAAAAAGGGGTCGACATGAATTTGTTTTGAATCCAGACGATGGCGCCTAGTTCGAAAAAAACAATGATAAAGGCAATGACTGTTGCGACATAAAAAGAATGGATCAAATAGGGAAGCGTATGGCCTAAGCCGCCTAATGTTGTCATAATGCCGCTGGCAAGACCTCTTTTTAAGGGCGAACCACGCCCTGATAATTTTCCATCATCATGAGCTGCTTCTGTAAATCCCATTGAAAGTCCCGCACCAATGGAAGCTGAGAGCCCGATCAAAAAAGTTTGATGCGTTTCTCCCGTGGCAAAAGCGGCGGCAAAAATGGGAGCAAGGGTGGAGACAGAGCCATCCATTAATCCCGCAAGACCAGGTTGAATCCATGTCAATAATGTTTGTTTTTCCGCTTTTGAGGGCTTTTTTATGGTGGGATTGGCCGCTGTTGTTTTGGGGGAGGAATGGCTTCCCTTACTGTTTATAAACCTTTGCTTTTTCATAAAAGCAGTTTGCTCACATAATCCACCAGCTGTGTGGGCACGATTATGGCAAGAAAGACACAAAAGTTGTTTATAATTTTCAAGCGCTTGAAGACCCATGGCTGTAAAAACCGCGGCTTCCTTAGAGGAATAAGGCTCTAGAGCTTTTGCATATTTTAAATAGAGCGCAGCATGTTGCTCTTTTGCTTTGAGTGTTTGAAACATCACTTTTTGTGCTGAACGAAAGAACAGAGCTTTACGCTGTACAAATGAAAAAAACGATTTCAACATTCTCCGTTCCTTTATATTTTAGAATAATTCTAAAAGATTAAGAAAAATAAACTGAAAGTCAATCTAAAAATTAAAAACTGAAAAACGGCCAAAAGGTTGCACTGAAAAAGAAGAATGTGGAGAGCCCGTGAAAGTAAGATAGGCAAATCAAGAAAGTAAAAGAGATTTATCTCGGGGTTTTGCCAGAGGCGTGTGAAAGACCAAGAGCGTGTGAAAGAATTGAAAAGAAAATAGGCTTTGATTTTGTTAAAGGGGCGTTTTAATGGCGCATTCCAATTTATTGTACGAGAGCCAATGGATTTATGCGCGAGAATGTATGATGGAAACAAACTAAGCTGGCGCCGTTATTCATTTGATACGTACAAAAGACGATAAAAACTCTTGTAATTTAAGAGCATTTTTTAAAAAAGATATGTTTCAATACTTCAAAATCCTTTTCGTGAGGGTGCTCGTGAAGGGGATAGCACTAAAGCCCCCATGAGGAAATAATATAAATTCCCCCCATGAAATAATATAAATGAGTCTTCTCATCTTGATTCTTGATCAGAAGCAAGCCGGCACCATCATACACTTATGCTAGCTTTTGATCATGTTGCGGACCAACCCTTGGGCTTGTAAGATGATTTATGAAAAGTCATTTTTTAATCTTTTCTAGTTTTTTATCCACATGGCTCACCCGCTTTTGATGTGTAAGCAAGTGATTTTGATTAATGCAAGACAAACAGAGTTGGAATGAGAGAATCCTACGATATTTAGAATTCTCATTCAACATGCAAAACAGTGAACACTCTTTATGAATCCAATATTGTTTCATGCGAGGTGCTGATTTGAGCCGAGGTTTTATAAGGGAGACGGGGCCTTTAAAATCCTTTAATTTCTCATGTTTTCGCTAGGCGGCATGATTATGTTCTATCACAATATGCGGTATTTCAAGATGACAGATATCTGAAGGAGTGAGCGAGGAAGGGAGAGTGCGGGAGAGGGGTTGGTTTTTTATTCTTAAGTGTATGGTTGACTATTCAATATTTATCGATTTATCGATTCCCTCACTTATTTAATTTTTTGATCGCTTTTCCACCGCCAACTTCTATCAAAATAGAGCTGATAAGCACAGAGAAGCAAAACATAAAATACAAACGTTCGTTGTTTTTATTGTTCCTCCTTATCTTGGAGAGGAAGATATGGATAAAAATCATTAAATCTGCAAATACATGAAAAAGAAAATACAGGGATATTTTACAATAACAAGTTGTTTTATCCGTCAAAAATTAGAGGGAAGTTTGATGGGAAGATGATGTTTGTGAATGCGTGTTAAAGGGATATTTTTTGTGCTTGTTATTTTTTTATGTTCGATATTTTTTGTTCTCTGGGGGCTTTTATGCTGGGTGTCTTTTGCTGTGGAGATTATGGAGAAGTTTTTAAGAGCAAGTATTATTTGTGGGGGATGATTAGTTTATGTCTTGTGGCCAGAAAGAATGCCTTTTGAAGCAATATAGAGGCTCATAAGGGTGAAAAGTAAGCTAGCAATAACATTCCAATCAGCAAAGGAGAGAAAAAGAAAACGTATGGAGGCTTCAGAACAAGAAGGAGGGTGAATGTTGTTTAATTGGTTTAGCAGTTGGTTAATGTTTGTCGTTTTTCGCACGGCGTTTAAACCACAACTAAGCGGTGCTTCCCAAAAGCCATATTCAACGCCGGCATGATAAATGGCTAAAACAAGGCTGATGCTCATTAAGACAAAAACACATAAAAATAAAAGTTGTACCCAAGAAGATATGCGAAAAAACCATGCACAAAAACCCGCTAAGAACAAAAAGGGTATGGCACTGTAATAGGGCAAACGCTCTATCAGACATAAATCGCAAGGAAGATACCCTCCAAGATGTTCAAAGCCAAGAGCAAGACCTATTGTGCTTGATAAGCAAAACGCAAGAAAAAAAGCCCATAAACTTTGTTCTTTTCTGCTGGGTTCAAGATGAAGATGCTTGTTTAAAAGGGGATGGGAAGACAAAACGCATGCCATTGAGTTTGTTCCTTATAAAAACTGTTTGTTAAAAAAAGCGATAAAAATCCCATAAATGAAAAGAAGGCTAACAAAACTGAAGAGGATAATCCATTTGAAATGTTGTCTTAGAAAACGCATTGCTTTTTGTCCAAAATGTTTAATAAACCACGCAAGAAGATAAAAACGAGCACCTCGAGAAAAGATACAAATAAGAATGAAAAGTTCAAGGTGTACACTCATCACACCTGCTAAAATTGTGACAATTTTGATGGGGGGAAGATGAAAAAAGCCTGATGTAATCAGTAAAATAATTAGAAATTGTAGGGTTGCACTGTTTTTCAGAGATTCAAAACTTTCAACTTTACCGTAAAATTCTAAAATGGGTTTGGCAAGGGTGTCATAGGCAAAATGTCCGATAAACCAACCGGTAATGCCTCCTAAAACAGAACAGATCGTCGCAATAAAAGCATAGCGATAAACCCGCTTTTGACGGATAAGCAGCAGCGGGATATATAAAACATCTACGGGAATTGGAAAAACAGAGCTTTCAATAAAGGCAATGAAACCAAGCCAGTGTGGTGCTGTACGCCGATTTGCTAAAGAAATCGTCCAAAGCTTTAATCTGTTTAATATCATGCGTTTTTTATAAATTTAAGAGGTAAAAACTTTACAAATAAGTTTGCTATAAGTTCGATAAAGGAAATATTCCATAAATAAAGAGAAGAAAAAGAGAAGAATTCTTAAAAAATAAGAAGTCTGCTGTTGACGAATCTGTGCTTCTTCATATAGTGCAGAGACATAATCGACAAGTGTGTTTTTTATAGCTCTGTCTTTTATAACAATGTGCGGGTGTGGTGGAACTGGTAGACGCGCCAGACTCAAAATCTGGTTCCGAGAGGAGTGTCGGTTCGAGTCCGACCACCCGCACCACTTTATGAATATTTTTCTTTATTCAGTTATGTCGTATTCCCATTAATTTATTAGGCATTGGGATTTATAAAGTGTTGCGATTTATAAGGCGTAACGTTTGTTTGTAAAGAATGTTCACTGTTTTGCCTTTTGCCTATATTGTGAGATTTTTTTACTCAAAATCGCTTGATATTGGATCAATCATAATCGTATTTCTTACACCTTTACAGACGAGGTGCGTAGCGTAAAAACTTTACAATAAAAAATGCCTATAAGGTTGAAAAACAAATACATACAATGTTTTTTTATGCTGCGTTTTTTATGCGGCTGTCACATTATCATCAGCAGCTGCAATTGATGGGCAGTGTTCTTATTATTTTACAAGAAATATCAATGCTCTCATTTATTGCATGAGGGCGTTCATGGTGTGGTGGTAAAGTGCTTATATTTCAAATGCCTTACAGAGGTGAAAGGATAAAAATTTGCTAGAAGCTGAATTGTTTTGCGGCTATTGATGGATTGTTTATCTTTGGTTTTGGGAATCTCCGCCCTTTGAAGTATGAGGAAAACATAAAAAAACCCTGTTTTAACAGGGTTTTTAAATCATTTAATTTTTTCTATAAGATATTAGAATTTATAAGCAATGCCAAGGCGAACATCATGCGTTTTGGAGCTGATGTTAAGCACATCCTTGGCAAGTTTCTGTTTAAAAAAATCTGAATAACGATATTCTGTACGCATGATGATGCTGTCTGTCATGGCAAGATCAAAACCACCACCAACAGTATAACCCGTCATTGTTTTTGTCTCACTTAACACATTGCCAGAAGCAAATACGACTGTCGGCTCTTCTTGCGATTTTGATAAAAGTGACTGGATATATTGTATCTGTGTGTAGGTTATACCCCCTGCAATATAAGGCATAAGACGATGGGAAGCAAAACCAATGCGCGCGCGCGCAGCACCAGACCATTTTTCTTTTAACGTTACACTGCTGACAACAATGTCACCATAGTTGGGGATTGTCTCATCTTGAGCAGCAGGTTTTATAATAGGAATCCCAGCTTCTTGAAAGGCTGCGTTAATTGTGTCTAATTCATCTATAATTCTCTGTTCACCGCCCGTTTGCGTATTTTTCCGACCAGACCAGACGATGTCCGTATCAAAACCAAGAACAACGTTACTTCCTAAATCAACATTAGAACCTGCATAAATGCCTGCTCTTAATCCTGATGGTTTGGGTGATAAATCTCTATCAACCCAAGCCCATTTTCCGCTCTGTGCTTCTTGTGTATAATTTAGAGTGTTTTTACTGGAAAAATAGCCAATTTGTCCTCCAAAATAAAAACCAGACCAGGAAAAAGGTTTAGAAACAATAACCGGTGAGATCCGTGGTGGTAAACTACTTGTCCTTGAAATATCCGGTTTTGATGACTTAAAAACCACCGTATCAGCGGCTTGCACTGTTGAAACAGTCATGAAAGTGAAAAGAGAAAGTGCAGTTAAACATTTTATGTTCATAAAACATCCCCAATTTATTTAAAATACGATATGTATTGTATATAAATCGGTTAAAAAAATCTATACTTAATTTCATTATAAAAAATAAAATATTCTAAAACTCGATGATTATTCACTATTAAGCGTTTTTAAACGTGTTTATTCCGCTTTTTTCCCTTATAATTCTTAATTTTTAAGCATTTGTTTACCACTGTTCCTCCCGTGCTTTCTATGTTTTAGAGCACATTATGATGTAATAATTAAGCTTTTTATTTATTTAAAGAACTATTTCTTTTATAGGAATTAAAACATTTTTTATTATTTATTTAAAGAAATAATATCTGTTATGGTTATTATTTTTATGCCTCGTATTCAATTAATATAAAAAAATATGTGGTGGCATTTTTATATTTTTTGATCTTTATCGTCATCCTTGTATTTCGGTTTTACGGCTTTCAAAAGTTAAATACTGTCTTTTAAAGCGTGGAATTTACCCATTGGCGCACGCTTTTGTTCCTCGCGCTCTTTAATCTCGCACTCTGTAATAGCGTCACGTTTTACGCGTGAATAGAACGCCTAAAATAATGGAATATAGCTATGTTGCATATTCACGCACTTGTTTAAAAAAAATATCTCTCAAAGTGCACCCAAGCCCGTTTGATGGTGTCGACTATAAAAGGTATAACGCAAAGCTCGCTATAGAAATAATATAAGATTTATTGTACCTCCCCACTTTTATGCTTTATAAAAAGAGCAGGCTATAAAGAGCAAGCCGTCATTCTCACACACTTGGGGGGGGCTCTAACATTTAGGGGTTTTTCTAAAATGTTGCGCACCAACTTTTGGCATTTCTCGACGGTTTATGAAAAGGCATGCCTTTCTTATACAGTTTTACACCACACAGCTTGCTTGCTTTGTGATGAGAAAGAAAATGTGATGGAGCCAAGCGTTTCAAATTTGGCCAAGCGTTTCAAATTTGATTGTGTGCTGTCTTAAAGGATATTTTTGTAAGGGTGCTGATTGTTTTTAGCAAATTGTTTTTCGTAAAGGCAACGTCAAAGCTTTTTGGGGTGTTGAGCCTTATTTCAACAGCTGTTGCTTCTTTAAGTTAAAAGCTGGAGGAATGGAGATACGTGTTTAAAATGAACATTGTGGGTCATTGTTATCATTGGAGGCTTGTCGTGGCATGATAATACTTTGATTTATAGTGATAATCTAGCATTATTCACCTTAAATTAAAGACCCGAATAACGTAAGATTTTTTCATTTCAAATCTGTTTATCATCAATCAACTAAAATCACTTGTTTGCACATCACAAGCGGGTGGGTTATGGGGGTAAAAAATGTATAAGATAAGGAATAAAAATAGTTTTTCATGAATCGTTTTACAAACCCAAGGGTTGATCCGCAACATTATAAGGGGATCATCGGGGCATGGGGCCCCGATGTTTTTGATGAACAAGGTTTAGAGAAGTTTTCCTGTTCTTTATCGGGCTCTTTATTGGGGCGCGATCATCTTTTTGGGATCAACCAGCCGATCATAATCTTCTCCAGAAACACCTGCTTTGAGAGCTTCGGTGCGCAAAGTTGTATCATTTTTATGGGCAGCTTTGGCAATTTCAGCGGCTTTTTCATAGCCAATTTCTGGAGCAAGAGCGGTGACTAACATGAGTGAGCGCTCCATGAGTGCGTGAATATGAATACGATTAGCACGCAGTCCTTGGACGCAATGGAGATCAAAAGAGCGCATGCAATCCCCAAGAAGGGTAATGGATTGTAAGACATTATAGCCAATAAGAGGCTTATAAACATTGAGTTCAAAATGCCCTTGACTTGCAGCAAAGGTGACGCTGGTGTGATTGCCAAAGACTTGGGCTGCGACCATGGTCATGGCTTCACATTGGGTGGGGTTCACCTTGCCAGGCATAATAGAAGAGCCGGGTTCATTTTCAGGTAAGCTTAATTCGCCTAAGCCAGAACGCGGACCAGAGCCTAAAAACCGAATGTCATTGGCAATTTTAAATAGATCCGCGGCGAGAGCGTTTAAGCTGCCATGGAAATGCGCAAGAGCACCATGATGCGCAAGCGCTTCAAATTTATTGTGTGCTGTCTTAAAGGATATTCCGGTGAGAGTGCTAATTGTTTCAGCAAAGGCAACATCAAAACCTTTCGGAGCGTTGAGTCCTGTTCCAACAGCCGTTCCACCTTGCGCCAGCATTTGGACATCGCTAAGGGCTGTTTCAATGCGTTGAAGATTGGCTTCTAGAGCAACCCGATAGCCTGAAAATTCTTGTGCAAGTGTTAAGGGTGTTGCATCTTGCGTATGGGTGCGGCCAATTTTGATAATATCGGCAAATTCTTCTTCCTTTTTCTTTAAAGTGCTAATGAGCGCTTCAAGAATGGGAAAGAGATGTTGGCGCGTCTGCAGTGTGGTGGCAATGTGAAGTGCCGTGGGAAAAGAATCGTTGGATGATTGACTCATATTAACATGGTCATTAGGGTGAACGGGCTTTTTACTTCCCAACTTTCCCCCCAAAAGCATGCTTGCATGGTTGGCAATCACTTCATTGACATTCATATTGCTTTGCGTACCAGAGCCTGTTTGCCAAACAGAAAGGGGAAAATGCTCATCGAAGGCGCCAGAAAGAACTTCATCAGCGGCGGTAACAATGGCTTTTCCAATGTTTTGCGGAAGTTTGCCTTTGTCCATATTGACAAGAGCAGCGGCTTTTTTGATAAGGCTTAAGGCATAAATAATGGCAAGAGGCTGCTTTTCACTGCCAATATTAAAATTATGCAGAGAACGTTCAGTTTGTGCACCCCAATAACGATCTTGGCGTACCGAAATCGTTCCAAAGCTATCCGTTTCCTGACGTGTTTCAACCATGATTAAGATCCTTTTTTGTTCACGGGTTCTTAAAAAAGCTAAATAACGCGAAAGTACAAGAAGAAGCAAGATGTGGAAGCTTTATTTTAAGAGAAATTATTTTATGGCTATCCTTGACATTGAGAAAGGCCGATTTTATATCTTGGACAGTGTTAGCACTCATATGTATAGAGTGCTAGCAAGAACTTTCTAAGATTAATGCAATTATGTTCAGTTTTAAGGATTTAAAACATGGCTAATATACAATTCCGCCCGCTTCACGATCGTGTCGTTGTTCGTCGGGTTGAATCTGAAAATAAAACCGCTGGTGGGATTATCATTCCTGATACAGCAAAAGAAAAACCACAAGAAGGCGAAGTTATTGCTGTTGGCAATGGCGCTCTCGATGATAACGGAAAGCGCGTGCCTTTAGAAGTCAAAACAGGAGACCGTATTTTATTTGGAAAATGGTCTGGAACTGAAGTCAAGATTAATGGCGAAGACCTCTTAATCATGAAAGAATCGGACATTATGGGAATTATGGGCTAATTAAGAAGCGCTCAATTTTTCATTTTTTCATTCATGTACTATTGTGAAAAAAACTCCAAGGAGAAATTAAATGGCTGCTAAAGAAGTCAAATTTGGCCGTGAAGCGCGTGAGCGTTTATTGCGCGGTGTGGATATCCTTGCTAATGCGGTGAAGGTGACACTCGGCCCTAAAGGGCGCAATGTGGTGATTGATAAATCATTTGGTGCGCCACGCATCACAAAAGATGGTGTATCCGTTGCAAAGGAAATCGAACTGGAAGATAAGTTCGAAAATATGGGTGCGCAAATGTTGCGCGAAGTTGCTTCTAAAACCAACGATATTGCTGGTGATGGAACAACAACAGCAACGGTGTTAGGACATGCTATTGTGCAAGAAGGGGTTAAAGCTGTTGCTGCCGGTATGAACCCAATGGATCTTAAACGCGGAATTGATGCTGCTGTTGATGAAGTGGTGGCTAATCTGTTCAAAAAAGCTAAAAAAATCCAAACTTCAGCAGAAATTGCACAAGTAGGAACCATTTCCGCAAATGGTGCGGCTGAAGTGGGTAAAATGATTGCTGATGCTATGGAAAAAGTAGGCAATGAAGGCGTCATTACCGTGGAAGAAGCAAAAACCGCTGAAACGGAATTGGAAGTTGTGGAAGGAATGCAATTTGACCGCGGCTATCTTTCTCCTTACTTTGTCACGAATGCGGAGAAAATGATTGCGGATCTTGATGATCCTTATATTCTTATTCACGAAAAGAAATTGTCTAATTTGCAATCCTTACTTCCAGTTTTGGAAGCGGTGGTTCAGTCTGGAAAACCCCTTCTTATTATCGCTGAAGATGTGGAAGGTGAAGCTTTGGCAACGCTCGTGGTTAACAAGTTGCGCGGTGGTTTAAAAATTGCGGCTGTAAAAGCACCGGGATTTGGTGATCGTCGTAAAGCGATGCTTGAAGATATCGCTATCTTGACATCTGGACAGGTTATTTCTGAAGATGTGGGTATTAAGCTTGAAAATGTCACTTTGGATATGCTTGGACGAGCAAAGAAAGTGAATATTTCTAAAGAAAACACCACCATTATTGATGGTGCTGGACAAAAGGCTGAAATTACCGCACGCGTTAATCAGATTAAGGCACAGATTGAAGAAACAACTTCTGACTATGATCGTGAAAAACTGCAAGAAAGACTGGCTAAACTGGCTGGTGGTGTTGCTGTTATCCGCGTGGGTGGTGCAACAGAAGTTGAAGTGAAAGAAAAGAAAGACCGTGTGGATGATGCCTTGAATGCAACACGGGCAGCTGTGGAAGAAGGTATTGTTGCTGGTGGTGGTACCGCATTGTTGCGTGCAGCAAGTGCGTTGACCGTTAAGGGAAGCAATCCTGACCAAGAAGCTGGTATTAATATCGTTCGTCGTGCTCTCCAAGCACCAGCACGTCAAATCGCAACTAATGCCGGTGAAGAAGCCGCGATTATCGTTGGCAAGGTGTTGGAAAATAATGCGGACACATTTGGTTACAATACTGCAACCGGTGAATTTGGTGATTTGATTGCTTTGGGAATTGTTGACCCTGTGAAAGTGGTGCGTTCTGCTCTTCAAAATGCAGCTTCAATTGCAAGCCTTTTGATTACAACAGAAGCAATGGTTGCTGAACTTCCAAAGAAAGATGCTCCAATGCCTCCAATGCCAGCTGGTGGAATGGGCGGAATGGGCGGAATGGATTTCTAAGCTCTTTTTCCTAAAGATAATAAAGAAACGGGTCTTATCGACCCGTTTTTTTTGTCTATTTTTTTATTTTTCACGTTCTTGGGGGCGGCTCTTTTACGTGGAAAAAATACCCAAAACGTCTTCCTTGTTCCCTATCTCTCATGGGTTTTATCCCTTATAGGCTTTCCA
>NZ_CABFVS010000005.1 GCF_902150025.1 Bartonella massiliensis
TGTATTTTTCTCGACTATCTTCAGCCCCGTCATTCTTCTTATAAAGTGCACATTGTTACGGTTTCTTTTACAGTTCCACGTTTTTACGATTTTGCATATTTACAGAAAATAAGAAATTGCTCATCATTATCTCGGTTATTATTGTCATCAAATCTTATTGATTTGCTTCAAATTCCTTCAAATCATAACAAGTGTAAGATGATGATAAGGAATATATTACGGTTTTTAACGACCTGTTTTTATCGACCATATTCACGCATTGGTTTTAAAGAGACCTTGCTCTTTCAAGCTCATTTTGCGGTGTGGGCTGGTGCATGATGTGCGGGGGGATGTGTGGTACGAGGGGTGGTGTAGGTTGATGCCGTGTGGCGGGGGGTGGTGCGTGGTATAATGTCCCATGACGTGTAGGAAATTTATAGAGCACTCTTTTCTTTAATGCTTGGGAAGAAATAAACGAGCACCATCACACATATTTGGGGCTGTTACATTTTGGCCTGCTTTAAAATGTTGTGACAGCTCTAAAGCCTTTGTGGTGATTTTATGAGAGACATGCCTTTTTTGTATCATTTTATACAATCAATCTCGTTTGTACGGTTAAGCGATTTTTTATGGCGCATGCATGGAGGGCGTTGGTGTGAAATATTTACAGAAAAAAAGCCTTTTATGAATAGATTCAAATCATCAAGGTGTGGTATAGGGTTTTCATAAACGGTTTTTTTATAATCATGGGGATTGGTAAAGGCGAGGGGGTATTTGATCTTTTTTAAGCATAAAGAGGGGAGCGTCTTTTTATAGGCAAGATAATCGTATGATGGTGTTCATTGGTGTGTTTCTTAAAAAAACTCTTTTAATGATTGTTAAATTCTGCGGAGTTCTGTGCAAGAGGATCAAACCCTTTGGGTATCAAGCGGTGATTTAAAAGTATGCACCTTGGCATGATCGTTTTACAAGGTTATTTTATTCGTCTGTTTAAGTTTCTTAATGCATGCGTTTGTGAAAAAATCTCTTTTAATGTCACTAGAATTAATGCCTCATGCTGCTAGAATGTCTGAAAATTATTGCACCATGGTGTTTGTGGAACGTGTAAAAGGGTTTATGAGACGTGAAAAATCATCAATAAAATCTCCGTATTTTCAAAAAATAACGGATAGCTTTTTATACTTTTAAAAGACTGAGCACGTCTCATGTTTCATTGTTTATTTTAGAACTGAATATTCGATTTTTGTGGAAAAATATTGATCAAGGCATCCATGATCCGTGAAAAATCAAGCGCTAATAAGAAAATGATGAATATAACCCATTTTGTATAGCGTGACATGACTTTTATACTTTTATAAGTCATAATAATTTCTTGGAGAATTTCTTTTTCTTTTTCTGTAAATTCTGTTTGTTTTCTAGCCATGTTTCCATCCACACAAGCCTTCCCCTTGTTTGTTATGCTTTAAAATATCTCTGGCGAGATTTGAGCTGATGTTCTTGAGATCTGTTTTGTCTAAATAAATGGGCATCCAACCAACGCAAGATGAAGGCTCATTGATTGTTTTTATGGCGCAACCAGTTGCTAAGAGCAGCGCGCACATCAGCATCACTTTTTTGATTGATTTCATTTTCCACCTCTAGTCGTGTTGTTGATGATTTTAGAATTGTTTCTATTTGCTTTTGCTGTTCAAGCTTTTTTCCAAGCCTAAAAGCTTTTGCTAAAGCGATAAAAAAAGCGGTCAAAGCCGCGCCTGTTATCATCAGATTTTTTTTCAGCCATCTCATTATAAGCGCTGCTCCTCAAAGCGTTTTGCGACAAAGAAAATGCCAACACCGGCGGCTAAAACCATAATGGTGGCCAAGGCCCATTGGATAGGACCATTGCCGGCCAATAAGCCTCCAAGTCCAGAAAAAGAACCAATAATGGGAGATAGTGCTTCTGCTTTGAGAAATCCCATGGATTCTTTTGTTTCAACGGTTTGATAGTTGGAAGAAACATAAGCTCCTTTTGCCCATAATCCTGCTTCTGCTGCACGGCGGTGGACAAGACCGTGAAGACGTTTTCCGCCTGCCTTGGTCCATTTTTGTAATTCAGCAGGGACCGCTTCATATTCGCCGTTATTAAGCTTTTTGAGCAAGGTCGATTTGCAAAAAGCCGCTGTTCCTACATTATAGCAAAAGGATACTAATGCTGCGAATTGTTCATCTGTTAAGGAAACCGTCACATTTTTTTCAACGGTATTTTCAAATTGTCTTAAATCTTGAGAAAGAATTTCTTCGGCTTGTTTTTCCGTGATGATCATGCCCTTGTGAACAAACGGTTTGCCAGCCGTGCTGGTATGGCCATAACCGATTGTCCACATCCCGATAGCATCTTGATAGGCTCGTAAACGCAATCCTTCCCATTGTTTAATAAGTGCAAGCCCTGTTGATGATATTTTTCTCATTTTCTTCTCCATAAAATAAAGCCTCGCTTTAAAGCGAGGCTGAGTTGATAAATTAAAATGAATTTTTTTGCTTCGAGAAGAGACGTAAAGTTTTGATGAAATCAAAAGGTTGGTTATGATATCTCCAATGAGCATCATAGGGGATGGGGGGATTGTTCGTTGTGTTTTCCCTTGGGGAAAGGGGGAGACTTTGTTCTGATTTGTTGATGCCGTCATGTTTGTTGGTGAAGTCTGGTTGGTCACATGGGGGCTGGTGTATCGTCATGGGTGTTTGTGGGAGCATGGGGGGCATGGGAATATGGGTGTATTTGTGTGTGGGGCGAATGTGTGAGAGAGGGGATTTTTATGAAATTTGAGAGGGTCTTTTGAGAGTGGTAGAGTTTGTGACAAGCGGGTTCATTGTGTTTGGTGGTGGGTGGAGATGGAGAAGGACTGGGGGAAGTCGTGTGGGTGGAGATGAAGGAAGCGCTGGTGTAAGTGTTGAGCTGGTTTTAAGGGGCTGAAACTTTTAAAGGGGTATTGCGTGTTTTATTTTTTTCTTTTGAGAAAAGAGCTGGTGGTGTGAATAGAGGCAGTGGTTTTGTAAGGATAACGGCATTGTTTATGGCAGAGGGGGGAGATTCTATGCTGGTTTTTGATGGAGGCTTGTTTGTTGGTGAAGTCTGGTTGGTCGCACGGGGGCTAGTGTATCGCCATGGGTATTTGTAGGGGCATGGGAGTATGGGGGTGGGGGTGTGAGCGGCATTGAAGTTTTTAGAGTGGCTGTTGAGGGGCTCTTATCTATAAAAATTTCTCCATAAAGGTTGTGTTGCGTATCATCATTCTTTTGCTCCGCGGTTTTGTTGGGAACTATGGCATGGAGACTTTTGAGATAAAGTAATCTTCTTAAGAAATAAAAGGAGACTTTTACTGAAGGCAAAAGCATTAAGTATTTTAATCGATCCAGTATTCTGCGTATCCAAAGAGTCTCATTGTTAACAAGAGCTTTGGGCTGATAAGCGTTTTGGCGTTTTGAGACACTTTTAAAAGGGGATGATGACAGACAACAGCCCTTTGCTTTTTAAGAGGCAAGTTGTTTGCTGTTTTTATTTTATCAACAAAAAAGCAGATTTGCGTAAAAGAAATTTTAGCTTTAAGGCAGCAAAGCGTTACTTGTAAGGCAGTAAAGATTTGTTCTTTATGAAGAGGGAATGTAGCACAATGATATCATCAAAGATTTGTATTCTGTTATCCTTTTTCTGTGGGGCGAAACAGAGACTGTTTTTTCCTCTTTTACATGCAAGTTTTTTTCAAATCTTTCCATGAGTGTTTCTTGCTTTTTGTTGACTTTTTCAAGCGCGGCTTCTGGATTGGCTTTTAAATATTGTTCGAGACGTTTTCTTCCTTGCGCATGTTTGTATAAACGGGCGGGAAGATAAGGATCTAACTTTTCAGCCGGTAAGGGCGTATCTGGTGCACATAATACACCCTTAACATTATCTTGGTGCAGTCTTGCTAATTTATCAGATTCAAGATGAAGCTTTTTGGCAAGCGCTAAACTAAAGATCCCACATTCAGAGGAACTTCGTTGAATATCCATTTCGGCCATAGCAAAAGAATAAGGAGGCAGTTGAAGATATTGCAGGGTTTGATTGATTTTTATTCCTAGTCTTCCAGCACTAATATTATTGAAAGTTGTCGGTTCAAACATGATTAAAGAGATTTTGTCATCAATAGTTTTATAATCTATTGCCGCAAAATGGATGTTGCTCCCCATATTGACAATAAATCGGGAAGATTGTGCTTTGCTCTCAACGGTTTCTTTGAGCGCGGTGGTAAAGTCTTCTGCTGTAAGAGCCAATTTTAGATTCATGCCTGGATATTTGCGATTTGCTTGCTCCACGAGAGCCGGAAACAGTCTAATATCTGTATCTTTATAATCCGCAAAAAACCAACGACCCGTGATGAGATCATCTTCTAAGCCTGCAATAATAGCGCGTAACTCTTTAGAATGAAGGGCGATATTTTCTTCTTCTTGAGGAGCATTGAGTTGTTCTAAACGAGCAATAAGGCTTTCTAAGGATTCATTTTCAGATGTTCCTGCTTGTGCTTTCGCAGCTTCTTGTGCGTTTGCACTTTCTTGCGTTGATGATGAACGAGGGGCGGTATTTTTTGAATCTTGTGGTTTCATGATAGGAGCTCGCGTGGTTATAATCCAGAGGCAATATTATTTTCTTAATATCTGGGCGAAATAATGTTTTAAAAAAGCCTTTTTCTCTTGAAAATTAAGGTAAAAATCATTTTGAAGCTGTTTTTATAAGAAAGTGTGGGGGAGCTTTTTAAAACTTGCGTGTTTTTTTGTTTCTTCAAAGTTTTAACATATGCACTTTAAAATAGGTTGATTGTGATTAGAATAATGACACTTTGGCTTTAAAAGAGACGTTGTTTGCTCTTTTTGTTTTATAAACGGAAAAGCTGCTTTGTGTGAGAGCAAATTTAACGCTCAAGCAGCATTGCTTTACTTTTTATGAAGAGACTTTTTATGAAGAGGGCTCAAGCATTTATTACATCATCAAAGATTTGTATTCCGTTGCTCTTTTTCTATGTTGTGAAACCGACGACCGTTTTGCCTTCTACTAAATTTAAGTTTTTTTCAAATCTTTCGACAAAAGTCTCTAGCTTTTGGTTGACCTTTTTATGGGCGGCTTCTGGATTGGCTTTTATATAGTTGTCAAGATGTCTTCTTCCTTGCACATGTTTGTATAAACGGGCGGAAAGATAGGGATCTAACTTTTCAGCCGGTAAGGGCGTATCTGGTGCACATAACACACCCTTAACATTATCTTGGTGCAGTCTTGCTAATTTATCAGATTCAAGATGAAGCTTTTTGGCAAGGCTTAAGCTAAACATGCCACATTCAGAGGAACTTCGTTGAATACCCATTTCCACCATGGCAAAATGAATAGGAGGCAATTGCTGATCTTCAAGGGATTGTCTTGTCCTTGATGCGAGTAATGCGGGAAATGTGTCACGCAGTGAGGTGGGTTCAAAAAAGATCAAAGATGTTTTGCCATCGATGTTTTGATGATCAACAACCGCAAAATGGATGCCTTGATCTTGGGCGTTAACGATCAATCTGGACGATTTTATACCGCTCTCGAGGGTGTCTTTAAGTGCAAGGGCAAAGCCGTCAGGGGGTGTGGTAAGTTTAAGATTCATCTGCGGATATTTATGATTTGCTTGGTCGACTAAGGCGGGCATCATATAGAGATCTAAAATATCATAATAATTTTTGATCCAACTGCCATCGGCATTATGCTGTTCTAAACCAGCGATAATATCTTTTAATTCTCCACGATTGAAGGGGATATTTTTTATTTTTTCGGTGTTGAGTCGTTCTAAATGTGCTGCAAGGCTTTCTAAGGGTTTATGTGTATGTGTCTCTTCTTTTGCGCTTGCTCCTTCGGGGGCGCTTGCACTTTCTTGTGTTGGTGATAAACGAGAGGGCAGGTCTTTTGAATCTTGTGCTTTCATGATATCAACCTCCTTGGTTATAATGGAGAGGCAATATTATTTTTTTACATTTTGGCTAAATAATGTTTTGAAAAAGGCCTTTGTCTCTTGAAAGAAACAAGGTTTCTTTTAGCCATTTTTATAAGAAGAGCTCATAGAGAGACTTTTAGTTTTTTAAACACCGCATGTTTTTTGCACATTTTTTCCACTTTTAAAATCTGTAAAAGCGGTCAGAAATTTGGATGCATTGACGTTATTTTTATGTTGTCAGTTCTTTTTATGGCATGGTCCATTTCAATGGGAAGTTTCAACAGTTCTACATGTGAAAAAATAACATCATACATAACAGGGGGGATATAATGATGCCTCTTTTTTAAAAAGCTTCTTTTGATTTTTTTTGGGGGGGGAAAGATATGATGAAGCATGGGTGATCAAATGATCCTATTCGTAAAACTTATGTCGTATAACATTGTCCTTTGCGTTATGATATAAGATAAGCTTTGTTGCATAGGGTGCAATATTGTAAAGAGCGTGGGGTTTTTATCGAGTGGCTGTTGATTGGCTGCTGTCTATAAAACTTTCTCATAAAAGTTTTGTTGCGTGTCATATTCTCTCCTTTGAGAAAAGGGACTGTGGTGCGAAAGAATAAATTTTTGCAGGGGAAAAGAGGGGGAGACATTTTGCTCTGGGTGATGACTGGTGTTGGGTTTTAAGACTTTGCGTTGGCAACTGGCGCTATGGTGTCTGTCCGTGTGCGTGGGGGCGTGTTGGGGTGGAGGAATGTCGATATTCGGTGTTGCTGGGGGGGAAGGCGAATGACCGGTGTGGTGGCTTATGGTCGTGGGTATGCGTTTTTATATAAAGATGTGTTGAGTTTCATAGATATATTTTTTCTTTTGAGAAAAGAGGGCGCACACAAAAGGAGGGGGGAGCTGTGCTTTTGAAACTTGTGGTGCTTTATTGATTAGAAAGATTGTAGTTGGTTGGTGTTGGGGATAACGCTTGGTTATTGTGTTGGCAACTGGCGCTATGGTGTCTGTCCGTGTACGTGGGGCGTGTTGGGGTGGAGGAATGTCGGTATTCGGTGTTGCTGGGGGGGAAGGCGAATGACCGGTGTGGTTATCGGAGGGACGGTGGTGAGGGTTTCGGTGTGTGCCTTGTTTGTGGTGCGCGTTTTAAGTTTTTTAGTGAATGTCATCATGAGAAAACGCTAAGGGAAAGTTTGTGGATTGCAAGTGCAGCTTGAGGTATCACTTCTTTATGATATGGGTTAAAAATTTTTATCCTTAGAGAAATGAGGTACAGGCGAAAATATGCTATGCGTCAATACGAGATAGCTATCTTATTTCTGTTCGTGTATTGTTTATCGCTTCTGTGGTGTATTATAACAGTGTTTTTATGGGATATTTTATGGTGATGTTGGGGTATGTTATTGCGCACTTCTATTAAATATTGTTTCTTCTCAATATTTTAAAATGAGATGGATTTTAAAATTATATGGTGGTTAGTAACACAAAAGAAAGATAATTTAAAAAAGCAAAAGATACCTTCAAACAATTAATGCTTACCCCTCTTCTAAACAGTAAAATTTTATACAGCTTCATATATTGCTGTATAACTTCATACATTATTTGTTGTTTATATATTGTTGCACAATGCCATACATTATTGCAAAACACACTGTTTTATAACAGATTTTACAACAATATTAAGGATCTGCTTAAGGCTATAACAATACAAATATAACAATACAAATATGTGTTTTGTGCATTAACGATTAATCGAGAAGTAGTCTAGAAGATTTTATGCCGTTTTCGAGCATTGCGTTGCGTGTAAGAGCAAAGCCGTTAGGGTAGGCGTTAAGTTTAAGATTCATTTGATAATGAAATGAAGACGCAAATACCCCTTTACCGCACCTATTATTAAATACGATTTTTCCTATTCTGTCAACTGTAAACAATTATTTTTCTTTAATTTATTGCGGAAAAAATTTTACAGAAAAAAGCGCATTTATTGACTGTACAGCATAATATATTGTCTTACATGGGAATTTTTTTTGATAGGGTAAAACATTTCTTTTGAGAAAGGAGGGGGAACAAGAGGAGGGGGGAGTTGTGATTTTGCAGCCGATGGTGCTTTATTGATTAGGAAGACTGTGGTTGGCTGGTGTTGGGGGTAACGCTTGGTTATTGTGTTGGCAACTGGCGTTGAGGTGTCTCTTCGTGTGCGTGGGGGCGTGTTGGGGAGGGATGTTGTGGGGGTAAGGTGATGGTTTTTTTCTTTGGTCTAAAAGATCATGCTTGTAATTTTATAAAAATTTCAGGGTGTTATAATAACTTTTCTTTCTTCATTTACAATGAGAGACCCCATTATCGTGATTTTTTTCATTGAAAATCTATGCTGTGGTCAAGACTATGTCTTTTGTTCATCATAAGAGAAGGAAAACTCGATTTAAAATATACAAGCAAGGGTCCAGAGTTTCTATAATGAATTGCCTTAAGTGTTAAGGTTGTGGCAGAGGGTAAAGTGGAGGATAGGGTGTTTTTTACAATAGAAGGCGATAGGGGGGGATGTTTGAAGAGAGGGAGATTTCTGTTTGGATAATTTCTGAAATGGGCAGACAGCTTGAAATTTGGAAGAATATGAAGTTTTCAAGATCAAATATCTATTTTTAGCATCATTTTTTAAGTTAGTTTTACAGCTTGCAAAAGTTTCTAGAGCAATGTCCTTTACATCAATGAAGAGGAGCCCTTATGCTTTTTTCTTACGTGTCTTTTTGGGGATCACACCTCGCAATGTAAAATAGAACGCCTCACATGAAATATAGGTATGGAGTATAGCTCTATGTTGCATAATCGCGGGCTTGTTTTAAAGTTATCCGCCCCCAAGCCTATTTCACGGTGCCGCCCATAAATGGACGGTAATGCCTCCATGAAATACTATAAAATCTATAAATACTATAAAATTTATGGAGCGCGCCATTTTTACGCATCATAAAAAGAGCCAGCCGACACTATTACACATCTTCGCTTCCAATGTTATATCCCCTCTTGGAGCGTCTCGACTTTTCATGAAAAGGTATAGCTTTCTTGTACCGTTTTTACCGACACATGAACCCCACTTATGGTGTGCAAGCAACGTGATGCGGGCTTGTTTTAAGCTCAACAGATTTGAAATGAGAAAAACTTACGATATTTAACGTTCTCATTCAACTTGAATAACGCTAGATTGGCATTTTATTATGCCCTTACCATTGGGGGCGCACCGTTGGGGAAAACGTGTGTGATGAAGGCGGTGATTACAAGGGGTGATAGGAAGAATGTTGGCTATCTGAAGAGAGGGCATTTGTCTTAATTCATGCTAGGATTGTCTTTTTGTCTTTTGATGGGGGCTTCTTTGACAGATTTTTGTGTTTTTATGGGCATGGGATTTAGATGTTTTAGCCTTTGACGGGGGAGACAACGAGGGCGTGTTTTTAGCGAAGGCTTTTTTTGTTAGAAAGGCTCTTGTTGTTAGAACAGTCAAAATGTTTATAAAGGGCATCAAGAATAAGGCGCAGTGAACCAACAAGCGTTGGCAGGGGTTGATCTTCTATCACAAGATATTGTAATGCTGCATGGAAGTTGTGTTGACGATGCTGATATTGTGCTTCCTTAATTGCTTCTTGCATCTCTTCATAGTGTTGTGTTGCTCTTTCAACCCATTGCTTTTTGGCTTTTTCATCGCAGGTACTGTGCTTAAAGCCGTCATAATAGCCGTTTGGTAGACCTTTGGCACATAAATAGTCGTTTCTGATTTGTAAGTATTGTTGTGCTGTGTCATATTGTTCTTTACTGATGCCTGATGAATCCTCTTTATAACCAAGCAAACAAAGACGTCCAATATAGCTTCCTACAAGCGGATTTTTGGCTTCTTCGAGGCTTAAACCAAAGTGTTTTGCACGCATTTCAATGGCTGATTGATGGGCTGATTGAGATGCAGATTTGCTGGAGTTTTTGGCACGGGAAATACGGCCATTGGGCTCTCTGAGTTTTCCTGTTATTTTCGGTCTACCGCGTTTTTTACCTATTTTCATGAACTTAAACCATTTGAATGAAAAAAACTGTCTGTTGTTGGGGGACAGTGATTGTAAAAAGCACTTTGAGTAAATACGAGAGAGAGAATACCAGGAGGGGAGCATACTAGGGGGGAGAAAATACGAGAGGGATATAGGGTGTTGCAGAGCACAAAAGAAATGAAGTCTTTAAGCGCAATGAAGTATTATGGGGAGGGGAATATTCAAGGGAAGTGGAACGTTATCGGGAACAGCAACGCTGTGGGGGCAAAAAATCATTTGGAGCCCCTTTTTTGATCCTATACGGGTTATTTTTCCCCTATCATGCTTATTGTTCATTTTATTTATTGATAGCCGATTATTTGCTTTCAAAGGATTTTTCAACCTCTCTGGAAAAAGTGAAAAGAAATTCTTGTTAAATGTGAATGAAAAAATAAAGTTTCACGGGACTTTCCTTATCTTTTTTGATGATGTGTCTTTTCTCATAAGGGGATTAAGGGCTTATTGGGAGGGGGGATTGGGATTTATTAGAGGCTTATTGAGCAATGATTGGTTTTTCTTACGCGCGCCTTTTTTACACGCACTTTGCAGAAATCTTTCAATTTCTCCTTTTCTCCTCTGAAAGGAGATTGGTTTATTCTTGAATGTTATTTTGGGGGGATGTTATTCTTAGGGATTTTGTGCTCATTTCTTTCTTTTTGTTCTCGTTTTTTTCTTCTTGTTGTCTTTTTTTCTGCTGTTTTGTTTTTCTTATCTTAATTCTTGGATGCAGGACCAAGAGGCTTGATCGATATCATGCTGTTCAGTCTATCATTATCCTTTATAGAGGATTTTACCCCTTTATGAAAGGGCTTTTCCCCTTATATTGCGTGGTTGAGAGCTGTAAAAACAAACTTGTCCACTCATTCTTATTATAACATAAGATGTGCTCTATTTTCAAATAAAATGTCGTGTATTGACTTAAAATAAAGGGTAAACGGTCAAGATCTGATTTGGCGATCTGGTTTGGCACCTTATCTTTTATCTATCCTTTATAAGAGATAAAAACTCTTTTGCTGTTTTAATAAATCTCATCCACGAAAAGAGGTTGGATCGTCATTTAAAGTTAATGGGATAACGTCTTAAAAAAGTTATTTTATAGGAGAAAGGCGTTGATAAAGGCGGGAGAATTCGGATTTAAGAGGCGATATATTCATTTTTTATTAAAAAATTTTAAAAAATAGGTTGAAAATTTTTGGAAAAATTACTATAGACCCTTTTTAATGCTAAAGGGATGCAGACTCTCACGTGAATCGTGCTCTGTTGATTCATCAAAGCAAAGAGGAGTGTGCAAGGAGGGTTATTCATTTTTTGGTAGTCTTTTGGCTTTGTAACAGGCATATGGTTTTATGGGGGAAGCTTTTTCTAATACATGAGTGATATGTGGAAGACAAGAGGCGCTTTAAGCGGGCTTCTTAAGATAGGTAGTTTTTTATAATAAGAAAGCGGGGTAATGCTGGCATGACAACAGATAATTCACAACACCAATCTGCTCAGATGCAGAAAGATACAGAGACTGTATCTCATTCAGATTCCGATAAAAAGTCTCAGCTCTTTTCCTTAAAAAAATCTATGGTGCTCTGCATAAGAGATTATAAAATCATTTTTTGCATCTCTATCGTTTTGTTAATCTTAGGTGCTTTTCGTATAGCCTATTTGCCAATGTCAATTTTGTATTTGTTTGCTGGCGGCGTTTATGGCGGGGGAGATAGTTTTACAGATTTTATTCTTTTCTTACCAACTTTTATTTGGGAACTTTCGATCATATTTTTACCGATCATTTTGGTCTTGCACTTTCTGTTAGATCGTCGTTTACAAAAAATAATCCAAAATTTGGAAAAAACGCCGAACCAGCAAGATGAACTTGTTCGTACACAAACAAAATAGGGGGAAATAAATGATTGCTTTTACAATATTATTAGGTATTCTTGCTTTTTTAGGGCTTATTATCATTGCTGTTTTAAACAGTATGGTTCTTGTTGGTGTTTATTACTTTTTTTACAAACGGGTAAAAGCCTATTACAGCTTGGATCAGAAACTGAGAGAAGAGCTCAAAAGGTAATATAAAAATAAGAGTTCCACTGTGCTGTAACACATAGCCGTTAAATACTGTAAAACATGTGCTGTAAAAAGGCGTCGTTTAAGACGCTGAAATATAAGCCTCTCTCATATTTGTTCCATGAGATGTTTTTATTTTCCACATGGAATGTTTTTTAGTGGGGCTTATTGGGGAGTGGGCTTGCGGGCCGCCCTACTTTGCTTGGAAAAGCTTCATGCACCAGTTCATGCATTGCACCTTTGAGATGCCTTTTGAAATGCCCTTTGAAATGCAGTAATCAGAAGTCGCAGTAAAAAAACATAAGAACCATAGACAAAAGCTTTGTTGGGGATGTGATTTTTGTTGCGTGGAACTGGCAACAATGTGATGAGCTTTTGTGAGGGGGGGGGACTGTTTGTTCTGGGGATGAGGAATCTATATCCTTTTAAGGCTGTATTTTTAAAGAATTGTTGAGGGTAATGTTAAAGTGATATTGTTGAAAATGATTGGGGTTATCTGTACGGTTTGGGACCGAAGAACAGAATGCCATTGCATTGCATATTCATAAGCTTGTTTTAAAGAGGCATCTCTCAAAGCGCACGTCATACCCATTTCATGGTGTCGACCATGAATGGTATAATGATAAATCCATTGAGCTCCCCCATCTTTACGCTTGATCAGAAACAAGCCGACATCATCACACATTTGTGCCAGCCTTTGAGTGTTGTGGACCAAATCTTGGGCTTGTAAGACGGTTCATGAAAAGCTATTTTTAGTCCTTTCTTATACAGTTTTACTTCACACGGCTCTTCTCGCTTATAACATGCAAGTAAATGGTTTTGATTGATTCAAGATAAACAGATTTGAAATGATTAGAATCTTACGTTATTCGAGGCTCTCATTCAAGTTGAATAACGATATGTTATCTTTATAAATCAATATGTTGTTGGAAGGCCGACCGGTAAAACTTTATGCATGGGATATTTTTTTAGTGGAATAGTTTGGCTTGTTGAATGTTGTGAAAAGTATCCAGATCCTTGAGGTGCGTGTGATCGATTAAGTGGGAAAAAGAGGCGTAGATTGCTTGTAAGCGTGAGAGAGTTGCTGTTGTGAGAAATTCAAGGAATTTAAACAAGGAATAAAGATTTAAAAGGAATTATTAAGCACTTGCTTCATGGTGAAAAGAATGCTAAGCGGTTTTTTCGCGCTAGTCGCATGTTATCAAATATTACAAGTGGGCGTTTTGTAAAGTGGGGGGATTATTCATATGATCAAAGATAAATCACAAAGCCAATCTATCCATGAGGGAAATAAGGCTTTTATCTCGCAGCCCATTATCTCACAGGCAATGTTGCATCAATTGTCCGCTTTCAAAAAAGGAATGGGTCTCTCAACAAAAGATTATGTCATCATTTGTGGCTTGGCTATCCTTTTGTTGGTGCTTTTTGCGGCGGTTATCTCTATGAAACCTTGGGAACTTTTTCACATTATATCCAACGAACAGCTGCAAGCAATGAAGCAACAAAATTTTCAAGAGCTGATGCAAGAAAGTCTTATAGGGACTTTGCACAACAATCCTGCGATCGAATTTCTTCGTAATGCTGGGTGGAAGAGTGTGTGGTTTTTTTTATGTTTTTTACCGCAGATCATTTTAGGGGTTCTTTCGGTGTTCTTTCCACTCTTTTCTCTCTTTCACGCCATATTGAAACGGGATGTGAAGGAAATGATGCAGCAATGGGAAACAGTCTCAAAGCAGCAATATCCCGGCAAGCAATCTCTTGACAAAATACGATAGGGGGAAAAAGTGAGCACTTTTTTAATAATTTTATTATTGATCTCCTTAGGGATAGGTCTCTTTATTTATTCTGCATGGATTATGGTGCTTTTTTCTACCGTGAAGGTTGTTTTGATACTTTATTATTCTTTGATAAAACGGACAATCTTATTATGGAGGATGCGGCGAAAGCTCAAAAAAAATACAACGCAGAATTTGAGGCATTATCAGCCAGAGAGCAGGGGGAACAATACAGTTCTTGCAACACAGTTTAGTGCCCTTTCTTTTAAAGAATCTTTGTTCCTCTCAAGAAAAGAATATAAAATAATCGCTTGGATAACTTTCATTGTGATTGCTCTTTTAGCATGTGCTACGTTGTTGTTATCTCTTCTTACAAAATATACCACTGTTTCGCAGAATGATGCATTGGCTGTGTTTTTTATTGGTGCACTACCGTTTTTGTTTATTTTAGTCTGTAGTGTCTTCACTTTACCGGTCATTTTAATTCTCCATAGTTTCCTTCATTATGGTGTGAAAAAAACAGTTAAGAGATTAGAAACACTGGTTTGAGCAGTGAGTAAAAATGATGATTGCATATCAAAATGATCAGGGGAAAAAGAGAGCGTTATGATAGAATATTTGGCTTTTTTAGGGCTTATCATTATAGCCATTTTAATGTTGATGGTCATGATCAGGCTTCCTTACCTGTTGGTCAAGCATATGCGCTTGTCCTTTAAGCTTGCGCAAGAATTAAAAAAGAGTACAACGCAACAAAAGCACGCCATACAGCAACTGCGCAATGATCCGGAAGAAATAAAAAGACAGAATCTTGTGCGTGAGACCCTGGATGCCAAGATACGCTTGCTTAATTTCAAAGAATCTCTACCTCTTTATCCAAAAGAATGTAAAATTATCCTTTGTATCTTTATTCTCATTTCTCTTCTACAATTTACTTTTTTTATCGCAAAATTGGTATGGTGGAAATATCATGTGATCAGCGTTATAATGCCGCTTTCAAGGATGAGCATTATTTATAGCCTTATATGGGTAGGGATTTTTCTTATTTTTCCGATCATTGCCATAATGGGCATAAAATTAACGCAAAAATTGAGAGCCATGCTTCAGCAATTAGACGAAGCGATAGAACAACGCGATCAAGCAATCCGTATGAAGAATGTGCAAAATCAAAAAGAGCAGGGGGAAACAAAATGACCAGTAGTCTGATAACATTAACAGCCTTTTCTTTTCTGTTTTTTACGCTCTTAAATATTTTAGTATGGGTGCCAATTTTTACCATTTATTATCTGTTTATCAAGCGTGCGAGGCTCTATTTCTGCTTGAAAAAAGAACTGAAAGGCGTGCTCAATGAACGCGATAGCGCTTTAAAACAGATCTCCCAAAAATAAAAAAATCCCATTCGCTCTTTGAGACAAAAAAAGCCTTCGCTTGCTTAGGTTTTCTCTTGTTTGGGTACGACGATAGCTTGTTTGGTCTGACTATAAAAGAATATTCTATCTTTCAACCGTCATGGTGATATCACCGACGATTATAACGATTATCGTTAAGATATGGAGAAAGAAGGGCATTGTTTCTGCGGCTATATTAGAGCCACTGGCTTGGATTCTTGCTTGTGCTTTTTTACTCTTACCCATTGTTTTTATTCTGCTTTTTATTGTAAATCGTCAATTGAAGAAAATGATCCGACAACTGGAAGAAGAGGTTGAACAGAAAAAAGCGCTCATCATTCTCACTCATGGAAATGAGAGCGAAAAGTGAAGAGGCGGGGTCTTGTCTTTGTCGTGTTTATGAAGGGCGCATGGGGGCAGGTGTGTTTTATGCTTTTATCCAAGCAGAATGTTTTTGAGGAAAGCTGGTGTGGTTGCATCAATGGGTTGATGGGCAGTGAAGAGGCGGGGCTTTTTGACAGTGCTTTTTATTGTAAATCGTCAGTTAAAGAAAATGATCCGACAATTGGAAGAAGAGGTTGAACAGAAAAAAGCGCTCATCATTCTCACTCATAGAAATGAAAGCGAAAAGTGAAGAAGCGGGGCTTTGCCTTGTGCGTAAGAGAGAAGTGAAATGGAGGCTTTTCCTTTGTCGTGTTTATGAAGGGTGCATGGGGGCAGGTGTGTTTTTTATCGTGGCAGGTTCGTTGAAGAAAATGGTGCAGTCGCTATTACTTTTTTATCAAGCGGGTGCGGGTCTATTTCTTCGTGAAAAAAAGAGCTGAAATGCGTGCTGAATGAACGCGATACAATATTAGAGCTCATCGTTAAAAAAAGATGAAAACAAGCTGTGTGCAACTTGATCAATAGAATTGTGGTGGTCTCATATATACGTAGCTTGACAGGCGATAGACTATTTTAGGGTGTTTTTTGTTCTATAATTCGATTTTAAAGCAAAGGGGGGATTTTTAAGGTAAAGAGGGTGGAAACTTTTGCAGGAAAGGCAAAGATCCTGCGGGTTTTAAGTTAAGTAGGGAGACGTTAAAGGTGAGAGAAAATGTTGATCTTCGCAATGTTTTGGGCTTGTAAGAAGGGGGCACTACTTTTGTGAGAGCGGACACTCTCTTGGCAAAAGGATTCTTCTCCGTTGGCTTTTTATGGGCTGCTTATGGGCTGCGTTATCTTATAGGCTCTCGCATGGATGAGAGATGTTGAAGCCTTACTTGTTATAAAAGCTTTGACGAGAAGGTAAGAGGGTTTTGAAAAAAGCATTAAATGCATTTTGACCGTGCTTTGGTGAGGGGGGAAGACCGTCCATAAAGATAAAACAACCCATTGACGATTTTTTTCAATTGCTTTTCTTTTTGAACGCAGCTTATGAAAGAAGCTTATCACGAGGAGCATAAAAAGCACTCAGAACTTGAGAGCCAGAGATTTACACATATGTAAGACAAAAGGTCTTTTATAAAAAGGGCTTTAAAATTTTAGACAAACGAGGGATAAAAAATGCGGCACAATGGGGGAAATTCACTATCAGAGAGGGGGAAAAGTTCACTATCGCAGTGGAAACCACGGGCTTTTTCTTTGGAAGAAGCTTTTTTGACACGCAAAAATTATAAAATCATCTTTTGCTTGGCCTTTATTCTTGAGGCTTTTAGAATGACACTTATTATGTTATTTGAGTGGGATTTAACGGGGTGGTGGAATTATAGCCTCTTCATTCTCACATTGATGTTGGGTTTTATATCCGTGCTTCTTTTTATCTTGATCCCTGTTGCCTTTGTGGTTCGTGTCATTTTTACGCGTTTGTTGAAAAAAAAGATCGAGCAGTTGGAGAAAGCAATGGGGCAAGCGGAAAACAACTCTTAAATTCATAAAAAAAGCGCGTAAAGGAGAGAGAAAATACGGGGCTTTATTCTCATGCGTTATAGGAGCGCTTTTATGGGGGTGATGTTTGATATCAAGGGAAAAGATGCTCTTTCTCATAAAAGCGGAGACAAAGACAAGCCATTGATCTAAAAGCATTTGATCGTGAGGAATGGGTATAAAACAAGCATTGATTGTGCGGATAAAAGCTTTTATTCCATGAAAATAGCTTTAAAGTTTTAAACAAATGAGGGGTAAAAATGCGGGGCAATGAAAAAAATGCACCATTGGATAGGCAAAAACGGTCTTTTTCTTTGGAAGAAGCGTTTCTAACACGCAAAAATTATAAAGTTATCTTTTGCATTACTTTGACTCTTGCTGCTTTGAGAACAGGTCTCTTTGTACCGGCGTTGCTTGGGTGGAAGTTGACAGAGGGGGACGCGGATGTCATGGCTTTTCTCTTCTTTTTTATGCTGCTTATATTAGATTTCACTTTTATCTTGATCCCTATTGCCTTTGTGGTCCGTATTATTTTTACGCATTTGTTGAAAAAAAAGATCGAGCAGTTAGAGCAAGCAATGGGGCAGCCGATAGCGGCTCCTTATCAACAAAACAAGCTCTAAGGGGAAGGGGAAAATGAAAGATATCCTTGTCATATTTTCATGGGGTGTGGGCTTGACGCTTTTTACAACGCTTTCTGCTGTGGTCACGATGTTTATTTGGGCATTGTATTATTCTGCTTTCAAGCGGGTGAGATTGTATTGCCAAGTGATCAAAGAATTAACGCGCGTGCGTAAACAACCGGGCAGTTTTGAGCCGTCCAGTAGGGAAGAACCGATGATGAAAGCATCATCTGCGGAAGAAGAATCCAAAGATTTCTCTCAAGTTGTGGATGAGGAAATTCTCACGATGGAAAGCGCAACGGCGCTGTTAAAAAGTTTGGGGGGAAGGGTGGAAATTGAAGAAAAAGGGGATCATTTGGCCACCTTCTTTTTACCAGACCGTGAAGTGCAGTTTCTTTATAATGCTGAGAAGGGCTATCCGCAATTTGATTGTGCACTTGCGGTGGGCTCTGGTATTCATGCGGCGGCTTGCCAAACGATAGACCCTTATAACTCTGGAGGTTTGATTGCTCTCGAGTTGAGTTTTGAGGTGAAGGGATTGGAAATTTTTGAAGAAAAGGTGAGCGCCTCGCATTTACGCTCTGCGCTTGAAAAAGCCTTAGACAAAGCCATGGGCGAGGTTGATCTTGGCACTATGCTTCGTTCTCAATATCGTACTCTTCCTTGGGAAAACAAAATTTCGGTCCCGCAGTTAACACCTTATTCATTGCGCTATCTTGCGGCTTTAGCCTTGTTGGGGGATGTTGAAACTTTAGACTCCTATCACAAAAGCTTTATAGAAGGTGAGTGGTTAGGCTTTGAGACAAGCATTAAAAAAGAGCATCTGGAACACGCGATAGCGATTGCTAAGGCGGTAGAAAAGGCAAAACAACCCAGTTACGATTTGCTGAAACAGACAGCAAAAACCTATTTTCTAGAGGTGGAGAGCTATGACTATTTTAGAATCAAAGATCCAAATTTGTGCAATAGAAGGCGGTTTGTTTACGAAAATTTGATCGAGGAAAAAAGAGAAGAATTAAGACAACAGGGCTATACGGTTTACGAAAAAGACACCATTTGTGAGATTGATGGAAAAAACGCTCGTCCTCATATTCTTTACATCAAGGATGGGGAGGTAAGATATATGGATGTAAAAATTGGGATTGATGAAATAAACTATTGAAAAAAATAAAAAGTTTAGATAACTTTAACAAAAGCTTCATGCGTAAAATGGTGTGTAAAAATAAAAAAGCAGAGGGGACCAATGCTGCAGAAAAACGCAATATTTGAAGAGACTTTCTTTTCACGTAAAAAATTGCCAGTATTTTCAATGGCAGGCCGTAAAGGGGAAGAGTGGTGCAAAATGATCGGGCGCCGCTTGTTCATTATGTTTTACACAATATTTTGTACAATGTTGTGCAAGGGTTTTTACACAATGTTGTGCAGGGGTGTGTGTGCGGGCTTTATCATAATGGCTTTAGAAGTTCCTGCGGGTGCAAGATCTCTGATACAGCCAGAGGACTGGGCAAGATGGGAGGGAATCGGTTCCCTTATTTTCCTCTTACCGGTGTTGATTTGGTTTTGTCTTTTAACCCCTCTTCCGATCCTTTGGGGGCTGCGTAGCTTCAAAGAACGTAAATTGAAAAAAACACAGCAAAAACTGGAAGAAGAGACAAAGCTGTCATAGATCAGTTGGTGAGATGATCGCTATGAAAGGTTAGTTCCGCCATTTTTAATGGTTTTTCTGCTGTTTGGCTGTTTTATTCTCGAGGCTCGTGACGGTTTTTGCTCTTTTTGTCAATAGGGTTATTGTGGCGCCTTATTATTGTTTAATCAAGCGTTTGCGGCTCATTTTCAAAGTAAAAAAACAAAGACGTTTGATAAAAGAACAGCTGCAGCATTTTTATTTTTCTAAAAAAGTCTTAAAGAAAGCGTGCAGCAAAACTTAGTCTTGGACACAGAAATAAGTTCCTATTCGTTTAAAAAATGGCTCTCTTTTTCCACTAAAGATTATGTCATCCACGCATGCCTCTCTTGCATCCTTATTGTTTTTAAATTTTATATCTATGTGGCTTTCTATAAAAATGTGAATGTTGAGATCGATGAGAGGAGATTTGTCTACATTTTATTCTTTGTTGTTTTATCGGCATGTCTTTTGGTAACGGTTCCTGTTATTGTGATCCTTCGTGAAATTTTAACTTCTCGACTAAAAAAGAAGATTCAGCAATTGGAAAAAGCAACTGAAGCACTCCAATCAATTGATTGATAAGGGGAAGGGGAAAAATGCATGACAAGATGGCGGCAGCTGCTACGATTGTTTTGATGGCTCTTGTTCAGGGGGCTTTGGGATTTTTTCTTAATAATTCCCATTGTGGCACTGTATATTTCTTTAATCAAGCGTTTGATATCTTATTATAAGATCACGCGGTAATGAGACGCAGCGTTAGAAAAAGCGCGGTTAGGTATTCCCACGTCGTGAAGGCATCATTTTAGATCATACCGTTGTTTTACAGCTTTAAGACGTGCAGAGGGGGGGTACGGTGTTTTTCCTATCACAAATGACGTTTGCCTTTATTTGAAGGGGATAATAGTCTTGAGATGGTTATCATCTCTCTACAGCTTTCTGTAAATAAGTGTAATCGTAAAAGCGTGGAACTGTGAAAACGTGGAGGTGTTCAATAATATGGTCAGTGTGAGAAGGGTGGTCGAGAGAAGAGAATAGTAAGAGGGACATCAAAGATTGAGCTGTGAAATGCGTAAAGATTGAAGAGGTATGGGAAATTGGAAAAGACAGATGCCAATCAATAGTCTTGGGATGATTATCATCTCTCTACAGCTTTCTGTAAATGATTATAATCGTAAAAGCGTGGAACTGTGAAAACGTGGAGGTGTTCAATAATATGGCCAGTGTGAGAAGGGTGGTCGAGAGAAGAGAATAGTAAGAGGGACATCAAAGATTGAGCTGTGAAATGCGTAAAGATTGAAGAGGCATGGGAAATTGGAAAAGACAGATGCCAATCAATAGTCTTGAGATGGTTATCATCTCTCTACAGCTTTCTGTAAATGATTATAATCGTAAAAACGTTGAACTGTAAAGGTGATGGGCTTAGAGCACGACGGTTGTAAGGAGGGAGTGAAAAGAGTGTGAATGGAGATAGGATATTTGAGAGAGGGGTTGTGAAAGATAAAGAGCGTTTGGGGAAGAGTTGTCAATACGTTGAAATGGTGTAGGGGAGTTGGGGTGAAAGGCTGATGATCAATAATTTTTTCTGTGCTTTGGATAGTTCTTAATATTTTCTTAACGATCACATATGTGGTGCTGTATACTTATTTTATCAAGCATTTGATATCTTATTACAAAATCACGCGATAATGAGACGCAGCGTTAGAAAAAGCGCGGTTAGGTATTCCCACGTCGTGAAGGCATCATTTTAGATCATACCATTGTTTTACAGCTTTAAGACGTGCAGAGGGGGGATACGGTGTTTTTCCTATCACAAATGACGTTTGCCTTTATTTGAAGGGGATAATAGTCTTGAGATGGTTATCATCTCTCTACAGCTTTCTGTAAATAAGTGTAATCGTAAAAGCGTGGAACTGTGAAAACGTGGAGGTGTTCAATAATATGGTCAGTGTGAGAAGGGTGGTCGAGAGAAGAGAATAGTAAGAGGGACATCAAAGATTGAGCTATGAAATGCGTAAAGATTGAAGTGGCATGGGAAATTGGAAAAGACAGATGTTAATCAATGGCTTCAATGAGATTGATTATCATCTCTCTAATGTTTTCTGCAAATAAGTGTAATCGTAAAAGCGTGGAGCTGTAAAGGTGATGGGCTTAGAGCACGACGGTTGTAAGAAGGATGGGGTTTTAAGAGGGGGGATGGATAGAGGAGTGGTTGTTTGTTTGTAAAGAAAAAGCAAAGATTGATCATAAGGTTTGTTTTTTCATATGATTTTTTATGATGTTCAGTATCTGTTGGCTTATTTTCTTATGGGGCAGACAGCGTGAACCTTTTGACGTTGTTTTTTGTTCTAAGTGAATGGGGATGAAATCAATCTTATTTTTGCGTGCGCACTCCGTTATCATTTGATCATGCGTGTTGGAACCAAAAACATGAAGAATACACGGTGGTTTAGGCAAAAGAGCTAACTGTTCAATTAACGCGCAAGAAAATGCGTGAGCGGATGAATGAAGCCAAAATATGCAATATTTTAGATCACACCATTGTTTCATGGCTGCTAAAAACTTTGTCTGTGAAGTTGCACAATCATAATCTAATAATACGCACAACTGTTTTTTTTGGCGTGCTTCAAGCTGGACTTTTTGCGAAAGAAAGCGTGCTGCAATGATGGCTTCTTGTGGCTTTAGTGATTGACACAAAGGGGCAAGCATTCCCGTTCCCCCTAAGATTAAATAACGATAGTATGCGTTATGTTTTCTCATGCTCCCCACCTCTTTTGCGTTAAATTTTACCTCTTTCCTTTAAACGTGTTGCTTTAAAAATGTACACATTTCATCAGAAAGCTGTTCACAACGTGTTTGTACCTCTTTACTGATTACTTGCCAAGTATTCTCTTCGTCATTGAAGGCAAAATCTTTGTTGGAAGAGGCAATTTGACATTGGAGTGCATAACCATAAAGCGTTTGCACCACTAAAAGTAAATGTTCGCACGGTTGTGCGCATTTTTTAATGCTACTCCCATGAGAGATAAGTCCTACTGGTTTATGGAAAAAGGCATTAGAGGTTAAATGATCAAGAGCATTTTTTAAAACCCCTGAATATGAGCCTTGATAAAGGGGACTTGCAAGAATAATGCCATCTGCTGCCACAATGGTTTTTATAAACTGACGGACTGCTGCACTTGGATGATTTTCAACTTGATGATGATAATCTGGATCGACTATCGGCAAGGGGTGTTCACGCAAATCAATCCAGTGAATTGATGCCCCACGTTTTGTAAGGCAATCGGCTAAATGACGTGCTAAAGTTCTTGTGAAGGAAGGTTGACGCACAGACCCCAAAATAATCGCTATATTCAACTGATTCTCCTTTTTCTAACAAGTTTTACGCAAACTTCTTAAGGCACGCAAGGCTTATATAAGGATTGTCAGTAATAATGAATGACGCTCATCAACATGCTCTGCTATAATAATCGCCATGGTAGATTGTATCCACGAGATCATAGAATCAATGGATACTAACAAGATTGTGAATAAAACAATATCTAAAACTTGCAAGGGAACTGGAGTGGTTTTGCCTAAGGCTGAAACCTTTGAGTGCAAAAAGAACGGTTGTCTCGAAAAGAGCTCTATTGTTGGCTTCTAAAGATCTTTTGAAAAATAGAAGAACCCTCTTTTGAATAACCATTGTTTGAATAATCATTGACCTTTTTTAAGTTGAATAAGCGTGTTTTTAAGATTTCTTTATTTCAAACTTTTTTAGATTATCTTTTTTCATTGCATCAATCCCTTTTTTGTCTGTCAAAAGGAGGCG
>NZ_CABFVS010000006.1 GCF_902150025.1 Bartonella massiliensis
GGATAGGGGGGCGTGGCGGTGCGGTGGGGGCGCGTGGTAGGTGGATAGGGTGTGGATACGGAGAGCCGTGATGGTGGAGATAGGCTTGTGGTGTAGGGGGCTTATCGGGCGGGGTGGTGCAGGTTATCGATGGCGATGGAGATAGGAAGGCGTAGCGGTGTGGATAGGGGGCGTGGCGGTGCATAGGCTTGTCGTGAAGGCTGGTATGGCTGTCCGTGGGGCGGATAGGATGCTTGTGGTAGGGGAATAGGGTGTGGATACGGAGAGCCGTGATGGTGGAGATAGGCTTGTGGTGAAGGGGGCTTATCGGGCGGGGTGGTGCAGGTTATCGATGGCGATGGAGATAGGAAGGCGTAGCGATGCGGATAGGGGGGGGCGATGTGGATAGGGGGGCGTGAAGGGGGGCAGAGGAAGGGGAGTTTGGCGGTGGGGTAAGGTTGTCTGTCGGAGGAGCTTGTTCGTAGGGGGCATATGGAAGGGTGATGGATGACACATTTTATTAAAGCCATAAGCGTGATAGATAAGGGGGTTGTTTATTCATCAGGCGAGAGTTATTATACTCTTTTCATGCGTGATCTTGCAAAAGAGGTTGGCGTATTTTGAAAGAGGTGTCTTTAAAACAGCGAAGGGTATCACAGATAGGGATAAGGTGTATTTATGGCGTGTTCTCTTTGATGACACTGAATTTGGGGGTAATGGATTTTGCGGATAACGGATTTTGCTTTAGAGATTATGTGTGTTTTCATAAAAGGAGCCGTAAACAGTTGTGTAAAAGGCAGAACCAATGAAGGGGAAAAACTCAACGAGGAATCAAGAACCGCGTTCTTTTGCTCTTGAAGAGTCATTTCTTTCTTGTAAAGACCATATTATTATTGCTCTTATCGCTCTTCTTATTGAAATTTGTCATAAGAGTCTTTTGATACTCCTGGAATTCAAGTGGTCGTTGACTGCATCGCAAGATAGCACTTTGTTGGCATTTTTTATACTGCGTGAAGTTCTCATGCTCTGTGTGTTGGTCTTGATGCCTGTTTTATGGGGGCTTTGTCTTATCTTAACGCATTGGTTGAAAAAACAGATTCAGCAGTTGGATGAAGTTCTGCGGCAACAGGGTCAAATAATGGGTCGAAAAAATAATAATGATAGAGAAAAAACAAGCCCTTTTTTTATCGCATTCCTTTGCTTTATCGTTTTGTTTACACTGTCTTTTTCGGCAGGTATTATGATGCTCATTTTAGAGTTTTATTATTTTGTTTTCAAGCGTATAAGACTGTATTGTCGCGTAAAGCGAGCATTGAAACATGTGAGACAAAAGCCGAACAGAGCTTTTGCACCGTGATCGTGAGGGGCAAAAGACCATGTGTTGCAGCTTGCGTGACAAAGTACGCTGAGAGGGGAAAAGTAAAGAGGGGGGGAAGAAGCTCATAGTCGTTTAGGATATACGACCGATGCTCTTAATCATTTGAAGAGCAAGAGCGTTTTTTAAAAAAAACGGGCTGGTCTATGCAAAAATACAAGGAAGAGCAGGCATTGCACTTTTCGTGGTGCTTAAAAAGAGTGGTGCTTAAAAAGAGCGGGTGTGAGAAAAGAAAGGCGCTTGTTGGGTAAGCTTGTTGGGTAAAAAGGCACGAGCCATGAAGGGGGAAAAATTCAACGGGGAATCAAAAATCACGCTTTTTTTGTTTCCGTAAGTGTTTTTTTAGTCAAAGAATTATACCGTTGCCTTTATCATTATCTTGTACAAAAAGAATGTTAGGATATCAGACTTTTGGGCGTGGCGGCAAGCAAGAAGGGGGAAAAATAGCACGCATATTGTTATTTTTTATGATTTTTATGAGTATAACGGTCTGTACACTTTTATGGATTCTGGTGATAGTTTAGGGGGCGTATGCATCTTCATTGCGTAAATTGAAAAAAAGATTCAGAAACAAGAAGAAATCATCTTTTGTATGAGAGCCAATAAGCTCTCTGTCATATAGATTTTATTAAAGAGTAAGAGGGGCTTTCATAAACAGTGAGAGGGGCTTTTATCAAAGAATGAGAGGGGAAAAATGAAGGAGCAAAATTGGGTATCGGAGCAAGAAACGCATCAATCAGCACATTCTTTTTCGTTTCAGCAAGCGCTGCTCTCAGCAAAGGATTATAAGATTATCTTCGCTATTGCTGTTCTTATTATCATGTGGAGAATGATTTTAGCAATACCAGATGTCTTAAATTGGCAGCTGACAGGGTGGCACTATGCTGTGCATTTTGTTCTCTTTAAGGCGACGTTAGTTATAATGGTCTGTGCATTTTTATTGATTCCGGTTATGTTCCGAATGCGTCGCAACGTGACGGGTGCGTTGCACCAAAATATTCAGAAACGAGAAGAAGCAATCCGTGTGCGAGAGCAAATAAACTCTCTGTCGCATAGGCTTTAACAAAGAGTAAGAGGGGCTTTAATAAGTGATAAGGGCTTTAATAAACAGTGAGAGGGAAAAATGGACCGTAATCCTATAGCCGTACTTTTCTTGGAGCCCGAGTTTTGGGTGATGATTGCTGTTTTCATGGTCATTATCATTGCTGGTTTTGGCTCTTTATGCCTCTGTCTTTAAACGGATGAAAATGAATTCCCAAGTGAAAGGCGCGTTGGAAAGAGTGCTTCAAGAAAATGATCTGGCAATGCAGCAGTTTTGGAAAGATGAAGCCAAGGTGCAGGAGAGGTGTTTGCAACAAAAGGAAAAAGGCAGTACGGGGATGAAAGAGCTCTTGGTCGATGATAATGAAATTCTCACAATGGAAAGTGCAACAGTGCTGTTGAAAAGCTTGGGGTGGTCCGTGGAATTGATGAGAAAAGGGGATCATGTGGCCATGCTCTTTTTACCGGATCGCGAAGTGCACTTTCTCTATAATGAGAAACACATAGAAGAATTTTCCCCCTTTGATCGCGGACTTGTCGTGATGAGTGGTATTTTTGCCGCGGCTTGTTGGACGATTAATCCGCATAATTCTGGGGGTTTTGCCAACGGTATTTATGAATTTTGTGCCCAATGGATTAGAAATTTTTGAAGAAAAAGTGAGTGCCCAGCGTTTCAAGAAAGAACTGGACAAAACTTTAAAATGGCTCATGGAAGATGATAGTTTGCATGAAATGTTTCGTTCTCAATATAGCATTTCACCTTGGGAAAAAGACTCTTTAGCATGGTCAACGGGTGAAGCAGAGTTGGCTCCTTATGCTCTGCTGCATCTTGCTGCGCTTGCCTTGCTGGGGGATGTGGAGACGTTAGCTTCTTATGACAAAAGTTTTTCGGTAGGCGAGAGGCTTGGCTTTGATGAAACCATTGAAAAAGTCCATTTGGAACGCGCGATGGTGATGGCTCAAGAAGTGAAAAAGGCAGGAAAATTTAGTTATGATCTGTTGGAATGGGTGGCAAAAATCTGCTCTATAGAAGTGAAGGACTATCAGTTTTTCAGAGTGAGAGATCCTAATTTATGTCATCAAAAAAGAGATCTTCATCAAAAAATAGTCGAGGAGAAAAAACAAGAATTAAGAAAACAGGGATACGATGTGAGTGATGAACCATGCGTCTTTGAAGCAGAGGGGGTAAAACATTCTCCTGATATTACTTATATCAAAGATGGTGAGCCTGCATTTATGGATATAAAAATTGATTAATTTTACGCACTTGTTGAAGAAAATCACTTTTAAGCCTCTTTTATTTGAAAGAATAAACACTCTTGTTAAAAGAAGTTAAGTCTCATGATTGAGAGGCTTTGATCCCAAAGCATAATAAAGGCAATACAAGCACAATAAAGGGCTTGAAAAAATCAAGAAGAACAGCACGTTTTTTTTAAATAAGCTGAAAATAATGTGTTTTTCAAGATGAGAAGGCACAGTTTAAGAGAGGGTCAATTTTTCCCTTTTTTGTTTTTTTAAGTCTCTTCTTTTTTTTCAAAAGTAAAGGCGCTTTGTTGCTGTAAAAAAATGCTCTAGAGATGAGAAAATATTCTACTGAATAAAAATATCTTATTAAGACATCATGATTGATTTGGTAAAGCACCGTTGTTTCAGGGGTGGTGATATTTTATACATTCCAATGTTCTTTGTAAAAGTGTGTGAGATTTTTTGTAAAAGTATGTGATGAAACTTTGAGGGCACGATTTGTCCATAGAGCCTTTGTCCATAGAGTTTATGAAAACATTGTCTTAGTGTGGTGATTAAAGTGTGCAATAGGCAAAAACGCTTTAGAAAAAACTGGATTTTTTTACAGAAGTGACCACAGGTTAAAAAATTTTATTCTTTTGGGTGGAGAACTTGTTCTTTTGGGTGGAGAACATTGAGGCCCCCTCTTTATGCTTGATCAGGATCAGGAGCAAGCCGGTATCATCACACGCATGATATATTTTGCCAGCCTTTGAAGTGTTGCGAGACCGCTTTTGGGGCTTGTAAGACGATTCGTAAATGAGCATTTTTTCTTATACAGTTTTTACTCACACATTCATGCTGCTTGTAATGTGCAAGCAAATGATTTTGTTTGATTCAACGTGAGAGAGAGTTGACATAAGAGAATCTTACGGTTTTCAAGACTCTCAATTCAAGTTGAATAACGCTAGATATATCTATATAAATCAATATCTTATTGCATTATGACACAATATCGTCCTTTGAGGAATAAGAGCTTGGGGCTTAACTTTACTCATTTGCGAGGCGAGAAAGGTAAAAGAGCGGTTTGGGACAGTTTTAAGCTCTTTTACTCTTGAGCTTTTTGTCTTCTTGAAGCAGAGCTTATCGAGCTTTTAAGAACGTTTCACTGTCGGGGAGGGGGATAAAAAATTTAGGGTATTTTCTTTACATATTTTTGGCATTTTGTTGATGACGGCTTGGCAATCAATGGCTTGGAAATTAATCTATGGCGTGGTCTATAGAGAAATTTGTTTGAAAATAAAAGAGGGGGTGAGGGAAGAACTGGAAGAAAAATCTGGATAGATCCTTATTGATTAAAACAGTATTGGAAATGGAGGGAGTGTGATAGAGACTTTTTACCTTAGGAGGCTTTTGCTTTTAGGGGGCATTTTGTTAAAAACAGGGATATGCACTGGAAAAATAGCAGAATTGTAGACTCATCATTGATGAAAGCGGTGGGGGAAAAAATTTGGGAGCTAGAGTGAGAGCTTGGGGTTTAACTTCACTTGTTTGCGAGGGGAAAAAAGTGCTGTTCTTAAACGGTTGATTTTGGGATAGTAACAATACAATACAATACAAATTAAAACAAAGGCCCTATTTTAAAAGGGCCTTTGTTTTTATTATATACAAACTGTATATAATTTTATTTCAAAAAACTTTTATATCTTATACTCTCGCAGAAATCATCTGCAGAAAATATATCATCAGTGCGCCTAAAAAACTAGCAATTGCATTCAATAAACTTTTACCTTTTGCATATATATCATCTATTGATGCTTGTTCTGATGCAGTTCTATTTGCTGTTTTCAGTATATTCAATGTATCCGATGGGATCCTTATTTGTTTGGAAAACTGTAAACGTATTTTTTCAACAGTATAAGGAGCAACAATAGGAGAGGGCTGTTGATTGACTATACGATCAGACTTTTGAATTGCAAGAGCTAAACCACTTGTAACGGCTCCCGCTATGAAAAAATATCTGATATTCATCATTCTTCATCCTATATTTATTTCAATTAATAAATATCGATATGAGTTATACATAAATTCAGTTCAAATAACTATAGTAAAAATACAACAATCATAAAAAAGAATATGGTTTGCCTACAAATTGACAAAATTTGCGCTTAGTTGCCTTAATCAATTCTTTTAGATTCTTATTTGTGGATGTGAAAAGGGTTTAAAAACTTTGTCCGGAAGTGGAATCTCGTAAGATGCATGGCAAAAGAAATGCTGACAAACGTCAAACTTTTTTGTGCCATTGAGCGATTTATAAAAATGAGGGTTCATAAAGAATAATAAGATATGATGAAAGTTGTGTCAAACCCGTAAGGGGAAGGGTGCACGTGTTGTG
>NZ_CABFVS010000007.1 GCF_902150025.1 Bartonella massiliensis
CGTTGAGGGTTCCACGTGCATCCTCTAGTGATTGGATACGCGCCTTTATGAAGGCAGGCACGTATCCGTTTGAGGGGAAGGGTGCACGCGTTGAGGGTTTTGCGTGCACCCTCTAGTGATTGGATACGCGCTTTTATGAAAGCAAGCATGTATCCCAAGAGAAAGGGTGCAGGCGTTAAAAGGGTTCCGCATGCATCCTTAAAAAAAGCATATCCTATAAAAATAGAAAGAGCCCAAGAAAGGTATTTTTTATTTTATTCTGATCGGCTGGTGCATTTGTTACAGATACTCACTAATTATACTCACTTTGTTTTCTCAATACTTGAGATATTGATAGAAAAGACTCATTAATCCATGTCTTCGGAAGACCACTGACGATTCCATGAGAATTAAGGTATTTTTATGCCTTTTTTTTGTTTTTTTTGTTTTTTCGATCATATAAGAATCATGAGGTATTTTAATACCGTTTAACTTTTTGTTTTAGCCAGAGATATTGGCTTAATATTTTATTGATTTCAATATCTTAAATATTGGTGGTTTTAATATCGCAGCTCAAAGAATGGGGTTTCACAATTTCATAAAGAGAACACAATAAACCGTATCAAATTTTATCTTCCTGTTTTATCTTCTTGGAGCAGGAAGCGTAATAAGGGAGCGTGCCTATATTGTTGGTTTCTTTTAGCAGGAAGAAAATGCACGAATACGAAGAGTCGAATATGAAAAGCGATGCGTTTTACTTTATCTTTTCTTTCTTTTTTATTTGCTTTGTTGGTTGAACTATTTTTAAAGAATGGCAAGGACACATTTTCTTAACGTTTTGGTCTTTACGCTTTCGGTTTTTCTTGAGGTTTTTTATTGCGATGGCTTTTTCATGGAGAGGCATTGTTGGGTATATTTTTTAGCTCAAACAGAACCTCTATACTTGATGCATTATATTTGATATTTGCGGGGGCATTTAATGGACTTGTTTTTAATGTCTATCATTCTTAATTTCGCATTTTTAATTTTTTGATAGCGATTCGTGAAGGGTATTACGATATCAGTGCTTCAAAGAGCAACACTTTCATTTATATACTGAATGCTCAGCGCGCAATATGATGACGGTTTTTAGCGTTTGAGTTGTGTCGAAAGAGGCATTATCCTTGAAGTGTTTTATTTTACACGCCGTTTCTGCTTAGTGAATGTGCATGCTTAGTGAATGTGCAAAAGACATAAATATCGATTAATTCAACATTAAACAGATGTAAAATGAGGCAAGCCTTAAGAAAGCCAATTCTCTTAATTTTAAGAGGAAAAAACGCAGCAACCTCTCCATTGTTATGAGACAATGTTAATTGAGACAATACTCTGGTGGTATTATCTGGTGGTATTATACGATAAAGAAAAAATATTCGTCATTTTATTGTGTCGTAAAACAGCCTATGCCTTAAAACAGCTTTTTAAAGCTCTCTTATTTGAAAGGGGGATAAAGCAAGCCGCCTTGATAGAATAAGTTAAAGTGTTTTTTAAAAAAGGGTGTGCGTGTTGAGTCTTAGGGTTTTGTGTACTCTGCGTTTTTCTTTTAAGGGTTGGGGGCTGAAAGGTGAGATGCTTGGGGTGTTCGCGCGGTGTGGAGGGGCGCGGTGTTTAAGGCGTGTTAAGCATTTGCTTGACGCGCAGGTTTGTCGTTTGGGGCTTGAAAAGAAGAAAGGGAGGGCTGTTTTTTAAGAACTTAGCATTTCGTTGATTTTTGAGCCTTATTTTTGATTTGGCTTTTATTTTATACTTTTATTTTATAAGAGTAGCACGTCTTGGTAGGCCTTGGCTTTGGGGTTCAAGTGCATGGGATACGATCTCTATGTGTGGTTTGCTGGTTCGTTTTATGAGCGTTTTTTTTCAAGATTGTGGTGGGGCTGAAAGGTGAGATGCTTGGGGTGTTCGCGCGGTGTGGAGGAGGCGCGGTGTTTAAGGCGTGTTAAGCATTTGCTTGATGTGCAGGTTTGTCGTTTGGGGCTTGAAAAGAAGAAAGGGAGGGCTGTTTTCCTTGGGTGGCGGATCGTAAGGCGTGGTGGTGTGATATAGGATCGCTAAGGGCTTTCATGTTTTGGGCGTGGATGCTTTAGGGAATGATGGGTTTGTTTTAAAAAAATTGCCTGCTCAAAATGTTGTTTACACTATGGATAAAGAGGGAGGGAATATGGAGAAAGATAGGGGTTGGTGTGCGTGGAGATGCGGTTTTGTTTTGCTGGAATTGTTGGGGTAAAGGGTTTTGTTTTTTTGAGCATGCCTTTTGAGTGCATGGTTTTGTAAATTCTGTATCAATGTTTTCATCATATTGATTTATAAAGATAATTTATCATTTTCAACGTGAATGAGAACCTTAAGTCCTGTGAGATTTTCTCATTTCAAATCTCTCTTATGCGGTATCAATCAAAATCATTTGCTTGCACGTCACAAGCGGGATGCGTGTATGGTTAAAAACAATAGAAGAAAGGGATATCTTTTCATGAATCGTCGAGAAATGCTAAGGTCTATCGCAACATTCTAGAGCTGTTAAATGAATGATGGTGTTGACTTAAGGGATGGGGGCTGAAAGGTGAGATGCTTGGGGTGTTCGCGCGGTGTGGAGGAGGCGCGGTGTGTGAAGGGAATTTTAGGATTTTAGACTGAAGGGGCTGATGGGGATGCGCTCATAGGGTGTTTTGTATTGCGTTGTGCGAAGAGGGGGCGGGGGTCTTTATTTTTTTGCGTTGTTTTCTTTTTGAAAAGAGGGGTGCTTTAAAGAGGGGTGCTTTATTGCATATATTTTCTTTGAATGGTGTGATGAGGGAATGGTGTGATGAGGGTTTTGTGTACTCTGCGCGTCCTTTTAAGGGGGGGAAAGGTGAGATGCTTGGGGTGTTCATGTTCTTGTGCATGTTGAGTTTAAAGGGGGGCAACATATGAATGTTGCCCTAGAAGGGGATTATTCAGAAGATTTGCGGTTTGTATAACCCCAATGAAAGGCAAGTAAGTCTAAACAATCTCGTAAATGATCGGCAAGAGAATTTTGCTTGCGTTTTGAAGAACTTAACTCTTTAATCGCTTGTCCATAGCCAATAACCCGCTCAAGCAGTGAATAGCCAAGAATACCTAATTGCACTTTGAGGGTTTTTAAATGACTGGAGGCTTCTATTTGTCGTTCAATGGGGTGGGTGGCTCCTTGGCTACAAGAAACCTTTTCACGGGTGTAGTCAAGGCTCATGTGGAGATCTGCCTGACTGTGACGCCAGTAAAAATAAAAACGTTCTGCGGCTTTATATTGTGCCGGACTAATATGTCCTTTCGCGTATAAAAGTGCAATGGGGTGGCTTTTTGCATTGATAAGGACTTTGATGGTGCGCGGGTTGCTGCAACTTTCTGTATGGGTGGGTTGAAAATAAGGATTGTTCGTTTCAAAGGGGATTTCTTGCGTTTTTAAATGCCCCATATTCTTTCCTTTCTCTTGTGCGTTAAAAAGGGGTGGGTGTTTTTTCTCTTGATGGTTCATATCATCTCCTTAAAAATGATCGTTTTCGTTTAAAAATGTTGTCCTCTTCCATGGATAAAGAGAGCGATTTCGCTGTGATGTGGTGCGCACGGGGAGAGCGTACACGGTTGTCTAGCGCTTTTTGTTGCACCGTGTGCAGAGTGCGCACGGGGTTGGCATGCGGGGGGCGCGTGGTGCTCGTGTTGCGGTTCGTGTGTGCGGTGTATGCGGGGTTGCGTGGGCTGGAGCAGGTATGGAAAGTTTGGTATTGCATGTTTTGAAAGGGTAAGAGCAGCGTTGATGAGAGGGCTGGTGGGGGCACGTGGTCGTTTGGTGTTTTGTGGCACCGGGTAAGGAGCGGGGCGTGTGCGGTGCGTGGGGCTGGCGTGTGGTATGTGCGGAGAGGGTGTGGTTTTGTCGTTTGGGGGGCTAGGGTTGGTTTGGGGGGGCGTGCGCTCATGTGTGGGGCTTGGCTTCCCCCCATGGATCTTGAATAGATTTGCATCTTGAAAAAAGGGCATGTTTTGTTGTATCGTGGATTTTCCTTGGCATGACTTTATGGGGGGAATAATTTTATGAGACAGTGGTGTGATGGGGGGATGACGTGATGGGGGAGTGGCATGATGGTGCACGGCGTTTTTGTCTTTAGAAAATGGGGTGTTTTTCTGCATCGTGTTTGCTGTCTCTGGGGCTGTTTATGCGCAAATGCAGGATCTTGGGATGACGTGGGGCGTCTTGTTACGGGCTATGGCATTTTATGGGGCGCCCGGCATTCTCCTTATGGTGCGTTATGAAGTACTGCAGCGGCGTGGGGTAACGAAGGGACAGTTCTTCAAGAGGGGGGTGTTTGACGTCCTTTGGGGACTTGTCCTTGGTTTTTTTGGGGGGCTGGTAGCACTGCAAAGCGCTTTGGAGTGACTTGGTTTGATTTTCTTTATGGGGGCGTGGAGCGTTCGGGGGTTCCTTGGGCCTTGTTCTTAAAAAGAGTGGCTGTGTGCGGCATTGTCGCCTTTTGTCGCATCTGTGCTTTTGTGGCAATCCAAGCATTTTGGTGTGGTAAGGAGAAAATGTTGGGGCTTGTCTGTATAGAGTTGTGTTTTCAGCATTTGTAAATGGGGCGGAGGTCAATGGAGTATTGGGATATGGGGGGGATATGGAATATGGGGGGTAATGAGATATGGGTGAAATTGTCCTTGGATCTTGAAGAGAGGGAGCTTGCATTGTGGAGGTTTTCCTTATGTGTGGTGTTGTATGAGTGCGATTTTGTATGACTTTGTATGACTTGATAGGGGCGTGCGTTGATGCCATTTAATGGGCTGTTTTTGCTGCTGTTCGTGTTGGTCTGCATTTTAGCTGTTGGCTTGGCTTTTCTTTATAGGGTGGCCAAGCGCCGCGGGGTTACAAGGTGGATGTTTTTTGGCAGGTGGGTGGTCTTTTATGGCGTGATGACTCTTTATCTTGGTTTTGCTTTTGCGGGTGTGGGGAGCGGTGCTGTGAGCGGGGCGTTATTGTTGAAGGGGGCGGTGTTTTCTTGCATGTTTGCCACTGTTTTGGGGGTGATGCATTTGGGTTTCAAGAGTCTGCCTGTGGCTTTTTGCTGGGTCGTGAAGGCGATGGCGTTTTGCTGCTTGATGGGGGGGATCCTGTGGCTTTTTGCTGTGGGTGTTAGAGATACGGATAGCATCGGGGGGATATTCTTGAAGGTGTTTGTTTTTGCTGTATTGTTGAAACTGCTCTTGGGTTTTTTTATACGCGCGCATCGCGATACGGTGTTACAGAGGGTGTTGCGTGTTTTGAATTTTGTGTTGTTTATCTACATTTGGGTTCTTGTCATTTTCTTTGCTTTTCTGGGAGCAGAGCGTTTGGGTTGGAGTTGGCTTTGGTTCTCGAATCAGGATGTCTCGTTCATTATGAGAATAATTCTCTTTCTTTTTATTGATCAGGCAATGAAGTCTGCGTGTGTGATAAGGAAGGCATTTTTAAAGAAAGTGGTAGGGCTTTAAGAGCATGGTAGGGCTTTAAGAGAGTGGTGATGGGGTGTTAAAGATAATGGCGGGGTAAGGATTGTTCAAAAGAACAGCGATAGCGGTAGGTTTGGGGGTCAAACCAAAGCCCTACTTTGCCTTCAAAATCACCGGAACGTTGTTTGGCAATATTCATAATAACACCGGGACGTTTGATTAAATCGGCTTTTTCTCTTGTCAGAGAGGCGGCAAAAATTTTATCTTCTAAGGATCGATTGCGCCAAATGGTGATGATGTTAAAAGCATTGGCACCAATTTCTGAGGCGCCTTTAATATCTTCTGTTCCAGGGATATCTTTATCCAGCCCTCCTTTACGAGCATGCGCGACAAGATGAATATGCACATTGTTTAAAACAGCCCAATCAACCATTTTATAAACCGCTTGTTCTTGTGCTGCATAATCATCAGAGGCAATGCCAAGCCGCATGAGACTGTCGATTATAAATTGATCACAACCATAGCGCGCACGGCAATAGTCAAAGACATCCAGCAGGGTTTCGACGTTTGATTTGCCAACATGTTCATAAAGAATAAGCCCCTCGTCTAAAAAATGTAAAATGCGTTCAATGGTCTCTTTTGTAGGCTTTTCTAAGCCGCCTGTTTGTTTGGTTAAACGCCGGAGTGATTGTTCTCCTTTCATCTCTAGAGAGGCTAAACAAAGACGACTGTTTTGTGCAATCCAATGGGGAATACAGTCGGATAACAATTGACTTTTACCGGCACCACTGGCGCCGCTCCACAGCGTTAATTCTGCGGGGCGAAAATGGAGTTTACCTTTAAGCTTAGGATAGGGAACCGTATAGCCAACATGTTTTTCAGGTTCTGGCCAAAAAAGCCCAATGACTTGATCTTTATAGTCTGAGGCACGTCGTAAGCCTTCTGGTGCAAAGCATTGAGCAGAAGCAAAAGCCGCTGCGATAGTGGCTGCATCAATCTTTGCGGTTAAACAATCATTGGCATCTTTGAGCGGCAAACGGACACGGTAGCACCGGTGACGCCCAAGCCTGCTGGCAATTTCACGGGCGGCTTCTTCTCCGGGCTGGTCCATATCGGTGGCTAAAAAAATGGTTTCAAAAGCTTCTAAATGATCAAATTCATTTTCAATCCAATTGTGTTTTCCCCCCCTTCCACCGCCAAAGGGTAGCGAGACTGCCGGATAGCCATAGGCGGCAAGCGATAGCGCATCAATTTCCCCTTCCGTGATGACAATTGTCCGGTTTTTGGAAGAAAGTCTGGGAAACGTCACGTGGTCTGCGGGCGCGCATTGGGTGGTGCGGTCTGCGGGTTGGGTGGTGCGGTCTGCGGGCGCGCATTGGGGCGCGGCTGCGGATTGGGCGGTGTGATCTGCGGCTGCGGGTTGGGAGGCTTGCGTGGTGGTGTGATCTGCGGATGTTTGTGGTGCAGTGTGGTTTGTGGGCGCGCATTGGGGGGCGCGCGTGGCGATATGGTCTGCGGCGTGGTTTGCGGGTGCGGATTGGGTGGTGCGGTCTGCGGCTGCGGGTTGGGATGCTTGTGTGGTGGTGTGTGTTGTCGATGTGTGTTCAGAGGCGGGCGTGGTGGTGTGGTCTGCGGATGTTTGTGGTGCAGTGTGGTTTGTGGGCGCACATTGGCGCGCGCGCGTGGCGATATGGTCTGCGGCGTGGTCTGCGGCTGCGGGTTGGGAGGCTTGTGTGGTGGTGTGTGTTGTCGATGTGTGTTCAGAGGCGTGCGTGGTGGTGTGATCTGCGGATGTTTGTGGTGCAGTGTGGGCTGCGGGCGCACATTGGCGCGCGCGCGTGGTGATATGGTCTGCGGCGTGGTTTGCGGCTGCGGGTTGGGAGGCTTGTGTGGTGGTGTGGTTTGTGGGCGCGCATTGGAAAGCGCGTGGTGCAGTGTGGTCTGCGGTTGTGGGTTGGGAGGCATGCTGAGAGGCGGGTGTGGTGGGATAAAGGGCTTGCCAACCAAATAAAATCGGTTCACATTGGGCTGCTGTCGGTTTTGTTTTTGCGCCGGCTTGTGCGAGACGTTCTTTGACTAAAGCAAGGGTGCCATCGGGTTTATAAAAGGGGAAAATAATTTTTTCACCCTCTTCTCCTATGCGGTAACGCTTTATAACCTCGAGAGGGATGTGGCGTTCTTTGTGAAGATAGTTTTTGACGAGCGTTTGCGGAGAGCGCCATTTAGAAACCGGTGGACGGCGGTAGGAACGTTGGGGTGCCATAAAGGGTTTGGGGCGTGTGAGATTAAGCGTTGCGCGTGCTTCTTCTAAGGCTTGAGAAAGGCTCATGCCTTTAACTGCACACCAAAGGTCTAAAAGATCGCCTCCGATGCCTTCGGCAAAATCATACCAAAGTCCTGCTTTACTGCCGCTTAAGCAAATCGATAAACTTTGACCGGGCTCACCACGTGTGTTGCCAATAATCCAATGGTTGCCACGTTTGTGCCCCTGGGGCAGAAGCATTTCTGCGATCCTCTCTGTTTGTGCGATAAGTTTTTGTTTGATTTCAAAAATTGTGCTCATGGTTATTCGTTTTTCTCAAAGGGTTGTTTTGCTGTTCTCGCCATGAGATCAGATGGCGAAATTCGTTGTGCTACGGCGCTTGTTCGTCTGCTTTAAGAGCGCCACTCTTGACTTGCCAATAATCGCGAAATTTCTTGGCTAGCTAATGGGTTTGGCTCTCACTTAAAGCTTTCAAAATGCTTGCGTTGATATCGGTTTGCTGGCTGGGAAAGCAGCGCCCTTGTGCGAAAGTGGTGGGGTGCGGTGTGTGTGTGAAAGAGGGAATGGCTTTCGAGCGGCTTTCAGGTGTTGTGGTTTGCGCTTTGTTGGCGGTTTCCAAAACGGCTGTATTGGTTTGCTGGCTGGGAAAGCAGCGCCCTTGTGCGAAAGTGGTGGGGTGCGGTGTGTGTGTGAAAGAGGGAATGGCTTTCGAGCGGCTTTCAGGTGTTGTGGTTTGCTCTTTGTTGGCGGTTTCCAAAACGGTTGTATTGGTTTGCTGGCTGGGAAAGCAGCGCCCTTGTGCGAAAGTGGTGGGGTGCGGTGTGTGTGAGAAAGAGGGAATGGCTTTCGGGCGGCTTTCAGGTGTTGTGGTTCTTTGAGAAGTAAAGATGAGTCGTGTGGGGTGAGCGCTGTTGTGATGAAAGCAGACTGGGTTAGGGGAAAGCGTTTGGTTATAGCGGCTCGCAGGGGTGTTTTTACCTCCGTTGTTTTGTTCAGTGTGGTTTTGCCTGAAGTGGTTTTGAAACATTTGTGCCCCCCCGTCTTTGCTTGAAAAAGTGGTTATTCGTGTGATGTTAACCCGTGTGGTGTTAACTATTGTCGGTATCGTTAATCGTCGCTATAGTTGATCAGACTGCGGTAAAGGTTCTCGTTGTTTTCAGAAGAAGTTGGTGGGCTTGCTTGTTTTTGCTGTTCTAGTCGTTCGATCTCACGGCGAAACCAGTTGCGCCATGTGGCTTGCCAGTCTGCTTTAAGGGCTTCTTTACCGCTCTTGGCTTGCCAATAATCGCAAAATTTCTTAGCCTGCCAATGGGCTTGGCTCTCACTCAAGCCTTCTAAAACGGCCGCTTGAATGTCTGCTTGCCAAGCTTTAGGAAGCCGGTGTCCTTTCACAAGGGCTGTTGAGACGGTGGGCGTTGTGTTGGAACAAGCTTGAATGGAGGAAGAGCGAGGAGAGGTGGTTTTCGTTTTTTCCGCAGGAACAGTGGGGGTGAGAGTGGACGGTTGCGCAAGAGCGCTGTGGACGGCTTCTGCTTGGGGGGGCTTGAGAGAGGCAGTGTTCTGTTTTGTTCCTTCTGGAGAGCGTTCCGTTGCTGCCGGTGGAGGCGATAAAAGAGCCGAAGAGTCTTCGTTTTGGTCAAAGCGTTCTTCACAGCAAAGGTCCGGTTCTAATTCAGCAAATAAAACTTTCTTTTCTAAAACACCGATAGGTGTTTTCTTTTCTTCTGCCTTTTGAGCTTCTGAGCTTTGTGAAACATCTTTTGTCCGCTCGTTAAGCATTTGTTGAATCTCAGCATTGATTTTCTTGCGCTTTTTGGCAGAAGAACGACCCGCAAAGGATTTTTGTTCAAGCAATTTTTCACGCTCTTGAAAAACATTTTCGCAACGCTGGTTCCATAAGCCATTGGCTAAACTTAAAATTTTACCCTCTTCAATCAGCATTTTTAAAACATTAACAAAAGTTCGCTTGTCACAACCACAAAGACGCGCTAAACGTTCTTCCGATATCTCTAGAGGACGCCCCCGTGCATACATTTCATTGAGAAGAATCGTATAAATTCCAATCTCGTGTGCGCGCATGCCACGAACACCTCCTAGAAAATCATTTTGATACCAACAAACATAGGGAAGTCTGGATGATTCATAATGAGGAGTTTCTTGTTGATGAGCATGTTTCATACGGTAATCTACTTTCTTCTTTCTTCGTACGAGCTTTATTGACCATAACAGTGCAAACAGAAAATGAATGTGTATTTGACTTTGTTTGATAATGAGGATTTCTTTATGACATTTATAAAGGCGTGCGTGTGCTGAAAGGTTATGCAAGCTTACAATTTGAGAGTGTGGTCATGAAAAAAATAAAGAAAAAAATACACTCTCAAAATATGAGCTTATGGTCTCAATTATCAGCTTTTCGAGATGTTTTTTTTGTACTCCGTTGGGTGGTTAAGGTGGTTTTATGATCTAAAAATAAAATTTGTTGCCTTAATTTTATCCTTTTTAGAGGATATTGCAAGCCCGTTTTATAAAAAGGACGTGTTTTTTTTAAAAGACGCGCTATATGGTGAAATCATGAATATTGATGGTTGGCGTCAAAGATTGAAGACTGCTGTGCAAAAAAGTGGACGGTCAAAAAGATCGATCTCCCTTGCTGCCGGTAAAGGAGCTGGATACCTTCATTCTATTCTTTCTGAAGGAAAAGAACCAACAATCGAATCTCTTTCGCGAATTTGTCACGAAATTAATATCAGTATGAATTATATTCTTTACGATAAGGGTGCTAGTCCTGAAGATAAAGAATTTATAGAGCTTATTTCAAAACTCTCTCCCCAAGAGAGGCAGGCGATTTTAACTCTTTTGCGGCGACCTGTTGACGGAGCTTCAAAATAAGTTGCTTCTGTGCTTTTAAATCAAGACCATTCCAGTATTCTATTAATCGCATATCATTCATTTTATCTCTCCTGTGTGTTTATAATTGCCAATTGAGGAAGAACAAATAGAGAACAATAAAAGAACATGTGAGGAACTAAGAACAATAAGTTTTTGTTGATATATGTCATTTGAGCCCCGCAAAGATTTAAAATATATCTTTTATGAAGGATAAAATGATTGACATCTCTCCTATAGAGGAGATAAGACTAACGCTATATTTGGCCTTGTCAAGACAAAGCTACGTTTTATTAACTATCTAAAGGGGGAAAATTATGAAAAATATTCCATTCATTAAAGAGGATGAAATCGTTATCATTCTCTGCGAAGATGAAAAGCCTGATACCTATGAAGGACCTATCGATGAAATCGAAGAAGTGCTCGAACTGATTGAAGAATCTGAAACTGTTTATAAAATCTTACGACTTGATCTGACAACAAATTATTCTGAAGATGTGACAGAACAAATCGCGGATTTTTATGCCGAAAATTTCGAGATCAATGAAGAAGATACACAATTGCAACCGTTCATTTTGAATAGTGAAGCCTATCATGTGTATTTAAATGAAAGAGCCGCATGCGATTATGAAGATCATCTTTATGGCTCTTATGAAAAACAACATCGTTTACGCCCTTGTGATGTCTTGTCAGATTATTGGTGGTAAGCATGCCAAGTTATCTCAAGACTTCTTATCGAGGCATTCCACTTTATTATGCTGGAAATATTCGAAATTTAATCAAACTTGAACCACAAAAACACAACGCTGTCTTTTTTATATCGCAAGAGGCGGCTGAAACTATGGCAAAAAATTTGGAGGAAGAATATTTCTGCTATGATTTTTCTGTCGTCCAATAGGAGGCAGGCAAGAGCAGAATAGAAAAAAGGGCGCCCCCCATGATGAATGCGTTGACCGATAAGTTGACGCATAAGTTAACAGACAAGCTGACGGCTTTAAGTGTTTTTTTCACGAAGGCTAAAAAGGCGAACTGTTTGTGCTTGCGAGCATAGGGGGGGCTGTTTTGTGGGGGGCCGTTTTGCAGGGGCGCTGCTTTGCAGAGGGCTTTTTGCGGGGGCGTTTTGCGAGGGTGTTTTTGAAGCCAATAGGGGGATCCTATAGGGGGGGATTTGATAGGCAGAAAGGGGGCGCGTGGTGCGTTAGGGGAAAGGTTGGCAGATGTTGATTGATTTTTGCAGATAGGCAAGGGGAAAAAATGTCGAGAAAAGCTTGAAGTAACACGCCTCGGCAGACAGTGAAGTATCACGAAGTGTGAAGTGTGAAGTGTGAAGTGTGAAGCGTGAAGCGGGGAAGAAGGGGAAGTTGGGCAGTGTTGAAGGGGTGTTTTATCAAAAGGTTCGTTCAGAGGAGGGAGAAGTGGATGTTGCAGGAAAGCTTAGTGTGATCAGCATGCAGGGAAAATGACGGGCGGTTTTGGGGGACAAGTGAAAGATGCGGGGGAAAGGCAAATATTTTGGGAAAAGATGTTGGGGGAAGTGAGAGCGGGGTGGTTTTGGCTGTTTTTGTCTTGGTTTTGTTCGGGGCAATGAAAAATTTTTCCCCATGTTGGATAATTTGACCGATAAGTTGACGCATAAGTGAACAGATAAGTTGACGGTTTTAAGTGTTTTTTTCACGAAGGACCAAGAAGAGGGATTGTTTTTACGTTCGTTGATAGGGGGGCCGTTTTGCGGGGGCGTTTTTGAAGCCGATAGGGAGGCCGATTGAGAGGGAGCTGATAGAAAGAAAAGGGGGCAGCTTGTTTTGATAAGACAACGTATTGATTTATCAAAGATATTCATTTTTTCATGTTAAATAAGAATCTAGAATATAGTTTTCTCACCACAACCCCTCTCTTATTGAAGTCATCAATCCCCGTGTTTCTTGCATACCACCAATAGGGTTGGCATGGGAATAAACAGGGAACAAGAAAACGATGTCTTTTCATGAATTGTCGAGAAATCCCAAGGGGGCATCGACAATATTGGAGGCTTAAAATGTACGGTGGTAGCAAATTGGAGGCTAAGGTGTATAAAGAGCTTGTGCAGAAGAGATGGGGCGCTTGCTAGGGGGAACGGGGGCACATTTCTAAAGTGTGATGTTTCAAAGAGGATATATTAAAAACACCAGATGAAGAGGGAAAAATACTATGCCAATCATTATCGATTGTATCCAAGGAACAGAGGAATGGCAAAAAGCGCGCAATGGGTTGATAACGGCTTCTTTGTTTGAAATGGTCATGGCGCAAAAAAAACAAGGGCAAAAAACGGCACGATATCATGCTGTGATGATGAAATTGGCAGGAGAAAGAATTACCGGAAAAACTGTTGAGGAAGGGACAACACTCTCGATGCGACGCGGGACAGAATTAGAACCAAGCGCACGACAGCTTTATGGCAAACTGACAGAGACAGAACCGGAATGTATTGGCTTTGTTTTGGCCGATGATCGCAGAAAAGGATTTTCCCCCGATGCTTTTGTGGGAAAAAATGGATTGTTGGAAATTAAAACAAAAAAGCCAGAAATTTTAATTCCGCATTTTATGGAAAAGAGTTTTCCAGCAGAACATAAAGCACAATGTCAAGGAGGGTTATGGATTTCTCAACGCGAATGGGTGGATTTAATGCTTTATTGGCCGGATATGCCTCCTTTGATTAAACGAGCTTATCGGGATGAAGCCTATATCAGCAAGCTTGAAAATGAAATTAACCGTTTTAATGAAGCTTTGGAAAAAATGGTCCAGCACATTAAATGTTTTGAGACAGGCTTTAGAATAAGAACAGAAATTGCTTCGAAAGAGGGAGAATCTAGAGAGCTGAAGACAAAGTCTCTGGAAGGCAAAACAAGAATGAGACGGAGAAGAAGGGGATCTGTCCAGTGGGGAAAATCTTTATAATAAGGCGAGGACAGAAAAGAATAGGATGTTGAAGAGGAACTTAGTGTGACAAGGGGGAAGTGAATAAGGGGGAAGGACAAGGGCTGGCGGTTTTGGGGATATTTCTGGTAACTTTTGTGTTGTGTCTTCGAGGGACAACGGTGACAAGGATAATTTTTTTATTTATTGGGAGAAGACGCTTTGGTTTTTGAGCCAATACGGAAAAAAGGGGGAAGCTTGTGCAGGAAAAACTGGAGCGCTAGGGGGAGCGGGGGCACATTAGGGGGAAAGGGGGCGCGTGGTGCGTTAGGGGAAAGGTTGGCAGATGTTGATTGATTTTTGCAGATAGGCAAGGGGAAAAGATGCCGAGAGGCAATGGGGGAAGTTAGAGAGCTTAGTGTGATCAGCAAAACCTCTGCGGATAGTGAAGTGTGAAGAAAAAAAGAGGGGAAGTTGGGCAGTTTTGAATGGGTGTTTTATCAAAAGGTTCGTTCAGAGGGGGGAGAAGTGGATGTTGAAGGGAGATAGGCACTTAGCGTGGCAAGCATTGCTTTTAAGAAAATGGCGGGAAGGAAAAAACAGGGGTGGATCAGGAAAAAATGGCTAGAGAGCGCACACCCTTTATGGCTTTCTATCGTCTCTTGTTATAGAAAATCAAGAATGATCACACTTGTGTGAATTCGCTGCGGGTTACTTTTAATGCTTTTTAAGAAGAATTTTGACGATTAAAGTGGAAATCCAAACACTGTTATCGTTATTATAAAAAAACAAATAGCCATGAATATTGTTGTTAAAAAAAGCATAATTCCGTATTCTGTTTTCCATAACCAAATAATTATTTCAAGTGCTGTAGGTTTTTTACTTTCATTACTTTCTTCACTTTCAAAAGTCTTGTGAGTATCTTTAAAAGTTTTATGAGTATCTTTAAATGTTTCATGAGAGAATTGATCGTAAGTGGCTCTTTTTTGAGGATCTTTAAGAATCTCATAGGCTTCACAAATTTTTCTGAATTTTTCTTTAGCTTCAAGACTAGAATTATGATCAGGATGGTATTGTAGAGCTAACTTACGAAAAGCAGATTTTATCTGTTTATCATTGCATTGGCAGTTTACTCCAAGAATTTTATAATAATCCTCTTCATTTATGATCATGACATACGGTCCAAGAGTGCTCTTAACTTTTATAGTGTCGTTTAACCGCTTCCCTTAAATATATCAATATGTATATTTTGTGTTGAGAAAATATAACAAATTGTATTGAATAGTGTGGCTGTACTTGGGGTTAATGTCTCTAAATTACGGGGATGTGAAGTTCAAAATGCTTGAAAATGTGCGGTTTTCTTAATATTTTGAGATGTATTTTTTACAACAATAGATTAAAAGTGCGACGACAAATCACATATAAAGGGGATGGCAATAAAAGGGGATGGCAATAATGGCTAAGCTTGTCATTATGGTCAATAAACAAGCTGAAACCTTGAATTTAAAACGCCAAAGTAAACTAATCGGTATGGACATTATCTTCGTTATGGTGAATCCTATGATAAGCTATGGTATGAATAAGCCCATTACAATCCCATATTGATCAAAATGGCTTTGCTTTATTTCCTTTTCTGAACACACAATCGATAATAGAAACACCATGATAAACGGGAAACGCTCCATTTGGACAAGAATGAACAGAAAATTTTTCAAGCTCTAACCACTCTTTTTCTTGTTCTTTTTCCAATATTTTCTTTTTTATTTTTTGGTTTATATATTCTTTTGAAATACAATTGATCGGAGAACTATTCTCAACAAAAAAATCATCTTTTGTACAGCTATTGGCATGATGCGTGAATAAAAGAGTGCTTATCGCTATAGCGAATAAAATAAAATGTTTAAACAGGGGGCATTTATTGTCTTTTGTTTCTAATGCGCTTTTATTGGTGATTGCTGTTGAATAGATCAATATGTATTATTTTTTTAGGTTCAAAATATAAAACAAATTGTATTGAATGGGTTGCTGTATTTGGGGGTAGTGTCTCTTAAAGAGGGCGATATACAGTTTAAAACGCTTGAAAATTTAAAATGTTTGAAAATACGAGATGTTCTTTAGACGCACGTTTCATAAAATTATGGAATTAATGACAAAGATTGTTGATAATCTTATATAAGATCTCAATTTGAAGGTCTCGTTTCTCAAGTTCTTTCTTGTTTTCAGCGATATTATTTTGAATTATGGAAAGCCTTTTTAGAATTTCTGATATTTCCGCATGATTTTTTAGACTGTTTTGCTTTATTCAGATCTTTCATTGTGTTTATTTCGTTTATCACGTCGGTTGTTAAGAGACGCGCTGTATTCTTTCATTGTACGATTGTATCATATCATGTTTTCATCATATTGGCATATTGTTCAGATAAAGGATTTGGTAGCTGTGAAGTTTTTGTTAACCATAAAGATTCACAGAATTTTTTTCTCACCAGATTTCTGTATTAGATATATCATGACGCAGTGCCTTCTCTTTTTCTGTAATTTCTTTTGAAAAAAATACTTCATTTTAAATGAGCCTATTTTTAAATGAGCCTATCCCTTTGAAAAGCAGAAAAGATGCGTTGTGAAAAAGGTGATAATGAAGGTGTTTCTCCATAAAGATTTTTTAATTAACATGGTTTTCTTATACCCTCTTTATGCTTGATTATATTCATTGTCAGGGGGGGATTAATGGTTCGTGAAAGGGAGGTTGAACGTATTTTGAAAGACGTTTTATTGTTCGGTTAAAGATTTTTGAGATATGGTTTCCATTTTTCAAAAGAGCTGTAGCTCACAGGTGGCTTTACGCCTTCTTTGGGCATCATTGCAAGATAGATGTTTCTCGCAAGCGTGCACATTCTTGCTGTGTTTGCAAAACGAGTAGCTTCACTGGTTATTACCATTTCTTCTGTACGAAGTGTTTGTTCTTTTCGGTTAATGCCATTGGGGGGGAATCCAAAAATCTTTTTGCGTAGACACACATGGGATCATTAAAGTTTGTTTCAAATTTTGCTTCTAAGAAACGTCGTGTTAGACTATGTTAAGAACTATCATATTGTATGGCAATATTCTTAAAAGCTTCAAATTCGCTTTTAAAGTCGTTAAATGTAAGGGTGAACATACTCTTATCGCTTTGCAATAAATCAGCAAAGCGTCCACAAAAAACAAGCACTCTGTGATAATGCTTTAAAATATTAAATTCTGGAGGATTGTTAGGTAATATTACTCAGTATCTCCAAAATGGACTTTTGTCATATTCTATAGAGAGGATAGGCCTTATATTCTTTTTATAATATTCTACTTCTTTTTTTTTGCTTTTTCTAAGTCCTGCTAATCTTCTGAATTCGTATAATTCTTATGGGCATATTCTTGATAAAGCCTATCATATTCAGCGAGGCTGATCGTCTTTCTACATCCCAATAAGATGGATATAGAAAAAAACACTATAGATATTATGATGTATGTTTTAAATAATGATCTTATCATTTTAATCTTTAATAATCCTCATAACTGTTTAACTGGTTCTTGTTGAATGGATCAATCTGTATTATTTTTGTGTTGAAAATATGTGTTAAAACATGTTTAGTGAAAATGGTGATAGTGATCGTCCTGTATCTAAATAAGGGTGTGATAAAGCTAAAACCCCGCACTTGCGGGGTTTTTTTATTCATTGCACGAAGATCTGGGCAGCAAAAAATGTAAGGGAGGTTTTCTCGCTCAAAATGCTTGTCCTAGAGGGGGAAGTGGACAAGTGGAAAGTGAAAGCGGGGGAAAATGGAGAATATCCAAAAGACTTTAAAGGAAATAGACGGGTTATGCGTTGTCACGCGTTTGTTTAAAAGAGAAATTTTATTTCATACTCGTTTTATATTGGCGTTCGTGAATTTCATGCTGGTACTTGTGAAAGGTGTCCGTGAGGGGGGGAACGTAAAATAGAACGCTATCCAGTTGCCAATGCACGCTCTTGTTTTTAAGAGATATTTTACAACGCTTATCACACCCATTTTGTGGTGCCAACCGTGAATGGTATAATGATAAAGCCCCGTTAATGGTAAATGTACATTATAGATATTGCGCACGCTCCCTTCTTTACTTTATGCCCCTATCTTTACTTTATGGAAAAGCAAGTCAGCACCACCACACGATTTTTAGCTAGCCTTTGAGTGTTGCAGCCCTTGGGCTCGTAAGACGGTTTATGAAAAGGCGTTTTTATTTGTCCAGTTTTTCCCCACGGTCTCATACCGCTTATGACGTGCAAGTAAGTGATTTTAATTGATTTGATAAAAAGGGTATTGGAATAATAGGACTAAGAACACCGCACGGTTCTTGCATCTTCATGTGAATTTCAATCATGAATTATCATACACGCATTGTTTAAAAGAAATTTCTCGCAACACGCGTCATACCCATTTTATGGTGCTAACCATGAATGGTATCATGAAGATGACGCATTGCTTCACGTTTTTGTTTATCGCGTTCTTTCATGGATCATGCTCGTCATGTAAAATAGAGCATCGTTGATTTGCACATTCATAAGCTTGTAGAGACATCTCTCAAAGAGCCTCCAAGCCCATTTCATGGCGCCAACCATGCCAACCATAAATGGTATCATGATAAAGTCCCGTTAATGATAAATGTACATTATAAATATTGTGCACGCCCCTTCTTTACTTTATGGAAAAGCAAGTTAGCATCATCTTAGGGCTCGTCTCCAATATTGGCAACATGGGTTTTGGTATTTCTCGACGATGTATAATCTCGTTTACGGTGGGGGAATTTTCATAAAAGGCAGGCTTTTTTGGAAAGCTTTACACTATAGGAAGCTTGCTGCTTGTGAACTGTGAGTCAATGAGGCAAGAGAACAGAGGGGGCAAAAGCCTTCCGCTCTTCGGGTTCTTTATTTAAGAGAAAGAATGCGCTTCCGTATAAATCAATATATTCGTATCAAAAAGATGTGTCTTGAAAAAGGGGTGACTGAGAGCGCGTGGAGAACGTTGGGTATAAAATCAATGATGTGTGATTTTCTTGGAAAAGTGTCAAAAGATAGGGGATTAGTTATCTGGCATGGTTGGCATAGTTGGCATGGTGGGCATGGTTGGCACCGTGAAATGAGTGTGACGCGTGTTTTAAGATCTCTCTTTACAACAATACGCTTATGATCATTCATGATTGGGATTCACATGAAAATGCAAGGACTGTGCGGTGTTCTTAGTCCTCTTATTCCAATACCCTTTTTATTCAATCAAGAAAAATCATTTACTTGCATGGCATAAGCGGGGGAAGACCGTAGGGAAAAATATTCAAGGAATAAAAATGTCTTTTCATGAACTGTTTTGTTAAAGGCAAGGGGGAAAGGCGAGGGGGGGAAAGGGCATTTTATATGAAAGAAAGGGGCGCGGAGGAATTGTTTTTTTGTGGTGCATCAATTTCAAAAGCTGTTGGCAGAGTGTTTGAAGATTAAGCGTGTCATGCAAGATCATTGAGTTTGAAGTCATTGAAGTGCATGGTTGAAAGGAGGGAGGTTTTGATGAAGGCGATAGAGGCTTGGAGGAAAAAAATTGATGCTTAGGGGATAAGACGGATAGGAGAAGAATTTATGGGATGAGAAGACTTATAAGGAAGAAGAGCGAGGCAAAAGAAGAATAAAATGGTGCTGCGAGAGAGGATTGAACTCTCGACCTCTCCCTTACCAAGGGAGTGCTCTACCACTGAGCTACCGCAGCCGTTTTCAATCGTTGCGCTGTCTTGTGCCATATTGTTAGAAAATAGGCAAGAGAACATTTGTATATTCTTGCAAGAAAACGTATCTTATGTCATGACATAAACGTTTTTATATTCTTACATATTTAAAGCCGTGAGTTGCTTGGATAGAAGCTCAACACTGCTCAAAAGGTTGCGCAATGACACAAATAAAACAAAAACATGATGAAATAAATCATCAAGAGGAAAAAGAAAAACGACGTCAGGAAAGACTGGCACAACAATTGCGACAAAACTTAAAACGTCGAAAAGAGCAAAGCCGAAAAAGAGCACAAACAGAGCTCTAAAATGCAAAAAAAAAGTTTTTTTAACGGCTCTTTGCAACCAAATGTCTCAATCATTTGTTCTCATAAACAAGAATGCGTTTAAAAAAATGCTTAGCATGAACTTTTCAAAGGAAAAACTTTGGAAGGGATGACGCAAAGAAAAAGAGGGAAAATACGATGGATTCTATTCGAATTGTTGGTGGGGAAAAACTGAAAGGGACAATTCCGATCTCTGGGGCCAAAAATGCTGCATTGCCTCTTATGATTGCAGCGCTTTTGACAGAAGAAACGCTCACGCTCGAGAATATTCCTCATCTTGCCGATGTTGAATTGCTTATTCGGATTCTTAACAATCATGGTGTTGGATATGCCGTTGATGGACAAGAGTTTAATGATGATGGTGTAAATGCAAGAACAATCCATTTTACGGCGCAAAAGATAGCGACAACGCGGGCCCCTTATGACTTGGTGAAAAAAATGCGGGCAAGTTTTTGGGTTATCGGACCGTTGCTTGCACGATGCTTAGAGGCTTATGTTTCGCTTCCTGGAGGATGCGCTATTGGAACAAGACCTGTTGATTTTATCCTCGAAGGATTGAAAACTTTAGGGGCTCATATGGCCATTGAGAATGGATATGTTCATGCCAAAGCACCAAAGGGATTAAAAGGGGCTTGCTACCGTTTTCCTAAAGTCACTGTTGGGGGGACCCATGTACTGTTGATGGCAGCAACAATGGCAAAGGGAACAACCGTTCTTGAGAATGCGGCGTGTGAACCAGAAGTGACAAACCTTATTCGAACCTTGAATGCTATGGGGGCTCAAATAACCGGTGAAGGAACAACAACGCTGACCATTGAAGGGGTGAAAAGGCTTAAAGGAACAAGAGTACGCGTCATTGCGGATCGAATTGAAGCGGGAACCTATGCCATGGCTGTGGCGATGGCGGGGGGAGATGTCTTTCTTAAAAATGCCAACCCTAATCATCTGACAACCGTGCTGAAGATTTTGCAAAAAACAGGGCTTGAGATTCAAATAGAACCTCAAGGAATTCACGTTAAGCGCAATCCAAAAAACACAAAAATTATGCCTGTTGATATTAAAACCGGCCCTTATCCTGCTTTTCCAACAGATCTTCAAGCGCAGTTTATGGCGCTGATGACACGCTCTGAAGGCATTGCGCATATTACGGAGACGATTTTCGAAAATCGTTTTATGCATGTTCAAGAGCTTAATCGTCTAGGGGCTGAAATAAAGCTCAATGGACAAACAGCAACCGTTTATGGAACAGAGCAGTTACAAGGTGCTCCTGTAATGGCAACCGATTTGCGTGCTTCGGTTTCGCTGGTGATTGCGGCATTGGCAGCCAAGGGTGAAACAATCGTTAATCGTGTTTATCATCTTGATCGAGGCTTTGAAAGGTTAGAAGAAAAATTATCCCATTGTGGTGCGAAAATTCAACGAATAACCGTGTGACGCTGTCAAAGATATGCTTGAATGTCTGTTGTTTGGGAGGAGAGTAGTTTGTTTCTTTTAAATACGGGCCATGGCAGGTTTTTTTACATGGGGGACTTAAATTGCTGCTTAACAAAGAGCTAGAATTGAGCCGTTTTCTTTCATCGTTCAGAGAAGCGGGTTTGAAGGAAGGCATGTTAAGGTGTGCTGTAGAGGCGGGCTCGAGATCATGCGTGTCGTTTATGGCACTTCATGAGGGAGGCTTGATAATGGCACCCCATGTGACACAGGGGTGAAGGCACCCGCGCATGATTGCAGAGACGACTTTCGACAATCGTTTTATGCATCTCTGAGAGCTTAATCGTCTAGGGGCTGAAATAAAGCTCAATGGTGAGATCAGCAACCGTTTATGGAACAGAGCAGTTATAAGGTGTTCCTGTAATGGCAACCGATTTGCGTGGCTTTCAGTTTCGCTGGTGATTGCGGCCCTTTTGTCTCGTTATATGGGGGCAGCCAAGGGTGAAACAATCGTTAATCGTGTTTATCATCTTGATCGAGGCTTTGAAAGGTTAGAAGAAAAATTATCCCATTGTGGTGCGAAAATTCAACGCATCACCGTTTAATCAAGGCCATTCTTTAAGTTTTCTCTTTTGGGGGCTTGATCTTAAGAGCTGTTTGTCTTTTCAATAAACGCCTCTCAACAAATGCGGGGTTGTACCTTATGGTTTTGGTGCGTGCGCATAAGAGTTTAAGTGACCTTTGCTAAAAACAAAAACTGCTTTAATTTTTATTGTAAATCTCTCGAAATTACTTTATCAATAGACCTTGTAACTTTGGTCGTATACGCAACGACCAAGAGGGATTCAAAACCCCTAAAGTTCAGTACATAAAATTAATCCACTTTTGTGGGTATCCCGGAATTCCGGGAGTTTTTGCTATGTCCAGGTGCGCTCTCGCACTAAAAGCAAAAAAGCTGACTGAACTCAGTGTTTTTGACTCCCGGAATACTTTATGCGAGGGCGCTCGCAACCGAAGAGCTTGAGAGGTTTCTCCTAAAAATAAAAACTGCTTTCATTTTTATTGCCAATCTCTCGAAATTACTTTATCAATAGACCTTGTAACTTTGGTCGTATACGCAACGACCAAGAGGGAACTGAAAACCCTAAACCCTAGCGTGAAAATGACTCACTTTTGTGGGTATCCCGGAATTCCGGGAGTTTTTGCTATGTCCAGGTGCGTTTTATGCACTAAAAGCAAAAAAGCTGACTAGGGTTCAGTGTTTTCAGACTCCCGGAATACTTTATGCGAGGGCGCTCGCAACCGGAGGGGGAGCGACCCGTGAAAGCAAAAAATCCACATTCTAACGATATTTCAATTGGTAAAAGAATTCGTTTTAGACGCATTGCCATGGGGTTTTCTCAAAAAGAATTAGGAAGCTTTTTAGGTGTGAGTTTCCAACAAATCCAAAAATATGAAAAGGGCATCAATCGTGTTGGTGCTGGGCGTTTATTGGAAATTGCTCAAAAACTGCAAACCCCGATGAGCTTTTTTTATGCGGATCTTTTAACTGCCGATATTGCTACAAAAGAAAATATCTTAAGCCCCTATGATGAAAGGATTTCAAGCCAAGAAGAGCACGTCCTTTTGAAAAATTTCAGAGAACTTAAACCAAAACAACAAAAGGCAATTTTGTGCTTGATTTCTGAGATATAAAAACGCCCCTTTTTATTGCGGGGTCATTTTTATTGCCAGTCTTTTGCAATTATTTTATGAATAAGAAAGCGGTTCTCATTGTACAGTGCGATTTTATGGAAAAAACCAAAGCTTGAAAATCCAAGCAGAGACATTCATCTGCTTTATAAGACTTGCGAGATTCCGGGCGTTTTTGCCATGTCCAGGTGCGCTCTCGCACTAAAAGCAAAAAAGCTGATCCAAACTCAGTGTTTTCAGACTCCCGGAATACTTTATGCGAGGGCGCTCGCAACCGAAGAGCTTGAGAGGTTTCTCCTAAAAATAAAAACTGCTTTCATTTTTATTGCTAATCTCTTGAAATTGCTTTATGAATGAACACTGTAATTTTGGTCGTATACGCAGCGACCAGTAGGGTCTGAAAGCCCGAAACCTCGAATACATAAAATGAATCCACTTTTGTGGGTATCCCGGAATTCCGGGAGTTTTTGCTATGTCCAGGTGCGTTCTCGCACTAAAAGCAAAAAAAGCTGATTCGAGGTCAGTACTTTCAGACTCCCGGAATACTTTATGCGAGGGCGCTCGCAACCGGAGGGGGAGCGACCCGTGAAAGCAAAAAATCCACATTCTAATGATATTTCAATTGGTAAAAGAATTCGTTTTAGACGCATTGCCATGGGGCTTTCTCAAAAAGAATTAGGAAGCTTTTTAGGTGTGAGTTTTCAACAAATCCAAAAATATGAAAAGGGCATCAATCGTGTTGGTGCTGGGCGTTTATTGGAAATTGCTCAAAAACTGCAAACCCCGATGAGCTTTTTTTATGCGGATCTTTTAACTGCCGATATTGCTACAAAAGAAAATATCTTAAGCCCCTATGATGAAAGGATTTCAAGCCAAGAAGAGCACGTCCTTTTGAAAAGTTTTAGAGAGCTTAAACCAAAACAACAAAAGGCAATTTTGTGCTTGATTTCTGAGATATAAAAACGCCCCTTTTTATTGCGGGGTCATTTTTATTGCCGGCCTTTTACACTTATTTTATGAATAAGAAATATTTTATGAATAAGAAAGCGGTTCTCATTGTACAGTGCGATTTTATGGGGAAAATCCAAAGCTTGAAAATCCAAGCCGAGACATTCATCTGCTTTATAAGACTTGCGAGATTCCGGGAGTTTTTGCTATGTCCAGGTGCGTTTTACACACTAAAAGCAAAAAAGCTGATTCGAACTCAGTACTTTCAGACTCCCGGAATACTTCTGCGAGGGCGCTTACAACCGAAGAGTTTGAGAGGTTTCTCCTAAAAATAAAAAATTGCTTTAATTTTTATTGCCAATTTCCTGAAATTACTTTATCACTTAAAGGATATTTTGGTCGTATACGCAACGACCAAGAGGGATTCAAAACCCCTAAATCCGAGCGTAAAAATGAACCCACTTTTGTGGGTATCCCGGAATTCCGGGAGTTTTTGCTATGTCCAGGTGCTTACCAGCACTAAAAGCAAAAAAGCTGACTCGGATTCAGTGTTTTTGACTCCCGGAATACTTTATGCGAGGGCGCTCGCAACCGGAGGGGGAGCGACCCGTGAAAGCAAAAAATCCACATTCTAATGATATTTCAATTGGTAAAAGAATTCGTTTTAGACGCATTGCCATGGGGTTTTCTCAAAAAGAATTAGGACGCACTTTAGGTGTGAGTTTTCAACAAATCCAAAAATATGAAAAGGGCATCAATCGTGTTGGGGCTGGGCGTTTATTGGAAATTGCTCAAAAACTGCAAACCCCGATGAGCTTTTTTTATGCGGATCTTTTAACAAAAGATATTTCAACAGAAGAAAATCATGCACACCATGATCAATACAGCTATAGCGAAAAAGAACATTTGCTTTTGAAAAATTTCAGAGAACTTAAACCTCAACAACAAAAGGCAATTTTGTGCTTGATTTCTGAGATATAAAAACGCCCCTTTTTATTGTGGGGTCATTTTTATTGCCAGTCTTTTGCAATTATTTTATGAACACACACAAACTATTTTATGAATAAGAAAGCGGTTTTCATTGTACAGCGCGGTTTTATGGAAAAAACCAAAGCTTGAAAATCCAAGCAGAGACATTCATCTGCTTTATAAGACTTGCGAGATTCCGGGCGTTTTGGCA
>NZ_CABFVS010000008.1 GCF_902150025.1 Bartonella massiliensis
TTTTATTGCCAGTCTTTTGCAATTATTTTATGAACACACACAAACTATTTTATGAATAAGAAAGCGGTTTTCATTGTACAGCGCGGTTTTATGGAAAAACCAAAGCTTGAAAATCCAAGCAGAGACATTCATCTGCTTTATAAGACTTGCGAGATTCCGGGCGTTTTTGCCATGTCCAGGTGCGTTTTACACACTAAAAGCAAAAAGCTGACTAGGGTTCAGTACTTGTTACTCCCGGAATACTTCTGCGAGGGCGCTCGCAACCGGAGGGGTGCAAAGTGCAAACTAAAAATCCACATTCTAATGATATTTCAATTGGTAAAAGAATTCGTTTTAGACGCATTGCCATGGGGTTTTCTCAAAAAGAATTAGGACGCACTTTAGGTGTGAGTTTCCAACAAATCCAAAAATATGAAAAGGGCATCAATCGTGTTGGTGCTGGGCGTTTATTGGAAATTGCTCAAAAACTGCAAACCCCGATGAGCTTTTTTTATGCGGATCTTTTAACAAAAGATATTTCAACAGAAGAAAATATCTTAAGCCCCTATGATGAAAGGATTTCAAGCCAAGAAGAGCACGTCCTTTTGAAAAGTTTTAGAGAGCTTAAACCAAAACAACAAAAGGCATTTTGTGCTTGATTGCTGAGATATAAAAACGCCCCTTTTTATTGCGGGGTCATTTTTATTGCCAGTCTTTTGCAATTATTTTATGAACACACACAAACTATTTTATGAACAAGTAAGCGATTTTCGTTGTATGGCGCGGTTTTATGGAAAAAACCAAAGCTTGAAAATCCAAGCAGAGACATTCATCTGCTTTATAAGACTTGCGAGATTCCGGGCGTTTTGGCACTGTCTTTTTGCCATGTCCAGGTGCGTTTTACACACTAAAAGCAAAAAAGCTGACTATCAGTTATATAAAATTTTGTTTCTTTAACTCTTGAGGTGGGAGTGAGATCGTGTGTGTTGTTTATGGCGTTCATGATACGGAAGGCTTAAGGCACGCCGCGCATATGAAAAACCAGATACGTGTGTTTAATAATAATACTTTTTTATTGTATTCAAGTTTTAAAAATTTTTCTGATGTCAAAATTGGCGTTGGCGTTTGAGGTGGTTTTATTGAAAATAATATCACTGCATGATGATAGAGGATTTATGTAAATTTAATAACAACATATTGATTTTATTTTTATGTACAACTCGAGATTATTTTTAATCTACAAATGTTTGCTTTCGTTTATCTGAGAGGAATGATTTCTTTCATCTGACATTTCAGTCTCAACTGTTCAGTTCTAAACTGTCTTAAAAATAGGGATAAAAATAAACTTCTGCGTTGTTTTATCGTAAATAAATCCATTGCAAGAGAGAAAAATGAAAGAACAATTTGGAATTATTGGATTTCATCGCTTGATCAAGTATCGCTGGATGTTTTCTGATTTATCTTTGACTTTGAATAGGTGAAAAAAGGAATATGTGAAAAAAACCACAAGCAGATAAATTTGAGGTCAAAAAAGCACTGTTAGAATGTCGTATGACAAGCTTTTACGACATGGATTTGGGGCATAAAGGCTTTCAGTATGCGTGCGAATGCTCTGATTGAAAAATATCTCATACAAACAGGATATTATAATAAAATGAGAAGATGGCAGAGCGGATTTGCGATCAGAATTATAAGACTGAAGTTTTTTTATTTGTGTTCTTTGTATTATCATTCATTGGTAAAGTATTTAAAAGTATATATCAAAATGATATAAATATTTTTAATATTTATTATTTACTTTAATATAAAAATATATTAATAAAATAATTTATGTATTTTATAGTATTGATAATTATTCAAGGAGAATAAAATGAAACATACTTTAAAATTATTGGGTATTCTATTGGTTATGGTGGGATGTTACCAGGCTCAATTTCCTCAAAAGATTGCAGATGCATGGAATAAGTATGGTGCAAATCAACAGGAAAAAACAGTTCTTGTCCATGTTGCTCAAGAAAATTTTGAGAACGATCCTGCATATATAGAATGGTGTATTGTCAATGATAAACATCCGGATTGTAATCCTTTAGAACCTCGCAATCCACGTCATTCTGGTACAACTCTTGGACATTGGGATTGATGAAAATGGCGATGCAATCTCTTTAAAAGCTGAAGAATGAACATAAAAAAAGCGATAGAAAAACCGATAAAAGATGGTCATAACAAAAAAGTAGCTTCGTTCTTTAAAAGATAAGAAAGAGTGGCATTGTTCATGGGAGGCAGATAAAGCTTGATGGCTGAGATAAGCATCGCCTCTCATGTTCCATGAGAAGTTGCAAGGCGCTTTCGTGATGGCAACGGATTTGCGTGACTTTTAGTTTCTCTGGTGATTGCGGCTCTCTTAGCCTTGTTACATAATATCTTGTTACAATATCTTGTTATATGGGGGGCGGCCAAGGGGTGAAACAATCGTCAAGCGTGTTTTATCATCTTGGTCATGGGTTTTGATAGGTTGGAAGAAAAATTATCCCGTTGTGGCGCAAAAATTCAACGGATAACCGTGTGAGATCTGTTAAGAGCATGGCTTGATGAGCTTTGAAAAATGTGTTGTACGGTTTTGTTTGGCGCACATGCGTTAAGGCATGTTTTTAGGGGTGTTGGTGTGCTGGTGAGGCATGTGTTTTGGAGGCGAGCACTTTAGAAGTGGGCGTTTTGGTGATAGGAGGAGGGTGATGTGTGTTCTTTTTAAATAGTTTGCTTTATTTTGTACTTGATTTTTTTTGGGGGAGAGGGATTTTTTTCTAAAGAGCTCCTTTGCAAGGGGTTGGCATCAAGGGGTTGGCATCAAGGGGTTGGCATCAAGGGGTTGGCATCAAGGGGTTGGCATCAAGGGGTTGGCATCGGGTTGGCATCAAGGGGTTGGCATCAAGGGGTTGGCATCGGGTTGGCATCGGGTTGGCATCAATTGGGCATTCTAAGGGGGTTGGCATCAAGGGGTTGGCATCAAGGGGTTGGCATCAAGGGGTTGGCATCAAGGGGTTGGCATCAAGGGGTTGGCATCAAGGGGTTGGCATCAAGGGGTTGGCATCAA
>NZ_CABFVS010000009.1 GCF_902150025.1 Bartonella massiliensis
TCGGGTTGGCATCGGGTTGGCATCGGGTTGGCATCGGGTTGGCATCGGGTTGGCATCAAGGGGTTATTTCAGGCATTTTTAAGATATGTTCGGTGGCAAGTCCTTATTTAATGGGGGACTTAAATCTCTGCTTGATAAAGGGGTAGAAGTAAGCCGTTTTCTTTTCATCGTTCATAGAAGGGGAAAGATTGGGAAGGGGAAAGATTGGCTTTGGGGGTGTGTGCTGTGGTGGCCAGCCCTTTGGAGATGGGAGGAGGGTGATGTGTGCTCTTTTAAAAGAGTTTGCTTTCTTTGATGCTTAAATTTTGCAGGAGGGTGAAAAATCGTCTTGCTGCGTTTTTAAAAAGGGACAAATGGTGTGTGAGCATCAAAGGGGGCTTCATAAAAAAGAGGCGGGCTTTAAAAAAGGAGGGCGGCTTAAAAGAAGCTTACCAGAAATCTGGAACTTCAGGCTTTAAATGCGGACCAATGCGAACCGCCGAAACCTTTTCTGCTAAGCCTGTGCGGTCTGAAATCTCAACCGCAAAACCACAAAGGGTAGCAGGACCACGCGCTGGTTCAAAACGATCTTGCTTCTTTTTGTAAAGAAAACGGTGTAACGGTTCTTCTTTATCCATGCCAAGGGATGAGTTGTAATCGCCACACATGCCGGCATCTGTTAAATAAGCACTGCCGCCTTCTAAAATCTGTGCATCAGCGGTGGGAATATGTGTATGCGTGCCAACGATAACACTGACACGACCATCAAGAAAATGACCAAAACATTGCTTTTCGCTCGTCGTTTCTGCGTGAAAATCAAAAATAATGGTATCAGCTTGCTCCATCAACGAACAAGCGAGCAGAATATTTTCCGCTGTTTCAAAGGGATCACTTACTTTATACGGCATAAAAATACTGCCCAAAAGATTGGCAACAAGAACACGTGCACCATTTTTTGAAGTAAAAACACCAACTCCTCTGCCGGGAGTCTCTTTCGAGAAATTAGCAGGACGTAAAAAACGATCGCTCTCATGGGCATACTGTAAGGCTTCTTTTTGGGAAAAAGCATGGTTGCCGGTGGTGATAACATCAACACCAGCCATTAAAAGATCTTGATATGTTTCTTGCTTAAGACCAAAACCACCAGAGGCATTTTCACCATTCACCACAACAAAATCAAGCTGCCATTTCTCAATCAGTTGAGGAAGATGCTCAAAAACAACTTTACAGCCTGTGTTACCAACAATGTCACCCAAAAATAAAAACCGCATAGGTGCTTTAATCACATTTTAATATTTTAAGAAACCTTTTTCTGTAAAAATTCCTTGAACTTGTAGATCATGTTCGGCTGCTGGAATAGAGGAAACCTCTTGACACGAAAAACCTATGCCCCATAATGCCATTTTATGTCCTTGTTTTTCAAGCACTTCAGTGGCGCGGTCGTAATATCCACCTCCATAGCCAAGACGGTGACAATGACGATCAAATGCAGAAAGTGGAACAAGAATATTATTGGGGAAAACAGTGGCATTTTCTGCTCCTGGTCCAAAAGTGCCAAAACGCATGGGTTCGAGAGTCGTGTTGGATGAAAAGGAACGAAAAATCATGGTGGTGGCATCAAGTACGGCTGGTAAGGCTAAACGTCCACCGCGTGATGCTATTGCTTCCATGAGAGGGCGCGGGTCAATTTCCGATTTGATGGGCCAATAGCCCGCTAAAATGAGACGTGAAAAATCTGTTCCTTGTTTTTCAAGATGTTCAATAAAATGGCAACAGGCACGTTGTGAAAACAGCACACGCTCTTCTTTTGAAAGGGTATCACGACGCGATAAACCACTTTTGCGCAGTTCGGCACGGTGAGATGAAGCTGTTTTATCAGATTGGGGCATTGTCTCGTCGATATCACTTTCCAAATCTAGCGTTTTATAAGCTCTGGCGTTTTATAGGCTACCGGTATCCATTATTTTATCTATTGTACCCATGGTTGATCTTTTATCAACCGCTTTATGGACAAAAGCTGCGCTTATCAAATAAGCGTCGTATAACTCTCTCCATAGCCAAGAGAGTGACAGTGACGATCAAATACAGAAAGTGGAACAAGAATATTATTGGGGAAAACAGTGGCGTTTTCTGTATCGGGGGCTGTATCGGGGTTCTGGGGGTTGCATGTGGGACCATGGGTGACAAAACGTTTGGGGCTTTAAGAGTCGTGTGAGATGAAAATGATCGAAAAATCATGGTGGTGGCATCAAGGACGGCGGGTAAGGCTAAACGTCCACCGCGTGATGCTATTGCTTCTGTGAAGAGGGCGCGGGTCAACTTCCGATTTGATGGGCCAATAGCCCGCTAAAATGAGACGTGAAAAATCTGTTCCTTGTTTTTCAAGATGTTCAATAAAATGGCAACAGGCAGGGTTCATGAAAACAGCACACGCTCTTCTCATTAAAGGGTATTTTGAGACGATAAACCACTTTTGCGCAGTTCGGCACGGTGAGATGAAGCTGTTTTATCAGATTGGGGCATTGTCTCGTCGATATCACTTTTGATTTTGATTGATTCAAGATAAAAAGATTTGAAATGAGAGTATCTTAGGATATTCGAGACTCTCAATTCAATATCAATAAAGATAAATTATCATTATAAATCAATACCTTGCTGCGTCATAAAAGAGCAAGCCGGTTCTACCACATAACCTTAGCTTCCAATATTATAGATGATTCCTTGGGCTTGCTCGGCAATGCATGAAAAGGTATCGTTTTCTTGTTTCCTGTTTATTCTTATGCCAATGCTAATGGTGGTGTGCAAGAAACATGGGGTTGAGGGCTTCAATAGGAGAGGGTTTGGGAACAGAGAATTTAGATTCTAGATTCTCGTTTAACATGCAAAAAAATGAATATTCCTGATAAATCAATAGCTCAGCTTATAGAAAAGAGCGTTCATAAAAAAGGGGGCATTTCATGCAAAAGGACATGATCAATTTTATCTTTGGCAATTTTTGTCTCTGGTAAAAGTTTAGGGGGGGGGGTAAGGCTTTAGGGAAAAAGCTTTAAGAGGGAAAGTTTAGGAGAGGAAAGTTGTTAGGGGGAATGACGCAAAAAAGGGTGATCCACAACAGCCGATGGAAAAAGTTGACCCCGGGAACCTATACAAATAGGTGGGCGCCATATGAAAAAGCCCACGGGCTTAATCAGGGACAGCTCCCTTGGAGATCACTAAGGTCTCAGGAATACGTTATTTCCCTGTCGAGAAGCGCAGAACACCCTCTTTAATGTAAAACAATTTCAGATTTTTTACTAGAGAAAAAATAATCGCAATGGCTTATTTTTCATAAAGTTTTTCAAGAGTTTTTTTACAACTTTGCTGGGGGGATAGAAATGGCTGCATGATGGATGAATGACTTGTGCGACGTAAAAAAAATCAAAAAACGATGAATGGGTGCGTAAAGCAATTTTTTGCATGGGATATTCTTTCGAGAGCAAGGTTTGATGATCGCGTTTGAGGCAATGCTAGATTAGTTCTTTCGGGACAATGTTTGCAGAAAAGCGTGAAGGGGAAGGGATATTGGTTGAATTCAAATCTCTTTTGGCGGGGCGGTTGCAAGTTTTTGCTTTGTGACGTGTATGTTAAGGCTATTTTATCAATGGTGAAGGTACGTTGTGGATGTTTTTTGCTCCGATGATTTTTCAAGTTTGTAAAAAAATATTGTCAATGATGGGGGTGGCAATCATAGGCGTAATCACGGGGGGGCAAGCGATCAAGTGTATCGCGCGAAGAGAAATATAGAGTAAAGAAACCATATTTTTTTACAGTTAAAATAAAGTGAACACAATAAAGAAATAGAAAATAGAGATAGAAAAACTTCAGAGAGAGGAGACATGAGACCGATTAACTTTAGTAAATTGTTTAGTTTTTCTTTCATAGCAACAATGAAAGAACCGGTTGTACTTTATATGGTTTCGATTGTTAACGTTGAATGGCCAAGAGATGTCACGGTTTTTACAATAAACGAGGGTGATCCTGTTAAACTTTTTTTAGATTTTATGAAAAGAACAGAAAAAAATACAAGATTTTATGCTTATGACCGAAACTATGATTATGCGATCATAAGATCTTGGTGTCATTTTAATCAAAATGATCCCATAACACCTACTTTTTGTGATTTTATCTCACAACATGACAGAGTTCTTAAATCAGCACTTTTATTTAAATCAAAAAAAGTTTATTTATTTGATTATATTGATGATGTTGTTATTCATCAAAACGATATCGACTGCTCTATCAATAGAGCCAAGGGATTAGCCATTGCTCTTAAAAAAAGGCTCCAATGGGGGAGAAATAAAATGACTCTTGCAGCCGATGCTAAAGCAGTATGGAAAGAAAAAATATAAAAAAATAGCAAAAGAAACAAATTTAATACCTTCTTTAGAGATTCCTGATGACGAATTATTAAGACCTGCTTACCAAGGTGGTTTTTGTTTTTTTTAATAAAAATCAGGACCCTCTCATTAAAGAGGAAATTGAAGTTTATGATGTAAACAGCATGGGCCCTGCCATGATGTTAAAGCCTCTTCCAATTGAAAGACCATATTATTACAGAGGCAAGATAGAAACGAACCGCACATTTAGTTTAGGAATACAAAGGTTTTATGTTAATTCAGCGGAATTAAAACCTAATAAAATACCAATGTTAAACAATAACACACCATTACTACGCGGAGGTGTTGAATATCTCACACATGTGTCAGAACATGAAATGGATGAGAAAAAAACATTCATGCTAACGCTTCCAGAGTTTGAATTATTTAAAGAATCTTATCATTACGAAAAATTGGAATGCCTTGATGGTTATGTATTTAAAGCAAAAGATTGTTTCTTTAATGAATATATTAATGAATTTTTAAAAATAAAAAATTCAGATGACAAAACGATAAAACGGATAGGAAAAATGTTTCTTAATACGCTGTCTGGAAAATTTGGTGAAAATCCAAGAAGGTATGAATGTTTCATAGAATTTGAAAATGATCTTCAAAGATTCTATAGAAAAGATGAACCTTTCTATAGAAAATGCGGATATCTTCCTATTGCCATTTTTATGAACAGCTATGCGCGTGTGTTTTTAATTGAGTCTATTTACAAAATTGGTGTTGAAAATTTCATCTATTGTGACACCGATAGTATCCATTGTCTTAAAACCGAAAATGCTCAAAAATTAAATATTCATCCCTCTAAAATAGGCGCTTGGAAATTAGAAAATAGCGATAAAAAATTATCGCAGCTAAATATTTATCTCGTCGACGATATTGTCTAGAATTTAGTGATGGGACTTTTAAATCAGTTTGTTTAGCAATACCTTCTGAAATGTTAACGCCTCATATCAATTCATTAGATGATTTCCATTTTGGTAAAACTATCAAAGTGCCAAGTACTAGAATGGGGATTGGCGGTTATCATTTTGTTGAGAAATTAATAACAATTTAAAGAAGAAGAAAAGTGAATATCTTGTGTGAGGAAAACATGCATAGAAATGGGTGAGCCATATTAAATTTTACCTTGTTCATGCCATAAGATGCTGTTTATACTGTAAGAATGCTGTTGATAGTGGTGCTTATGAGATAATCCCCTTGATGCATATCTTAAGTGTTTTTTTAGCGCCTCGTAATGGTCTGAAGGGTGGGATGTTGCACTTTAAGTTAAAAAAAATCCCATGGTGATTACCCATTGAACTCCCCCACTTTTACGCTTGTGAAGAGATGCGCCGGTATCATCACACGACTTTTAGCTAGCCTTTGAGTGTTGCAGATCATCTCTTGGCACTTAAAACAGTTTATGAAAAGGTATGCCTTTCTTGTACGCGTTCTATCCGTAAGCTTCTTTGCTTATAATGTCACGAGATATGGTTTTGAGTGCTTTACTATCAATAAATTTGAAATGAGAGAACCTGACGAGGGGTCTCTTATCTCATATGCAAAACACATTTTTTTATCACTCAATGGAATGGAGCTATGAGAAAAATTCTGTAAAGGAAAGTGTTGGGAGGTTGCCTTTAAAAAAACAAGTTTCAAAAACGACAAAGATATTATAATTGCGGAGGAGTGTTCATGGTTCTAAGCTGAGATGTAAAGCCAAGCACGGCTTATACAAGCTTGAAGTTATACGCAAAATGGTTTGTTTATGGGGAACACAAGTGCTTGGGGTGTTTGTTCGTCTAACAAATCTTCAATGCGCTTTTGAAGCTTTTGCATTTGTGGGGTGTCATCTAATGCTTTTTCATCAGTCTTAAGAGCAAGTTTTGGGTGCTCTGTTGCTTCTATTGGTGCACGGGCTTTAAATTTTTACGCCATGGTCAATGGCGTGGAGGGCGTTTTCGTGGTGGTTATCGGGCGGGTTTATTCGGTGGAGGTGGGGGGGCGTTTATGCACGCTTGAAGTTATGGGTAAAATGGTTTGTTTATGGATATTAAAGTGCTTGGGGTGTTTGTTCGTCTAACAAATCTTCAATGTGCTTTTGAAGCTTTTGCATTTGTGGGTAGTAATCTAATGCTTTTTCATAGGCTTTAAGAGCAAGTTTTGGGCGCTCTGTTGCTTCCATGGTAATACCAAGTTCAAAAAAAGCACTGTAATTGCGTGGTTCAAGCTCAAGAGCATGTTTGAGATCAAGCATGGCAAGCTTGAAATCACTGAGTTGAATGTGAATCCAAGCACGTCTTACCCAAGCTGCAGCGTATGTTGGTAAAAGGGCAAGAGCATTATCAATATAATCAAGCGCAAGTCCATAATCGTCACTGTTGATCGCATTTTCAGCCCATGACATCAAAAGATCAATTGTTTCACTCCCCGATTGGGACCATAAAAGTTGAAGTTGTTGATTGATCTTTTTGGCTTTTGCAACATCAGCACAATATTTTAATTCTTTTAGTAAACGTAAAACTTCTGCTTCTTTGCGTTGCTTAAATCTGTCAACAGGGGAAAGTTGTTCTGAGTCAAAATCTTCAAGAGTTATTGCAGACGAGTCAGAATCATAGGGCGTGGAGGATGAAGGAGGAGAATTGGGAATGAGATCATCTAACGGCAAAAGCGATTGTGGAGAAGGCCGATCTTGTGGAAGTGAAGGAGGATTTTGTCCATAGCCAGAAGAAATGAAACAAAAAATACCAACTACAGAAAGGAAAAAAGTGCGTTGGAAAATACAGAAAAAACGCACTTGAAAAAATCGAACAGCCTTTAAAATAGAAAGATCCATCAAGTCCTCAAAAGATAAAACACCAAACATTATAAAATATTGGACTCGTAATCAAATAGTGGACTCGCAACCAACAAACTTATATCCCCCAAGAGATTTTAAAAAAACTTTAAACCTCTCAATTTTTAAGCCTACAAAAAGTAGGCATAAAATACCTAAAAGAATCAACCCTGACGTGCTCTAAAACGGGGATTCGTTTTATTAAGAATATAAATACGACCCTTACGGCGCACCAAACGATTATTACGATGGCGTTCCTTGAGTGCTTTAAGCGAATTTTTAATTTTCATCCTATTCACCGTTTAAACAGTTTACATAACACAACATTATAACACAATACTTACAAACCATAACAATTGCAAACTATAACATAACTTTGCAAGCACCACTATGACAACATACTGCACATGAACACTGCATTATGCGATCATCATTGCATCATAACATTACACGACACACTTTATTCACTGTGACCATAAAAAGAAAAACGCACCTTTAAGGTACGTATTAACCTCCTTCACTGGTACAACGAATAAGTGAAAATTACGAAAAAACAGCGAGAATTTAACAAGAAACCTTATTCTTGTCAAGGCTGTGTGACAAATTTCCTAGGGTGTTTTGATGATTGTCTTGAACGTAAAAAAGCAAAAGAAGGATAAGGGATGAAAATAAGCTAAAAGTTTTTTGGCATGAAACAAATAAGTGTTGTTAAGGGGAGTGTTGCAAGGAGTGAAAGGTTAGGGAAAACTGTTGAGCTGCTGGATTGTTGAGTGGTGTTAGGGAGTTTTCTTGCGGGGATATTCGCTAACGATAGGATAAACAAGGAAGTGAAGGAATATTACATGAGAGAAGCATGATGCTGTGGAAGGTGGGGGGAGTCGTTGGAGGGTTGGGTGGAGGGCGTTGAGTTTTTGGGGATGTTTTTGAAAAGAAGGGGGTGTGACAAGGATCAAGGGGGCACTGCTGCGGTATTAGCAAGAATGAGGGGTACTGCGGCGAGGTGTGGTAAGGATGGGGGAAGATGAAGGATGAGGGGGGCAGTTGAGCTGTTGGGTTGCTGAGTTGCTGAGCTGTTGGGTGGTGTTGGTGTTTTGTTTTTATGGGGGTGAAAAAAGATGGAATTTTTAAAAGAGCAGGGCTTATAGGAGGCGTGAAGCGCTTATAGGAAGGCTTGAAGCCTTGTTAAGGAAGTGTTGAAGGGGTAGGAGGGTTCTGTTGAGCCGTTGGGTGGTTGAGCGGTGTGGAGGTGTTTTTGCAGTTCATGTGAGAAGCACTGTGTGAAGAGGTGCCAAAAAGTGTAAAAAGGGGTGGAAAAGTGTGAAAGTGTGTGTTTCGATCTGTGTGCGGGTTAAGATTTGCTGGCTGGACCGGTTAATTGGATGATGTGTCCCATTTTACGGTAGGGGCGAATTGTGCTTTTGCCATATAAATGGATCGAAGTGCGCTCTTGCGTAAGATAATATTTTAAAGTTTTCAAATTGTTCCCAAGGAGATTTATCATTTGGCAATCGCTGTGGCGATAGGGACTGCCTAAGGGAAGGCCACAAATAGCACGGATATGTTGCTCAAATTGTGAAGTGATGCATGCTTTTTGTGTCCAATGACCAGAATTATGGACACGCGGTGCTAATTCATTCACTAAAAGGTGCCCATCTGTTAAGACAAAAAATTCAATGCAAAGAACACCAACATAATTGAGAGCATTCATCACTCTAACGCTGATTTCTTGGGCGGCTTTTTGCACGTCAAGGGGAATATGGGAAGGAACAAAGGACTTATGAAGAATCCCGTTTTTATGTTGGTTTTCAGGACAATCATAAAAAATATGCTCGCCTTGTTTTGTGCGGGCCGAGAGAACCGAAATTTCCGATAAAAAAGGAACGATTTCTTCCAAAATACAAGGCTGATCTTGAAAAGTGTTTAAAGATTCTTCAAGGGTTTGTTCATCGGGGCGATCAAGCTTGATCTGGTTTTTGCCATCATAACCAAAACGACGCGTCTTTAAAAGACCACGCTTGCCTAAGGCATCAAGAGCAGAAACAAGAGAAGAAGAGTCGTCAACTGCATGCCATGAAGCGGTGCCAATTCCTTGATCACGCAAAAATTGTTTCTCAAAAAGTCGATCTTGTGTGATCTCTAAGGCGTTGGAAGAAGGATAAACAGGCTTGCTCTTTTCTACATATTGAACCGTTTGAAGCGAAAGATTTTCAAATTCATAGCTGACAACATCACACTGAGAAATAAAATCATCTAAGGCAGAGAGATCATCATAGGCAGCAACAATATGCTTGTTGGCTGTTTGAGCCGCTGGACAATCGGCTTCAGGGCAAAAAATAACCGTTCGAAACCCTAATTCTGCGGCCGCTATGGCGAGCATACGTGCCAATTGTCCCCCACCGATTAAACCAATGACACTGCCTGGAGAGAGAATGCTGGAGGGCGTGCGGGTGTGGGAGGGCATGGACGCGTTGGGTGAAGGAGTGGTGTTGGACGATGCGGGTGTGTTGGGTGAAGCGGGTGTATTGGAGGAGGGGGTCATTTTAAGCTTCCGTCACAGGCGTTGATACAGGCGTTTTGGCGACATTGGCTGTTTGTTGCTGACGCCAATCTTCTAATCGTTGGGCGAGATCGTGATCGTAAACGGCCATAACGGCGGCGGCTAAAAGGGCGGCATTAATGGCGCCTGCTTTGCCAATGGCCAGTGTACCAACCGGTATGCCTGCGGGCATTTGCACGATCGAAAGCAAAGAATCTTGACCAGAGAAAGATTGTGAGTGCACAGGAACGCCAAAAACAGGAAGAGGGGTGAGTGCTGCGAGCATACCAGGAAGATGGGCTGCCCCTCCCGCACCGGCAATTAAAACTTTAAAACCTGCTGCTTTTGCTTCCTTGGCAAATTGGTAAAGGCGTTCAGGGGTTCGGTGGGCTGAGACAATGTGCGAACTATGAGAAATACCAAGTTTCGTCAAAATATCTGCACTATGACACATCGTTTGCCAATCGGATTGGCTGCCCATTAAAATCCCGACATCACATGATTTTTTTGTCATTTCCTATCCTTATTAAACGCCATTCTTTTTAAAGATTCAAGGCGATTCTCTACCATTATTTTTTTTAAGAGTTTTATACGCTCTTTGCAAAGCCAATTGATGAGAGAGAAACAGTTTTTTTTATAAAATTGAAAGATAAAAATTTGAAGAGGTGCAACAACAGCGAAAAAATTATCGTCTTCAAGTTCATAAAGCCCTATCCTTATAAGCTTGTGGTGTTAAAATTGGGCGGTTATATTGCTGGGTGTCTTTATACTTGAAGAGCAAGCAAAAAAATACATGCTGGAAAAGCCTTTAGCTATAAGATCTTTAGAAAATGTTTCATTTTTTATTTGCTAAAATAAGCACGTTTACCATATATCGTAAAAAGTGGCGTAATTTGAAACATTTATGAAAACAAAAAGAGGTTTTATGGCAAAAATGCGTTGCAAATGAGGATGTTCTTTTAGAATAAAGATCAAGAAATCTCTCGCAATTTCAAAGGTTCCTTGTTTTTGCACTTTAGCTATAAATGGGGGGGGGGAAATAGGCTCTTTATAACGACTAAATAACAACTAAGATAAAGAATAACGGCTAAGATCAAAGAACGTGAATAATCAATGCTTTTGTTCTTTTGTTGGAAGGCATTAGGGGACACGTATAGAGTTCTTCATTTCTTTACATAAATAAAGTGAAAGATGAAGTGTGAATAATAAGTTCATTGTCTCTTTTTTGCCTAATTTTGTAATATGTTGAATACTCATAAATTAAGAAATTAAGAGTGAAATACCGGGATATTAAGAAAAACACCGGAATTTAAGAAGGAGATTTAAAAGCAATGTTTTTTCCATTTTTAATCGCTTTAGGTACTGCGATAACGACAGTGTATGGCAAAAAAAATATAAGTTATGTTTTATGGGCACTTTTGTTCGTTGTCATTCTTCTAACCTTTAATCATCACGCAACTTCTACTTTAAATTTATCTTTTTGAGAGAATAACCATGGAAAATGTTGAACAAAAAAATCCCCATTTCGTCATCTTTATGAATACGCTAGGATTGATTGGGTTATCCATTGTATTGGTGGTCGCTTTTTATTATCAGTTGGTAAAGTTTGAATTACCTTGTCCCCTTTGTTTACTGCAACGCGTTGGATTAATGCTGGCAGGATTTGGGTTCTTGCTTAATATTCACCATAAGGTGAAAAATACTCATTATGGCATGGTTATTCTCGGGTGTATGGTAACCAGTATCATCGCGGCACGGCAGGTGTTTTTACATATCACACCTGATGATTTGGGATATGGTTCAACGTTTTTTGGATTGCATTTTTATACTTGGGCCTTCATTATTTCTGTCCTTTGTATCTTTTCTGTTACTTGCCTTATGGTTTTAGGCGAATTGGCACACAAGTTCAAAGAATTTTCTCCTTTTCCAATTTTAAGTAAAACAGCAAGTTTTTTATTTGTGTTTTTAATTGCAGCAAATTTGATTTCCACCATTCTAGAATGTGGTGGAGGACAATGCGCTGATGATCCTGTAAGGTATGAATTGCTATCAAATTGGTTCCCTTCACAGTCTTAAAGTTTTTTAATTATTTTTTATCGTAGTTTTACTGCTAAAGAAGCGGAGATTTTAAGATTTCCGCTTGTTTTTTTATGAGTACAACACTTTGATTTATAACAATAATAGAGTGTTGTTCAACTTGAATGAAAGCCCCGGATAATATGAGATTTTTATCATTTCAAATTTGTTTATCTTGCCATTAAAAAAATCACAGGCTTGCACATCACAAGTGAGATGAGCGCGTGTGGCGTGAAACTGGACAAAAAAGGAATAAAAGTAGCTTTTCATGCACCGTCTTACAAGCCCAAGATCTGTTGCAATATTCTAAGGCTAGCGCAAGTGTATGGTAGTGCTGGCGTGTTTCTTCACGAAACGTAAAGATGGGGGCTTAATGGCTTTACTGTTATACTCTTTCACGGGGGCTGTCGTAAAATTTACAAACCACTATTGCAAAATGGGTGTGCTGTGCGCTTTGAGAGACGTTTCTTTAAAAATCAACCCGTGAAACTGCAGCATACCCTATATTTCATTTGGGGCATTTTTATTTTACGTGAAGGGTGCCCTCCCATTAAAAACACGTGAAAAACAAAAGGCAATGTGTCATTTCCATTATTTAAAAGATATCGCTTTAGATGCTTTTGAAAGTCGTAAAGCCGAATGAAAGAATAATGGTAAAGATGGAAACTGGTTTGCACCTTTAAAGCTGCATATTTTTTTCAAATTAGGCTGCTAAATTAGAGTGCTAAATTAGGGTGTCAAATTAGAGTGTTTGGCTGGTTTTAGAGATTACGCAACCTAAAGAGATGCAATACATTTGCCTCTATTGGGCATGGAAAAGCTGGGGCCGTTCGAACAGCGTTGAAACGTCTTAATTGTTGTCTTAAACATGCGATTGTTTTGGGGTTGAATGTTGATTGAAAAACAATAGAAAAAACAAAAGCTCTCTTATGGCAAACAACACCATAAAACCATTTACCAGCAATGGATTGGATAACATGGACTGGATAAGATGTGTCGGCTTCCTAAGAGTGCTTGGGCTTGAGTTTGTAAGGGAAGATTGGCTTTGTAAAGTTTTTGCACTGTCATGGATGCGGTGCTATTATGAACGCGGCGTTGAAGAGGGGGCCAGATTACTCAATTAGAGGACTGCGTTATTGAACTGGAGGATTATCGAGCGGTGTGGGTTAAAAGTTCTGTTTTTAAAGAATCATTAACAATAATTTTTGGGGGCTCTTGATTTTTTTTAACATTGTATTAGATAAAGGCCCGTATTCATTTTGGTGCTTCTGAGATGCCTTTAGTGTTTCAAGAAGGTTTAATTTAAAATTTTGAAAATTATTTAAATAGTTTTCTGTAAAGGTTTGTTTGTAAGAGACGAGCCTTTTTTTTTATTTTCTTTTTAGATATTTTCTTTCAGTGTGAAGCCTTTATCCTAGAAAAGGATGCGCGTTTTGATCATGATTCTTCCTATGAAAAAATATTAATTTCAAGGAAGGATATTTTATCATGGTGGATATGCTAAGGAGAAAATCAAAAAAGTTCTCTCATGTTCCATTTCCTTAGCGTCAATCCATTTAATCGATCTTTGTCTGTTATAAAAAAGCGCGGCATGTGGAAAAAAATCCTTAAAAAAAACGTAAAATGCTTCTTATGGATCCTGTAATAATTACAGTTTGGGGGGTAAAATGGGGTCGTAAAAACTTTGTGTTGATCCATGTGATAATGAACCGGATGATAATGAGCTGGGCGATAAAGTCCAGTTTCGTCTCTAGGATGGAAGGAAAAAACGGGAGGAATTAAATAAAAAACGAGGGGGATTGAAGTGAGAATGAGGGGAAGTTTTAGGGCGTGGAAGCTTTATACTTTGTGTGCGCTTTGTTTATGCGTTGTGTATGTATTTTTGGGGGTGTTTTGGGCTTTTATCATGGCGTGGAATGGGGTGAGAGGATTTGAGGATGAAGAGGCTTGTGAATGGAGGAATAAGTTGCCGATGGAGAGCGCTGTTGGGGCGTGATGCGAGGGTATGATGGTGTGGAATGGAGTGAGTAAGTTGTGGTGAAGAAAGGCAATATGTTGGGGCGTTGATGAAGAGGAGAGGGGAAAGGAAGTGTGCTGAGAAAAACTTGGGGAGTATTCTTGTTATTTTGAAACCAAAATAAAAATGAGCAGAAATGAGTGGATAAAATGGCTGGAGAAAAAGTTTTGACTCTTAGAGTGTGCGGTGCGGTTTTTTGAGAACATAAGAGAGAAAACTTGAAAAACCTTTCCCTTTTTGTGAATTTTTATTCACAAATTTGAGAAAATAGGGTATGAACGCTGAAAAATAACGCACATCTTAACAAAGCACGTGCACTGTAAAGGAAATAATTGTTTATGTCAAAAGAAGAAGTTTTAGAATTTTCTGGTATCGTTACTGAACTTTTACCGAATGCGATGTTTCGTGTGAAACTGGAAAATGATCATGAAATTATTGCGCATACTGCTGGAAGAATGCGAAAAAATCGTATTCGGGTGTTGGTTGGTGATAAAATCATGGTGGAAATGACCCCTTATGATTTGACAAAAGGGCGCATCACATACCGCTATAAGTAGCAGCATGGCTGGCTTGTGCTTTTATATAAAAGCTCTTTATTTCTATTATTTTTAGTCAATTTTGAGGGTGCTTTCTCTGCGTGAGAAAAGGTGAATTTTTAAAATGACCTTGAAAAGGTATAAAATCAGTGCATAAAAGAATTAAGGAGATCAAGGTCGCTTAAAATGGGGTAAGAGAAAAGCCAAGTGTTATAAGGGGTGAAAATGAAAATTTTAACAGAGTGGGGGAAAAAACGTTTGGCAAAAACTCTTGGGAGAAAAACGCATCGGGAGGAAGAAATTCATTTGGTCCTTGCCTCCGCTTCACCACGGCGTTTAATGCTTCTCGCGCAAATGGGCATTGAGCCGCAGCTGGTTTATGCAAGCGATATTGATGAAACACCAAAATTAAAAGAACATCCCGCAAACCTTGCCAAACGTTTGGCAAAGGAAAAAGCACTCAAAGCGCAAGAGAATGTGCACTGGTACACACAAAAGATCCAAGAAAGCCAGAAACTCACCCAAGAAAAATTGCAGAAAGAAAAATTGCAAAACGTTCAAAAAAAAGTATCTGAGCAGAAAACAATTATCTTGGCGGCTGATACAGTGGTGGCTGTGGGGCGTACCATTCTTCCCAAACCGGAAGGAGAGGATGAGGCGTATGAATGTTTACGATACCTTTCTGGACGGGCGCACAAGGTTTATGGTGCCATTTGTGCCTTGAATGAACAGGGAAAAATAACCGTCAAATTGGTTGAAAGTCGTGTGCGTTTTAGACGTTTAACCTCTCCTATGATGAAGGCTTACCTTGCTTCAGGAGAATGGCAAGGGAAAGCGGGTGGCTACGCTATCCAAGGAAAAGCAGGGGCTTTTGTGGTCTATATCGCCGGCTCTTACTCAAATGTCGTGGGATTGCCTTTGGCTGAAACAGCCGATCTCTTGAACGCTTATCATTACCCACTTTACACTCATTGGATTGAAGAAATGCAGTAGAAAAATTTTTAGGCAAAAGCCATGTAGGGTGAAAGACAGCAAAAAAAGTACTAAAAAGTGAAAAGCAAAAATGAAATAAGGCAAAATCAAATAAAGAAAAATGAAAAAAGGAACAGAAGAAAAATTAATGGAAGAGGAAAAAACACCAATATCTCAAAGTCAAAGGACGTTTTCAGAGCAAAAAGAATGCTTTGAGCCAAAAGAGACTGATTTACCAAAAGAGTCTCGTCCTCCACATCCTTGTCCTATTTGTGGTAAGATGTCACAAAAATCTGCTTATCCTTTTTGTTCTCCTCGATGTCGCGCTATTGATCTTAATCGCTGGCTTTCAGGTGCTTATATCTTACCACCTTCACCACAAGTTAGCGATGAAGAAGAATAAAGGAGGGTATTCTTTAAAAGGGGAATTCCTATGGTGGAGCTTGCGTGCGCTTTGCGTTTTGAGGCGGAATAGCTTGCGTAAACTTTGCGTCTTGAATTTGAAGGCAGTTTTTAATTTCGGCTGGCATGAGAAATGAGACTCAAGAAATGTTTGGGTATTTTCGTTTATAGGCTTTTGGGGAAAAGTTGAATGTGAGCAAATGGGGAGCAGTTGAGGAGATGCTGCTTTGATAAACGCGTTGTCTGCTACTGAAGAGGATTTTTTTTAAGAGAAAGTTTGATGTTTTGAGCAGGGAAAATTCAGGTATTTGAGTTGGGCGGAAACGTAGGCATTTTAAGGTATTGGTGTTATCAGAAACAATTTAGAGTTGTGTGATTAGGGGGATAGTCTTTCGTATTTTTTTGCCTATTTGTGGTAAGATGTCACAAAAATCTGCTTATCCTTTTTGTTCCACACGGATGTCGCGCTATTGATCTTAATCGCTGGCTTTCCAAGTGCTTATATCTTACCACCTTCACCACAAGTTAGCGATGAAGAAGAATAAAGGAGGGCATTCTTTAAAAGGGGAATTCCTATGGTGGAGCTTGCGTGCGCTTTGCGTTTTGAGGCGGAATAGCTTGCGTAAACTTTGTGTCTTGAGGCAAGACTTGGGAATAACGGTGAAGTAGGGGGCTGGTTTGTCTGAGAGAAGGTGAGATGTCAAGAAAGCGCTAGGCATGTGCGTTGAGAGGGAAGGTTGGGTGAAAAAGACATGAGATTGCAAGGGAATTGGGGGAGAGTAAGGCTGGAGATAGAAAAATTGAATGTTAGGAAACTGTTGGGGGGAGAATAAAACTTAAATAAAAGCGAGAGTGTTTCCTGCTAAAGAGGCCTATTGTATTCTAACATACTATCGTTTTGTGTAGTGAGTTAGAATTTTTACACGTGGTGTTTTTTTGTATGCGTGTGTGTTGAATTTTTAGGAGGCTTGTTTGGCCCTGTCTGATGAACTTTCCTCGTTTGAAGGAGGATGTTAAGATAGGTTGGTGCGGGGTAAACTTCGATGAAGTGGGGGGCGTTGGGTAGGAGGCTAGACTGTTATTTAGTGAGCGCGGTGTGGGGAAAGGGGCGTTTTATCCTTTGGGAGATTTTTTTAAGAAGGGTGGTGGTTTGCAAGTTTCATTGGTTGTTTTCTGTAAAGCCGTAAAAGCGTAAAAACGTGGAGCCGTAAAAAGTAAGAGGAAGTTTTAGGGTGCGGAAGATTTTATGCGTTGTGCAAGCTTTGGGGTATGTTGGGTTTGTAACATGGCGTGTAATGGGAGTGAGAATATCGAGGGTGAAGAGGCTTGTGAATGGAGAGATAAGTTGGGATAGAGGGAGATAAATCTATGGGGGTTTTGATGAGGGAATGGAGCAAGGAAAGATGCGTATGGATAGGGGTGTGTGTATAAGAGTTGGTGTGAGGGGATAAGGCTTTTTTTTGAAGCTTGATGCAATAGCGTCGTTTGAGGGGGCGGTGATTGGACGGTGGGGGCGTGGGGAGAGAGATTGGATTGTTGTTTACGAGAGCACGGGGTGGAAGCTCTGTGTCCTTTGGGGCACTTTTTTTAATGTGTGAAAAATTAATTTACGAGCACTTGATTACAAGTCGATACATTGTTAACATTTGCTTCTTAGCAAGGTTGCTCTTACTTTTTTGTGTAGGAGCCTTGCAGGAGAGGATACAATTGATAGGGGGCTTCGAGATGCCAAGATATTTATTACCGTTACCGCTTGTGTTGGTGGCTGGTTGTGCATCTATGAATCATTCAAATTATGTTGCTCAAAATATTACGCAAGCTGATATAAAATTAATTGCTCATGATTTTGTTCACAATCTTAAACAATCTTTACCGCCAGCTCACACAACACTTATTGTGAAAAAAAGTAAAATAGAAGACAATTTTGCACCTTTATTTATCAATCTGTTGCAACGCAGTGGATATCGCGTGATCTATACAGATCAACCAAAAAAACAGCCAAATGGTGTCATTTTAACTTATCAAATAATGCCAATCGATATAGGTATTCTGTCTACTGTCTATTATGAAGAGGGTGACGTAACACGTTATTATGTGCGTACTTATAACCGATGAAAACCCTTTGGCGGTTTATCTCAAAGGAATAGATAACGAGGAAATGTTTGAAGGGAAATTGCTTTAAGAAGTAAAACTGTAGACCCGTTAACTTAGATAAAATTTTGGTAAGAATGGTGAAGTATTTTCCCTTTAGCTTGGATGTGTGTTCCTTTATGAGGGATGTTTGTATTCTATGAAGCTGGACTTCAATTATTCTTACCATTCTTTCTAGGTATAAAGAAGAAGTTGCTACTTTTATTGAAAAAATAGAAAAAGACGAAATTCGATTACGATCAAAATAAAATTCCTATTAAAAGATCTAAGAGATGAAAATCCCTTCTGGTTCTTTAAAGAAAAGCTTGCACTCGACCACTTTAGCCAACATGTTATCTACGACCATGGATAATATATTTCAAAAACACACCAATCAGTCGATCTTTCCAAGAGCTAAATCGCTAAAATAAAGGAAGCTTTGTAAAGCAAGGAAGCTTTGTAAAGCAAAGCATCCTATGTAACACAAAAATGCTTTGCTTCTATCTCTATTTACTAATTTGAATTAACAGAGCACGACATCCATTTTTGTCCACTATATTCTCTCGGGTCAAGATCCACACATCCATTCCTCAATCCCATAGCTCTAAGAATCATATGATCCCTTTTTTCAATTTTAAATCTGTTCGGATTATATGAAAAGAGGTTATATCTTTCAGGAACAATAATTACATCAAGAATTTCTCTTTCTCTATCTCCAAAATCATTTTGTTTTACAATTTTGTCCACGACCTCATCCCTCTTAATTCCCCAAGCATTCCCCACCGGTAATGCATTAACTGTTACTGGGGACAATACTGAAAAAAAGACAGAAAACAGAGCCGCTATTAAAATAATACCTTTCATGAGATAAATTTCCTTATAAATGATTAAAATTTACAAATGTTTTTGCTCTTGTAATAAGGCAAATGCACATTTTGATATAAATTAATTCACACATTTTGCTTATAATAGTCAATAAATAAATTATATTTTGCAACATTTTTAAGAAGGGGAATGTTCGGTGCCGGTTTGGAAGTTTCGTTTAATGTTTTCTTAAAATGCACAAAAGCGTAAAAACGTGGAGCCGTAAAAAATAAGAGGAAGTTTTAGGGTGCGGAAGATTTTATGCGTTGTGCAAGCTTTGGGGTATGTTGGGTTTGTAACATGGCGTGTAATGGGAGTGAGAATATCGAGGGTGAAGAGGCTTGTGAATGGAGAGATAAGTTGGGATAGAGGGAGATAAATCTATGGGGGTTTTGATGAGGGAATGGAGGAAGGAAAGATGCGTATGGATAGGGGGGGGGCATAAGAGTTGGGGTGACAAGATGCGTAAAAATAGTGTGAAAGAATGGGGCGTGTTTGTTGTGCCTTTTGAAACACGGCGCTTTGACAGCGCGGTGATATTAGCCATGGGGAATGTTGAGCAGGGGGATTTCTGGATATATAAGCGAATAATTTGGTGTGCTTTTGCTTAATCAGAAATCAAGCACAAAATTGCCTTTTGTTTTTTGGGCTGAAGCTCTCTGAAGTTTCTCACAAGGGTATGTTCTTTTTCACTATAGGTGTATTGATCATGGTATGGGTGATTGTCTTTTGAGACAATATCAGCTGTTGAAAGATTTGCATAAAAGAAGCTCATCAGAACCTCTAGTTTTTGAGCGATTTCCAGTAAACGTCCTGCACTTACACGATTGAACCCTTTTTCGTATTTTTGGATTTGTTGGAAACTGACACCTAAAAAGCTTCCTAAGGCTTTTTGAGAAAGCCCCATGGCAATGCGTCTGTATCGAATTCTTTGGCCAATCGCAATGTCGTTAAAGTGTGAGTTTTTAGTTTGAAAATGTGGATTTTTGGTTTGCACTTTTGCACCCCCTCCACTTGCGAGCGCCCTCGCGTTGGTATTCCGGGAGTCTAAAAGTACTGAATCCGAGTCAGTTTTTTGCTTTTAGTGCTAGAAAGCACCTGGACAGTGCAAAATCTCCCGGAATTCCGGGACACCTGCAAAGCGGGTTCAATTGTACGCTAGGGTTTAGGGCTTTTAGTTCCCTCTTGATCGTTGCGTGGACGATCAAAATATCTTTTAGATAATAAAGGAATTTCAAAAGGTTGGCAAGAAAAAAGCGCTGTTGGGGCATGATGCGAGGGTATGACAGGAAGGAATGAAGGGATAAGTTGGGATGAAGAGTGGTGTTAAGTGCATTGGTGCATTGATGGGGGAATGGCGGAGAGAGTGTGGCGTGGAGGATGAAAAGGCGGTGGTATGGATGAGAGGTGCTGTGAAGGGATGCATGAAAATAGCGTGAGCGGATGGGGCTTGTTTTTTGAAATCTGATACATGCTTTTTGAGAGGGTGCTGTCTGTGGGGATATTGGTTGGGTAAGAAATAGGGATTGTAGATCTTTGTTTATAGAGCGGCGTGGGGGAAGAGACGTTTTATCCTTTGGGGGGCATTTTTTTTGAAGAAGGGGCCGTGGTGGGTGGCAAGTTTCGTTTGGCTTATTTCTGTAAAGATGTAAAAACGTAAAAACGTGGAAGCGTCAAAGGGAAAGGGGAAGTTTTAGGGCGTGTGAGAGTATGCGTTGTGCAAGCCGTGGGGTGTGATTTGGACTTTTACGATGGCGTGGAATGGGGTTTAGAGCGTTGGGGATGGGGATAGAGGCAGCAGGTGGTGGAGTTCTTGCTCGTAGAGCTTGTGTTGGTAGGATTTTGATGGTGGCGTTTCTGGAATTTATAGAAGAGTTGCAGTTTTTATTGAAAAATAACAGTGCGTCTTTTTCCCCTCTTGCTATGGGGCTGTTGAGAACCCATATTTCCTTTAGCACGACGATTATTCTTCACACTGCTGGCAGTATTTGTGGGCGGTGCACTTCCTTGCCTTAGTGCTTGGGGGAGCTTAAAGAGCGGTGGTGCAAGAAAGGAAAAAAAATGAACTTGGAAAAATATAGTGAACGCGTGCAAGGGTTTTTACAATCAGCACAAAATAACGCTTTGGCTTCTGATCATCAGCAGTTTATGCCGGAACATGTCTTAAAGGTCTTGTTAGACGATGCACAAGGATTGGCTGCGTCACTTATTCAAAAAGCAGGGGGCGATCTTAAACTTATTCAAACGACCCTTAAAGAAGCACTCGAGGCTTTGCCAAAAGTGCAGGGGGGAAATGGACAACTCTATCTCTCGCAGCCGGTGGCAAAAGTCTTCGCGCGGGCTGAAGAGCTCGCACAAAAGGCTGGTGATCAATTTGTTACCGTGGAGCGCATATTGCAAGCGCTTTTGATGGAAAAGTCTGCAAAAACAGCCGATATTCTCACAAAGGCGGGCTTGACCCCGCAAGCGCTTAATCAAGCCATTAATGATCTGCGTAAAGGAAAAACAGCCACAAGCCCCCATGCTGAAGGTCAATATGATGCCTTGCAAAAATATGCGCGTGATCTCACAAAAGATGCACGCGAGGGAAAACTCGACCCCGTTATTGGGCGAGAAGAAGAAATTCGACGTGCTATTCAGGTACTCTCACGGCGCACAAAAAATAATCCCGTGCTGATTGGGGAGCCCGGCGTGGGAAAAACCGCCATTGTGGAAGGGTTAGCGCTACGCATTATCAATGGCGATGTTCCAGAAACTTTGCGTGATAAACAACTCTATGCGTTGGATATGGGCGCACTTATTGCGGGTGCAAAATATCGCGGAGAATTTGAAGAACGGCTCAAAGCAGTGCTGGCAGAAGTGCAAGCCGAAAATGGGCAGATTATTCTCTTTATTGATGAATTGCATAACCTTGTAGGGGCTGGAAAGTCTGATGGTCCAATGGATGCTTCAAACTTGCTTAAACCCGCTCTGGCACGTGGAGAACTCCATTGTGTGGGGGCGACAACTTTGGATGAATATCGAAAATATGTCGAAAAAGATGCGGCGCTTGCGCGCCGTTTTCAACCGGTCTTTGTGCCTGAGCCCTCTTTAGAGGATACCATATCTATCTTGCGCGGGATTAAGGAAAAATACGAACAACACCACAAAGTACGTTTGGCAGATAGTGCTTTGATTGCTGCAGCGCGGTTGTCAGACCGTTATATTACAGATCGTTTCTTGCCGGATAAAGCCATTGATCTGATCGATGAAGCCGCTGCACGCTTGCGCATGCAGGTTGATTCAAAACCAGAAGAACTCGATGCTATTGATCGGCGTATTTTGCAGTTGAAAATCGAACGAGAAGCGTTGAAAACTGATGTCGAGCCTACGGCAAAAGAGCGTTTGAAAAATGTGCAAGAAGAACTTGAAACATTGGAACAACAGTCCGCTGAGATGACAACGGCTTGGCAGGCTGAAAAACAAAAATTAGGCCATGCTGCTGATTTGAAAAAACAACTCGAAGAAGCACGCAATGCTTTGGCGATTGCACAACGGGATGGACAATTCCAACGCGCTGGAGAGTTGGCTTATAGTGTTATTCCGGAACTCGAAAAACAATTGACTTTAGCGGAAAATGATGACCAACAAAATCATCTCGTTGAAGAAACTGTGACCGCGGAACATGTTGCGCGGATTGTTTCTCGTTGGACTGGCATTCCTGTTGATCGGATGTTGGAGGCAGAACGCGAGGCACTTTTGCGCATGGAAGATGAAATTGCAACCCGTGTTGTGGGACAAGGTGAAGCGGTTCAAGCGGTGGCACGTGCTGTCCGGCGTGCGCGGGCAGGGTTGCAAGATCCCAATCGTCCACTGGGCTCTTTTATGTTCTTGGGACCTACCGGTGTGGGAAAAACCGAATTAACCAAAGCGCTGGCGGCTTTTCTCTTCCAAGATCCTAATGCCATGTTGCGGATTGATATGTCAGAATATATGGAAAAACATGCCGGTGCGCGTCTCATTGGGGCACCACCGGGATATGTCGGCTATGAAGAAGGGGGCGTGCTCACAGAGGCTGTACGAAGAAGACCTTATCAAGTTATTCTCTTTGATGAAATTGAAAAGGCGCATCCGGATATCTTTAATTTGTTGCTGCAAGTGTTGGATGAAGGGCGCTTGACCGATAGTCAGGGAAGAACGGTTGATTTTCGTAACACTTTGTTGATTATGACCTCTAACCTTGGGGCTGAATTTTTAACCGCTTTGCCGGAAGGTCAAATGGTTGATCAAGCCAAAGATGATGTCATGAATGTTGTAAAAGCGGCTTTCCGTCCGGAGTTTTTAAACCGTATTGATGAGATTATTCTTTTTCAACGGTTGCAACGCAAAGATATGGAAGCCATTGTTGATATTCAGATACAACATTTGCAAAGTTTGCTCAATGAACGCAACATAACCTTGCATATCGAACCCGAAGTACGAGAATTTCTTGCTGATAAGGGCTATGATCCCCTTTATGGAGCCCGCCCGCTTAAGCGTATTATCCAAAAGGAAATACAAGATCCTCTCGCAGAAAAAATCTTGTTTGGAGAAATTCACGACGAGATGGCCGTGACAGTGACAAAACAAGGTGATCGTCTAGCGTTTTCGCCTGAACAGTAGATTTTTGGATAGTGCGCGGGTTAAGGTGGTGGTTACAGAAGAGACGTCTGTGATCATTGCCACGCAAGGA